>DATMAX010000036.1:0-10983 GCA_035559395.1 Methylococcus sp. | reverse complement strand
CCGCATTGCGCGTTCTTTCGCCCATCAACGCCCGGTTTGGTGGTACTTCAAATGGCTGCCTATTTTGTTGCTGCCATGGACCCTGTGGCCGCCACTCTGGCGTTCCATGGCCCGCGTCCGACTGGATGCGGGGATCCGTTTCTGCCTCGTGCCGGTCGTCGCCACCCTGCTGTTGTTTTCCGCCATCAGCGGAAAGCAGGTCCATTACCTGTTGCCGATGTTCCCTGCGCTGAGCTTGGTCGCGGCGCGCAGTCTCCAAGCCGAGCGGTTTGAACTGAATGTTGGAGGTCAGAGTCTTATCGCCGGAGTTTTGCTCGTACTGGGGTTGGTCCTCGTTGCCGCCCCCTGGTTGCGGACGACTTTGGGACTCGCCGATTTCGGTGGCGAGACCATGCGGATGGCCGAAGAAGCGCCCTTATGGGCGCGGGCTTCGTTCATCGGCATCGGTTTTCTGTTGCTCGGGTATCGCCCGGCGAATCCGGAACGGGCCGTCAGCGCCGTGGCCCTAGCGATGACGGCGGTATTCGTGGCGGCGCACTGGGCACTCCAAGGGGGCGGCAAGTTGCACTACTACGACCTGCGTCCGATGGCGGAGAAGCTCGCGGCGGCCGAGTCGAGGGCGATGCCGATCGCCTATTGGCGCCCGTACAACGGCGAGTATCATTTTCTGGGGCGGCTTAAGAGGAATTTCACGGTCCTGGAAAATCGAGAAGATCTTCAAGGTTGGGTCGCCGGGCACCCGGAGGGCAAGGTAGTGATCGTCGTGCGTGGCGCGGATCCAATCCATAGGTGGAAGCCGGAATTCGAACAGTATTATCGCGCGGGACGGCGCGTTGGCCTGTGGAGTGCGCGAACTTTGTTGGAACATCCCGGAGCGATCGACGACCTCGCGCGTTGAAGCCGTCGCTCTTCCGGGGAAAAGCCCTTTTCGTCGTTTCTTTCCGCAAAGATTTTCCGGGAACCGTTCTGGTGTAACGGGAGCGTTGGAGATTCGGATCATGTCGATGCGTCCCTGGATGACGTTTTGTTTGTTGGCTACCCTGAGTGCGGCAGCCTTGGGGGAGCAAGAGCCGACACCGGCGCGCCAGCTCCTGTTGGAGCGGAGGTTCGAGCCGGGTTCGGCGGAGCTGGATGTGCGCGTTGCCCGGATGGTGCTTCCCAAGGGCTACAGCAGCCCTTTGCACACCCATGAGACCCCGGGTCCCCGTTACGTGCTGAAAGGCCGGGTTCAGGTGGAAGAAGGCGGGCAATCCCGAGTCTATGGAACGGGCGAAGTATTCTGGCAATCTGGCCAATGGACGCGCACGGAAAACCTCGGCGAGGAAGAGGCGGAATTGGTCGTGTTCGAGCTCGTGAAGCCGAAGTAGCGAGATCGAGCGCCCGAGCCGACGGAGACCATGTCCTGGGAGCCACCAGCGAGGTGCACGGCCGTGGCGTTTGATATGCCATACTATTGTACTTGGTTATTTTCCACGATCCTTTTTGCAGGTAACCGACATCCATGAGTGCTTCTGCTTTGGCGATTCGTGACTATGCCCTGTTGGATGATACCGACTGCGAGGAGCGCATCCGCGCCGCGAAGCGCACGCTGGGCGAGCGGTGTGTGATTCTCGGGCATCATTATCAGCGCGACGAGGTATTCCGCCATGCCGATTTCACCGGTGACTCCCTGAAGCTCTCCCGCTTGGCCTCACGTTCCCAGGCCGAATACATCGTATTTTGTGGAGTGCACTTCATGGCCGAAGTGGCCGACATCCTGTCGCGACCGGAACAGATCTCGATCCTGCCCGATCTGGCGGCCGGTTGTTCCATGGCCGACATGGCCAATCTCGTCAACGTCGAGCGCTGCTGGCGCGAACTGGGCGAGGTGATCGACCCCGAGGAGACCGTGACCCCGGTCACCTACATCAATTCGGCCGCCGATCTGAAAGCATTCTGTGGCCGCCATGGCGGGATCGTCTGTACCTCGAGCAACGCCCGGAAGATTCTGGAGTGGAGTTTTGCCCAGCGGGAAAAGGTTCTGTTCTTCCCCGATCAGCATCTCGGCCGCAATACCGGCCATCGTATGGGGATTCCTTTGCAAGAGATAGTGACCTGGGATTTCCGTCTGCCGTTGGGGGGGCTCACCCCGGAGCAGATCCGGGCTGCCCGGATCATCCTGTGGAAGGGCTTCTGTTCGGTGCATCAGATGTTCCGGCCCGAGCACGTCGACCGGTTTCTGGCCGAGTATCCGGATACGCGGGTGATCGTCCACCCGGAATGCAGCTTCGAGGTTTGTCAGAAGGCCCACTACGTCGGCTCCACGGAGTATATCCTGGACACCGTGCGCAGCGCCGAACCCGGTACGCGGTGGCTGGTCGGAACCGAGTTGAACCTGGTCAATCGTCTCGCCCAAGAGGTCAAAGACCAGGGCAAGGAGGTCCACTTCCTGTCTCCCACCGTGTGTATGTGCTCCACCATGTTCCGCACCGATCCGCAACATCTCTTGTGGGTGCTCGAAAACCTCGTCGCGGGGCAGGTAGTCAACCGCATTCGCGTGCCGGAGGCGGTGGCCCGCTATGCCAAGCTGGCGCTCAACAATATGCTCACGGTCGCCTGAACGGGTCTGGCGGAACCCGGCGCGCCGGGTTTCCCGTATAATGGGGATCATTTCGTTCGCATGCCCAGCGCCCCATGCAGCTCCAGGTCATTGCGGTCGGTGAGCGCATGCCTTCCTGGGTCCGGGAAGGTTATGCCGAATATGCCAGGCGCTTGCCCAGGGAATGTGCATTGGTGCTGCGGGAAATCGCGCCGGCACGGAGAGGACGGAACTACGACATCGAGCGTGCGGTCGCGGAGGAAGGGCAACGCATCCTCGCCGCAGTGGCGGAGGGGACACACGTCGTGGCGCTGCACGTGTCCGGCAAGCCGTGGAGTACCGCCGACCTGGCGCAGGCACTGGAGCGCTGGAGCCGGCGGGGCGCAAAACTGGCTTTTCTGATCGGCGGCCCCGATGGGCTCTCCCGCGCGTGCCTGGAGCGTGCCGACGAAACCTGGAGTCTATCCCGATTGACCTTTCCCCATGCCCTGGTGCGCATCCTCCTTGCCGAACAGATCTATCGGGCCTGGAGTCTGCTCCACCGTCATCCCTACCATCGTTGATCCATGCCGGGTAAGGATCGCAAGCTGATCCTCGCGTCGACCTCGCCGCGCAGGCAGGAGCTGCTCGTCCAACTCGGCATCGATTTCGATGTGATCGCCGTTGCCACCGAGGAGATGCCCCGTCCGGGGGAGTCCCCGGTGGCTTATGTGCGGCGCGCCGCGGCGCAAAAATCCGCGCACGGGCAGGCGTTGGCTCCGCCCGGATCGGCGATCCTGGCGGCCGACACGGAAGTCGTGCTCGACGGAGAAATCTTCGGCAAACCGGAGTCTCTCGACCATGCCCGGAGGATGCTGCGACGCCTCTCCGGGCGCACCCACGAGGTGCTCAGCGCGGTTTCGCTCCGGCACGGGGCGTGGCATCGGGAAATGCTGAGCGTGAGCCGGGTAACGTTCCGCGAGATTTCACCGCTGGAAATCGAGGCTTACTGGCACAGTGGCGAGCCTTGCGACAAGGCCGGCGGCTATGCGATCCAAGGCAAAGGGGCGTTGTTCGTCCGGCATCTTTCCGGCAGTTTTTCCGGCGTCATGGGTCTGCCCTTGTATGAGACCGGCTTGCTCTTGGGCGAGTTGGGGATCGAAGCGTCGGTGCTTTTGCGGGGAGGCGGGTTCGGTCCGTGAGCGATGAAATCCTGATCAATGTGACACCGCCGGAAACGCGCGTGGCGATCGTCGAGAATGGGGTGTTGCAGGAAGTCCTGATCGAACGGACGCGCCGCCGGGGTCTCGTCGGCAACATTTACAAGGGCAGGGTATGCCGCGTGCTGCCGGGCATGCAGGCGGTGTTCGTGGACATCGGTCTGGAGCGGGCCGCTTTCCTTCACGTGTCCGATCTCAGCGCCGCCGATCGGGAAAAGGCTGGAACGGACCAGATCGAAGCCATCTTTCGGGAGGGTCAGGAAATCGCCGTCCAGGTGGTCAAGGATCCGTTGGGAACCAAGGGCGCACGCCTGACCACCGAGATCTCCATTCCCTCCGTGTATCAGGTTTACATGCCCTATGCCCGCGTGTGCGGAGTCTCCCAGCGGATCGAGTGCGAAGCCGAAAGGGTGCGTTTGCGTAGTTGCGTCGAGACCTTCCAACGGGAACACGGCACCGGAGGCTTCATCGCCCGCACTGCCGCCGAGGGCGTTGATGAAGCTGCCCTGCGTACGGACATGTTATTCCTGCTCAAGTTGTGGAATTCCATCGCCCAGCGCATCAAGACCGCTCGGGTCAAGATGCTCTTGCACGAAGATCTGCCTTTGAGCATGCGGGTGCTGCGGGATCTGCAGCGCGCCCGGGTGGAAAAGATCCGCGTCGATTCCAGGGAATCGTACCTCCGGCTGGTCAAGTTCGCGCGGGAATTCGTGCCCGAGATGACGCCGTTGATCGAGCACTACGCCGGCGAACGACCTCTGTTCGACCTTTACGGCGTCGAGGATGAAATCCAGAAAGCCCTGGAGCGCAAGGTCATGCTCAAATCGGGGGGATATCTCATCTTCGATCAAACCGAGGCGATGACCACGGTCGATGTCAATACCGGCGCCTTCGTCGGCGGGCGCAACCTCGAAGAAACCATTTTCAAGACCAACCTGGAAGCGGCCCAGGCCATCGCCCGGCAGCTGCGCCTGCGCAATCTCGGTGGCATCATCATCATCGATTTCATCGACATGAAGGACCAGGAACACAGGACCCAAGTGTTGCAGGCGCTGGAAAAGCACTTGGAGCGCGATCACGCGAAAAATACCATCTGCGAGGTCTCTCCCTTGGGACTGGTGGAGATGACGCGGAAAAGGACGCGTGAAAGTCTGGAACACGTGTTATGCGAGCCCTGTCCGGCATGTGCCGGCCGCGGCGTGTTGAAGACCGCCGAGACGACCTGTCTGGAGATTTTCCGGGAAATCATCCGCGAAGTGCGGCAGTACAATGTGCAGGAACTCCTGGTCCTGGCGTCGAATGAAGTGGTGGAGCGTCTTCTCGACGAGGAGGCGGATACCTTGTCCGAATTGGAATCCTTCCTCGGGGTTCAGATCAAGTTCCGCGCCGAAGCGCAGTACAATCAAGAACAGTACGACGTGGTGATCCTCTGACGACGAGATTCGGATGAGTCGGGGGAACCCTGTCGCGATGACCTTCATAAGACAGTTGCTGCCGCTGTTGCCGACCGTTTGAAAAGGATTCTGCGCGTCTCTTTCCGCGCGACCCGCCATACTTTCCTCGCCGCACTTTTTGGGCTTGCGGTCGTCTCGATCGTGCTGCGCCTGTGGATCTTGCCGCAGGTCGCCGTTTTCAAGTCGAGGCTGGAAAATCAAATCGGCGATCTGGCGCAGGAAAACGTGCGGATTGGCCGTGTCTCGGCGCGGATGTGGGGAGCAAGGCCGGAATTGGTACTCGAGGACTTCGCGATTCTCGACGAGACGGGAGGGCAGGCGATTCGCTTCCGCGAAGTTCGCGTCGCCATTGCCCCGCTCGAGTCGTTCCGTCACGGTGAGTTTCGGCTGGCATGGCTACAATTTCGGGGCGCCCATCTGTCGTTGCGGCGTGACCCGGATGGAAGGGTGGAATTGGTGGGTCTCCATCGGGTGGAGCATCCCCCGGCGTGGTTGAACACCGCCGGGTACGTACAGATCGTCGACTGCACGGTCGACTGGCTGGATCTCCGGCGCGGGTCGAAAACGATCGCCCTGGGAACGGTGGAGTTGCTCCTCACCAACGAAGGTACACGGCATCGCTTGGGCGTGCGGCTGGTTCCGCCATCCACCCTGGCGGCGGAATTCCGCGCGGCCGCGGAGGCCGAGGGTGACCTGTTCCGACCCGAAACTTTGTCCGGGCGCGCCTATGCCGAAGCCCGGCAATTGGCCTTGGGCGCATGGGGCGTGCGCCTGTCACCGGTCTTCGCCATCCCCGGCGGACAAGCCGATTTCCAGGTTTGGGGGGATCTGCGCCGTGGCGCGGTCGAGCGGCTCGCGATCCGCACGGATCTTCGCCGGTTGCGACTCGAATGGACCTCGGCCGAGGGAGCTATGCATGGGGTCGACATGGATCGGGTCGCCGGCGACCTGAATTGGATGAGGCAGGGTCGTGCCTGGAGTCTCAATGCGAGTCGGATGCGGATCTCGTCTTCCGGTCGCGCCTGGCCGATGACCCGGTTCGGGCTGCGGGTGGATCGGGATGCCGATGGCACGCTGCGGTTCCTGTCGGGCCAAGCGGACGCGTTGGCGTTGGCGGATTTCGAGACAGTGCTGCGAATTCCTTTGGGCGGCACCGCACCGCAGGGTGTGGTGAGCGGGTTGCGCTTTCTCTATGAGGGGACGGATCCTTCGCCGCATCTTGCTCTCTGTGCGGATTTCAATGGTCTCGCCTTGCCTTCCCATGCGGGGCTGCCGGGTTTTTCCGGGGGCAGCGGCCGTCTTTGCGGCAGTGATCGGGCGGGAACCCTGCGCATCGTCATGGAGGAAGGGATGCTGAATCTGCCGGAAGTACTCTCCGAATCGATTCGCATTCTCCATGGGGAACTCGATCTCGAGTGGTTGCAGGAGGGCGATCACTGGTCCGTGCAATCTCGGACGCTTAGGGTGCAAACCCAGGACTTCGCCGTGGCCGGAGCGATCCAGGTACATCGGACCGGTTCAGATCGGCGCGGCCCACGAGTCGACTTCGGTGCCGAGCTGGGACCGGTCGCCGCGGCAAGCGTGCACCGCTATTTTCCGATGCGGCTGTATCCGGCCCTTGGGGGATGGCTGAAGCAGGCCTTGCACGGTGGCCGACTGGAACGGGGCAGCGTGAGACTCCAGGGTCATCTTGCCGATTTCCCGTTTCGGGAGGGCAACGGCGTCTTCGAAGCGTGGGGCGAATTTTCCGATGTGGAACTCCATTTTCAACCCGAATGGCCGGTCCTGCGGCAGGCCGGCGGAACCATCCGCTTCGCGGGAGCGGGGATGAAGATCGAGGCCAACGCTGGCCAGATTGGAGAGGGTATGATCCATGAGGTTCGCGCAAGCATTCCCGATTTGACCCGTGGCGAAGGGATCCGAATCGAGGGGCGGGCATCGGCGAGCCTTGCCCAAGGTCTCGCCTTTCTTCACGCATCCCCGCTGCGACGGATCGCCGAGCACCTCGATGCGGTCACGCAAGTATCCGGGGATTGCACGGTCGACCTCGCGTTACGAATCCCTTTGGAGCCGGGACGCGGGCTCCCGAGCGTCGATGGCAAGATTCAACTGAGGAAAGCCAGCCTGACCTTCGACGGGCTGGCACAACCGCTGCAGAACATCGATGGTGTTTTGCTGATTTCCGAACGCGGGATCGCCGCCCGCAACATCCGCGCAAGCTGGCTGGGACAGCCGGTCTCTGCGAACCTTCGCGAGGTTGGTGAGGCGATTGAAGTTGCGGCCAGCGGAAAGTTCCCGATCGCAGTGCTGAAGGATCGGTTCCCGAGCCCCGTCTGGAAATATCTCGGCGGAACCCTGCCGCTCACGGTGACGGCGACTTTCCCCCGCGACCAGAAAAGCGGGGATTTCGTCGATGTGAAGGTTAATTCCAACCTATCCGGTACCCGGGTGGCGTTGCCCGAGCCATTCGCCAAGCCGGCGGAACTGCGGCGAAGTCTTCGTTTGACTACCCGGTTGGCGCGGGAACCACGGCACAGCATCGCTTTTTCTTATGGCGAAGAGACGTCCGGCATCTTAGATCTGACGGCAGACACATCCGGTTTCCGCTTGCATTCCGGCCGGGTTGCAGTGGGCTTGTCCGCGCAACGACTGGCTGGTCCCGACTTGCCGCTGGCGTCCGATGATGGACCGGGCTTGCGGGTGGCAGTTCGGTTGCCAAGCCTTGAGCTTGCGCCCTGGCTCGATTTCCGGGCGGAAAACGAGGTCCCGGCCGGATTCGAGTTGGCGTCCCTGGACTTGTACATCGGACAGGTGTTTTGGCGGGGCTGGGCCAAGGGGCCTCTGCAAGTGCAGCTGCGTGCAAAACCGGGTGGGTACCGGGGTTCGCTCGATTCCGATCGTGCCAAGGGGGAGTTCGAGGTCGAGATCGAGGATGGTGCCCTGTCCAAGATTCGGAGCGATCTCGATTTCCTCAAGGTACCGGTGCTGGCGGAAAAGCCAGATGCCACGAGCCTGGCTCCCGGGTCTGTGGCCTCGTGCCCGGAGTTCCTGTCGCCGCACCGGTTGCCTGCGCTGACCCTGGCGAGCCGGCACGTGCTCTGGCATGGCTTCGACCTCGGGCGATTGGACCTGCGGGTGGAGCGCCAAGGGACGGGCGTCGTCCTCCGTTCCGCGGTCCTGCGCTCGGACAACCATGTGCTGACGGTCAGCGAGGGGGAATGGATGCGGCAGGGACAGATGGACTCGACCCGGCTCAGTGGCACGATCCGGGTCAAGGATTCCGGAATGCTGGCGACGCAACTCGGTTATGCGGGCGTGGTGCGGGAAACTCCGGCGGAAATCACCTACCGGTTGACCTGGCCGGATTCTCCGCTGTGCGCTCGAGCGCCCAAGCTTTCCGGGGAGGTGGAAATGAACTACGGTGCCGGGGCCCTGTTGAAAGTCGACGTCGGCATCGGCCGGTTCCTCGGCTTGTTCAACGTAGGTTCGATTTGGCGTAGGTTGAGCCTGGATTTTTCCGATCTGTTTGGCGAGGGAATGGCCTATGATCGCGTCTCCGGCAAGTTCCGTATCCTCCAGGGACGAGCGGAGACGCATGGGCTCCTGATCGACGGGGTGGCGGCCAAGATTCTCATCAATGGTCGGATTGGGCTCGCGGACGGCGAAGTGGACCAGGTCGTGACGGTGATTCCGAACACCAGCATCGCTTTGCCGGTCGCCGGTGTATTGGCGGGCGGCCCCTTGGGGCCGGCCGTCGGAGCAGCGGCATTTCTGGCCAACAAGATGCTCGGGGGGCAGGTGGAACGGGTGGTCCAGACGCATTATCTGGTCCGCGGCAACTGGGAGAACCCGGTCATCACCCGGGTTCACGGCAACATGCCGCTGGACTGGGTCGACCGGGCCTGGACCGGCGTGAAGAACATATCCGGGTTTTCCGAAGAAAAAGGTAGGGAATGAGTAACAAGACGATTTGTGCGGCGATACAAATGGCTTCCAGTCCCAACGTCGGGGCGAACTTGCTGGAGGCGAAGCGGTGGATCGAGAAAGCTGCCACGAATGGCGCCCGGTTGGTTGTATTGCCGGAGAATTTTGCGCTCATGGGGATGGCGGAAACGGACAAGCTGGCCGTGGCAGAGGCAGAGGGGGAAGGTCCGGTCCAGGAATTCTTGGCGCGAACCGCAGAGCGCCTGAGACTCTGGTTGGTCGGCGGTACCATTCCCTTGCGTGCCGGCGACGGCAAGGTCCGGGCCAGTTGCCTGGTGTTCGACGATCGCGGCCGACAAGTCGGCCGTTATGACAAGATCCATTTGTTCGACGTGAACGTGCCGGGGACGGAAGAAAGTTATCGCGAGTCCGAAACCATCGAGGCCGGGAACGAACCGCTGGTGTTGGAGACGCCTTTTGGCGCCTTGGGCATAGCGATCTGCTACGATCTGCGCTTCCCGGAACTGTTCCGGCAGATGGCGGAAAGCGGTTTGGACATCCTGGCCGTGCCGGCGGCGTTCACCGCCCGTACCGGTGCGGCACACTGGGAAATCCTGGTGCGGGCGCGCTCGGTGGAGAACCTTTGTTATACCATCGCGTCCAATCAAGGCGGTTTTCACCGGAATGGGCGGGAAACGTTCGGTCACAGCATGGTCGTCGACCCCTGGGGAAAGATCCTCGCTTCCCTGCCGACCGGCGCCGGGGTCGTTTGCGCGGAAATCGACCGCGAGCGAATCCGGCAGGTGCGCACCGCCTTCCCGGTCCTCGATCATCGACGCTTGTACTGTCGATGATTGGCGCGAGGGTGCGAAAAATGGCGATCGGTAATGACGATAGAGGCATCATGGCGAATGACAGGGTAAAGATGGCCGCGTGGTCGATCATGGAACCCGCGGGTCTGACTTCCGCGGACCTCGAGCGTGTGGTGGCCAGCCTGGCAGGAGTCGCGGTCGAAGACGGCGACGTATATCTGCAGTCCAGCCATTACGAATCCTGGATGCTGGAAGACGGGATCATCAAGGAGGGTTCGCACGGCATCGAACAAGGCGCCGGGGTTCGCGCCGTATCCGGCGAGAAGACCGGCTTCGCTTACAGCGACGAGCTGGTTTTGCCCAGCTTGCTGGAAGCGGCGAAAAATGCCCGCAGCATCGCGCGTGGCGGCCACCCTGCCCGTATCCCGGTCCCGACCCTGGGGGCGCCGCGGAGCCTGTATCCACCGGTCGATCCTTTGCGTTCCTTGTCGGTCGAGGCCAAGCTCGATTTGCTGCGACGGCTCGATGCCGAAGCCCGGCGGGCGGATCCACGGGTGGAGCAGGTGTTCGTCAGTCTCTCGGGTAGTTTTTCGTCGGTTCTCGTGTTTGGGCTCGATGGTTCCGTTCAGGGTGACGTCCGGCCCATGGTACGGTTGAACGTGAGCGTCATCGTGGAGAACCGGGGGCGCCGCGAGCAAGGCAGCGCAGGCGGAGGCGGACGCACGGATTACGGGTTTTTCCTGGAAGGGGGGCGAGCTTCCGGGTACGTGCAAGAAGCGGTAAGGCAGGCCTTGGTCAATCTCGAGGCGGAAGATGCCCCGGCGGGAACCATGACAGTGGTGCTCGGTCCTGGCTGGCCCGGGATCCTCTTGCACGAAGCCGTGGGACATGGTCTGGAAGGGGATTTCAACCGCAAGGGCGCTTCCGCTTTCAGCGGTCGTCTCGGCGAGCGCGTCGCCTCCAGTCTCTGCACGGTGGTCGACGATGGCACCCTGCCTGGGCGTCGCGGTTCCCTC
>DATMAX010000035.1:0-16708 GCA_035559395.1 Methylococcus sp. | reverse complement strand
CCATGCGCCCGCACCCCACCGGCCGTGCGCCGGCAGATCCGCGAATCTGCCGGCAACGAACGGCAGTTGGCCCAAACCTGCCTGTCTGCGTGCTCGCACAGGCAGGCCACGTCACCCGTTCCGGTCTCGACCGCGGTCTGGGGCGGCATGGGCTCACCCCACTCAAGGCGCTCGCGCCCGCGATCGAACCGACCCCAATTCGCGCCGGGGATCCCGGTCGATCCGGAAGAAGTGATCGCACCCTGAGCCTCCGGCCGGATGGCTTCGGTAACCATGCGGTTCATGGTTCTCATCGGGTTCCGCTTTTGCCGAACCGACGGAAGGGGATCGCAGACGTCGCGATGAGACTCACTCAAGACCAGATCGCAGCCATCCGCCAGGCCGTCAGCGAGTCGTTCGGCGCCGGGGCCGAGGTCTGGCTGTTCGGCTCCCGCGTAGACGACAGCAAGCGGGGTGGCGACATCGACCTCCTGATCCGACCCGACCCGGCGGTCACGGACCAACTGCTCCTCCGAAAGATCCGCCTCCTGGGTCGTCTCGAACGGACTCTCGGCGAACGCAAGATCGATGTCGTCGTCGAACATCCGGCAGACTCCCGACCTATCGTCCAAGTCGCCCATGAAACGGGGATCAGACTATGAAACCCCTGCTAGAGACCCTTGTTCTCGAACAAGCCAGGGCTGCCTGTGAGGCCCACAGAGAGGCACTCACCGATGCGCTGACCGACTTGGAGCAACGCCGCCTCGTCGTGGGAGACCTGGAGCGTCTATCGAAGGACGACCGGCGGCTGCTCGACCAGTTCGCCTACCGCTACACCCGACTACAAGACGACATGGGTGCACGGCTGATCCCCGCCATACTGCGTGCCTTGGGCGAGGAGGTGGCCACCATGTCGGCCTTGGACCGCCTCAACAGGCTGGAGCAACTCGGATGGCTGCCTTCCGCAGAGGAGTGGTCAGAGCTGCGGCGTATCCGCAACGAGTTCGCCCACGACTATCCGCAAACGCCGGAGGAGCGCTTCGAACGCCTGGTGCTTGCACTCGCCAGCGCTCGCAGGCTGATCGAGATCCTCGCCATCCTAAATGGCAAGATTCAGCAGCGCTTCCCAAGGGTCCAGCCACCCCCTTCTCCCTGACCCTCACCCCAAGTCCAATGTTTCCGGACGATCCTGCCTACGCGCCCCAAGAGCGCACCGAACATCCCCTCCTTCCGCAAGGAAGGGCGGCGCGAAGAAATAAGAAACCTCCCCTCCTTCCCAAGGAGGGGTGGCGGCGTTAGCCGCCGGGGTGGTTCCCGAGAGAACCAACCCAAAAGGTTGGGATGGTACCCGGAACCCAACAACCCACCGGTGAATTTTCCCCTTGCCCTTCCCAAATCCTCGACTATATTTTTCGTTCAACGATTGAACAAAGACCCGGACTTATGTTCCCGCGCGAGACAGCGCAGCTTCGCATCCTCCAGATCCTCGCCCAGGAGCCCGGCATCAGCCAACGCCGGCTCGCCGAGCGGCTCGGCGTCAGCGTCGGCAAGACCCACTACCTGCTCAAGGCGCTGTTGGAAAAGGGGCTGATCAAGGTCGACAACTTCCGTCGCAGCGACCGCAAGCTCGCCTATCTCTATCTCCTGACCCCGCGCGGGATCGAAACCAAGCTTCGTCTGACCCGCGCCTACTTCGCTCGCAAGGAAGCGGAATACGATGCCTTGCGCGAGGAAATCGCGGCCCTGCGGAACGAACTCACGGCTCTGCAAACGGGTACGCCGATCGATGGAGGATGGATCGAATCCTGAATATCGAAGTTAGCGAACGACACTGTGCGCCGGCTTCCCGTAGAGCTTATTGATCCGAAACGAACCAACCTTACGTTCCCTCTCCTGCTTGCTATACAAGGGCTAGGGGTGAGGGGCAAAAACAGTGGTTTCGGATCAATAAAAAGCGTGCGGGTACGAAACGCCCACTTTTTTGGAGACAGTCATCGATGTTTGATCCACTCCGCCGCGTTGCGCGAACTACCTTGAAGTCGTTGTTCCATAAGCTCGGCGCGGATATCGTGCGCCTCAAGAACAACCCCCAGGAAACCCTGGTAGGTTTGCGGCATCGCCCCATTCGGACGGTGATCGACTGCGGTGCCAATCAAGGCCAGTTTGGACGCTATATTTCCCGCCTCTTCCCTGAAGCGGCTCTTTATTGCTTCGAGCCTTTGAATGAGCCTTACGCGGCGCTATCAGCCTGGGCTGCCACCCAGAAGGGCCGTGTCCGCTGCTTCAACGTGGCGCTGGGGGATCGCGAAGGCGAAGCCGTCATGCACCATCACCTGGAGCACAGCCCTTCTTCCTCCTTGTTGGCGGCAACGGACCACGAAGTGGCGCTCTTCCCGCAGACGGCCCGGCAATCCGAGGTAGTGGTTTCGGTGACCACGCTGGACACGGTTCTGGCAGACTTCATGGACGGCATGGCGCAGGACATTCTGCTGAAACTCGATGTGCAAGGTTATGAAGATCGCGTCCTCCGTGGTGCAACACGGCTCCTCGGCAAGGTCCAGGCTTGTTTGCTCGAGGTTTCAGTCGACCCCTTGTACCGAGGACAGGCGTCTTTCAAGGATCTCCTTATGCTTCTGGACGCTTCGGGTTTGGAATATGCGGGGAATCTCGATCAAGCATACGGCGAAGACGGCCGGGTAATGTGGCTGGATGCCTTGTTTGTAAGGTGTCGATCCGCTCAGAACTAATCTATGAATTGACACAAACTCGACGATGCTTTTTATCCAAAGAGCGAAACGATTCGTTCGGCAATGGAAACTGGAAAAACGATGTGTGGCTGGTTCGGGAACGATTCTCACAGGCTCCGTCACCAATCGGCAAGGCCGTCGGGAAGCGATCCGAATCGGTACCCGTAGCCGCATTGCCGCAGAACTCCTTGTCTATGATGATGCGGGTCTAATCGAAATCGGTGACGACTGCGTGATCAACGGCGGTGCACGGATTTGGAGTGCAGATGCTGTTCGAATCGGTGATCGTGTACTGATTTCCCATGATGTATTTATCCATGACTGTAACGCGCATCCGCTGTCTGCAAGAAGGCGATTTCAGCATGTCTCGGAAATCCGTGAAGGACGTTTGTATCGCTATGATGACATTGCGCATGCACCCATCGTGATCGAGGATGATGTCTGGATTAATGCAGCGGCTATGATTCTGAAGGGCGTGACCATTGGTCGAGGAGCCGTAGTTGGTGCTGGGGCTTTGGTGACGCGAGATGTCGAACCCTATACGATCGTCGCTGGAGTTCCGGCCGGTAAGATTGGAGATGCTTGGGAATAAGACTTCAATCCAAAGTGGTCATGGCAGTGAAGCGCATTACTTTTTTGCAGTTACATCCCGAACTCAAGCGCATCCTAAGGCCAGTCATCTCGGTGTTCCGGTTCCGCCGAAAGATTCGAGCAACAGCCCAAAAGGAGGTGTTAGATAACCTCCAATCACTATTGGTCGAGGAGCCTTGTATCAAAGTACCCGAATTTTGTGGTGATTTTTTTTGTGGATCCACGTTCAGATTTATTTAAAAGAATGGTCTTGAATCTTTGCTACGAACCGAACCAGGTGCGTGCGGTTTTGCAGCGACTCGATCCGGGTCGTGATGCGGTGGATATAGGAGCGAATATTGGATTTTATTCCGTGCTATTGGCGAAAAAGATAAATCAAGGTAATCGAGTTCTGGCAATCGAACCGTCCAAGAATGTCCTTTCTCGGCTGCGAAAGAACACAGACAGGAAAAGGTTGGAGATAAAGTCATCGTGGTATCTGGAATTCTCAGCAATTTTCGTGGCAAGTCGGTGTTACATGTGATCCCGGGACGCGAGGAGTATTCGACGGTGGGTCCGATTGTACATCCATCTGTTAAAGGTTCGATCTTTCTTGACGAGGAAGTCGAGATGTTTACATTGGACGAGCTGGCTTCACACTATCGATTAAACCCTGGATTTGTGAAACTGGATGTTGAGAGTGGGGAAAGTGCGGTGCTCGACGGCGCCACCCATACAATTACGCATTATAGACCCGTGATACTCTCCGAGTTTTCAGATAGCTTATTGCGGTTGCAGAGTAGTAGTGCCATCGAAGTTATAGCAAAATTCAGAAGCTTAGGTTATCGGGTGATTGATCCCATCCATCCGGATATCGAGCCAGGGCGGAGAGAGTATGGCGATATCTTGTGCGTTCCGGAGGAGAACGAAATAAAACTTATGTAATGGGCCTCGGTCACCATGGCAACACCCTCTCGCAACGTCGCCGCTTCTGTCGCCCAAGTGGTGGCCAGCGCACTGATCATGTTCGCGCTCTACCGCACCCTCTTGGAAACGTTGGGGGCGAAGCGCCTGGGTATCTGGTCGGTGGTGTTGGCTACCGCCTCGGCCTCGCGTATCGGGGACCTTGGCCTCTCGGCCAGCGTCACCCGTTTTGTGGCCAAGTACCGGGCGCGGCAGGATGACAGGGCCGCGGGGTGTGTGGTGCAGACAGCGGCCCTAAGCATCGCTGGACTTCTCGGGCTTGCCTTGCTCTTCGCATATCCCGGGCTTGATCTGCTGTTCGAGCGGCTCTTTGTTGACCAGGCGCTGATCGAAGCTCGTGCTCTCCTCCCTTATGCCCTCGTGTCACTGGGTTTGACGGCGGTAGCGAGCGTCTTCCAGTCGGGACTGGAAGGTTGCCAGCGTTATGACCGTCGGGTGCTCCTTGTAGTAGCGGGCCAACTGCTGTTTTTGTCTGCGGCGTTGTGGCTTGCCCCGCGCCATGGCCTCGTGGGCCTCGCCTGGGCGCAGATCGGTCAGGGGGTGGTGTTGGTCGTCTTGGGCTGGTTCTCGTTGCGTCGCTTGCTCCCTGGCCTGCCGTGGCTGCCTTGGCGCTGGCGGCGGGTTTTTTTCCGAGAAATGCTGGGCTATGGCTTGCAGTTTCAGGTCAGTTCCGTCGCCATGATGCTCTTTGATCCCCTCACCAAGGCACTGCTCGGCAAGTACGGCGGGCTGTCTGTAGCCGGCTATTACGAGATGGCGGGCCAGTTCGTCAGCAAGGCGCGCGCCCTCATCGTCTCGGCCAACCAGGTGCTGGTGCCGCTGGCGGCGGATCTCCACGAGCGAGACCCAGGAAAGCTCGGGGAGGTCTATCGCACCAACCTGCGCCTGCTATTTTTCGTCGTCCTGCCGCTTTACGCCCTGGTTGTTGCCTGGGCGCCCCCGTTGTCGGAGCTCTGGATCGGGCGCTACGAGCCGAAGTTCGTCTTCTTCGTCGGTGTGCTCACACTCGCATGGGGCCTGAATACCTTTGCCGGCCCCGCTTATTTCTCCAACCTGGGTACGGGGCGGATTTCTTGGAATACCCTGACGCAGGTCTGGATGGGGCTAGCCAACGCGGGGTTGGGTTTGGCTCTGGGCCCACACTACGGTGCGGAAGGTATCGTCTGGGGCATGGCGATTGCCTTGATCAGCGGTTCGGGACTGGTCGTTGTCGCCTTTCACCGAGAACACCGGTTGTCTTGGCGCTTGCTTTTACCCGCGGAGGCGATCGGTTGCATTTTGGGGAGCGCGGTGGCGATCGCGGCGAGTGACACTGTGTACCAGATCATGGCGAGTGAGTCGACTATGGAAAGGTTTTTGCTCATCCTCATGACGCCCTTGCTGGTCCTCGCCCCCATATTGTGGTGCCATCCGCTGCGTTCCGTTCTTCTTGGCCGCGTCCATGGTAGGTTCGAAAAAAGGATTGCGGTGGAATGAACGATAACTCACTGGGCTTGGCGGTCGAGGCGGCGCTTACAGGGGTATTCCGGATGGGTGCGAAGATTGCCCAATGTGCCCGCCTTGCCGGAATGGGCAAGCATCTCCGCAACGCCTGGTGGCGGGGACAATTGCGAGCTTTGGGTCGAGATAGCCGGATTCACCCCCATGTAGTGATCCATGGTCCTCACAATGTATCGATCGGCGCACGCTGCGCGATTGCGGAGTTCGTTCATATGTGGGGAGGCGGAGGAATCACCATCGGTAATGACGTATTGATCGCCAGCCACACTGTGATCACCTCCTTGACCCATGATACTCGCGCCACTTTGTATCGAGAAAGCTTAATCCGTAAACCTGTCGTCATCGAGGACAATGTGTGGATTGGGGCGGGTGTCGTGATCCTGCCAGGGATACGCATTGGCACCGGAGCCGTCGTCGGAGCTGGCAGCGTGGTTACGCGCGATGTGCCGGCGGGTAGGGTAGTGGTAGGAGTACCAGCGCGGCCGATTTGCCCTTTGCAATCGACACCCGAGCGCGAAAATCTATAGGGGCATCATGAAACGACTCTCGCAAAGGGTCTCTGCGCGTAAGCTAGTCGTCGGCGTCGAACCGTCGGCATCCGGTCACAGACTCGCTTATGCCAAAGCGTTTCTCCGGGTCCTTTCACACCAAGGAGCATACCAATACATTCTTTTTACGTCGGATCACGAGGCCGATCATCCTGCGGTGAAAGAATTATGCAAAGACCCAAACCTCGAAGTGGACATTCGGCTGATTCCCCGGGGGGAGTTGGCAATACTGCGAACAGCGCGTCCGAAATTGGCCAACCTTGCATGGTCAAGTTTCAAGAGATTGCGTTTGTACCAGAGACTGATCGATACCCTAGAGTTCGAACCCTATCTCGTCTTTTCGACTCATTTGGATGACCTATGGCCAGCTATTGCAGTCCACGCGGACAGGTTGGGAAATTTCACAGGCGTCTTCATGAGAACTCGCTTTCATTGGGCGGAGATGGGTGTTGAAGCGCCCGTGCGTCACTTCGAATCCGTGAACAAGATCTTGATGAGACGTTTGCTACGGCACAGTCGGCTGCCGTTCATGACTTTTGATCCGACGTTTGCGAAATATGTCGAGACGCATTGGACGGAGCTCGCAGAGCAAATGCTTTTTTTGCCCGACCCCATCTTTGGGCCTATCTTTGATCGTGACCAGGCTAGAAAAGCTTTGGGCATCATTGATCAGGGTTTCGTGATGACCGTGATGGGGCTTTCCGAACGAAAGGGCGTATCTCTCCTGCGCCGGATCATAGATGATGGCCAATGGCCCGGGCATTGGTCACTGTTGTTTGCCGGCGGAGACGCGGGGACGGTTGGATCCGTTCTCACCCACTGTCATGCGAGTGGTGTACGTACTCATGTAATGCCTGGGTATCTCACGGAGGAAGCATGGATGCATTGTATCTGCGCGTCGGACCTGGTATGGGCGGTATATCCGGATCACGTCGGCCCCAGCGGCGTGTTAGCAAATGCCGAGTACGTCGGGCGGCCGGTCATCGCTTGGCACCGTGGACTCATGGCTCACCAAATAAAAAACGGGACTCCTGGCTACCTCGTCGGTTCGATAGTTGATATTGTCAACCTATTGCGTTCCTATGGGGTAATACACCGGGGCAAACAGTTTCCTGGAGATTCAGTATCCAAACGAAACGGTTCGTCATCTTTTTCTTCGACCGTAACCACGGTAAGGGAGAGAGCCGATACCATCTGGACCACGCAACATGCTGGCTCGTGCTTTTGATACGAAATGACCTTCTTCTCTCTCCCGCTTGTGGGAGAGGGGCGGGGGGTGAGGGTCAACAACGTTTGTTTCCAGTCAATAAGCTTGACAGACTGAAGCAGCACCGAATAGAAGTCCTTCGTTGTGATACGTAGAAGTTATTTTTATAGTCTATTGGCTGCACTCAACCTAGCTGGTTTTCCTCTCGTTGCTGGCTTGACAAGCCATATGGGGGCGGATTCCACTACTTATTCAATAATCATGAGATCGCTTATGCTATGCATAAGCGTACTGCTGATTGTCATGGCTATTACCGGAAAAAAGATCAGGTTTGCTCGTGGACCATTCTGGTTGCCTTTGACGATCTTCTGGCTTGTATATTTATGGAGAATCCTTGTCGATACCTTGTTCTATCCATACACTCTATCGAGGGATGTGAATCAGTATTGGATATGGGCTGTAGGCGCATGTCTGATCCCCATGTTGAGCCTGCTCACCTATCCGCCAAGCAATTACTTCACCTCCGCATATAAGTTGTCTTTCTCCATGCTGATTCCAGCCTCGCTTTTGGTGATCTTCCATGGAACAGGATGGGTCGAATCAGCAAGCGGCGGGGGTTACGATTCCGGACGTCTTCATCTTGATGCATTGAATCCGATCTCGGTTGGCCATTTGGGTGTTTCCTTGGTGTTACTGGCGATTTGGCCGTATCTCTTGTCTATAAAACCATCATGGGGCCGCAAACAGATAATGAACGTTGGCGCTGGCTTGTTGGGATTGTACCTATTGGTAGCTTCGGCATCGCGAGGGCCCATCGTAGCGCTGGTAGCGACGCTATTTTTTTATCTCGTCGCTCAAGATGTTAAACGATACTGGAAGGCGATCTTTGCCGCTACATTGGTTCTCCTCGTTGGCAATCGAATGGTAATTTTTTTCGAAGAAACCGGGAACTACCATCCCTTAGCCAGAATTGAAAGCAGTCTTTCCGGGAAAGACGATGCAGTGCTTGGGAGGCAGACAGCCTATAAAGGCGCTATCGATCAATTTCTCCAAAGCCCGATTTTGGGTGAGTCGCTCGAAGAGAGGGTGACCGGATTTTATCCGCACAACGTAATATTGGAAAGTTTCATGGCTACAGGATTGGTTGGCGGGTTATCTTTTTCTTTTTTGATCCTATATGGGGTTTGTATCAGTTTCAGGCTTGTAAAAGCTAAATCTGAACACGGCTGGATTTCGTTGATATTTATGCAGTATCTGATTGCGGCCCAATTTTCCGGGGCGCTATACCTGTCAACTACCCTATGGACGTTTTTATCGATCAATATAGTGCTCCACAGTCGGCGAAAGTTGGCTCCGGCGAAGCTCACCATATATTCCGTAGGCGCTGTTCGTGCATGATGCAAAGACTTTGCTGGAAACATTCTTCCTGAATCCGTGTTCGATTGTCACAGGGTATTGAGAAATGAGTCACTCATCGTTGACTGGAGCAGAAACACTGGACGCATCGGAACGATCGGCGGTAGCAGGTGCGTCATCGTCCGGATTCGCGCCGGTTGTGATTTTCTGCTATCGGCGTCCAGACCATT
The DNA here is from genome assembly GCA_035559395.1 of Methylococcus sp. Lineage (GTDB taxonomy): Bacteria > Pseudomonadota > Gammaproteobacteria > Methylococcales > Methylococcaceae > Methylococcus. The sequence goes on along the minus strand of DATMAX010000035.1, from coordinate 7,587 downwards.
TGCGCCGCATGCTGGAAAGTTTGGTGGCTTGTGACGGCTTCGATTCGAGCCCCGTCATCGTATTCGGAGACGGTCCGAAAAGCCCGAAAGAGGCCGGGATGGTGGAGCAAACTCGTGAAATGGCGCGGGACCTGCTCGGGGAAAGGGCCGAATACTATTTCCGCAAAGAGAACACAGGACTTGCGCGATCAATCATAGAGGGCGTGACTGCTGTTGTCGCCCGCTTTGGCCGTGCCATCGTCATCGAGGACGACTTGGAACTCGCCCCCGGGTTCCTTACCTACATGAACCGCGCGCTGGAGAGCTTCGCGGACGACGATAGAGTATGGCAGGTCTCCGGCTACATGTTCGACGTGCCGGAATTCAGAACTCGATCACAAGCGCTCTTCCTTCCAATACTTGTATCTTGGGGGTGGGCGACGTGGAAACGAGCGTGGGATCAATTCGACCCGCTTGCGACCGGCTGGGAGGTACTCGAAAGCGACCCGTCGCTGCGGCTGCGTTTCAATCTCGATGGCGCTTATGATTATACGACGATGCTCAAGCGGCAGATGTCTGGGCAACTGGATTCCTGGGCTATCCGGTGGTATTGGACGGTTTTTAGGGAAGACGGATTGGTGTTATTTCCGCCGAGGACACTCGTCCATAATCATGGTCTGGATGGGAGTGGCACTCATGGTCACGGATTCCTTCGCAGATTTTCGTCCTCCCCTAGATTCTTGACGAATGAGATTCCTTTCATTCCCAAAGACATTGCTTATCGTCAGGAAGACTATTGGTCATTCGTTAGGACAGTCTATAAGTGGAACGGCGGACTATGGGGAAAAATTTTAAGCAAAATTGCCAGTTTTCTTCGTTGATTTCTTTCCTAGGTCTTGCGGGCGATTGAAATGGAGTAAAAGCAAAGGTGATTCTCGAGTATTACGTGAGAAGAATACTAGGACGGGCTACCTGTGTTCTAGGTGTTGGCTCCCGGTTGGGGTGGTCTGCTAGCATTTACAACGGATCCGCAGCCAGTCAGAGTATTACGATCGGAGCTTACTCGATTATCAAAGGGGAGTTGTTTGTCTTTCCACATGGTGGAAGGATCGTGATCGGTGACTGGTGTTATGTAGGCGAGGGTGCGCGGATTTGGTCGGCAGAATCGATCGAGATTGGGAACCGAGTGATGGTATCGCACAACGTCAACATATTCGATAACCTCACCCACCCCCTCTCGGCAAGATTACGTCACCGCCATTTCCGTCAAATAGCAACAGATGGACATCCCAAGTCAATCGACCTTGGGGAGCGACCCGTGAGGATTGAAGACGATTCTTGGATTGCTGCTGGCGCCACGGTACTGAGAGGTGTGACGGTAGGTCGTGGAGCCATCGTCGGTGCGGGAGCGGTAGTCACGAAAGATGTTGAGCCATGGACCGTAGTAGGAGGAAATCCAGCACGAGTTATCAGACAGTTAGATCCTGAGGAGGCTGTAGGATTGCCTTGAATTTCCTTAATACACGCAAAATGATTAGAAAAATCAAACGGTTGGGCCGTATATTCCAACGCCTTTTGAAGGCAGACCGGCAACTTGACGAAATCAAAATAAATCAGGGTCTAACAAGCATGCAGGAACCAGATGGCAACATCCCTTTATGGAAACGGGAGTTTAAAGTATTTTCACAATGGGGCTAAGACGGAATCATTCAGTACTTGGTCAACAATCTTGACATCACCCAGCGTACCTTCATCGAATTTGGAGTCGAGGATTTCAGTGAATCGAACTGCCGCTTCTTGATGATGAAAGATCTATGGCAGGGGTTCGTCATAGACGGTTCGGCTGCCAACATCGCTCGACTTCGTGAGTCTTACTATTACTGGCAATATCCGCTAAAGAGCAAAGCCGCATTCGTCACGCGCGAGAATATTGCTCAATTGCTTTCTGAAAGTGGCTTTGAGAAGGACATCGGGCTACTGTCATTAGACATTGATGGTGTTGACTACTATGTACTCGAAGCATTGCATGACTGGAAGCCAGCGATCTTGATAGTCGAATACAACGATGTATTTGGATGGCGGCGCCCAGTTTCGGTACCTTACGATCCGGCTTTCGTACGCCACCGAAAACACTTTTCCAATCTTTACTGGGGCGCCAACCTGCCCGCTTTTTGCTACTTGGCTGGTAAGCGCGGCTATGCACTGGTGGGAACAAATAGCGTAGGGAGCAATGCTTTTTTTGTTCGTCGTGCATTGCTAAACGACGCCGTTCGTGAGGTCGAATTGGCGGATTGTATACGGGAAGCAACATTTCGTGAGAGTAGAGACCAAGCTGGTCGTCTTACCTTCCTTACTGGCTCTTCTCGGTCGAGAGCCATTTCGAATATGGAAGTCGTTGATGTGTCTACGGGCGAGACGCTGAAAGTGAGTGATCTGGATGTCTGACCAGCCACGCTTTTTAAGTTGGGAAAATGCGGTCCGTTGGTTGCGTGAACAACCGAATCATCGAGATCTCGTAATAGCTGCCTACTACGACGATCCCTTACCCGTTGCCGCTGAGCGTTACCGCCAAAGCGAGGAGTGGAGGGCCATTCGTCCTCTACTGCCCGAGTCACGAGGGTGTGCGTTGGACGTGGGTGCGGGCCGTGGAATCGCCAGCTATGCACTCGCGCATGAAGGTTACCAAGTCACGGCTCTTGAGCCGGACGCCAGCGCCCTGGTGGGCGCCGGCGCCATCCGTTCTCTGGCTACAGCCAGCCACCTGCCCATTGAGGTGGTACAAGAGTTTTCCGAGCGGCTGCCCTTTCCCGATCACAGCTTTGATTTGGTGTTCGGGCGCGCGGTCCTGCATCACATCCGTGACTTGAGCGCTGCCTGTGCCGAATTCTTCAGAATCTTGAAGCCTGGCGGTCGGTTGTTGGCTGTGCGTGAGCACGTCATTTCTCGTGCAGAGGATCTCGACGCATTCCTGGAGATTCATCCGCTACATCAATTGTACGGCGGTGAGAACGCCTTTCGACTCGTGGAGTATGAGGAGGCCATGCGTGCGGCAGGTTTTCGCATCGAATTGGTCCTCGGCCCACTCGAGAGTCCGATCAATTTTGCTCCCCATACTCTCGATTCCTTACATCGCGAGATTGCCGCCAAAGTGACTCGGAACTTACCAGGCATCTCCGACCTGGTAGCATTCATACTGGGATTGCCAGTTGTCTGGTCGGTCGTCCGGCCCATCCTGTCTCGTCTAGATCACAGACCCGGCCGGCTTTACTCGTTTGTCGCGAACCGCCCTGATTGAAGTCCCATGGCACGCATACTGATCACCGGTGCGCACGGTTTCATTGGTAAACATCTCGCCCGCCATTTGGCAGGATGCGGGCACCACGTTAGCGGTTTGGGACATGGTATTTGGCCTGTCACGGAAGCGGCACAATGGGGCATTGTCGAATGGCTCAACGGTGATGTGCAGATGGTCAACCTGCGCTCCCTTCAGGCACATGGCGAGCCCGAGGTGGTGTTCCATCTCGCAGGTGGCTCCTCGGTGGGCGCATCCATTGCCAATCCTCGTGAGGATTTCTGCCGCACTGTCGACAGCACGGTCGAACTGTTGGAGTGGATACGCCAGGATGTACCACGTGCTCGCCTGATCGCCGTTTCGAGCGCAGCCGTCTATGGTTCGGGGTACACCAGGCCGATTGCGGAAGAATCGGTAACCAAGCCTTTTTCGCCCTATGGATACCACAAGCGCATGATGGAACTACTGTGTCACTCCTATGGGGAAACCTACGATCTCGACTTCCGGATCGTGCGGCTTTTCTCGGTCTATGGTCCGGAGCTAAAGAAGCAGTTGCTGTGGGACGTGTGCACCCGTATCGCCGCTGGTGAGAATCCGCTGGTTCTCGGTGGGACTGGTGAGGAGCTCAGGGACTGGATCCATGTCCAGGACATTGTGGCGGCGCTGGCGCTCGTTGCTTTTTGCGACAATCCTTTGCCGCCGGATCGGACGATCAACATCGGTACCGGCAATGGGATTCCAGTCAAACGTGTCGCCCAGATCATAATCGATGCATGGTATTGCAGGGGCTCATCTGCGGCCAAAACGGTGCTGACATTCTCTGGCCGCTCCCGGCCTGGCGATCCGTTCAGCTTGGTAGCGGATTCTCGGCGGCTCATGGGTCTGGGATTCCAATGGGAGACCTCGCTGGACGAAGGTGTAGGGTCTTATGTCGACTGGTTCCGTCGAGTTGCAGTTCGTTGATTATGATCCGTATCGCTTTTACGCTGATTGGCGGTAAAAATTGGACAGGGGGGTATAACTATCTTCTCAACCTGTTGAGAGTTATTACCTCGCGCCGTCCAGGCGCCTTAAAGCCGGTATTATTTTTCGGAACCGATGTGGATATCGATGAGACACGTCCATTCAAGGCAATCGACGGCGTAGAGATCGTGATTTCTCCGGTGTTGAATGCGAATCGGCGCTTCACTTCGCTGCTCCGAAGCCTACTGCTTGGCGCCGATCCTGCGATGCGCCGCTTGCTCCATGAGCACCGGATCGACGTTGTTTTTGAGAATGCCCAGTACCACGGGGCACGGTTAGGAATTCCAGTGATTGCTTGGATTCCAGATTTTCAACACCGCGAGTTGCCGCACCTTTTTTCACGCACTGCCTGGTGGAAGCGGGAACTTGGTTTCCGGTCCCAGATCAGTGGGGGGAGAACCATCATGCTTAGTAGTTTCGATGCACGAGACGCTTGTGAGCGTTACTACCCGGCAACTGTGGGACGCACACACGTGGTGAGATTCGCGGTAGCCACGTCGCGACGGCCAGAGGCGGACGAAGTGCACCAGGTGAGGAAGACATACGGTCTACCGGTTCGCTATTTCTACCTGCCAAACCAGTTTTGGCAACACAAGAACCACCTGTTGGTGGTCGATGCGCTGGCGATACTCAAGGAGTCAGGGCATTCGATCACTGTGGTGGCTTCAGGCAAGCAGCACGACCCTTATAGGCCGGATTATTTTGCTAAATTTAGCGCTCGTTTACAGGCAGCGAATGTTGCCGATCAATTCAAGTTGCTTGGCTTGATCCCGTATGAGCACATTGCTCCCTTGATGGTTGGGAGCGTAGCCGTCTTAAACCCTTCACTATTCGAGGGCTGGAGTACGACGGTCGAAGAGGCACGAGCCTTAGGGGTTCCGCTTCTACTTTCCGATATTGCCGTCCATAAGGAGCAGGCGAGTGGAGTCGCCACGTTTTTCGACCGCCACAGTCCAGAGTCGCTTGCCAAAACGATGCTCGATATCTGGAATCAAGAAGAGATTGTGCCGGAGTTTGAATCATTTTCGTTCACCACGGTTGACGATCGTGTGCAACGATTTGCTGATGATTTCGTCGAGTTGGTCTATCGCGTAGCGGCGTAGGAGCTGCGTAAACAAAGGACCCCTCGTGAAAATCAGCGTCACAATCGTTTTCTAGACCCCCGTGCTTGCTCCCAAAGACGATATGCTACGAGTTCCGTGAGTCACGGAGCACGGTTACCAATCGAGCGCGCAAAGATGATGAAAATTTCGATCATCACGGCCAGTTACAACTGTGTGGAAACGATCCAGGGGGCGCTGGATGCGGTGGCCATGCAAAGTTTCCCTTCGGTCGAACACGTGATCATCGATGGCGCCAGCACGGATGGGACTTGGGAGACGGTACAGGCGCATGATTCGCCGCGGAAAGTCGCGGTCAGCGAGTCGGACCAAGGCATTTATGATGCTCTGAACAAGGGGATCGCGCGCAGTTCGGGAGAAGTAATCGGCTTTTTGCACGCTGACGATGTGTTTGCGGATGCCGAGGTTTTAAGCCGGGTCGCCGAGGCGTTTTCCGATCCTGCGGTCGAGGCGGTGTATGGCGACCTCCAATATGTGCATCGGGATGATCTTTCGCGCGTCATCCGAAACTGGCGCTCCGCGCCTTTTACGCCCAGGAGTCTGGCGCGCGGCTGGATGCCGCCGCATCCCACCCTGTATGTCCGCCGTTCGGTGTATGAGCGCTTGGGCGGGTTCGACACCAGTTATCGTATCGCGGCGGATTACGAGTTCATTCTGCGCTTGTTTTCCCAGCCTGGCCTGTGTGCCGTCCATATTCCGAAAGTCCTGGTCAAGATGCGGCTCGGTGGGGCGAGCAACCGTTCCTTGCCCAACATCGTGCGCAAATCCCGCGAGGACTTGCGTGCGCTCCGGTATCATCGCGTCGGCGGCGTGGGGGCACTGGTCTGGAAGAACCTGAGTAAGCTCGGACAGTTCCTGTAAAGAATCTTGGACGTGCATGACCAAAGCTTCAAGAACCTGATCCTCGATTATCCCTTGCAGGCGCTGGCCTTCTTCGCTGCCGAGGAGGTCGGCGACGATCTGGCCCAGGCGCGCATCGTTCCGTTGCGGCAGGAACAGCTCATGGAGCGGCTGGGCGAACGCTTCCGTGCCCTGGACGTTCCGCTACTGGTCGAATGGCCCGACGGTCGCAGGGAAGGCATCCTGTTCGTGATCGAGGAAGAGACCGAGACCAGCCGCTTCTCCATCCACCGGCTGGCCCATTACTGCCTGGATCTGGCCGAGTTGCTGGACACCGACCGCGTGGTTCCGGTCGTCATCTTCCTGCGTCCCGGCCGGCGGCGGAAAGTCTTACGGCTCGGCGGGGATCGCCACGACTACCTCGAGTTTCGCTATCTGGCCTGTGAACTCTTCCGGCTCGAGGCGGCGGCGCATCTCGACAGTGACAACCTGGTCGTCCGTCTCAACCTGCCCAACATGGCCCATTCCCCGGAAGCCCGTCTCGAGGTTTACGCGGCCGCCCAGGCGGGACTGGTGCACTTGGAACCGGATCCGGAAAAGCAGTCCAAGTATGCCGACTTCATCGATTATTATGCCGACTTGAGTGATGACGAACTGGCCCGCTACCGGGCCACGTACCTGAACGAACGAGGTGAACTCATGCGACTCGCACAGACCTTGCGCCAGGAAGGCAGGCAAGAGGGGTGGCAGGAAGGCAGGCAAGAAGGGTGGCAGGAAGGCAGGCAGGAAGAAGCCGCGCGGCTGCTCAAGCGCCAGTTGACTCGTCGCTTCGGCACCTTGCCGGAGGAGGTGGTGGGTAAAATCGATGCGGCCGATCTTCCCACCCTCGAAGCCTGGCTCGACCGGGTGCTCGATGCCGAAAGCCTGGCGGCCGTTTTCCAGGAAGGTTGACGGGCTCCGGGGTCGTGGGCGGCGGAGGTCGGTCCTACCACCCCCGGATCTGCCTGCAGCGCTTCCATTCGCGCAACCGCTGGTCGTCCTTCGATAGACGCTCCAGGTCTCCACCCGAACCCCGGGCTCGTTTCCCCGGAGCCACTCCGGCCGGACTGGTACCGCCCTCGCTTCCTCGGAAAAAGGAGAATCCCGGTTCGCTCTTGGGGCTCGTGGTTTAGAGTCTGATCCCTTCTTCCGGATCGACCGGGAGGCCGTGCTAGAATTCCGGGGCATATCGACGAAGCCCCGCCCATGACCAGCGTTGCCCTGCACGTTTACGAACAACTCACCGAAGCCCAGGACGAGAAGACCCGCGCGCGGGTCATCGCGGAGGCGCTG
>DATMAX010000034.1:0-27769 GCA_035559395.1 Methylococcus sp. | reverse complement strand
TCAGGCGCTCCAGCACAAGCCCGACTGCCTTTTCCACCACGCACGCCTCGACGATGTCAGGTGCAAGCCGGGTCAGTTGCGCGATCCGACTTGCATGCCCCCGGTCAATGCTCTCGGCTGCCGCGATCTCGGTGATGGAGGTGAAGCGCCCCTCGTCCAGCAGCCGCTGCCAGTGGTAGGCGAGGCCGAGCGCACGCATCAAAGGCGTGTCCTGAGCCGCTTCACGAACCACTTGAAACGCATCGAACGGAACCGGCGACCATGAGATCCTGGTTCATCACTTGCCCCGCGATGGAGGATGGTCATGAGCGAAGCCCGACTGGAGTCCGATGAATTCGCCAGTGAGCCTTTTGGACAGCAAAGCCGATCCCTGGCGCTCTCGCTCCAAGCCCGGGTCCGGGGCGAGCAGACGTGCGATTTGCGCAAGGTGCGGCTGTGTCCCGAATTCTGGTATCCGCTCGCGCTGTCGTCCCGACTCAGGAAGGGCAAGACTCTGGGCGTCACTTTCGGCGGCGACCCAATCGTGCTCGTGCGTACCGAGACAGGTAGGGTTTTTGCCCTGGAGGATCGCTGTGCCCATCGCCAATTCCCGCTGAGCCAAGGGGTGGTGTGTGGGGAAAGGCTTAAATGCGGCTATCACGCCTGGGTGTATGATACAGCCGGAAAGATCAGGCATCTCCCCTACCTCGCCAAAGGATCCGAGGTACCGCGGGGAGTGCGAAGTTACCCTTGCCGTGAAGCCTATGGGCTGATCTTCGTGTTTCCCGGCAATCCAGACCTCGCCGCTGCGAGCCGTTTCCCCGAGCTGCCTCTCTGGTATTCCCGCGACTACAAGCCGATGTATTTTTCCCGTCAGGTGAATTGCCATTATTCGTTCCTGCACGAGAACCTGTTGGACATGAATCACCAGTTCCTGCACCGGAGACTGATGGGGCGGGTCAGGCCGGAACTCCTCGCTCATGCCCAAGGGGAGGACTGGGTCGAGGCGCGCTACCATTTCCACCATCAGGGCGGAAGACGTCACCGCGGAGCGGATTGGCTCTCGTCCGGCGCGACCACGGACGAAAAGAACTACGATGTCATGACCATTCGCACGGACTATCCTTATCAAACCTTGCGAGTCAGCGGGGTCGACTCCGCCACTCCCAGCTTTTTCCTGTGGGCGTGTTACGTGTCGAAGGACCGGGACGAGCGAGTGAACCAGAGTTTCGGCATCCTGCTGGTGCGAAAGCCCAAAATCCCCGGCTTGATCTACCTCCTGTGGCCGATCCTCCGTCACTTCGCCGAATCGGTGTTCCGGGAGGATCGGGCCGCCGTGGAAGCGGAGCAACGTGCCTACGACGCGCAAGGCGGGGACTGGAATCGAGAAGTCTATCCGGTGGTCTTGGATGTCCGTCGGGTATTGCGTCGCTGCGGCGTGGTCGCCGAGGCTTGAAGCAGGATCTCGCCGTTTCAACCGAGACCGCTCTCCATCTCCCGGACCAAGGCTTGGAGCTCCGGCGCGATTTCCACCGGGTAGGGCGGAGCCGGCTCCACCGCGCGCAGCGCGTCCGGTAAACGGGCGAGTTGCGCCAAGGCATACGCTCGGGATTCTTCCAGGGTCGGCAGGGGACCGACTCGCTTGCCGTTCCGCATCACCGGACGCAGCAGCGGTTCTCCACCCTGCGGCGCGGAGCTCAGCGTGAGGCTGTCGCGCGCCATCCTGCCCGCTTCGTCGTAGTAGCGGTAGACCTGCTTGCGTCCCGGATAGGTGGCCTTGCCTTCGGAACGCTTGCGCCGCGGCACCCCCGCATATTCCTGCAGCTTGTAGGCACAATCGAGATAGGGTGCGTCGGCGGAAGTGTCCATGTGGGTGCCGATGCCGTAGCCGTCGATCGGTACCGCGTCGGCGCCATACTTGGCCAGCACGTACTCGTCCAGGCTTCCGCTTGCGAAGACGTGGACGTAGCCGAGACCGCCACGATCGAGGATCGACCGAACCTTGCGGGCATGCTCGGCCAGATCGCCGCTGTCGATCCTGACCCCCTGGATGCGAATGCCGAGTTCGCCGAGACGCCGCGCCAGCGGAATGAGTTTTTCGGCGGCAGCCTCGGTGTCATAGGTATCGATCAAGAGCACCAGGTTATCCGGCTGCGCCTTTGCGAAATGTTCGAAAGCGCTCATCTCGTCGTCATGGGCCTGCACGAACGAATGAGCCATGGTGCCATAGATCGGGATGCCCCAGAGCCGGCCGGCGAGCACGTTGGAACTCCCCGAGAATCCCGCCAGATAGGCGGCGCGCGCCGCCAGGAGACCGGCTTCGGCGCCGTGCGCCCGGCGCAGGCCGAAATCGACCAGCAGCTTGCCCGGCGCGGTGAGGGTCATGCGCGCCGCCTTGGAAGCGATGAGGGTCTCGAAATGGAGCAGATTGATGAGTCGGGTCTCGACCAGCTGTGCCTCGGGCATGGACGCCACTACCCGCAGGATGGGCTCGTTGGGAAAGAACACGGTCCCTTCTGGCATGGCATCGACATCGCCGCGGAAGCGCCATTCCGCGAGCGCATCCAAAAATTCCGCCGAGAATCGGCGCGTCGAGCGCAGCCAGGCGATCTCCTCGGCGGAGAAACGCGCCTGCTCGAGGAATTCCACCGCCTGTTGCAATCCCGCCGCCATCAGAAAATTGCGTTTGCGATCGGGTTTCCCCGGCAGCTTGCGGACGAACAGCTCGAACACTGCCGTGGCGTCCATGCCTTGGGCGAAATAACCCTGCAGCATGGTGAGTTGATAGAGATCGGTGAGCAGCAGGCTGTCCGACCAATGGCTCATCGAAAATCCCCCCAAGAGGCGAACCGCGCTCCCTGCTCTTCCATCCGGGCGAGCGCCCGGGCGCCATCCCCCGGTTGCACGTCCACCGCCCGCACCGCATCCCGCAGCACGACCACCTCATAGCCCAGCGCGAGTGCGTCGAGCACCGTATGCAGCACGCAATAATCGGTGGCCAGCCCGCCGACGAACAGCCGCTTGACGCGAAGATCCTGCAGCAGGCCATGGAGTTCGGTCTCTTCGAAGCTGGAGTAAGCCTCCTTCTCCGGACGGGTCGCCTGGGACACGATCGGGGTTCCTTCGGGCAAGGACAGGTCGGCGGCGAAAGCCGCGCCTTCGGAGCCCGCCACGCAATGCACCGGCCAGGGCCCGCCGCGTTCCCGGAACGAGCAGTGATTGGGAGGATGCCAGTCGCGGGTCGCAATGATGGGAAGCGAATGCTCGCGAAAGCGGGCGATGTAGCGGTTGAGCAGCGGCACGACCTCGTTCCCACCCGGTACGGCCAAGGCGCCTCCGGGGAGAAAATCATTCTGGATATGCACGACGAGCAAGGCGTCACCGGAAGAAAGCGCGATGGGGGTTGCGTCGGTGTTCATGGCGGTTTTCCTGAGGCCGGAAATAGATCATACTCCCTTTGACCCGCTTTCTCCGCGCGGATTCGCCGTGCCGAGGGGCTTCTGGGAGAGGGATCGGATTGAGTTTTGGCGTCCTTGCCCCTATAACGGCCTTGTTTTTTCTTTCCGTCGAACGAGAATTATGCCCAGGTACGATTATTATTGCGAAGCCAACGGTGAGATCGTCGAAGTCAGCCATGCCATGGGAGAACGCCTGAGCACATGGGGCGAGGTGTGCGCGCGGGCGGGGCGGGCCTTGGGAAGCACCCCGGCCGATGCCGAGGTGAAGAAACTGATCACCGGGAGCAGCGTGATCCGCTCCGACGCACTCCGCAATCCGGACCTGCCTCCTTGCCAGACCGGGGCACCCTGCTGCGGAGCGAACGCCTGCGGCTTGTAGGGGCGAGCCTTGGCGAGGCACGGCATCCTGCTGTTCCTGTTGGCGGCACCGGTGATGGCTGGGGCGGCCTGGGTGGGAGCCACGAATTACTGGGAGTGCATTCTGGACGCGATGCCGGGAGCCAAAAACGACCTGGTGGCGGCGGAGATCACCCGTGCTTGCGCCGAAGGCTTTCCGCACGATGTGGAAGTCGAGGAAAACGCGTCGCTGTTCGGGACCCGGACGGCGGGGGAATGCGTGCTGGAATATGGGGACGAGGTGTCGAGCCCCATCGCGGCGCAGCAGATCCGGACGGCCTGTTATCGGCTCTATCCATCCCGTTGACCGCGACCGGCCACGGTTTTTGCGTCAGCGCGTCGCCAGGGCCGCGACCAACAGTCCGGCCACCACGTTGCCGACGATGCTCACCAGGAGTTCGCGCGTGAAGAAGGCGCTCGGCGCCATTCGGCCGACCCGCGGATTCTTGTGCTTGGCCGAGATTTCGATCTCGCCCGCAGCGAGATGCTCCACGATCTGCCGCACCTTTTCCACGACCTCCCCCTCGGTATGGAAGGCCGGATGGAACTTGATGAGCAGCGTCCCGGTGACGGGATTCGGTTCGGCATGGTAGACCCCTTTCGCTTCGGCGTCCTTGAGGATGGACTGCTTGAGCAGGGCGGCGAAAGTCGGCTTGTACCGGATCAGCGGCACGCGCAGGCGGATCCGGTTGGGGACCCGGTTGTGCACGATGGATACCGGTTCGACGGTCGGTGGTGTCATGTCGAAAGCATAAGGAATCCGGAGTGGATTTTCAAAGCGCTCCGACCTGCCGGAGAGGATCGCCCCGGTATCCGGCGAAGATTCACGCTTTCGGCAGAGTGACCCCGGTTTGCCCTTGGTACTTGCCGCCGCGATCACGGTAAGAAGTCTCGCAAACCTCGTCGGCACCGATGAACAACACCTGGGCCACGCCCTCATTGGCGTAGATTTTCGCCGGCAAGGGAGTGGTGTTGGAAAACTCCAGGGTGACGTGCCCCTCCCATTCCGGCTCCAGGGGCGTTACGTTCACGATGATGCCGCAACGCGCATAGGTCGATTTCCCCAAGCAGACGACCAGCACGTCGCGGGGAATGCGGAAATACTCCACGGTGCGCGCCAGGGCGAAGGAATTGGGCGGGATGATGCACACATCCGAGACCAGATCGACGAAGCTGTTCTCGGCGAAATTCTTGGGGTCGACGATGGCCGAGTTGATGTTGGTGAAGATCTTGAATTCGTTGGAACAGCGGATGTCGTAGCCGTAACTCGAAGTGCCGTAGGAGATCACGCGGGTGTCGTTGGCGTAGCGCACCTGCTGCGGCTCGAACGGCTCGATCATACCGTGCTCCAAGGCCATGCGGCGAATCCAGCGGTCGGATTTGATCCCCATGTTCGTGCCTGAGGCTAGCCGTTGACGATGCTGATGGTGGGGAAACGGCCGCTGTAATCCTTGGCCTTGAGCGCGAGGCGCGCCGCCAGCTTGCGCGCGATGCTCCGGTACCGCTCCGCCGCCTCGCTGTGGGGTGCGGCGATCACGGTGGGATGACCGCCATCGGCGTTCTCGCGGATACCGCGATCGAGGGGGAGTTGCCCGAGGAGTTCCGTCCCGTATTTCTGCGCCATCTTCGCTCCCCCGCCTTCGCCGAAGATGGGCTCGGCGTGGCCGCACTGGCTGCACACGTGGATGCTCATGTTCTCGACGATTCCGAGCACCGGCACGTTGACCTTCTCGAACATCTTGAGTGCCTTCTGGGCATCCAGCAAGGCGATGTCCTGGGGCGTGGTGACGATCACCGCCCCGGAAACCGGAATTTGCTGCGCCAACGTGAGCTGGATGTCCCCCGTGCCGGGCGGCAAATCGACGATGAGATAGTCGAGGCGATCCCATTGCGTGTCCCGCAGCAATTGCTGCAGCGCTCCGGTCGCCATCGGTCCGCGCCAGATCATCGGCGTGTCCTCATCGACGAGGTAGCCGATCGACATGGATTGCAGGCCGTGGGCAAGGATGGGCTTGAAGCTCTTGCCATCCGTCTCCGGGCGTGCCGAGACGCCGAGCATCAAGGGCTGGCTCGGGCCGTAGATGTCGGCGTCGAGGATGCCCACCCGTGCCCCCTCGGCCGAGAGGGCGAGAGCGAGATTCACCGCGGTGGTTGATTTCCCCACCCCACCCTTGCCAGAAGCGATGGCGACGATGTTCTTCACCCCAGGCAGGGGCTTCAAATTCTTCTGCACGGCATGGGAGACGATTTCGGTGGAGATTTCCACCGCCACCTCGGCCACCCCGGTGGTTTCCCGGACCACCTTGCACGCCGCGTCCGCCAATTCGCGGTGACGCGAAGCAGCGGGATAGCCGAGCACGATGCGTAATGCCACACGGTCGTCGCTCACCTCGATCTTTTTCACAGCCTTGGCGCTCACCCAATCGGTTCCCAGATTGGGGTCGATGAAGGTTTTCAAGGCGGTTTCGACCTCCGCCACGGACAGGCTCATTGCGGTCTCCTGCGGATTGGACCTCTGAAGCAAAAAGGATGCGTTAGTTTACCCGTAAATCGTTGTCGCAGTGCGGCGCGGCGTATTCGCAGTTTCACCGGGAAGAGCCGGTGGCCCGAAAAGCTCGCAGTGCAGACCGGCGTCACTGGTTTCCGGGAAAAGCCGCCGGCTCGGGGACAGCCGCTTCGCTTTCCCGGCGATAGGCCACATCGAGCCGCCTCGCGGCGCCGACCTCATCGAGTCGCCCCACGGCTAGGGAGTGCGGCGCGGTGCGGACCGTCGCCGGATCGCTTTCCGCTTCCCGCAGGATCGCGCTCATGGCTTCGACGAACCGGTCCAGGGTTTCCTTGCTTTCGGTTTCGGTCGGTTCGATCAGCAGGCATTCGGGGATGAGTTGCGGGAAATCGACGGTGGGTGCGTAGAAGCCATGGTCCAGCAGGCGCTTGGCGACGTCGAGCGCCGTGATCTGACGTTCCTTCCGCAGCCGCTTCAGGGTCAGGGCGAATTCGTGGACGGCGCGTCGCTGCGGAAAGGCGGCCGTGAAACCGGCCTCGATCAAGCATTTTTGCAAATAATTGGCGTTCAGGGTGGCATAGCGGGCCACGCGGGCGAGCCCCTCTTTGCCGAGGAGCCGGAGGTAGACATAGGCGCGCAGCAGGACCCCGATGTTACCGCCGAAGGCGAGCAGGCGGCCGATGCTGTCGGGGCAATCCGCCTCGGTGAGCCAGCGATAGCGCGAACCCTCCCGGACGACGCGGGGCAGGGGCAGGAAGGGCAGCAAAGGCTCCCGCACTCCGACCGGTCCGGCGCCCGGTCCTCCGCCCCCGTGGGGCGTGGCGAAGGTCTTGTGCAGGTTGAGGTGGATGACGTCGAACCCCATGTCGGCGGGCCGCACCAGACCGAGGATCGCGTTGAGGTTGGCGCCGTCGTAATACATCAGTCCGCCGGCCGCGTGGACGATCGCGGCGATGGTTTCGATGTGCTTTTCGAACACGCCGAGCGTCGAGGGATTGGTCAACATCAGCCCGGCGGTCTGCGGGCCGACGGCGGCGCCGAGGGCTTCCAGGTCGAGGTTGCCGTCGCGGTCGGTGGGAATTTGCTGCACCCGAAAACCGCCCATGGCGGCCGAGGCCGGGTTGGTACCGTGCGCCGCGTCCGGCACCAGCATCTCGCTCCGCGCCGTGTCGCCGCGGGCGCGATGGTAGGCCCGGATCATCGCTACGCCGGCGAACTCCCCTTGCGCGCCCGCCGCCGGGACCAGCGACACGGCGGTCATGCCGGTGATCGTCTGCAGCCATTCCTGGAGTTCGAACAGACAGGCCAGGGTCCCCTGGCCACCCCATTCCATGCCCTCGGGGTGCAGTTCCAGAAACGCCGGCAAGGTGGCCAGGGCGTGGCAGACCTTGGGGTTGTATTTCATGGTGCAGGAACCCAGAGGATAGAACTGGGTATCCACGGCGTAGTTCCGCTGCGAAAGCCGGGTGTAGTGTCGCACCGCGTCGAGTTCCGAGACTTCCAGGAGGCGGGGCGCGGCGCTGCGGAGAAACCGCTCGGGGATCTCCGGTGGCTCTGCGGGTTGCGCCGGGACCTGGACACCGGCCCTGCGGCCGGGCTGGGAGAGGTCAAAGATCAGGCCCATGGTTCCGCCAGAATCTCGTTCAGGGCCTGGGCATAGGCTTCGAGTTCGGCTTCCGTGCGCAGTTCGGTGGCGCATACGAGCAAACCCTCGGCCAGCTCGGGATAGTCCAGCCCCAGAGCGATTCCACCCAGGATGCTGCGGCTGGCGAGCCGTGCCAGGACTTCCCGCGGCGGCCGCGGCAGGCGCAGCACGGCTTCGTGGAAGCAGGCACCCTCGAAGACCCGTTCCACGCCGGGCACGGCCACCAGGCGCCGCACCAGGTCCCGGGTGCGGTGGTGGCAACGGAGAGCGGTGCGCCGCAAGCCTTCGGGACCGAGCAGCGCGAGATGGATCGTCGCCGCCGTGGCCATCAGACCCTGGTTGGTGCAGATGTTGGAGGTCGCCTTGCCGCGGCGGATGTGTTGTTCGCGCGCCTGCAGGGTGAGGACGAAACCTTCGCGCCCGGCGGAGTCGACCGTCCGCGCCACCAACCGGCCGGGCAGTTGATGCACATGTTCGCGGCGGCAGCAGAGGAAGCCGAAATAGGGTCCGCCGCCCGAGAGGGGGATACCGAACGGCTGGCCGTCACCGCAGGCGAGATCGGCCCCCCGGGTCCCCCATTCCCCTGGCGGTTTCAGCAGGCCGAGTGCAATCGGGTTGACCAGCGCCACGGTGACAACGCCCTGGCGTTCGGCCCACCCGGTCAACGCATCCACCTCCTCGAGCTGGCCGAAATAATTGGGTTGGGGGAGGACCAGCGCTGCGACGTCCTGCCCCTCGTAAGCCGCCAGCCGGTCCGGGTCGATCCGGCCTTGGGTTTCGTCATAAGGGATTTCGAGGATCTCGACCTCTTGCGGCGCGAGCAGGGTGCGCACCACCCGTCGATAACCCGGTGCCACGGTGCGCGGCAGCAGCACCCTTTTGGCCCGGGCGCGGTGGACGCGGACCGCCATCAACAGGGCTTCCGCCAGGGCGGAGGCGCCGTCGTACAGCGAGGCATTGGAAACCTCTAGGGCACACAGGCTCGCCAGCATGCTCTGGTATTCATAGAGCACCTGGAGCGTCCCCTGGCTCGCCTCGGCCTGATACGGAGTGTAGGCGCTCATGTATTCGCCGCGGACGGCGATTTGCCAGACGGCGGCGGGAATGTGGTGTTCATAGGCTCCGCCGCCGGCGAAGCAGACCAGGGGGCGATTGTTCCCGGCCAGTCGCCGCATCTCCCGGGCGACCTCCATTTCCGTACTGCCGGGCGGCAACGGGAACTCACCGCCGCGCAAATCGGCCGGAATTTCATCGAACAGATCGTCGAGCGTCGCCACGCCGAGCGCAGCCAACATCGCCCGCGTTTCGTCCTCGGTGTGGGGGATGAATGGCACGTCCTCAGTCCCCGGATTCGCTCACCCGCCGATAGGCGTCGGCATCGAGCAACTGTTCCCATTCGGCGGGAACCTCGGGTTTCACGGCGAACAGCCAGGCGGCGTAGGGCTTCTGGTTGATCAGCTCCGGTTTCTCGATGAGATCGGCGTTGCGGTCGACGATTTCCCCGCTGACCGGACTATAGATGTCCGAAGCCGCCTTCACCGATTCCACGACGGCGCACGCCTCGCCGGCTTGGACCCGACGCCCGACTTCGGGCAGCTCGACGTAGACCACGTCGCCGAGAGCTTCTTGGGCGTGGTCGGAAATTCCCACCCGGACCGTGCCGTCGGTATCCCGACGGGCCCATTCATGGGTTTTGGCATAACGCAGATTGTCCGGTACCTCGCTCATGATCCGCTATCCCTCATTCGACCATCCGGCAAGTCGAGCCAAAGGTACGGGAAATCCGGTCCGAGGTAAAGCCGGAGCTGGCCCGATCACATCGACCGGGACGAATTCTTGCGGCGCGGCGGGAACAGCCTCGGATTGCGGGCGACGAGGCGCCGCACCAGCCGATCGGCGATGAGCGAATCGCCGCCCTTGACGTAATGATAACCCATCCAGGCGGCCAGGGCCGCCCCCAGGGCATTGACGATGAGGTCAGTCATGGTATCGGTCAAGGAGTTTTGCATGTGGAAGCCGAAGCCGAAATCCATGACGAATTCGAAGATCTCCCACAGCGTACCGACCGTCACCGCGTAACTGAATGCGGTGAGCGCCACATAGAATGGGGTCATTTGCACCCGATTCGTGCTGTAGAAAGTGTAGATCAACAGGAAGCCGAGCAGCCCCATGACCAGTGCCGAGAAGCTGTGCAGTAACAGATCCCACCACCAGAAGCGCTCGTAGAACTGGCGTACTTCCCCCAAACCGAAGGCCGCATAGAGGAACAGGCAGTTGATGAAGGTGAATTCCACCGGAAGCTGCATGCCAAACTGGTGCTCGATGAGGGCCGGCAAGAAGGTCAGGGTCAAGACGGCGATGGCGGTGAAGGCGACCAACCACTGGGCTTCGTGCAGCGCGCCAAGGAATACCCCGAGGATCAGGATCTGCAGCAAGAGGGCGAGCCACATTTGGATGCGGTCGGCCCAGTCCTCGGGAAACAGCGCCCGCCGCAGCCGGCCGGCCAGGCCTGCCGGTTGTGCCGGCACAGGCAGGCGTTGGTACCGGGAACCCTGCCGCCTGCCCATGTCCGGCTATGTGGCGAAGGGATCGAGGGCTCCCGGTTGCGGCGCCGGCTCGGCCATGGTGCGCAAAGCTTCCAAGCCGGCGAAATCGAACAGCCGCGGGTCCGCCAACTGCGAGGGGGCGACGTTCTGCAGGGCGCGAAAGATCGTCTCCACACGGCCGGGATGACGCTTCTCCCATTCCCGCAGCATGGACTTCATCGCTTGGCGCTGCAGATTCTCCTGCGAGCCGCACAGGTTGCAGGGAATGATGGGGAAATCGCGCACCCGTGCGTACGCGGCGATGTCGGATTCCCTGCAATAGGCGAGAGGGCGGATCACGATGTGGCGGCGATCGTCGCTCAACAGCTTGGGCGGCATGGCCTTCAAGGTTCCGCCGTAGAACAGATTGAGAAAGAAGGTCTCGAGGATATCGTCACGGTGATGCCCCAGCGCGATCTTGGTGATCCCGTGATCGGCCGCGTAGCGGTACAGGAGGCCGCGCCGAAGGCGCGAGCAGAGTCCGCAGGTGGTCTTGCCTTCGGGGACGATGCTCTTGACCACGCTGTAAGTATCCTGCTCGATGATGTGGAACGGCACGCCGATTTCCGACAGATACTGCGGCAGGACGTGGGCGGGAAAACCGGGCTGCTTCTGATCGAGGTTGGCCGCGACCAGGTCGAAACGGACCGGGGCGTTGAGGCGGAGGCTCAGGAGGATGTCCAGCAGGGTGTAGGAATCCTTGCCGCCGGATAGGCACACCATCACCCGGTCGCCGTCCTGGATCATGTCGTAATCGGCGATCGCCTGGCCGACGAGACGCCGGAGACGCTTCTTCAGCTTGTTGAATTCGTAGCGTTCCTTGGCGTCGAGAGCAACCGTCGCGTCAGCCGACATAGCGCTGGAATACCAAAGTGGCGTTGGTGCCGCCGAAGCCGAAGCTGTTCGACATCACCGTATCGAGACGAACATCGTCGATGCGCTCGCGCACGATGGGCACGCCGTCGGCGCCGGGATCGAGGTTTTCGATGTTGGCCGAGGCACTGATGAAGCCGTGTTCCATCATCAGGAGCCCATAGATCGCCTCGTGCACGCCGGCAGCACCCAGGCCATGTCCGGTCAGAGACTTGGTGGAACTCACCGGCGGCACGGTTGTGCCAAAAACTTCTTTCATGGCTTCGAGCTCCTTGATGTCCCCAGCGGGGGTGCTGGTGCCGTGGGCATTGATGTAATCGATTCTGGTGGTGACCGTCGCTAGGGCCTGACGCATGCAGCGCACGGCACCCTCACCCGAAGGCTGCACCATGTCGTAGCCGTCCGAGGTCGCGCCGTAACCGACCAGCTCCGCATAGATCTTGGCGCCGCGCGCCTTGGCGTGTTCCAATTCCTCCATCACCAGCACCCCGCCGCCGCCGGAAATGACGAAGCCGTCGCGATCGACGTCGTAAGGGCGCGAAGCGGCTTCCGGGGTATCGTTGTATTTCGAGGACAGGGCGCCCATGGCGTCGAACAAGAGCGTCAAGGTCCAATGCACTTCCTCGCCGCCGCCCGCGAACACGATGTCTTGTTTGCCCAGTTGGATCTGCTCGGCGGCGTTGCCGATGCAATGCGCGCTGGTGGCGCAGGCCGAGCTGATGGAATAGTTGACCCCCTTGATCTGGAAGGGGGTGGCGAGACAGGCGGAATTGGTGTTCGACATGGACCGCGGCACCATGTAAGGTCCGACCTTCTTGACGCCTTTGTCGCGGAAGGTGTCCCAGGCGTTCAGCATGTTCGAGGTGGAAGGGCCGCCCGATCCCATGATCAGCCCGGTGCGCGGATTGGAAATCTCGTCCTGCTCCAGGCCGGCATCGGCGATGGCCTCCTGCATGGCCAGGTAGTTGAACGCGGCGCCGTCCCCCATGAAGCGGCGGATCTTGCGGTCGATGAGTTCGTCCGGATTGAGCCGGATCGGCCCGAACACCTGGCTGCGGAAACCGAGTTCGCGATACTCCTCGGATTGGCGGATCCCGGAACGGCCGAGCCGCAGCGACTCGGCGACCTCCGCCTTGTTGTTGCCGATGCTGGAAACGATGCCGATCCCGGTAACGACCACTCGTCTCGTCATGATCTTTGAACCCCTCAAAACTCGTCCGTAGCCTTGAAAAGGCCGACTCGAAGGTCATGGGCTTCGTAGATGACCCTGCCGTCGCATTCCATTTCCGCGTCCGCGATGCCCATGACCAGCTTGCGCAGCATCACCCGTTTGAGGTTGATGCGATAGGTCGCCAGCTTGTGGTGCGGCAATACCTGACCCCGAAACTTGACTTCGCCCACGCCCAAGGCACGTCCCCGGCCCTGGCCCCCGATCCAACCGAGATAAAAGCCGACCATCTGCCACATGGCGTCGAGACCGAGACAACCCGGCATCACCGGGTCCGAGATGAAATGACAGCCGAAAAACCACAGATCCGGATGGATGTCCAGTTCGGCGATGATCAGACCTTTGTCGAACGCGCCGCCGGTGGAATCGATGTGGGTGATGCGGTCGAACATCAACATCGGGGGGGAGGGCAATTGGGGGTTTCCAGGGCCGAACATCTCCCCTCGGGCACACTGAAGCAGCTCCTCCCGAGTGTAACAGTTCCGTCTTGGCATCGATCGTTTCCGTGGCGGTCTGAGGTGGGGAAATCGTTGCATTTTACAGGAAAATAGGAACTTTAAGTTATCTTCCTGGCTTGCCAGGGGCGCGGGCGCAATGCACAAAACCGCTCATCGGTACGTTTCCGTCGAGCGTCTCCTGACCCGCCGCCGTCGTCCCGGCCTCGGCGAGAGTTCGCGACCGGTATGGGGCTTTCGCCACAGCCGCCTCGGTCTTTTCCCCTGCTACGGCGTCGAGTCGACGAATACCCGGCTGGGAGTGCCGTGGCGATTGGGCGCGATTCGCGAAGAAGGTTGGTACGATATTTCCTTGATCAAAAATTGGGTTCCGCATTCTTCAGCTTCTTTTGGCTTCAGGAGGTATCCGCTCATGTTGCTCGCTGGTTCTTTCGCCGTGTTCACGCTCGTGGCCGTCATGGGGTTGATGATGGCGTGTGATGTCTGGCGCGGGATCGCCGTCGGCTCGGCCTATGCCTTGGCGCACGGTGCCGCCGCCTTGCTGGGATCGGCGCTGGTGATCTATGCCGCCCTTACGGGAGACACCCGCCTATACCTCAACATCGCCATGGCGGTGGTCATCCTCGCCCTCGGGGCTTGGATGGGGCTCCTCACCAAACGGGGGAAGCGGATTCCGCGGCTGATCCTCATCGCCCACGCCGGGCTGGCCGTAGCTTGCTATGCGGTGCTCGGATTCTTCGTTTTCAATCCACACGCCACGCTGATCTGACTTTTTCCTCGAGGCACGGACCGGAAACCCCGGCCGTTGCCCTCTCACTCAAGACCCGAGGCATTCCGGGGCGGTTTCCGTCGCTCCCCTCTGGGACGGGGAAGTTGAGCCGCACCCTTTGCGAGCGCGGTCCCCAGCCCTTGGGCACGCCTCCGGAAGTGGGCGTCAGGGAGCCGAATGTCATCGCTCACGGTACGCCACCGACCGGGAGATCGAATGCCCGCTCCAGCAGCCAGACACCCGCCAGCACGGCGATGCCGGCCGATCCGGCCTTGAGCACCACGGTCTGGTACAGAGGGTGGCGGCTCAGGCCATAGGCCAGCGGGAGGAATGCCGTGACCATCGCCATCTGCCCCAGCTCCACCCCCAGGTTGAACCCCACGAGTCCCCACAGCCGGGACGCCGCCGGCAGCCCAAGATCCGAGAGTACCCTGGCGAAGCCCAGCCCATGCACCAGGCCGAATCCAAAGGCGAAAGCCGCGCGGCGCCCGTGCGGGACCGGCGCCAGATTGTTCAGTGCGACCACGAGGATGGAAGCGGCGATGGCCGACTCCACCCACCGGGAAGGCAGATCGAAGTAGCTCAGCGCGGCAAGGCTCAAGGTGACGGAATGAGCCAGCGTGAAGGCGGTGACCACTTTCGCCACGTCCCAAAACGCCATGGGGAAAGTCCCGGCGCTCCACCGACCGCGGGCCTCCCGAACCAGTACGGCGGGCAGCAATAGGCTCAGGAGAAACAGGAGGTGGTCGTAGCCGATCCCGATGTGCCGGATCCCTTCGCGAAGGAATTCCTGTAGTTCGCGCCAAGAATCACGGGCGCCGCCCAAGTCGAAACTGCGCCTGCCGTCGGCCGGTCCGAGCACGGCGGTGCGGGTTGCCTTTGCCTCCGTGAGCCGTAGCAAGCCCCGGTGCTGGGGATCCAGGTCGAAGAACAGGCGGTAATCCAATGCCAGCGTTTCCACCGAAAGGTTGCAGCGGGCGCTGAACGGCAGCACGGCGTATCGCCCGTCGGTGTGCTCATCCACCAAGAGTTCACCCGCCGCGATCAGGCAGACTCGGGTCCCGGCGCTCAAGCCGAGGTGCGCCAGAGCATAGGTGCTGACCTCGTCTTGCCGGGAGCGCAATTCGCCCCAAGTGATCGCTCCGTCGTCGTCGACATCCAGTCCCAGCGCGTAATCCAGGTCGCGCAAGGCGATGTCCCAGCGCCCCTCGATGCGGTCTTGCTTGACCTCCAAGGACAGGTAGCTGTCGCTCGGCTTGTGGGCCCCCGCCCCCGCTGCCCACAGGGCGAGGACGAGCCAAAGCAGCACTTTCATGTCCCCGACGCTCCCGTATCCGCCAACAGTCTTTCCAGCCGTGCATCCTCCAGCCCGGATCGTTCCAGGAACTCCTTCACCGGCTGGGCCGCCTCCGGCTGTCCGGCGGCATGGGCCGCTTCCAGGACGAGACGCGCATCGCGCGGTTCCTTCTGGGCCGACCAGTTGGCCAAAGCCAGCTTCAGCGCAGTGGTCGGGTCATGGAGAATGTGCAAGGTATAGCGCGATTCATCTCCCCGGTGGCTCATGTCTCCCCGCGCCCGGCTGGCTTCGAAGCGAGCCTTGAGCATCGCCGTGTGGCCGGCGCATCGGGGATGGTTCACTTGCCGTTCTGCCAAAGTCAGACGCAACAGCACCGGATCGGCGTGGGTTTCCTTTTCCAGCAGGGAGATCGCGTCCGCCGGGCGCTTCCGGTCCAGCAGGAAATCGGCGTAGGTGGCGAGCAGGTAGGGGCTGCGCCGACCCGCCGCCAGCGCCGCCCGGTACCAGTGCTCGGCGTCCTCCGGTCGATCCAGACGTTCCGCCATCTCCGCCAGGGTCACCCGCGCCCACAGCAGGTCGTCCTCGTCGCCTGCCGACTCGGTGACCACCCCGCGCAGCCGTTCGTAGGCGGATTGCAATTGGCCCGCAAGGCTCAGGGCGGACTCGAGGCACACCGCCGCCGTCAGCGAGGCTCCAAGCTTCGCCAAAGCCAGACAACTGCGCAGGGCCGCCGGATAGTCCCCCCGCACCTCCTGGATGGCTGCGCGGGTGAGCCAAGCCTGGGCCAGGCGCGGGTTCCCCCGCAACGCTTCCTCCAGGTCGGCGAGCGCGGCCTGGAACTCGTGGCGGTTTTGCAATACGGTGGCCCGCAGCACCAGGGCTTCGGGGTGCGGATGCGGTAGCCGGAGCCAGCGCGCCAGAACCGCCTCCGCATAGCCGTAATAACGAGGGTCGGAATGGGTCCGGCCCAGTTCGAGGTAGCGCCGGGCCAAGGCCATGGCGAGAGCGGGCCGATCCGGACGGGCTTTCACCTCGTCGCGCAGCGCCCGCAACTCCCGGCGCTCCGCTCCCGGCGTCGGAAGGCGTTCCAACACTTCCGCATCGTCGGTCGGCCGATAGGCTTCCGCCCGCACGACCCCGCAAGCGAACGCCCCCAGCCCCATGGCGATCCAGAGCGCGCACGGATGGTTTCGGACGAAGCCCATGGATCGCCTCGGAATGTCGTGATACTCCTTGAAGCGGCCGCCCCGGAATCCGCGCGGATCAGAGCGCACAGTCGCCGCCGGTGCCGGCGGTGCAGCCCGGCTCGCCGGGATCGATATGGCGGCTGTCGCGGCCGCTCTGGGCCCAGCCGACATAGGGGAAGCTCTCCTGATAGGGCACGTCGTTGGTGTTCACGCCGTCACCGACGCGGCTGTTGAGCGGCGAGTCGGAAAACGGCGGCCCGGCCAGCACGCCGACCACGGCCCGGGCGGCGATGTCGGTCACATCGTCGGAGACCCGCCGGCCATTGGGAAAGCCGCCGAAATCGCCACCCAGCGCACCGAGGCGACTGCGCTGGTTCACCGGGGTGGGCGGAATTCCCGTGTTGAGGCGCAGCAAGTCCGCTACCGGTCCCTGAGTCTGCGGCGTGGTGCAGCCCGGACAGATCGGAGGCAGATACTGCACCAAGGGCAGCAGGTCGGTACGGGGCGGCGTCGGGATACTCAGCGCACCTCCCGTCACCGCGTTGAGGACACGCGCCAGCAACGGATCCAGGGCGAAGGAGGCGAACTGGGCGTCATCCTTCGGCCGGCTCATGCTGAATTGGTCTTTGTAACCGGTCCCGATGAGCAGCTCGTTGAACAGCGGGTTGCCCATGCGCTGGATCTGCACGAGCTGGGCGGACAGGAGCGCCGGTCGTCCGGGACGCTTGGAATAACTCTTGGTCTTGGGCCGCGAGGTGGTCCCCCAAGTGCCGATGACGGCCAGCGGTTCAGCCGCGGTATGGACCTTGCCATCCGCAGTGAGCAGGGCCTTCGGCACTTCGATGGCGATGGCATTGACGTTGTAGCCGGCGACGTCATCCGCCGCCACGTTCTCGTTCGCGGCGTCCTGGGCCGCGCTCAATACCCCTGGCCCGACCACGCTGCGGAAGTTGAGCGAGTCGAAAGTGGCGCCGAGGTCGATCCAGAAGGGATCATCCACCGTGCCGGCGAACACCCGGATGCCCCCGCCGAGTGGATAAATCCCCTGGCCCGCCAACTCCTCGTACTTCGGCATGGTGCGCGGGCCGACGTTCGAAGGCACGGCGATCAACGGCCGACCGCTGCCGTCGTGGGTCCGGGTGAACGCGGTCTTGAGGCGCTTGCCCTCGCGTTTTTTCAAGGTGACGGTGAAACTCTGGCGAAGGCTCAGCCCTTCCGATCCGGGACCGTCCAAAGCGGTGATGGCCGGCGGCACGATCGGCGTCCCCGGCGCCACCGGGGCCGGGGAATTGGCGGGTGCGTTCACGCCGGCGCCGGCGCCGACCAGTCCCGTGAACACGTTCGGCAGCCGGGTTTCGGTCTGGAAGCGGAACTCGAATACCACGTCCTCCACGGCGTCGTGGTCATTGTCCACCCGGACTGCATAGACGATTTCCGGATCGAAGGGGAAGTAATTGGGTCCGTTGCCCGGCTCCAGCAGCGGGTCCACGTTCAGGATCAGCGTGACCTTGTCAGGGTCATCGTAACTCACGAAGGCGAAGAAATCGGTGATGTCGGCCTTGTGATCCAGGGCGGTCAGCGGGGCTTCCCGGTGGTTGGCGGCTTCCGCTCCGGAAGCGATCAAGCCGGCGAAAAGCGCCGCGGCAAGTACCGATGGTCGGAAAGGCGAAGTATGCATGGTCGTCCTCCTGTTCAGGTTGCAATTTCCTGTACGGAGGAATTCGAAAACTGGATGCAGCGCGGACTGCTTTCCGACGCTTACGCCGAGCCTGCCCGACAGGAGAACGGCTACGCCAAACCAGGAACCCAGCCTCCCGATTTTCGGAATTGCCTCCGAGGGTGGATGCATCCGGTGATCATTGCGGTCATCCTTTGAAGGTCTGGGCCCGCCTGGCGACTTCGGCGGATTCGATGTCCGCCACATGGGTCGCGATCAACCAACGATTGCCCGCAGGGTCCTTGATGGCCGCCATCCGGTCGCCCCAGAACTGGTCGGCCGGTTCCATGAGCGACAGGCCACCAGCCGCCAACGCTGTGCGATAGGTCGCATCCGTATCGGTCACATAGAGATAAAGCTGCGCCGGTACGGGCTGGCAGTCCTCCATCGCTTCGCCCATCATCACCACGGAATCGCCGATTCTGACCTGTGCATGCATGACACGCCCCTCTGCGTCACGGACGCGAAATAGCTCAACGGCCCCGAGTCCTGCCTTGAGGAATTCGATCAGTGCGGGGACGCCTTGTGCGACCAGAAACGGGGTTACGGTGTGAAAACCATCGGGTATGGGTTTGACAGTCATATCGATCTCCTTTGCCAAAGTTGAGGTAGAAAGGGTCAAAGAGCCCCATCGTCAGCGGCAGTGTGGTGTTCGTAAGCCCTCCTGTGCTCCATGATAGAAAGTATCTGTTGCCCCGCAGCGCCTACCTCGCGCGCCGATGATACGCCGGCCACGCGACTTCAACTCGTGTTCGAGCCGGGTGGATTCGACCTAACAGGACTCTCGCTCGGCTTCGTTCAACAGTCGTTCGTCGGTGTAAATCAGCAAGCAACGGGTATTCATGGGCTCGTCTCTGTTAAAGACTTCGGCGCGGCCCGATTCCAGACCTCGCCTGCTCCACCCAAGCAAGCCAGGGGCCGGTTGAGCCAGGTGGACGGGTCGGGTTCGAACTCCGGGCCCGTAACGTAGCACTCTCGGAGGTCCGGGGCTGGCGTGTGCCCCGACGGCTACGGGCGGCCCCGAACCTGCCCAATCGTTCTACCCGCTTCGGCCGCCGTGAACCATTGAGTCTCTCGGGTTCGACGCGTGCCATGTTCCCCCGGGCACGGTTCGCAAGGCCCATGGCACGATCGTCTACGAGACCATCTTCATCGGATGTGCATCAAGCCCGACAGCAGTCATTCCGCAGTTGATTTATCCCTGCTCAAAGGCTCGCCTCAAGGTTTCAATGTCGATTTTTCATTTGAAGCAGCGCCTTCATGACCCTTCCCGATTTTTCAGGATCGGGGTGACTCAACAGCTCGCCCAATGCAGCGGGGACTATCTGCCAAGACAGGCCATATTTGTCTTTCAGCCAACCGCATTGCTGCGCCTTTTCGTCTCCGCCCTCGGACAACTTTTCCCAGTAATAATCCACTTCCGTCTGTGACTCGCAATTGACGACAAACGATATCGCCTCAGTGAATTTAAAATGCGGTCCGCCGTTTAGCGCCACGAATTCCTGCCCCTCAAGCTGGAACGCCATCGTCATTACCGTTCCTTTTGGTCTGCCGGAAGCCTCCGCCCCTTTTTCTCCATAATGCGTGATGTTCACAGTCTTGGAGTTCTTGAAAATTGAGGTGTAAAAGTTCACGGCCTCTTCGGCTTGATCGTCGAACCACAAAAATGGGGTGATTTTTTGCATGGGGGGTTCCTCCTGCGGTCGCCATCAATCCTTACGACTACGCGCAAGGGCGCGGCATGGCGCGCAGCTCGTTCCTGGCCCGTCTGGTGGTCGCCGCCGCCGATATCCCCGTCTTGGGTGAGACGGTGATGCGCTTGCGCAACGTCTATATCATCAGGAACATACTGGAAGGTGGCGTGGCGGACCCGCGCTCCATCCCGCCCTCGTTACTGAAGGAAATCCATCTCACGGGGAATCGCAAGGGGCACTATCGTGCATTCCTCAAGCTCCTCAGAAACGCCGAAAGCTGGCAAGCGGCGACGAGGGACTATCCCTACATCGGGATTCCGATCCTCTTCCTTTGGGGGGAGCAGGATTGGGCGAAACCCGACGAAAGAGAGCGGGACCACCGGCTCGTCCCAGGCGCGGAAGTGGTCACCGTCCAAGGCGGGGGTCATTTCCTGCCCCTGGATAGACCCGATGATCTCATCGAGCATCTATACGCCTTTTACCGGCGTCATGCCGCACCCGCTTCGGTGGGCGGCTCGAACCGGGAATAGGCACGCAAAGGCACCCTCAGATCTCTCCCCATTCCCTTCCACGCGACATCGCCCCAGACCAGCGCTGTATTTCCTCCGGGAAACTGCTTCATTGCATGGCCGAGGGGCCGCGAATCGTGCAGCATCAGCGCCAAGAGGCCCTCCGCTTCGGGCTCCAGCACCTATTCGAAAGGCGCACCGCATTTTCGCCGCCAACGGTACGGAATGTCAGGAATCGGCCGCCCCGCGCACGAACAGCAGAGCCCCCACGTCGCTGTAGACTTCCCCGTGCCGACTCCCCGCCGGCGCCAGTTGGTAGTCTCCTTCCCGCAGCAGGATGTCGCCGAGGAACACTTCCCCGCTCAGCATCATGCATTCCTCGTCGAGAACATGCGGATGGCCTTCCAGCCTTGCCCCAGGTTCCAGGCGGAAGAAGTGGGAAGCCAAGGTGCCGTCCGACCAGAGTTCCTTCTTTCGTATCCCGGGCGCCACTTCCACCCATTCCCTGTCTTCGGCGAAGACGGTCCGGACCGTTCCGGTGCCGGACGGCCAGAGTCCTCCCAGAAGCTCCCGCACTACGGAGCGAGTGTGGCCGAGGGAGGTGCCGCGGAGAAAAGCCAAGGCGCCCTGCCGCGATCGGATGGAGGCATGACGGCTACCGGCCGGCGATACCTGGTAATCAAAAGGTCCGAGTTCCAGCTCGCCCATTTGTAGACCGCCCCGCAGCACGATTCCCTCTTCGACCCAGTGGTGGCGGTGCACCGGGAGGACCGCGCCGGGCGCCAATTCGATCAACACCGAACTGCCTTCCGGGCCGCTCCGGAGCGGCTTGATGCGCACGCCTTTCTTGATCCGCCGCCAGATACCAGCCTGCCGGCGAACCGTCAACAGCCCGGCATGCTCGGCGACGCTCCGGGCCGCCCGCGCCATCAGGCGTTCCCGCAGGGCCTCGATCCGCCCTGGCAACGGTGTGATCGACGCGAATCCCTCCGCGAGAAGCCGGTTCAATTCGTCTTGTTGCGATCTGCTGCTCATGGGTCCACCGCATTCGAATCGGCATCGCCCGCCAGCGCCTGCCGCAAGCGGGCCAGGGCCCGGCGAATCTGGGACTTCACCGTTCCCAAAGGCAGTTGGGTCTGGGCGGCGATCTCTTCGTGGCTGAGCCCGCGAAAGAACGCCAGGGCCACCAATTGTCTGGATTCGGGGTCGAGACCGGCGAGCGCCGCATGCAGCCGATGCCCCCGCTGCATCGCCGCCAGCAGGTCCAGGGGATCGTCGCGGCTGCTGGCCTCGCTGCCGGCGGGTTCCCCGGGTTCGGCCTCGCACTCGGCCGGGTCGATCCCACGCAAGGCATCCAGGGCACGGCTGCGGGCGATGGTCATGATCCAAGCCGCCGCCGAACCCCGCGCCGCATCGAAACGAGGGGCCTGACGCCAGATTTGCCAGAACGTGTCCTCCGCCACCTCTTCGGCCAGCGGCACGCGACGGGTGATGCGCAGGGCGAGACCGTAGACCTTCCCGATCATGGCTTCATACAGCGCCGCGAATGCTTGCTGGTCCTGATCCACGATGCGGCCGATCCACTCCTGCAGTAAGCGCTCATTCGCCTGATCGGCGCCATTGTGTTGCGGCGTCCTGGCAAGGTCACGGGTTTCTCCGGCTTTTCCGAGCCCGGCGTCACCGGATTCGTGGGTCTCGGCAATCATCCGAATTTCACCTTCCCGTCGGTCCTTTCGCTCAGCCGGTTCCCGTTACCCCGAATACGCTGCGACCGTCCCATTGGATTCCGGTTTCGCAGCGCTACGAATTCCCTGGAGAAATTTGGGCTGGGAGCCGGCTGAATTGCATCCAAACCGCGATTCTTCTCGTAGAGAGAAATGCCAAAGGGTTCGTTCTCTCCTTCGACGAGGACGCAAATTGTTTCATTCCAACTTCCTTCTCTACGTAAGGAGCCTAGCATGAGCGCTCACGCCAACTCCACAAAGAGTTCCGGTCCAAAGAAACTGCGGACACTTTTCCTCCAGAAACTCGCTGCCGCCGCGGTCGTTGCCGTCATGACGACCGGGGCCGCGACGTCGACCGCCCGCGCGGAAGGCCGGGCTGGCGGCTGGGACACCTCCACCAAGCGGCTGAAAGTGATCGGCCTGACCGACGATGGTCGCTTGGTCCGATTCAAGGCCAAATCGCCGCGAAAAGCGCGGACTATCGGATACGTGAGCGGACTGCAGGGCCCGGACACGGCCTTGGTGGGGATCGACTTCCGAGTCCAGGACGGCAAACTTTACGGCGTCGCCAACGGCGGCGGTGTCTATCGTTTCGATGGGATCGATTCGAACGACGCGGCGGCAACCCTGGTCAATCGACTGATCGATAGCAATGGGCAACCGGTTCTCCTGGAGGGGACCCAGTTCGGCGTCGATTTCAACCCGGCCGCCGATCGGCTCCGCATCATCAGCGACACCGGCCAGAACCTGCGCCACAATGTGAATCCGGGCGGAACCACGGCGGTGGACGATCCGCTCGATTATCCGCCTGCCACACCGCTCAACACCTCGGGTCCCACCGCGTTGAGCGTGAGTGCCGCAGCCTACACCAATAACGACCTCGACGCGAAGACCGGAACGACGCTGTTCGGCATCGATGCGTCGCGCGACCAGGTTGTCATCCAGTCGCCGCCCAACAACGGTTCCCTCGCTGCCAGCGGCAGCCTGGCGGTGGATGCCGATGTCTGGGCGGGCTTCGATATTTACAGCCGCCTGGCTGGTGGAGTGACCGTGTCGAATACCGCATTCGCCACGCTGGCGGTGAATGGGATCCGCGGCTTGTATCACATCTCGCCGCTGACGGGAGCGGCCTTCCTGATCGGGCAGTTCGTCGACCCCGTCGTGGACATCGCGATTCCGTCGAATCAATAGCTGGGGTGAAGTCGACGAACGATGAGGTGGGGTGGCGGAAGAACGACGGGGAGGCTGGACCGTTACGACCTCGACGCTCATGGTTCCTCCCTCGTTCGCTTTTACCGCAGTGCCGCCTGGAACGCTCGCAAGGTCAGGCTCATTGTCACCGGCATGGCATTGTTGGCTCCTGGATCGGGCATCGCCCATCCCCAGCCATCCGGGAAAACGGGCGAGCCGCCGGTGATCGAGGAACCGGTCAGCCTGGAGACCATGGAGGTGTGGGGCCGGGAGACCGATCTTCTCGGGCTTACCCAATCGGCATCGCAAGGCGCGGTAGGGCAGAACCAGTTCAAGTACCGGCCCCTGCTGCGGGTGGGCGAGCTGGTCGAGGTCGTCCCCGGCATGCTGGCGACGCAACACAGCGGCTCCGGCAAGGCCAACCAATACTTCCTGCGCGGCTTCAACCTGGACCATGGCACCGACTTCGCCGTCTGGGTCGACAGCGTGCCGATGAACCTGCCGACCCATGCCCATGGCCAGGGTTATCTGGATCTCAACGGCATCATCCCGGAGTTGGTGGACCGGGTGGAGTACGGCAAAGGACCATATTACCCGGAACTCGGCGATTTTTCCGCGGCCGGCTATGCCTACCTGCATACGGTGCACCGGCTGCCGCGCGGTTTCGTCAATTTCACCGGCGGGGAGTTCGGTTACTATCGCGCCGTCGCGGCCGACTCCCAGGAAATCGGGCCGGGCGATTTCCTCTACGCGGCCTCCCTGAATTTCTACGACGGCCCCTGGGTCCGGCCCATGGATCTGCAACAATTCAACGGCATGCTGCGTTATACCGTCGACCGGGCGGACTGGGGCCTGTCGCTGATCGCCAAGGGCTACAACAACCACTGGCTTGCCACCAACCAGATCCCCGAGGCGCTGGTCGAGGCCGACCTCCTCAATCTCTACGGCACCATGAACCCGACCGACGGCGGCAACACCAACCGCTACACGGCCTCGGTCAATCTCTGGAGCCGGGGCGATTCCTACCGCAACGAACTCAATCTGTATCTCGCCTATTACGATCTCGATCTCTATTCGGACTTCACCTTCTTCCTGGAGCACCCGGACCGGGGCGACCAGATCCTGCAGCAAGAGCGTCGACTCTATACCGGCGGCACCGCATCCCAGACCTGGTTTCACGAAGGGTTCGGGAAGGAGATGGAAACCAGCCTTGGCCTCCAGGTGCGCCACGACCGGATCGGCGGGCTCGAACTCGCCAACACCGAGGACCGGCGGGTGTTCCACGTCATCAGCCGCGATGAAGTGGAGGAGACGAGCGTCGGCCTTTACCTCAAGAACGAGATCCATTGGGCCGAGAAGTTCAAGACCATCCTCGGCCTGCGCGAGGACATCTTCCGGTTCGACGTCGCGAGCCGGCTCACGCCCGCCAACTCCGGCAGCCGCGCTTCCAGCATCGCCAGCCCCAAACTCAGCCTGGTATTCAGCCCGTGGGCCGAGACTGAATTCTTCCTCAATTTGGGCTACGGCTTCCATTCCAACGACGCCCGCGGTACCGTGCAGAAACTGGACCCGGCCGACCAGCAGCCGGTGCGAAGCGTCACTCCCCTGGTCCGTTCGAAGGGGGCGGAAGTCGGGGTGCGCAGCCAATACTTCTCCGGCCTCAACAGCACGCTGGCGTTGTGGTTTCTCCACACCGCCTCGGAACTCGTGTTCGTGGGGGATGCCGGCACCACTGAGCCCACTGGCCCGGGCGACCGCTATGGAGTGGAGTGGGCAAATTATTATCAGGCGACGGACTGGCTCACGCTCGACGCCGATCTTGCCTTCACCAAGTCCTATTACACCGATCTCCCCTCCTGGCAGGACCGTATCCCGAATTCCGTCGGCAACGTCATCACCGGCGGCGCGACGGTACAGTTGCCCTCCGGCTTCTGGTCGACGCTCCGGCTCCGGCACTTCGGCAACGTGCCCCTGAACGAACTGGGAACCGCCTACCCCGGGACGACGACGCTCGTCAATCTCGGGATCGGCTGGCAGCACGAGAATCTGAAATTGAGCCTCGACCTGTTCAATCTGTTCGACTCCAAGGCCAACGACATCGCCTATTTCTACGCCTATCGCCCGAGCCCCTCGGCGGAGGAAGTGGAAGGCAAGCTGATCCACCCGGTGGAGCCGCGCATGGTGCGGGCGACCCTCACCGTCACTTTCTGAGCTCCGGCACCCTCCCGAGGTTCACCCCCGGACCCGTCGCCGCGCGCGGTAACCCAACGGAATCGCGCCCGGTCCTTCGCCGCCGCGGACGGGCGGGGTTACACTAACCGCGCCGCTCCACTTTTTTCCTTTTCGCGGGGTGACGCCCGACGTCCATCCTTTTGGGTATCCCGAGTAGCGGCCGCCCCGCCGGTGTCGGTGAGAGCCGTGAACTGGAGCGAGGTCGAACGGCGCCGGAGAAGGGGGCTATGAAACAACCAAGCCATCATCAGCCTCACGAGAATCACCGCTCTTCGCCCGCCCGATCGGCAGGGCGCGCCCACGCCGATCACGTCGGTCATGACAAGCATGCCGGCCACAGCGTCGAGATGTTCCGCAACCGGTTCTGGGTGTGCCTGGTGCTCACCACGCCGGCGCTGATCTGGGAGCCGATGCTGCAACAGTGGTTCGGCTACGAGGCGCCGGTGTTTCCGGGTTCCGACCTCGTTCCCGCCCTCTTCGGGGCGGTCGTCTTCTTCTACGGCGGATGGGTGTTTTTGCAGGGGGCGGTCCGTGAACTGAGGGCCCGCCTGCCGGGGATGATGGCGCTGATCGGTCTCGCGATCAGCGTGGCCTTTCTCTACAGTGCGGCGGTGACTCTGGGTTTCCGGGGTCATGCGTTGTGGTGGGAGCTGGCGACGCTGGTCACGATCATGCTGCTCGGGCACTGGATCGAAATGCGCTCGATCGCGCAGGCGCAGGGGGCGTTGCAAGAGCTCGCCAAGCTGTTGCCGGACACGGCGGTGCGACTCACCGCCGGAGACCGGACCGAAGAGGTACCGGTCGATGAGCTGCAAGTGGGTGACCTCGTCTTGATCCGCCCTGGAGCGAGCATTCCCGCCGACGGCATCGTCAGGAGCGGCAAGAGTTCGGTCAATGAGGCGATGATCACCGGCGAGTCCCGGTTGATCGAGAAGCGTGAGGGCGACAAAGTCATTGCCGGCACCGTCAACGGCGAAGGTTCGCTGCGCGTGGAGGTCACCGGCACGGGCGAAAAGACGGCCCTGGCCGGGATCATGCGCCTGGTCGAGCAGGCCCAAAGTTCGCGTTCCCGCGCCCAGGCATTGGCCGACCGGGCGGCGTTCCTTCTGACCCTGGTGGCGATCGGCGTGGGCGGATTGACGCTGGTCCTCTGGCTCGCGTTCGGCGCCACGCTGGATTTCGCCGTCACGCGCATGGTGGCGGTGCTGGTGATCGCCTGCCCGCACGCGTTGGGACTGGCGGTGCCGCTGGTGATCGCCATCTCCACCACGCTGGGCGCTCAGAGCGGCCTGCTGGTGCGTGATCGGCGCGGCCTCGAGGAAGCGAGGAACCTCGACCTCGTGGTGTTCGACAAGACTGGCACGCTGACACTCGGCGAGCACCGCGTGATCGAAACCGTCACCGCGCAAGCGATCGAGCCGATGGAAGCCCTGCGCCTGGCGGCGGCCGTGGAACGTGACTCGGAGCACCCGATCGCCCAGGCGCTCTCCAAGAGCGTGCGGGAACGAGGCATCGAGGTGCCCGGCGCCGAAGACTTCCAAGCCATCCCCGGCTACGGCGTGCGGGCGGTGGTCGAGGGGCGGGAACTGCGAGTGGGTGGACCGGCGATGTTGCGCAAGCTCGCGGTCGAACCTCCGGCCGAGGTGGCGAAGGCGGCCGATCGTTTCGGCGAAAGCGGCCAGGCTGCCGTCTACCTGATCGAAGGCGATCGCGTTCTGGCGGTATTTGCCGTCGCCGACGCCATCCGTCCCGAATCCTACGAGGCGGTGAAACGGTTGCACCGCGAAGGGCTGGTGGTGGCGATGCTCACCGGCGATTCGCGCGCGGTGGCCGACCGTGTCGCGCGGGAGCTCGGCATCGACACGGTCTTTGCCGAAGTATTGCCGGAAGAGAAGGCCGAGAAGATCAAGGAACTGCAACGTCAGGGCAAGCGCGTGGCGATGGTCGGGGATGGCGTGAACGATGCCCCGGCGCTGGTGACGGCCGATGTCGGCATCGCCATCGGAGCGGGAACCGACGTGGCGGTGGAAGCCGGCGACGTGGTGCTAGTCCGAAGCGACCCGCGCGACGTGCCGCGGATCGTGAGTCTCAGCCGCGCCAGCTACCGCAAGATGGTGCAGAACCTGTGGTGGGCGGTAGGCTACAACATCGTGGCCATTCCGCTGGCAGCCGGCGCGCTGGCCTGGGCCGGGATCCTGCTCGCCCCGGCGGTCGGTGCGGTGCTGATGTCCGCCAGCACGGTGATCGTGGCAGTCAACGCGCAACTGTTGCGGCGGGTCGCGCCATAGAGCCGTCTTTCGACCCCGCGAAGGGCCGATGCAGTG
>DATMAX010000033.1:0-20006 GCA_035559395.1 Methylococcus sp. | reverse complement strand
CGAGGACGAGGGCGACTTCGGTTATCGCACCGAAGTCCAGCGTGCCCGCATCCAAAAGGCGGTGGAGCAGGCGCTGGCCGACTTCCCGCCACCCCCCTGACTGCCACGCGGGTCAAGCCTCGGCACTCATTTTTGCACGAGTGCCGCGACGGCCCCTTGAAAAAAAAATGGGCGGTCCCATATCGTTGGCAGCACTACCCAGAGAGTGCTGACGCGAGTTATTGTGTTGTAAATGCATCAACTGAAGCGCTAATCAGGAGATTGAAAACATCATGAAAATCCGTCCTTTGCATGACCGTGTAGTAGTGAAACGTTGGGAAGAGGAGAAGACCTCTCCCGGTGGCATCGTGATCCCAGATACCGCCAAAGAAAAACCGATCAAGGGGGAAGTGGTCGCGGTTGGCAACGGCAAGTTGCTCGACAACGGTCAGCTGCGGGCGCTCGACCTGAAGGTGGGGGACAAGGTCCTGTTCGGCAAGTATTCGGGAACGGAAGTGAAGATCGATGGAACCGAGTACTTGGTGCTTCGTGAAGACGACATCATGGGTGTGTTGGAATCCTGATCCGTGACGATCCGTAAGTTTTGGAGGAATTGAACTGATGGCAGCCAAAGAAGTACGTTTTTCGGATGATGCACGTCACCGCATGTTGGCCGGCGTGAACATCCTCGCCGATGCGGTAAAGCAGACTCTGGGTCCCAAGGGCCGCAATGTCGTTTTGGAAAAGAGCTTTGGCGCTCCGGTAGTGACTAAGGACGGAGTCTCGGTGGCGAAGGAAATCGAGCTGAAGGACAAATTCGAGAACATGGGGGCGCAGATGGTCAAGGAAGTGGCCTCCAAGACCTCGGACGTAGCCGGCGATGGCACCACCACCGCGACCGTCCTCGCCCAAGCGATCGTCCGCGAAGGGCTCAAGTCGGTGGCCGCCGGTGCCAACCCGATGGACATCAAACGCGGCATCGATCAGGCCGTGAACGTCGTGGTCGAGGAACTGAAGAAACTCTCCAAGCCGTGTACGGACAGCAAGGCGATCGCCCAGGTCGGTACCATCTCGGCCAACTCCGATGAATCGATTGGTCAGATCATCGCCGACGCCATGGACAAAGTCGGTAAGGAGGGGGTGATCACCGTCGAGGAAGGTTCGGGATTGCAGAACGAACTGGACGTGGTCGAAGGTATGCAGTTCGACCGCGGCTATCTGTCGCCCTATTTCATCAACCAGCAGGAGACCATGAGCGTCGAGCTCGAGAATCCGTATATCCTGCTGCACGACAAGAAAATCTCGAACATCCGCGATCTGCTGCCGGTGTTGGAAAAGACGGCGAAGGCCGGGCGTGCGCTGCTCATCATCGCCGAAGACGTGGAAGGGGAGGCGCTCGCTACCTTGGTCGTCAACAACATGCGTGGAATCCTCAAGGTCTGTGCGGTCAAGGCGCCGGGCTTCGGTGATCGCCGCAAGGCCATGTTAGAAGACATCGCCATCCTGACCGGCGGTCGCGTGATTTCCGAAGAACTGGGTCTCAGCCTGGAAAAGGTCGAGTTGTCCGATCTCGGACAAGCCAAGAAGGTCCAGATCAACAAGGAAAACACCACCATCGTGGACGGTGCCGGAGATTCTGCGGCAATCAAGGGCAGGGTCGAGCAGATCCGCAAACAGATCGAGGATACTACCTCCGACTACGATCGTGAAAAGCTCCAGGAGCGCGTCGCCAAGCTCGCAGGTGGCGTCGCCGTAATCAAGGTAGGCGCGGCCACAGAAGTGGAAATGAAGGAAAAGAAAGCGCGTGTAGAGGATGCTCTGCATGCCACCCGAGCCGCGGTGGAAGAAGGTATCGTGCCGGGCGGCGGTGTCGCATTGATCCGTGCGCAAACGGCGCTGAAGGACCTTCAGGGCAAGAACCATGATCAGACCGTGGGCATCGCCATTCTGCGTCGCGCCATCGAGGAGCCGTTGCGCCAGATCGTCGCCAACGCCGGCGAAGAACCGTCGGTGGTGTTGGCCAAGGTCGAGGAAGGATTCGGTACCTACGGTTACAATGCCGCGACGGGTCAGTACGGCGACATGATCGAGATGGGCATTCTGGATCCGACCAAAGTGACCCGTTCTGCCTTGCAGAATGCCGCTTCGGTAGCCGGTCTCATGCTGACCACAGAAGCCATGGTGGCGGAACTGCCGAAGAAGGAGAAGGCGCCAGCGCCTGGCGCCGGCATGGATGATATGATGTAATCGACTCGGGTCGCAAGCCGCCGATGGTTCCTGCCTTCGGCGGCAAGCTTCCGAGGGATTTGTTCCTCTCGAAATCCATCGCAAAGGCCGGTTCGTCCGGCCTTTTTTGTGGATCCGCAAAAGGGGACAGGCCAGTATGCCGGTGGCACCGGTGTGGGAACCGGGAACTGTCGGTTCGCGAGTCCCTGGCAGAAAAGGCCAAGAAAGGAGAGTCGCGCGCCATGGAAGACTTGAAAGGACCGCGATCCTTTGCGCTATACTCCAAGGCGAAGTCCAGGATGGATGCAATGCTATATTCTCCGGGCGTTCCCCGAGGACCGGAGGTCGTCCGGCGGCTTCGTCGTTCGGGAGGTGTCTCATGACGGTCGGTTCGCTCGTTACCGACATCACGGTCCGGGAATACTTCAAGGAATCTTTGCAGGAGGCGCTCCGCCATCAGCACGTCGATGCAGAGGAGGATACGGTGTTTTACGTCGTTAACCTCCTCGCTCATTACGTCAAGGCCGAGCGACTTTTCACCCACTCCCAGGACGGACCCGTGCTGCAGCCGCTGGCTCTACTCTATGCGGAAGCTTCGGAGGCGGGTACGTTCGAGGAGCGCAATCAAGCGCTCAGGCGTCTCGGGGACGTAGCCCTACTCGTGGCGGGGATGTTTTCGGCAAGTCTGAATCGGAAGGTCGTGGACGTGGATTACTACATTGCCATGGGCTGTAGTGCTTATGCGTATCTTTCCGAAGTTTCGCGTGGGTCGCTCCGCTCCCGTGTTTTTATGGGTATCTTTGCGGAACTGTCACGGAAATTCCAATCCTTCGTCGATGCTCTTTCCGAAGTGGGCGAGAAGTCGGATTTGGCTTCCTCGAAAGACATCATGCGGCTTTACGAACTTTGGATCCGTACCGGCAGTCGCCGCGCTGCGGATCGCCTGCGGCGCCTCGGCATCGAGCCAGCTCTCGGCTTGGTCAGTCGCACCTTGAACTAATTCGGCTCGTTGAGCCGACTTCCCTCGAGAGAACCGTCCGATGCGGCTCAATGTACTGCAGCGTCTGCTCGAACGCCTCTATCAGATCGAGGCCGGACATAACGTGGAGGACTTCCTGATCACCGACGCCAATTTGGCTACCCGCCTCGACAACAGCACCCATGCGCGGCAACTCCGGGAAAAGCTCTTGGTGTACCAGGACGAAACGGGGGTGCATGTCTCACTCTATCTGGACGCGGAAGTTCTCGCCCATCTGCAAAAACATGACCCTTTGCGGGCGTTGACGCCTCAAAACCTCGCAGAGTTTCTTTTGGCTTTGGAAGGAGTAAGCCACTTTCTCTATTTGGTCTGGAACGCGGCCTGTGGGCGCAGTGTGACGCTGCTCGAACTCGAGATGCAGGCGGAAGTAGATAAGTTTCTCACCGTCTTATCCCTGGCACGGTCCCAGCGGCGTGATCTGCCGCCGGCCGTGTTGCGCCATGCGTTGTTCGATGCCGTCCACTTCGACCGCAGATTGGAAGGCGGGTATGCCGTTCGTTACCGGGAAGCGAACCGTTACGCAGGACAGTTCTGCTTTCGACTGGAGACGAATTACCTCAGGAGAAAGCGCACGAAAGACATGATGCAGGAAATCCGGCGGTTTTACCGGCTGGGTCAAACCGAGAAAATCGGTCGGATCCATACTTTGTCTGCCTAGCCTCGGGTCAACTGCCAAAGGTAGGGAGCCCAAGCGAAGGAGACCATGCCGCAATCCTTGGCCCGCTATACGAAGATCCTTTCGATTGTGGGGGACACCGTTGAGATTCGGGTTCCGAGCCAGTACGGAAGGCAGGGACCGGTAGCGTGTTTCGGCGACCTGGCGATCATCGAGGAGCCGCAGGGACCCACCTCCTTGGCCCAAGTTGTTCGTATCCGGCAAGAAGAGGTATCGCTGCAGGTGTTTTCGGGCACCAAAGGTTTTTCCACCCGCTCTTCGGTCCGTTTTCTCGGCCATCCACTACGGGTGACCTACTCAGCCAATATCTTGGGACGGGTATTCGGCGGCACCGGCCAGCCGATCGATGCCGGTTCGCCGCTGGAGCTCGATCCGAAGGTGCCAGCCGCCACACCTTCGGTCAATCCGAAGTGCAGGGTCTTGGCTTCGCGGATGATCCGGACCGATGTCCCTATGATCGACGTATTCAACACCTTGGTGGAGAGCCAAAAGATCCCGATCTTTTCTGTTTCCGGCGAACCCTACAATCCTCTCTTGGCCCGTATCGGTATCCAGGCTGATGCCGATGTCGTGGTCTTCGGTGGACTCGGACTGGTATTCGACGATTTCCATTTTTTCCGGACCACTTTCGAGGATGCCGGGGTGTTCGGGCGCACTGTGATGTTCTCAAATCTGGCCTCGGACCCGGTGGTGGAACGTTTACTGGTTCCCGATCTCGCTCTGGCCGTGGCGGAGCGCTTTGCCGTGGAGGAGGGCAAGCGGGTACTGGTCTTGTTGACCGATATGACCGCTTATGCCGATGCCATGAAGGAAATCGGGATCGCCATGGAGCGGGTACCATCCAACCGCGGTTATCTGGGGGATCTTTATTCCCAGTTGGCGCGCCGGTACGAAAAAGCCTGCGATTTCAGCGGTGCCGGTTCGGTGACTATTCTCGCGGTGACCACCATGCCGGGCAACGACGTGACGCATCCCATTCCGGACAATACCGGCTATATCACGGAAGGGCAAATTTACCTCCACGATGGGGTCATCGATCCTTTTGGTTCCCTGTCCCGGCTCAAGCAGCACGTGATCGGCAAGGCCACCCGCGAGGACCATGGCGAGATCATGAACGCCATGATTCGCTTTTATTCCGGCGCGCGCGATGCTCAACAGAAAAGGGCGATGGCCTTCGAGCTTTCGGAATACGACGAGCGGTTGTTACGCTTTGGAGAACTCTTCCGCGAACGGTTCATGGATATCCGCCTGGCCATGCCGCTGGAGCGAGCACTCGATCGGTGTTGGCAAACCCTCGCCGAATGCTTCGCGCCCGATGAATTGTTGGTGAAGGAATCGCTCATCGAGAAGTACTTTCCTTTCCCACGGGCGGAGGTCGGCTAAATGCCGCGTCTCGCACTCAACAAGTCGTCCTTGAGCCGGGAGAAGGCCAGGCTCGAAACCTATCGTGCGGTTCTTCCCGCTCTCGATCTGAAGCGTCGCCAATTGCTGGCAGAGCGCGGCAAGAGCGCACGCACACTTCAGGATCTGGAAGAACGCCTGGAGGAGATCGAGCGCTGGGTCGGTGAGGAGTTGCCGATGCTGGCCAATGGGGGGGTCAATCTTGCGGGTCTGGTCACGGTGCGGAGGGTGGAGTGGGCACGGCAGAACCTGGTCGGTGTCTCTGTTCCCTATGTGCGCGCGGTAGAGTTGGATCGGCTCCCTTATTCCTTTTTGGCCAAACCGCACTGGGTCGATGCGGTGTCCGCGAAGCTTGGGGAGTATCTGGAGCTTTGGATTCGTCGCGAGTGCGAGGTACGCCGCCTGGAATGTCTCGAACGGGCGGTGCGGAAGGTGACGCAGCGGTTCAATCTGTTCGACAAGGTGCTCATTCCCGATGCCCGCCGTAACATCGACCGGATTCGGGTTTTCCTTTCCGATCTGGAGCGCGCGGCGGTAGTGCGCGCCAAGATTGCCAAGCGCAAGCGGCAGGATGTCGGATCGACATGAGCATCGCGCGACTTTGCAAAATCACCCTGTACGGCCTGCGTGCAGAAAAGAGAACGGTGCTCGGCTGGTTGCAGGAACTGGGGTGTCTGCATTTGACCCCGCTTAAGGAGCCGCTGCCGGAGTTCGAAGAACAGCCTCCTGAACGACCGGAAACGGTATATCAGGCCCTACGTTATCTTGGTGACTGTCCGAGGAAGCGCCGGCCGCTAAAACACAGTGAAGACTTCGACTTGGATCGGGTGGTCGAGGAGACCTTGCTCAACCGGGACCGATCGCGGGAATTGTGCGATCTGCGCGACCTTCTGCTCGAACGCATCGGGAATCTTGAGCCCTGGGGAAACTTCGAACTACCCGATGCCGCCGAGTTGGGGACTTTGCGGCTGTGGTTCTATCAGGTGCCGGTCGGCAGCATGCAGTCCCTTCTCCAGGAAGGGCTCACCTGGCAAAGCGTCCACGTAGACAGCCGTTTTCATTATGTGGTGGTGATTTCCGAGGAGGAGCCGCCGATGGACGCGATGCCGGTTCCGCGGATTCACATCGGCGGCAAGTCCCTCGCCGATCTCCGCGAAGAACTCGAAGAAGTCGAGAGGGAATTGGAGGACCTTCAAGCCGAGCGCGAGTCGCTTACACGCTGGTTGTATCTGCTTCGGCGGAACTTGGCGCATGCCGCCGATCGGGCCCAGCTGCGACGCGCCGAGCGGATCGCCCTGGATGCCGGCGAGGTTTTCGCCATACAGGGTTGGATACCCCTATCCCGTGTCGCCGAGATCCAAGAATTAGTCGCCCGGCAACGATTGGGCTTGCTGTTGGAAGAGCCGAAATGCGAAGAGAACCCACCGATCCTGTTGCAGAATCCAGTGGCGTTCACCGCCGCCCAAGCTCTGGTTGAATTCTATCAACTCCCCGGTTACTGGAGTTGGGACCCTTCGCCAGTGATTTTTTTCTCTTTTGCCTTGTTTGCCGCCATGATTCTTTCCGATGCCGGTTACGCCGCCTTGTTCGGGGTCGGGCTCGCGCTGGGTTGGCGTCGGCTCGGGGGCTCGACCCGTGCCCGGGGTTGGCGGGTTCTAGCGACGGTCACGGTGGGAATCGCGTTGCTCTGGGGAGTGCTGGTCGGAGTTTATTTTGGTGAGACGCCAGAACCGGGGAGCTTCCTCGCTGGTCTGCAATGGATCGACATGAGCGATTTCGATAGGATGATGCGGATCTCCCTCACCATCGGTGTGCTGCACCTGGTGACGGCGAATCTGTCTCGGGCCCGGCAGGAGCGGAATCTCCGCCAGCGGTTTGTACCGCTGGGCTGGACGTTGCTCTTGCTTGGGGGGCTTCTGTACTGGCTGCTCCCCACTTTCCCTGCATCCAGAACCGGCGAAGTGGTAGCGCAGACGATGATGGTGATCGGGGCTGGAGGGGTGTTCCTATTTAGCGGCGATGCCGATTGGCGGACTCTCCGTGGGGTGTGGCGAAATTGCACGGCGGGTCTCATGAGGCTGTGGAGCGTGAGTCGGTTGTTCGGTGACGTGCTGAGCTATCTGCGTCTGTTCGCCCTGGGTCTGGCCGGTAGCGCGCTGGCCGTGACCTTCAACGGTTTGGCGCGGACTCATTTCGCCGAACTGGCGGGTCCCGGTCTCTTGGTGGGGCTCCTGGTTCTTCTCGCTGGCCATAGCCTCAACCTCGCCCTGGGAATCATGAGTTGCGTGGTACATGGGCTCCGGCTGAATTATATCGAATTCTACGCTTGGGGCATCAGTGGCGAAGGCCGTCCGT
The DNA here is from genome assembly GCA_035559395.1 of Methylococcus sp. GTDB lineage: Bacteria > Pseudomonadota > Gammaproteobacteria > Methylococcales > Methylococcaceae > Methylococcus. Next base: position 12,330 of record DATMAX010000033.1, on the reverse strand, counting down.
TCCGGGCATTCGCCAGACAGGGATGGCGTCCATGAATGAACTGCTTTCCGTATTGGGATGGATCGGGGTCTATGCGCCCATGGCTCTGGGTGCCATCGGGAGTGTAATCGGCTGCGGCTTGGCCGGACAGGCCGCGATCGGCGCGATGCAGGAAACCGAAGGGGGTTACGGTCGTTACGTCGGCATTTCCGTCATGCCTTCTTCCCAGGCGATCTATGGCATCGTGATCATGTTCACGCTGAATCGGGCGCCGATCGATGCGGCGAACTCGGGAGGATTGTTCGGGATCGGTGTATTGGCCGGCTTCGCCCTGATGTTCAGCGCCATCCACCAGGGGCGTTGCTGTGCCTCGGCCATCCACGCTGCGAAGAACAAACCGGAAATCTTCGGCATCGCGCTAGCACCGGCTGCGGTGATCGAGGGATTCGCCGTCTTTGCCTTCGTTTTCGCGCTGGTGTTGAGTGCCGGCATTCCGCATCCGTGAGGGTCCCGGTGTGACGGAAAAATCATCCTCTCCTGGCTTGCCTTCGTCTGGCGTCGAACTTCTGATCCAACGGCTCCGCGAAGAAGGTGCGGCGCGCGGACGAGCCGAAGCCGAGGCTATCGTGACCAAGGCCCGGCAGAAGGCGCGCGAGCTGATCGAGGAGGCCGAACAGGAAGCAGAGCGGATCCGCGCGGCCGCACGTAAGGATGCAGAGATCCTGAAAGTGTCCGGCGAGGAAGCCTTGCGGCTGGCGTTTCGCGATACCATCCTGGATCTCAAGGATCGGATTTCCCGACGGTTCGGTGCAGAGATCCGGCATCTGATCGGGCAACCGTTGTCGCATCCGGAGTTTGTCCAGCGCCTTCTGCTTGAGGTCATTGGCCAAGTGCGGGAAGAGTTCAATCTGCAAGAGGTACGGCCTTTGCGCATCGAGGTCCCCGAGGAATGGATCCGCTTCGAGGATCTGCGCCGCAATCCCGAGGAACTCCGGGAAGGCTCACTGACCCATTTCGTGTTATCCGTCATGGCTAAGGTGGTGGACGAGGGGATCACCATCGAAGGTTGCGGCGAACTATCGGCCGGGATTCGGATCGGTCTGCGTGATGGCGATGTGGTGATCGACTTCACCGAGGAGGCGCTCGCCGCGCTTTTGCTCGGCCATCTGCATCCTCGTTACCGGGCGCTCCTCGAGGGACGAGTTGGTTGATGGTGGCACGGGCCGACCGCTACATCCAGCTTCTTGGCAGCCTGCCGGCACACCCGCGGCACCTGTTCGCGAGCAAGCAGGAGGTAATTTCGCGGCTCCAGCTCGATCGACGCCTGCGCCTGTTGGAACCGGAAGACGGGAAGCGTCTTCGTGCCATCGAGGGGGTAGTGTATTGGGAGCGCTTGTCGCCCGAGGTAGGCGATCGGGAACTGGTGGCACGGGGCAAGTCGCTGCTCGCTTGCTTGGACAACCCGTTCCTGGAGGAACTCGTGCTGTGGCGACTGGAAGTGCGTACCGCCATCGCCTGTTTGCGACGTCGACAACTCAACATGAACCCGCCCTCGGGAAGCGATTGGGGTCATGGCCGCTGGCTGCAACGCATGCGTGCGCACTGGTCCGATCCCGCCCTCGGATTGGAACGTGTCTTTCCATGGCTTCCCGAAGCCGCTGCACTGTTGCAGGGGGGTGAGTTCGTGGCGCTCGAAAAACTGTTGCTGGAACAGTGTTGGAATCATTACCGGATCATCGAGGCCGGTCATTACTTCGATTTCGAGGCCGTCGTACTCTATGTGCTGCGTTGGGATGTGATCGCACGTTGGACGCGCTATGACGGCGCTACGGCGCGGGAGCGGTTTCGAAATTTAGCGAAACAGGGCCTGGCGAAGCAGGCTTCGACAGATCCGCTTCCTGGAGTATGAGGTATGCAGTCCGGAATTGACCGAAAATCTCCGACCGCGTGGGTGGTCGCAGTCCAGGAAGACATCATCACCATTGAGGTGACCGCCGGGGAACGGGGTTACCATCCCCTTCGGATGAACGAAGTGGTTTACATCCGGCCCAGGCGGAGCGAGGGTGGTCACGAGGAATTCCTAAAGTCCGAGGTGCTCAGGATCCGGGGTCGTTTTGCTGACGTCCAAGTGTTTGAGAATACCGCCGGTATCGGCATCGGCGACCCTGTGTTCCAGAGTGGCCGGATGCTTTCGGCGACCTTGGGGCCCGGACTCCTCGGCCAGGTCTATGATGGGCTGCAAAATCCACTCGAAGACCTGGCTGCACAATTCGGTTATTTCCTTCCGCGCGGGGTGGAGATTGCACCGCTCGATCGCAGGAAAAAATGGGCTTTTGAGCCCGGTATCCGCATCGGTGCTCGGCTGGTCGCCGGGGATCCGATCGGGATCGTGCACGAGGGACGCTATCTCCACAAGATCATGATCCCTTTCGATCAAGTGGGTGAAGTCGAAGTAACCTGGGTCATGGAAGGCAGCGTTCAGGTGGACACAATCGTCGCCCGGATCCGGGATGCATCGGGTCAGGAAAGGTCGTTGACGCTCATGCAGCAGTGGCCGGTACGGGTGCCGATGCCGCGATACATGCTGAGCAGGCGGCTTTTGGAACGATGCTATCCGAGCGAACCGTTGATCACTACTTTGCGTGTCATCGACACTTTTTTTCCCATTGCCCTGGGTGGGACGGGGTGCATTCCGGGTCCTTTCGGTGCCGGCAAGACCGTATTGCAAAATCTCATCGCCCGTTACGCGAAGGTCGACATCGTGATTGTCATCGCCTGTGGCGAACGGGCTGGCGAAGTGGTGGAAACCGTTACCGAGTTTCCGAAACTGCGCGATCCGAAGACCGGCGGGTCGCTGATGGACCGCACCATCCTCATCTGTAATACCTCGTCAATGCCGGTGGCCGCACGCGAAGCGTCGATCTACACCGGTATCACGCTCGGGGAATACTACCGACAGATGGGCTACCAAGTGCTTCTCATCGCCGATTCGACCTCGCGCTGGGCGCAAGCCATGCGTGAGACTTCTGGTCGCCTGGAAGAGATTCCCGGCGAAGAAGCCTATCCAGCCTATCTCGATTCCGCCATCCGGGGAGTCTACGAGCGTGCGGGAGTGATCCGCACCCGAGACGGGTCGGTAGGTAGTCTGACGATGATCGGCACGGTTTCACCGGCGGGCGGCAATTTCGAGGAACCCGTCACCCAGTCCACTTTGAACACCGTGAAAACGTTCCTGGGCCTCAGCGCCGAACGTGCTTACAAGCGCTGCTATCCGGCCGTCGATCCCCTCATTTCCTGGTCCCGTTATTGGGAGCAACTTGCGCCTTGGTATGGAGAGCATCTCGATCCATTTTGGACCGGCAAGGTTCAGGAGATATTGGCTTTGTTGAGGCGGGGAGAGGAGGTTTTTCAGATGATGCAGGTCACCGGCGAAGAAGGGGTGAGTTTGGCGGATTTCGTGCTATACCAAAAAGCGCAATTCATCGATCGGGTGTATCTACAGCAGGATGCTTTCGATCCGGTCGATGTCTCCGTGCCGCTCGAGCGCCAGAAACTCGCTTTCCTGAAAATCCATGAAATCGTATCCCGAGACCATGCATTCCCCGACAAAGACGCGGCGCGAAAGTTTTTCACGCGGCTTACCGGCGCGTTCCTGAATTTCAACGATGCGGGTCCGAGTACCCCGGATTATGAGCGGTTGTGGCAACAGATCGATATACTGAGTGGAAGCGTGGATTAGGAGCGTGGATTAAAAGACCCGATGGGAGTCAGGTTTTGGCATGGGTCTTTGCCGGGTATGGAAAGGATCGGCGCGACGGGGCAGGGATTCGCATTGAACAGAAAAGGGACTCCGTAATACCCTTAGCATGACTCGAAGTCGGCATTGATCATTGCGTTTGCTTGCGATGTTGAAAAAGGATGAAAACATGGGTGTATTCCGCTGGTTTTCGGTAAACCGGGAAGTGGATCGATTCGCAAAAATGCTGGCGCAAGACATTGCCAAGCGCTATCCGCCGGCACTCGACAACGTGCGGGGTAAGAAGGTCTCGGTCGATCGGCTCACACGGATTTTGGAGGATGCTTATGCCAAGGCCAGGGAATTCCGAGAGGAGAGGGGTCTCGGTTTCTATCGCAAGGCCAAGCTTGGCAACAGTTTCCGCTGGGAACTCGCGGATCTCGGCTATACCAAGGAGTTCGTCGAAATGGCAACGGAAGGACTGATCGTTTCCCTGAGCCGCAAATAAAGCGCCGCATCGGTCTCGCAGCGTGTTGTTTCGCATTCTCCGCGAAGCTACCAGTCGTGGTAGACGAAAGGTACGTAAGACTACTGACATTTCCCTCGTTGCACGCTTGACAGAGGCTCAGGCCGCGGTTGACTCGCGAGACCTGGGCCTTGCGGCGCGCTTGTTCTCCGACATTCTTCGGGATTGGCCGGAATGTATCGAGGCCCTGCGGGGACTGGGCCGGGTCGAGAGTATGCGGGGCGCGCCAGAGGTGGCGGAAAGCCTGTTGCGGCGGGCCGTCGTACTGAGTCCGGATCATACCGATGCCTGGATCGATCTCGGCAATGTTTGCTTGGCCGCGGCACGGTATGAACCTGCGGCGTCTTGTTACCATCGTGCGATCGAGCTGGATGGTGGCGGGATCGTGGCTTGGTACAATCTCGGCTTGTGTCGGCAGAGACAGGGAGCCCTGGCAGCGGCAGCGTTCTGTTTCCGTCACGTCCTGGAGCACGATCCCTGGTTCGAGAAGGCACTGCGTCTTTGGGTGGGGATTCAAGAATCCTTGGGTTGTCTCGAGGAAACGCGCGATGTCTTGGAGAAACTGGTTGTCGCCTCGCCCGATCATGCAGAGGCCCATGCGGCACTCGGGTATCTGCTGTTGAAGCGATTTTTCCAGCCGCAGTCTGCGCTTTGCTATTTTGAGCAGGCGTTGGCTTTGGGGTTCGAGGAGGCGGAACTTTACGGCAACCGCGGCATCGCTTTGCAGGATCTCGGTCGCCTCGACGAGGCCCTGGCGAGCTACGAACAGGCCTTGCGACTGGATTCCGGCAACCATGGCGTTCGCCTCCATCGAAGTCTGGCGCGCTTGGCCCGGTACGATTTCGCAGGCGGGTGGCCAGAGTACGAACTGCGGCTAGCCGAGGGGAAAGGGTCGCAGCGCCGATTCCCCTATCCACGCTGGAACGGTGACAATCTCGCCGGCAAGACCCTCCTGGTCCATGGCGAACAAGGACTGGGAGACGAAATCATGTTTGCCTCCTGTCTACCGGATGTGGTCGCTCGCGCTGGACACTGTATCGTGGAATGCCACCCCAAGATCGCTCCTCTGTTGCGTCGTTCGTTCCCTGAGATTCGTGTGTACGCGAGGACCCAGGCCGACGACTTCGGTGGGCTCAGCGAACTTCCGCCCATCGACTTTTGTATTCCCATCGGTAGTCTGCCCCTGCATTTTCGCCGTGGTTTGCATGAATTCCCGAACCATCACGGTTACCTGCGGGCCGATGCGGAACGCGTCGAATTCTGGCGCAAGGCATTGCGATCGCTCGGGACCGGCCTGAAGGTCGGACTTTCCTGGCGGGGTGGGACCGCCCAGACCCGGCGTCGTTACCGATCCTTAACTCTGGAACAACTATTGCCGATCCTTGATGTCGACGGGATCCAGTTTGTGAATCTGCAATACGACGACTGTAGCGTGGAAATCGAACAGCTCCGCGCCGTTCACAGCCGGACTCTCCATCATTTCCCGGAAGCACTCGCCGACTATGACGAAACCGCTGCCCTGGTCACTGCCCTCGATCTCGTGGTGAGCGTCTGCACCGCAATCATCCACCTCGGCGGCGCCCTCGGAAAACCGGTTTGGATCTTGACACCCCTGGGGGCGGAATGGCGTTACGGGTCCCAGGTCGACTTCATGCCATGGTATCCAAGCGTCCGCCTCTTTCGCCAGCGAAAACCGGAGGAATGGAACGGGGTGCTCCAGGACGTAGCTGCTCTTCTCGGTGAAGTGGCGACACGAAGTGGCGTCCCGAAGTCATCCGGTACAGCTTGACACACTTACGAGTAACCACACCAATGCTTTACAGAGTGTTCAAAGAAGTGGCGGGAGCATTGCGAAAGAGCGAGCGGGATTTCCGGTGGGCTTTGTCCAACCCAACCGGGCGAGATCAAGGCGCTTCGGACGAGGTACAGGCAACCCAGATTTTACTGGAATATGCCGCCGGTCTGGTCAATGAGCGGCTGAGTCCGGAGCTTGAGCGACGGATGTTGGAGATGGCGGCGAGGTTCGAGGCAGGAAGCGGAAACGGGACCGCTTGCGGTCTGAACATCTTCGTCTATCACGTGGACATGGGTGAAGCCGGACAATTGCGGTATCGGGATCTCACCATGGATACCAACGCGTTCGATTATCGGGCATTGCTTCGTGCTTTCGTGGCGAGCGTCCGGCGTTGGGAGCCGGGTGCTCTGATCTATCTGGTCACCGATCCAGGACACGCCAAGGATTGGGTACCGACGGAAGATCTGCGAGTGGTCACTTTGGCGGTCGACAACACCCGCCCCATGTGGGAACGGGTTAATGCCATGTGCGCCTATGTCCACTCCAAGGCTTTCGCTGCGGATACTCTGTTTCTGGACAGCGATGCGTTCTTGAACGCCGCTTTTACTCCCTATCTCGAAGGAGACTTCGATCTTGCCGTGACGGTGCGCGAAATCCCAGGATTGATGCCCGTGAACGAAGGGGTGCTGGTTGCGAGATCTGTCCGGCCGGAGCACGTGCAAAGGTTCTTTCGCCGTTATTTGGCTACCTACGATCGGCTCGTTGCCGACGAGCGGATCCGGGAATATTACGGCGACATCCAGAAATGGCGGGGCGGCCAACTCAGCTTGAACGCCATCACCCGGGCAGCCTGGCCTTATTCGCCTTACCGTTTCACGACCCTCGATGGGGTATCTGTGCAGGCGCTTCCGTGTGATCCATTTAATTACTCCCATGCCTACGGCGAAGAATGGGACGCGGAGAAATGGAAAGATAAGATCGTCGTGCATTTCAAAGGGGCTCGCAAAGCATCTATGGATCGTTGGCTAAGACACGTCGGCATGGACGCGCACTCGATCGAATCGACTTCGGTATCCCCCGTTGCGCCATTCTTCGCCCTTTGGAACAAAGAGTATGGTCGACAGCCTTTTTCTTCGCAAGCAGTCAGGCACGCGTTCACGGCGGCTTTGCGTACGCTGGCGGCGATCTTGGAGGCAAATCGCGTCGGCAGCGGAGCCGTGCTCGCGGATGATATGCTGGTCTGGTTCCGGAATGCTGGATTCCTGGAAGATCCCGTATTCATCGAAGCCATGGGGCCACTGCACCGGGATGAGACCCTGCGGGCGCGAATCTGGCGCGTCTACACGCTGTGTTGGGCTGCGCGGAGTTGTCTTGGTTTGGATGGAGACTATCTCGATATCGGCTGTTATGACGGAAAAACCGTTGCGGTAATCACACGCTATTGCCAATTTAACAAATATCAAGAAAAAACGTATTGGCTGTACGACATGTTTGAAAATCCACCGGAGGAGAGTCGAAAGGTACATCATGGCCCGGGGCTATTCGAGCATGTCAGTCAAATGTTCGAGCCTCTCGGCAATGTTCGCGTGATCAAAGGAACCGTACCAGAGAGTTTCCAATTGGGTCTGCCGAAACGCATCGCTTTCGCTCAGATCGATCTCAATGCCGCCGAGCCGGAGCTTGCGTGCCTAGGCGCCATCTATGACCGGTTGTTACCCGGTGGCATGATCGTATTCGACGACTTTGGATTTCGTCGTTATCGGGAAAGCCGTGACCAAATCTCTCGATTCCTGGTGAGCCGGGGCCAAATCATTTGGGAAAGCCCCACCGGTCAGGGTTTGTTCATCAAGAGATGAGTTGCTGGTCGCAAGATGAGGCGATGCGGAGACGATCACCGTCATGTGTGGAATCGCTGGTGTACTTGACCTGAGCAGCCCCCTGGGTTCTCCGGGCCTTCGACGAATCGTTGAACGTTTGTGCGCATTGCAGCACCATCGCGGACCCGATGCTGCGGGAATCTGGGAAGACCCATACGGGCGTTGTGTCTTGGGTCATCGACGTCTTGCCATCATCGATCTCGATGCCCGGAGCAACCAACCCATGGTGGACGGCGGCGGACGTTATGTGGTGGTTTTCAATGGCGAGATCTACAACTTTCGGGATCTGAAAAAGGCGCTAGGTGCCGCTGGTGTTCGTTTCCGAACCGAATCGGATACGGAGGTCCTGGTCGAAGGATACGCCCGATGGGGTCATGAGGTGTTCACCCGACTTGATGGTATGTTTGCCCTTGCGATCTATGACACGGAGAAGGGTGAGTTGGTCTTGGCCCGCGATCGAGTCGGGGAAAAACCCCTTTATGTCGCTTGGGCGGACGGTCTGATCACGTTTGCTTCCGAGTTCAAGCCATTGCTTACCGTGCCGGGGTTGTCTCGCACTGTCTCTGAGGCTAGTCTCTATGAATTTTTTGTCCTCCGGTATGTCGCGTCTCCAAACACCCTGTACGAATCCATTTCCAGCGTGCAACCGGGAACTTTTTTGCGAGTGCGGCCAGATGGCAATTGGTCGGAACACAGCTATTTCGCTTTTGACGTTCCCGCGGAACGCCCTCCCGTTCGAGAGGAAGACTATATCGATGCCTTGGAGTCGGCCCTTGTCGATGCCGTAAAGACGCGCCTCTTGGCCGATGTTCCGGTAGGGGCATTTCTCTCGAGCGGCATCGACTCCGGTCTTGTATGCGGGATAGCCGCTACGCTGGCAAGCGAGCTTCGGTGCTTCTCGGCTGGATTTGCGGGCGATGCGAACAGTGAGACGGCTTTTGCGAGGCGGGTTGCCGAGGCTTACGGCCTTCCTTTCGAGGACTATTTGGTTTCAGAGACGGATCTGTTGGTCGAGGCGGGGAAATTCGGGGCCATTCTCGACGAGCCCAACGGGGATCGGAGTTGCTTGCCGACATTCTTCTTGTCCCGGCTGGTGCGCACCCAAGTCAAAGTCGCCGTTTCTGGCGACGGAGGTGATGAACTGTTCGGCGGTTATGGTAGATATGCGGCGCTACGCGGCGCTCTTGCCAAGCGAGAGCGCCCTGTGGATGGTGTGCTTTCCTATCTTGCCCGCGGATTGCCAGTATTTCCTTTGGATTCCTTACGCGGCGCGTTTCCCGGACAAGAAGCCGTTTTTCGCCGTCGGTTCGCGTCGCGTTTCCTTTCCGCTTTTGCCCGTTCAGACTTGGACGACATCGAACGGATGCGGCTCGTCGATCTTCATAGTTATCTTCCGGGGGCGGTGTTGGCCAAGGTCGACCGGATGAGTATGCGGAATTCCCTGGAGGTGCGCACACCTTTCTTCAGTCCGGGACTGTTGGAACTTTCCTCTCGCCTGCCCATGACCTTGTGTGAACGTGACGGTAATTTAAAGGTGGCATTGCGGCGCTTGCTGGAGCGTTATCTGCCCACATCCCTCATTCGGCCGATCAAGCAGGGATTCGGTATGCCGGTGTCGTTTTTTCAGGCGCATGCTGGGGTTTTCTCCCATCTGGCTGACGATGCCGATGAAGCTTTGGCGGAATGGGAACCTTTGAAAGACAGAGGAGCGGCCTTCAGCGTGCTGCGTCAAGCGGCGCGCGATAACATCAACAGCCTGTGGGCTTGGATCACCCTCGGCCAGTGGTCGGCAAGTCTGCCGGTTTGATGACGCCTTCACTGTTTGCGTTGTTTTATGGATTCTTCGAGAAGTACGTTCAAGACGAAAAGGGTTGAGCCGGATGTGGGACGGTATCGGGTCTACGAACCCTGGTGCTACGACGACCATCTTTGTCTGAAGGTACCGTTTGCGCTCGTGGTATCGATCCTCTACTTATCCCGCCATCTGATCCTGCCGTTGGTGGTGTTTGCCACGGCCCGCAAGACGGGTACCGGCGATTTGATGTACCTGATCGGCGAAGCTCACGCCTGGATTTTCCTCCTAGCGAGCGTTCCGGCGGCGTTCTTGGTGCTGGCTTGGGCCAGGCGGACTCCGGCGGCGGGGGCCATGGTTCGTCGAATTTGGCGCAGTGGACGCTGGCTACTCGTGACTTCTGCGCTGTTGGATTTGGGGTTGCGCCTTTGGCTCACCTCGGATTTCTTGCGGGGATTCACGATCGCTGCGGTACTTTTGGACGGCTACATCATGATCTATCTTTTCATGTCGCCTCGGGCGCGAGACGTTTTCCGGGATTTTCCAGCCGCTTCTTCACCGGTAACCACCAAGGAACCGCCATGATCCGAATCTTCATCGGCTACGATCCGCGTGAAGCCGTAGCCTTCAGCGTGTTGTGCCACAGCATCCACTCTCGCTCCTCCCGGCCGGTTTCGATCACTCCCTTGATGCTTTCGCAACTCCGCGGGATCTACAATCGTGAGTGGAACCCGATGCAATCCACGGATTTCTCCTTTAGCCGTTTTCTGACTCCGTATCTTTCCGAATACCGCGGTTGGTCGCTGTTTTTGGATTGCGATATGTTGGTACTGGATGACATCGCCAAGCTCTGGGATCTGCGGGACGAGCGGTATGCCGTTCAGGTGGTCAAGCACCACCACGTGCCGCGCGAGGAGGTCAAGTTCCTGGATGCTCCGCAGACGAAATACGAAAAAAAGAATTGGTCCAGCGTCATGCTTTTCAACAATGCCAAATGCAAGGCACTTACACCCGAGTACGTGAATTCGGCCACAGGTCTTGAGCTGCACCAATTTCGCTGGCTCGGGGACGAATCCCTGATCGGCGAAATCCCGCATCGCTGGAACCACCTGGTGGGATATGACGAACCCAGCGAGCAAGTGTCCTTGGTGCACTATACGATCGGTGGTCCCTATTTCGAGGAGTACCGAGACTGCGAACATGCCGAGACCTGGTTCCGGGAACGCGAGCGCATGCTGCACTCCGACCAGCGTTCGAGCGTGGGCAAGCCTTCGGCAGGGCTGGGAGAAGTGGAATGCTGATGCGCGTCCTGAGGGAGTTCTGCTTTCCCAAACACGGCACTGCCGCTGCCAGGCCCCTGGCCGGGGAGGATTTGCGAGAGGCGGTGTGGGAAGGTTACGAATTGTACCGGGCGGGAAAACGGACGGCGGCAGAACGAGTCTTCCGGAAGATCCTGGAATGTGATCCGCGGCAGGTCGATGCCTTGTGCCTGTTGGCCGAGATTCATCTCGAATCGGGACGAGAGAAGGATGCAATCCGGAATTATCAAACGGCGTTGCGATACCGGCCGGACATCGTTGCGGCCTGGCTCAATCTGGCGCGTCTCCATGCCCGGAGAAGGAGTTTTGCCGATCTGGTGCGCTGTCTGATCCGACTGGAAGAGATTGGCGGACACGATGCCGATGTGTGGAATGATCTCGGCGTTCTTTGGCTTGATGCGGGGAATTGGGACCGGGCGGCGGCAAGTTTTCGTGCGGCGCTCGCGCAAGACGCCGACCATGCGCGAGCGCTGTGCAATCTCGGGCTGTTCGCCCAGAACCAGGGCGAACTGACGTCAGCTCTGGCTCTCCTGGAACGGGCGGTGGCCCTCGCTCCCGCTTGCGCCGAGGCCCAAAACAATTACGGACTCCTGCTACGGGATCTTGGTCGCCCCCGGGAAGCCCTACAACCCCTCGCCCGTGCGATCGCAGAGAAGCCTGATTTTGCCCAGGCCCATGCTAATTACGCCGTGGTCTGCCAAGACTTGGGACGCTTCGAGGAAGCGGCGGAGGCGTTTGACCGAGCATTGGCGCTGGCACCGGAGTCAGGGGATCTGCACCTCGCCAAAGCCCATTTCCTGCTGTCGTTGGGATGTTTTCGGGAGGGTTGGGAGGCGCACGAACATCGGCTAAGGTTACCGGGTTCCCCTAGGGAGCGTTTCCCGTTCCCGGAATGGGACGGGCGAACCCTGGATTCGGAAGAAACCCTGCTGGTTTGCGCCGAACAGGGAATCGGGGACGAAATCCTGTTCGCCTCCTGTATTCCGGATTTGCGCAAGCGCGCCGAGCGGGTGATCGTCGAATGCGATCCTCGCCTGGAGGGACTGTTCCAGCGCTCGTTTCCCGGCATCCGCTTCGTCGGCAAACGTTTTCAACCAGTGGGTTCCTGGCTCAGGGATCTGCCGTCGATCCATCGACAGGTCGCACTGGGCAGTTTGCCGCGGTTTTTTCGCAATGCCTGGGACGACTTTCCACGCCATGGCGGCTACTTGATCCCCGATGTCGACCGGATGCGGCGTTGGAAAGAACGCCTTGACGGGTTGGGTCCGGGACTCAAGATCGGTTTGTCATGGCGGGGCGGCACGAG
>DATMAX010000032.1:0-19290 GCA_035559395.1 Methylococcus sp. | reverse complement strand
CGATGGGTATCAAGTTGGATTTATCAAATCATTGAAGCTCCTGAACGATCAACCCTGTGGAAATCCCATATGACAAACCTTGATTCTGCGGTATTAGGTGACTTCGTCCCGGTACAGTTTTCCAAGCCGGTTCCTCAGCGTATCTCGCTGGAATTGTCTGCTTTCGCTTTCGCAAAAGCCCATTGTCTAATTAATTCGATCGAAGACAAAGAAAGTTTTCGCCGGGTTTATCAAGAAGTAAAGGAACGGTTCGAGAAATATGCACTATCGTCGTCCCACATCAAACGCAGGCAGTTGGTGTTTTTCCCTCGTCTCACCGATATCCGAGTCGTCGATGGAGAATTCGTTCTCGCCGAACCGAAACGCGAGTACCTCCGTCTGTTCAAGGACAAGAATGATCCTCGTGGTTTGGACCTCAAGACCCGGCACGAAAATTACGCCAAGGTAGTGGATGAATGTTTGGAAAAGATGTATCCGCCAAAGGAGGTGAAAGCGCCGGACGATGTCATCCACGTCACTTGTTCCGGTTACCTTGCGCCCAGTCCCGTGGAACGAATGGTGGCGCGGAAGGAGTGGTTCGACACCACCGTGACCCATAGCTATCACATGGGATGTTATGGGGCCTTCCCCGCTATCAGAATGGCCCATGGCTTTCTCGCCTCCTCGCAGTGCGCCACGACTCTTCCAAAGGAGCGTATCGATGTCGTCCATACCGAGCTTCTTTCCGGCCACAACAACATTACGGATCTAAGCGCCGAAAATATCATCACGATGTCACTGTTCGCCGACGGGTTTATCCGATATTCCGTATTTCCGGAGCGGATTGCACGGGAGAAAGGTATTCCTGGTCTGAAGATCCTGACTTTTCACGAACATCTCCTGCCGGACTCTGCCGACGACATGACCTGGGTGCCGGGATCCCATCAATTTCACATGACCCTCTCGGTAATGGTTCCCGTGGTGATCAAGAATCATGTGCGGCGCTTTGTCGAATCTCTGCTGCGCCGGATTGGGATGGATTTCGGTTACGAAAAAGACACGCTCACCTTTGCCATTCATCCCGGCGGTCCGAAGATCGTCGAGCACATCCAAAATGAACTCGGTCTTCGCGAGGATCAGGTTGAAATCAGCAAGGCGGTGTTCCTCGAGAACGGCAATATGTCTTCAGCTACCATACCGCATATCCTAAAGGCCATTTTGGAGGAACGATCCATCAAGTCGGGGACCCGAGTCGTTTGCCTTGGTTTCGGACCGGGCCTCACCGTTACCGGATTGGTTTTGGAGAAACTTTGATCATGGTACGCCCGCGCAACTTGGCCCCCGAGAATAATGGCCCTCCCCTGATCGGACGGGTATATGAAGTGGAAGCCCTCCGCGAAGGGTCGCGAACCATGGAAGGTCTGCTGCCGTGGGCGGCGGAAGAAGCCGCAGCCCATTCGGAACCGACACCTTCCTGGGCGACTGCCGCGACCGGTCTTGAAAATACCGAAATCGAGCCGCAATGCGGCGCCGAGCTACCTTTCGTCGGTCGGATACTCGATTACGTCCCCAACGAATCGATCCTCGTCGAACGTTGGTTGGTTCTGGAAGAGGATCTGCATCTTGCGGATCACGCGTTTGTCAATGCCGCTGGGGTCAAACCGCTTTCTGCTTGTCTTCCAGTAGTACCCATGACGCTCAGCCTGGAAATGCTGGCGGAGACAGCCGCCTGCCTGGCGCCGGGTTGGGGACTCATCGGCTTCGAAGACGTAAAAGCCACGCGTTGGATCGAATTGGCCAACACCGATAGACTCCGCTTGAAGATCACGGCGCGTGTCCTAGAGATCGATGGACAAGATGAATTCTGCCGGATCCTTGCCGCGATCCAGGTTGAGGGTCAAGCCAGTCCTGCCATACAAGCCAATGTACTATTCGCATCGCACTATCGCCTCGACCTTTCATTGAGTTTTACCGAACTCGCCAACCCCCGCGTCCATCCCATGGATGCGGAAAAAATCTACGCGGATCGGTATCTGTTTCACGGCCCCGTCTATCAATGTCTAACCGGGCAAATCGTCCTGGGTGATCTTGGTGCCGTCGGCGAGTTGTCGGTGAAAGCGCCGACCGAGTTTTTTCGATCCACGCGCCAACCCCAACTCCTCACCGACCCCGCGTTGCTGGACGCCGTCGGGCAGTTGATCGGCATCTGGGCCATGGAACAGGAGCGATACGTTTTTCCTATTGGTATCCAGAAACTGGAGCTTTACCGCCCTCCCCCACCGCCCGGGACAAAGGTCCCCGTACGGATCGAAATTACCCGGAACGAGGGCAAGACCTTGGACTGCGATGTGGAGATTCAGGATGGCGCCGGCGGCGTCTGGATGCGAATCAAGGATTGGAAAGATTGGAAGTTCCGTTGGGAGCGGCGGCTCGTCGATTTCCGGCGCATACCGACCCGATATCTCCTGAGCCAGCAGGTAGGTCTTCCAAGGCTTGCACCCACAGCCGTTTGCTGCGCAATCTCACCGGATGATCTTTCAGGCTTCGATGCCCGCCTCCTGGCTTGTTTCTATCTTCATGTAGAAGAGATGCAGGCGTTTTCGGACAAGCAGGCCCACCCTCGGCGCCAGTTGCATTGGTTGCTCGGACGCATTGCCGCCAAGGACGCGGTGCGTTCTTGGTTGGCGCGGAGACAAGGGACGCGGGAAATGTTGCATCCGGCCGCATTCGTACTACGGAATGACGAGAAAGGTCGGCCGGAAGTGGCACCGGGATCCATGATTCCTAAAGAATTGCCGAATATCAGCATCTCCCATTGTGAGGATCGCGCCATCGCTGTGGCCCATGATAAACCGGTGGGTGTGGACATCGAAACCGTCGGTGTCCACGATCCCGGCTTTGTCCGGACCATCTCCAGCGAAAAGGAATGCGCCTTGTTGAAAGAATCTGATGGCGAGTTCGCCGGTCATTCGGATGAATGGATCACACGCTTGTGGTGCGCCAAGGAGGCGGCGGGGAAGTTGCTGGGCAAGGGGCTCAACGGCTCGCCGAGGAGTTACGCATTGAAAGCCGTCGGTCCGGATGGACTGATGCATGTCCTCCACGGTGATAGCGGTCGAGTCATCGAAGTGCATACCCTCCGGGATCACAAGTGCGTCATCGCCTACTGCGAGTTCGGGCCCATGGAATTTTCCCAAGGTCCGATGTTTACCGGGTTGGAGCCCAATTGCCCGGAGTCCGAATGATGAAACCGACTACTCCTTTACCATTGGTCGAGCTTCGTCAGGTCGAGAAGATCTATCGCCTCGGCGAACGAAGCATTACCGCTCTCCATGCCGTCAACCTCCGTATTTATCCAGGCGAATTCGTGGCAGTATGGGGTCCTTCCGGGTCTGGTAAATCGACGCTCTGCAATCTGATCGGTATGCTCGACGTGCCCTCCGCGGGTACGGTTCACATCAATGGGCAGGATGTAACCACGCTCTCAGACAATCGGCGCAGTGAAATTCGAAACAAGTCCATCGGGTTCGTATTTCAGAGCTTCAACCTGATTCCCGTCCTGTCGGCCGTGGAAAATGTAATGCTTCCCTTGCAAATCGCCAAGGCTTCCACGGCGCAAGCGAAACGACTCGCACAGGAACGCCTCGCCGAAGTGGGACTGGCCGAGTATGCGTCACAACGACCTGCCAAATTGTCCGGTGGGCAGCAGCAGCGTGTCGCCATTGCCCGAGCCTTGGTGTCCAACCCTTCCCTGGTGATCGCTGATGAACCGACCGCCAACCTGGATTCCGAAAACGCCATCAAAATCATCGAAACGATGCGAGAGCTCAGTAACCGAAATGGCACCACGTTCGTCTTTTCGACTCACGACCACCGGCTGCTGGAACGTGTCGAACGTCAGATCCAGATGTGCGATGGCAACATCATGGAGGATCGGATGTCCCGGCAAACAGAATCACGTCGCTCTGCTCAGTTTGCCTTATGATGACTTGGATTAAACTCGCCGTAAGAAACCTTTTCCGGAACCGTCGCCGGTCGCTTTTCACCATTCTGGCCATCAGTCTGGGTTTTGCCGCCGTCAACGTTCTGGGCGGATTTACCGACTATATTTTCAGCAACCTCGAAAACTCGTACATTCACGTCCAGGCCAACGGCCATCTCACGATCTTCAAGCCCGGATTCCTTAAAGAAGGCAAGCTCGATCCAACGCGTTACCTCTTGGACGAAGACTCGACCAAAGCCATCAAGGAGATTCTGCATCGTTATCCGGAAGTCTTGGTGGTTACACCACAACTGCACATCTCCGGGCTTCTCAGCAACGGTAAGGTTTCGACCATATTCATCGCGTCCGGCCGGATACCGTCCGATATCCGCACCATCAACAGCTACAGCCGGGGACTGGCGAGCAAGTTCGAGCTGTTCACGGGCAAGCCCTTGGAAGACGACATCGTTTACGGCGTTGGCCTCAGCAGGGGTCTGGCGGAGCAGCTCAACCTCGATCTTGGCGTCACTGCCGTAGCCATGGCGCCTACCGTGTCGGGGCAAGTGAATGCTCTCGATGCGCAGGTGTTCCAACTGTTTACGTCACCGATCGAGGCATTGGATGACAAGTTCATGCTGGTCCCGCTCAAGTTCGCCCAGAGCCTTTACGACACGACCAGCGTCGACCGCATCACCGTGCTTCTCGAAAATACCGCGCAGACCGAGCCCGTCCGCAGGCGGCTCGCACAAGATTTCGCGACGCGCGGCCTGAGCCTCGAAATCAAATCCTGGAACGAGCTTTCCACCTTCTATGTCAAGGTAAAGCAGATGTTCGACATCATATTCCTCTTCACCTTTCTGATCGTGTTCACGATCGTGGTGATGAGCGTGATCAACACTGTGAGCATGGCGATCATGGAACGAACGAGGGAAATCGGTACATTACGCGCCTTGGGACTGAAACGCGGCGGGATCGTCGTGCTGTTCGCCATCGAAAGCCTGATGCTCGGCTTGTTTGGCTCGTTCCTCGGCGTGATCCTTACCCTGCTTACTTGGTCTGGTATCGCGTTTTTCAAACCTACCTGGGTACCCCCCATGATCACCGGACGGGTACCACTGGAAATCTACCTGGTGCCTGAATACATGGTTTATAGCGTATTGTTGTTGGGAGTGTTGTCCCTCATGGCGGCGACACTTCCGGCGCGAAAGGCAGCTAAGATGCAAATCGTCAGTGCTCTGGGTCATACTTGAAAGGCTTGTAAGCATGAAAAACTCTTGTTCATCATTGCTCGGGATCGTCTGCCTGATTCTCACCACCCACACCTCTGCCGCGCCCAGCGCTTACGAGATTCTCAAGAAGGCCGATGAATCGCGGGGCAATATTCAAGGCATTTCCTGGGAAGTCGTCGTGGAGTCGGTCGAGGCGCAACGCGTCACAGACACCATGGTCTACAACATCAAAGCGCGCGGATTCGATATTTCCGGCTTGAGCCTCGAACCGCCGAAATACAAAGGCAACAAGCTTCTGATGACGAACAACAACATGTGGTTCTACAAGCCCGGGCTCAGCAAGCCCATACCCATCGCGCAGAGGCAAAAGCTCCTGGGTAACGCTGCCTATGGCGACATCGCGTCGACCAATTACGCCGAGGATTACGAAGCAACCTTCCTGCCCGAAGAAACCGTCGATGAGGAGGAATGCTATGTCTTCGATCTCAAGAGCAAGAACGACAAAACGACCTATGACAGAATTAAATATTGGATCTCCAAAAAGCGCTTGGTCGGCGTCAAGGCGGAGTACTACACCGTTTCCGGTAAGAAATTCAAGTTTGCGAGTATGGAGTTCAACAATTCTGTGAAAATCGATGGAAAGATCAGGCCCTTTATCTCCAAGATCACCATGCGCGACACACTTATCAACGAGAACGTAACCTATCTGAGTATGAACAAACCCCGGTTCGAGCCTCTTCCGGATTACGTGTTCAACCTCAACCTCTTCATGAAATGAACCCAGATCGCCGGGCTGTTGCCTTGTCGTTGGTCGCCGTATTCTTATGCGCGGCGGGCACCCATACGGATGGGAAAGAGGACCCGATCCCGGCGATCAGCTCCGTCGAGGAGGAGACCCTTTACCAGGAAATCGAGCGTGGCTTTTATTCGCGATTGAACGTACTGGCTTTCGGAATCACGCAGGAGCCAGCGGACCCATCGTCCCTGAACCCAGACAATAGCCTGGGGATCTCCCGTTATCAAGCGGTCATCAATCCTCGCGTCGACCTGAACCTGGATTTCCGCCGCTTGGAATTGTCGGTGAAGGAGCGCTTTCTCTACGTCTGGGAACGCTGGGAAGACGGTCTTCCCGCGGGTCGGGAGAACAGCACGGCCCAGTTCTACCTCAACGAATGGTTTGCCCGGTATCGACTTCTCGACGATCTGTTCGTTTCCTATGGTCGCGAGAACCTCCAATGGGGGCCATCGGTGCTCATTTCCTCTTCCAATCCGTTCAACCCGCAGAACGGTAGGAACAATCCGCGCGTGGAAGTACCGGGTTTGGATTATGCCCGTGCGGTGTGGGTACCGAGTTCCAACTGGTCCGTTTCTTTCATTGCCAATACCGACCCGGGCCGTCTTTTCAGTGCAAACCTCTTCGGCCTCGACCAAACCTCGTTCGTTGGCCCTGCTACCAATGTCGAAGCACGCCAGTTTCGACCCAGCTACGCGCTGAAAACCGATTTTACGGGAGACGGGAAATATTTCTCCTTGATCCCGAGTTACCGCGAGCAGACTGGTTTTCAAGCCGGTTTTTTTGGCGGTTGGAATGTTTCCGACGCGTGGCTCCTGTATGGAGAAGGCGCGGGAGGCGAGCAACGGGACTTTCAGGTACAAGCTGGTACGGCGTATACCTTCGAGGAAGGCGAAACCGTCAATCTCGAGTACTACCACAACGAAAACGGCTGCCTCCTCGATAACATTCGGGACTGTTTCGTCCAAGGCCGGGTGACTTCTCAGGACGTCTACTTTCGACAGGATTACCTGATGGGCCAGTACTCGGACACGAAGATCTGGGGAGATTTCAACGTGAACGTCCGCTGGATCCACGACCTCAACGATCAATCCAATCAATTCATCGGGATATTCGAATATGAGGCTGGGCGCAATACATTGCTCTATCTGATCGCCAACGGCTTCACCGGCAGTTCGGAGAGCGAATTCGGCAGTCTTCTGAAATATTCCCTCTTCGTGGGAGCAGGCTATACTTATTAGCCTAGGGAGAGTTCGTAAGCAAGTTCGGTAGCGTAACAAAATACCGGCTTGCCGAACTCGAGCCTAGCGTCGAGGCGGCTTCTTCAGATCTTCCCGAGCTTGAATGATCGTTGTTACCATCATCGGAGCGAATGGAATCGGAGTGACGCCTTTTTTCAAGGAGTTCACGCGATGGCGAAACCCGGAGGTAAACCTCCGGATCCGTTAGCATTCAGCGGGGTTGGCAAGCTGAATAGCACAAAATGAGCTTGCACCTAGTGTTCCCTTTTGAGAGAGGAGCACAGATCCATGAAAATGACCAGATCCGTGTTCCACGAGCGTCTCGTTTTATGGTGGATCGCCCTGCTCCTCGGAGCAGCGGTTCCAGCTCAGGGCAAGCCACCAAACATCGTTTTCATCCTGGCTGATGACCTCGACAAAGAACTTTTCGAACAGCAGAGTACGATCCAGATGCTCCTGACCGAAAAGGGTGCCAGATTCGAGAATCACTTCGTCAGTCTGCCGCTGTGTTGTCCATCACGGATCACCACGCTCCGGGGCCAGTATGCCCACAACACGGGAGTCTATAGGAATGCAGCACCCGACGGTGGGTTCGCCAAGGTGAGCCAAGACGGCCTCGAAGACTCGACGGTCGCGACATGGCTCAAAACCGCTGGCTACAGGACGGCGCTCATCGGCAAATACCTCAACGGCTACCCCGACAGCAATGTAACGAACTATATCCCGCCCGGGTGGGACTGGTGGATCAGTCCGAATGGAGGACATCCGTACCTGGGGTACGACTATTCCCTAAACGAAAATGGCCGAACTGTTGCTTACGGTTATGCGCCGCAAGACTATCTGGCCGATGTGATTTCCAGAAAATCTGTCGATTTTATAAAGAGCACGATCTCGGCTCATCCGAATGACCCCTTCTTTCTCTATGTCAACCCTTACATACCTCACCTGCCAGCCCCCCCACCGCCGCGCTATGTTGCTCGCCGTTTCCGCGACCTGTTTGCCCTGCGCACGGCATCTTTCAACGAGGAAGATGTCAGCGACAAGCCCGCATGGATCCAGTCGAAACCGTTGCTCACCGACGCTCAAATCGCGCTCATCGATACACTGTACCGTAACCGCCGTCGATCAATGCTCGCCGTGGAGGATTTGGTGCAAAGATTGGTGCTTACCCTGATGGCGGTGGATCGGATCGAAAACACCTACGTCTTCTTTTCTTCGGACAACGGGTTTCACCAAGGCCAGCACCGGCTTGCCTCCGGCAAGGGCACGCCCTATGAGGAGGACATCCGCATACCGCTGATTGTACGGGGTCCTGGCGTACCGGCAGGACGCGCAGTCTACGAGATTACTGGCAACGTCGACTACGCCCCAACTTTCGCCGCAATCGCCGGAATCACGCCCCCTGGTTTCGTCGACGGCCGCTCGCTGCTGCCTTTGTTAACCGGCGAGGCCCCACTAGAGTGGCGAAAGGCCTTGCTACTTGAACAGAAAGGTTTCCGAGAAGCGTTGCTCCCAGTGGCGGAGGGCCTTTGGGAGCCGGAAGATCCTCATGATGTTCTGTCTGCGACCACCGGGGGGATTCCCGGTTTCGTCGGGCTTCGGACTTCGGGGCCCTTGACCTACGTGGAATACCAAACGGGCGAATGTGAGCTCTACGATCTCACCGCCGATCCGGACCAACTGAACAACATCTGCGCCCATGCCGACCCCGTATTGAAGGCGAAGCTCTCGAAATGGCTCGACTCACTGCGCCATGCCGCCGGGGATGCACTCCGCGAAGCGGAGCAGACGCCACCGTAAACGGGACTGGGGAACGTCGATCCCAGTTTGGATGGGTCATTCCCGCGCAAACGGGAATCCAGAAAAGTCGACATCGGATGCCCGCCCACGCAGGTAGGACGACTTATTCAAAGTCGTCTTAAGACACCCATAAAAAACCGCCGGGCTTGGCCTTTTCGGCTCAAGCTCGGCGGTTGTTCGGAGCATAGCGCCAAGATGGGGAATTACGGCTGCACGAACTCCCGCAGTTCCCAGCCGCCCGGGTTCGCACCCGTAGTCAGGTTCCTGGCATTGGCCGTCCCCACGATGGGGCCACTGGTGCCGGGCTGCATGTTACGGATACCGTTGTTGGATGTGTTGCCCACTCCGGACCGGCTTTCGGCGATGGCTGGACCGGAATTGCTGTCGATCCGCAAGAGATCGGCACCCTCAGGACACCTTTCGCGGTAACTGTCGACCCAAGGATTATTTTGCGTGCTGGTGAAGAAATTCAGGATGCCGTCTGCAGTGCCGATGAACATTCTGTCCCCGGCGACCGTCATGCTCCAGTTGTAGAAATTGCTCACACAGTCGAATCCCCCCTTCCCCCACATTGGCGTGGCCCTCATCTTGTTCCGGTGGGCGATATCCGCCGCGACCGTCCAAGTCCTCAGCTGAGGGTTATAGGTCGGAAGATGGTCGTTGCCGTACAGGAGCTGAACCTGCTGCGTGGATTTTCCTAGGTTCCTGGCCCTGAGGAAGGCGACTGGCCGTGAGCAACCCCGGCGCACCGCCGTCATCTCGGAGCCATCGACCTGACCGTTGCCGTCGGCGTCGAGATCGATGAGGCCGAGGGCTGCAAGTGCCTGCGCCGCCTGAGTGCAGGTGTTCGGCTGCTGCATTTCACCAAAGTAGAGCCAGTTGTTGTAGACCGCCATGGCGCCGGTGAGCACGGACAGACTGGTCACCCAATCCGGTTCGTAGTTTCCCCAGTGCCACACTTTCCTCCAGCCGAGGCGGTGCGCGGAGGTAAGGCCGTTTCGCGGGAGTGTCGGGCTCAGGTAAAGACCGGCCGTAACAGGCACGGTCTGGGTCAGGCTGAAATCGATCCAAGTGCCCACGACCAGATTTTGCCCGAACTGGACGATTTCGGCACCCATGTTGTCCAGATCACCGACGTTAGTGAATTGACACGGCTGAGCCTGGGTGCCGGTCCAGCGCAGGACCGCGCCCCGCCCATTGATCTTCCTGACGGGGAAATAGAGCGCTCCATTGGCTTCGACTCCTTTGCGGATGTCGTTGTACCCCGCGAGGGTGCAGGAATTCAGGAAGGCTCGGGTGTCCGCCCGGAAGACGAACAGGTTGATCCCATCGCCTCCCACGCTGCCCTCGATGGTCGGCCCACCCGCCAAAACGGTATTGCCGATGCTGCTGATGAAACGGATGCCCAAGGTGTCGTTCAGGCGCTGCTCGTGCGCATCCGTGTGCGTTGTCGAGTCGAAATCCACGATGTCGTCCGTTTTGTCATCCAGCTCGCCGGATGCGAGCCGAACCCGGATGTGCGGCCGGCGCCAATCCGCCATGGCCTCATAACCCGCCGGAAACACGAGACCTTCGGGAAGGTTGTAGGCGGGGTCATCGGCCACTGGATCTCCCAGCGGCAGCCGATCCCTCACCAAGTAGCTATAGTTGTACTCGCAGAGCTGGCGGTTTCCGCTTCCCGGCGTGGGGGGGGCGGACCCCAAGGTGACCGAGCGTCCGCCGCTAATGACGCACTCGGTGTTGGCCATGGTGCCGAACCAGATGTCACTGCCGACCTTCCTCAGTCCCCAGACATAGTTTTCGTTGAACTTGGGCTTACCCTGGGAAGTCCCTCCGCCGTCCTTGCAGGCGTCTTCATAGGTTTTCCCATCGAGCGGCCTCCCAGTTTTCGGCTCGAGCACGCTCAGGTCCGGGAGGAAAGAGTTGGTGCTCCCTTTCCATGAGTTCGGGTCATTGGGATAATCTCCGTCGTAACACTCGTCCGGAACCGCCCGCGTCAGGAACTGGTTAGTCAGCACCGGAGCCGGCGGGATAGGCGCCGGTCCACTATACTCGCTTTCCCACCAGGCGGCGAGCGCCGCCGCCGCTTCATCACCGGTCAGAGCCAACGCCGACTCCACCCCCGTCATGCACACAGTGCTGCTCAGCAGCAGCACTGAAACTCGTGGATCGATTAATGATTTCATTCGCTTTCCCCCTGTATCTACGACACACTGGCCAAATTGAAACCAGCGAACTCGAAGCCCCCCGTCTATTCTCAAGAATCCGGGAGAACCGGAGTTGAAGCATACTAACCTATTGGACTGCGGAGCTAAAGTAACAGGCCTATACTTCATACGTCAATAAAAACGAAGCCCGCCAGAATGAACCCATTTTGTGCATTCCACCCAGTAAGCGGGACGACACGAGTTCATGAATGGAAGTGGCGCCCGTGGATCAAATTGTGGGGCACGCCCAAGAACCCCGAAGTTTCATGAAATTCGAATCCAAAACAGTAAACAACGCGGGATACAGCCGGCTCAAGCAAGTCCATCGGGGGGATTTTCCGTGACTTTCCCGACTTTCCCTTCGAATGACTCGCTATATCCCTTAATGGCGCAAGTTCCCTTCTATCTATATCGACTATCCATAGCGACCACGGCCGACGATGCTGTTGTCCCGCTTTCGTCGGCAGCCCCCGGAGGTCCCAAGTCCCATCGGAATCGGCGTGAATCTTGCCTGTGCGGTCCATCAGGATGCATTGGGGACCCCTACTGTGAGGATATGAGCTTGCCACGAGGTGAAATTTCCCAGGAGTGTCTCATCATTGCCACAAAATATCCTGGTTTTGTTACAAAAAGACTTGACATCCTTAAATTCTGCGAGGATATTGCATTCTGCGAAGATTCGTTTTTTGCCTGTGTTTGCCGGAAACTTCGCGCCGGTGATGAAAGGGCATTGAATTAGGACCTGCCGATCGTTCGGCCCGCGGATCAACTTGACAAGCCCTCAAAATTTTCTACAGTTTGCTAGGCTTGTCCGGTTTTTCGTCGCCCTTTCAAGAAGATATGAAGGCGGGAAAGCTGGAATGCATTTACTACTACTAATGGTGATTCATCGACGAAACACAAATGGAGATTAAATCATGCGAATTCTAAGACTCATTCCCTTACTCTTAGCGACTTGTGTTGCGATCCCCTTGACGACTTCGTCAGCACGAGCTGAAACTGAAACGTGTCAACCGGTCGAAAAGACGACAGCGAACGGCACTACCTTCGTGGGAGAAGTCTGTGTCGATCGGCATGCCGGCACGGTCGAGGTGACAGGCGTTGCCACGCTCCCCGGAGGCCAACAAGTTGACGTCCACGGAGAGGGCACGATCCTCATCACTAGGGCGGAGGGCAATCTGTATGTGACGATCAACGGCAGCGTCACCGTTGCGGTCGGCAGTGAAATCATCGTCGAGCTTCCCGTCACCGCGACAGGAGCTTCGGTGAATCAAGCCGTGAACAACTTCGTAAACAAGGTTGCGCGCAAAGCGTCCACAGTCAGTCTTTAGTTCTTGATCCTGCGAATGGGCGACTCCTTCGGAGTCGCCTTTTCTTTGGGTGATTCTGCCACGATTCAGTGGCCCCGGTTCACAGGCAGGGGGTATCCGGCACTCGCGTTCGGCCGGGGGCGCCGGGCGTGAAACCTGCTGCAAACCATCCGCCATCGCGGTGCGACCCACTTCATGGTCAAATTCATCGCCGGATCAAGCGGTTATACCTACTCGGCCGAAAAAAACGGGCGATACGGGGGATATGTTGCCTTGACTCGGGCGATCGGGTTAGAGAATACTGCCCAGGGGTAAGGATATCGCCGTGGTCTTATACCTGACCTCAGGGTGACAAAGCCGCCCCAAAAACACGGCATGGCTGCCGGGTCGACCCAAGGACATGCCGCACGAATCCCCGGCGCAAGGTGCCCACGGGAGCGAAGCGAGCTATACCTTGCGGCGTTCGTCTGAATTATGATGTATCTCCTGATTCTTTCGGTGGGTATAAAAACATGAACAATTCGTTTGCCAAGCGCTTGGCGCTATTGAGCGGGGTTGCATTTGCCCTATCTGAATTACTGCCCGGCACGAGCTTCGCTCAGGGCGAGTTGCTTCCCGGGACCGAGGTTGAGCTGAAGAATTGCGCAGGCTGGATGCGAAATGGAGAACAGGCCGTAACCTTGGATTCGTACGCAGCGTACCTGTATATCGAGGGCCTTCCCGTCAACCCAGCCGGGGGACACTTCCGATTCCGTACTGAGTTTCCACGCGCCCGCCACATTTCGTGGCAAGACTATGACCTGGCCGGCCGCTGGACGGCATTGCTGGCCGACACCGATATCGTTCCCGATGCGGGCTCGGTGAACCCCTTCCAACCTAACATCCCTTACGCTCCCGGACAGGTATCCTACACCATCGACGTGCTGGATGTTCCCCCGGCCGAGCGGCCCTTATCCCCACCGGCGAACATTCTCTACGGTGGGTATATGCCCGACGGCACCCCGATCGATTACAACAGCGTGCTGTACCGTGTCTATGTACCGAATCCTGGCACCGGTGCGCTGGGAGGCGTTCCGTGGCCCAGGTTTTTCTTCGTCGTCGACGATCCCAGCGAGACCAGTCTCGAGACCATCAACAAGATGTGTGCCAGTATGGCGAAACAGCAGAAGGTGCAAAGCAAGCGCGCGGTGATTCTGACCGACCGTCGATTAAAACCTTCTGCCAAGGTGGCGAAGCTGCGCCCCGTGAACCCCGGCGATACCAATGCGGTAGCTTACGAAGCCACGTCACCTGGCCAAGAATCCAATGCCATCGGTCGCGATGAAGGCAGCGGTTACTATGTCAATGCCCAGACCGGCTACGTAGCGATGTCCCTGACCCCGGCTTCGGGCATAGTGATCGCCGCAAAGTTTCGTGCTCCGACAGTCCCCGATACCGAGGCCGGGCAGGAAATCACCGGGAATGAGGATCTGCGCTACTGGTCGATCTGTATGCAACAGAAGAGCAATCTCCTGTTCACCACCGGTTGTCTGCATGACACCCAGATGTCGATCGATAACGACGGCTATATCCGGATCGCGTTCTCCTATCCGGAGGACAGGCCGGTTATCAATGCACAGCCCTACGGCAACTGGTTGGCTTTGACGGACATTCTGCCCGTGGTGATCCTGCGCCAGACCCAGCCGCGTGCGGATTTTTCCGAATCGCTGTTCTATTACACCGGGCCACGCGAAGACGCAGCCGCGATTGCCGCGCACATGGGAGACTATTTCCCGGTGGTCAAATCCTGTTCCAAGGCGGAGTTCGAGTCGAACCGTTGCGGGCTTTGAATGCAGGGGAAGCGGCGGCGCGAATCCGGTGACCAGTTTTGCCTTGGCCAAGACCCATACGGGATTATTTGGCAGCCTCTCTTACTGCGAGTACTCTTTGAGCGAAAGAGGAGGGTTTAATGATCTCTCTCCCCCTGAGACTTTCGCTGCTTGCAGGGATCACGGCCATATTCTTCAGTACCGGCGCATCCTCGGCGGAACCACCGGCGTGGAGACCGAAAACTCTTGCCGCCGCTGTGTCCCTAAAAAATTACGCGCGGCCGGGAACCTCGGATTTCGTCGAGGGAGAAGTCATCGTAAAACTGAAAGACAGGATGACCTTGAGCGGCGGCGTATTACGGAAGTTGGGCTTGCAATCCACCTTTTGGGAGACCTCGGGAGGAGAGGTCATCTACCGTTTGACGGATCAAGTCATGAGCGGCTTGCGTCTCAAGCCGGAAGTGGAACGGCGGCAACGATTGCTGCAAGTCATCGAACAGTTGCGAGCCTATCCCGCGGTCAAATACGCACAACCGAATTGGATCCTGCACGCCTTCGCTATTCCTAACGATCCAGGCTACGAGACACAGTGGCATTATTTCGACAACGGGGCTGGCACAAACGAGTCGCCAGGTGGCATCAATCTGCCGAAGACATGGGCCAATAATATCGGCAGTTCGTCGATCGTCGTGGCTGTGATCGATTCCGGTCTGGTGGCACAACACGAGGACATCAGTGGGACAAATGTAGCCGATGGCTACGACTTCATCAGTAATCCTGCGATAGCTGCCGATGGCGATGGCCGCGATCCGGATGAAACCGATCCCGGTGGCGGGGTGACGGAAGACCGGCATTCCTGGCACGGAACACATGTGGCAGGCACCGTCGGGGTGGTCGACGCAGACAACGGCTTGGGCGTGACGGGAGTGAATTGGCAAGTGAAGGTACAATCCGTGCGGGTGCTCGGCAAGGGAGGCGGAACCACCTCCGACATCGTCGACGCCATCCGGTGGGCGGCGGGGCTGCCGGTTACCGGTGTTCCCGACAACCCAACTCCTGCCAACGTCATCAATATGAGCCTTGGCGGGCTCCGTCCTTGCGTCTTGGATCCGGCAGTACAAAGCGCTATCAACGATGCCGTCGCCCAAGGTGTAACGGTGATAGTCGCTGCCGGCAATGAAGCCCTAAATGCAGCTTTCTTTACTCCGGCGAGTTGCAAGAACGTAATTACGGTAGCGGCGAGCGACTTCCGCGGTCACCTGGTTTCGCGTTACTCGAACTATGGGAAAACCATAGAGATCATGGCTCCCGGAGGTGACACACAACGCGATGATAACGGTGACGGTGTTCCGGACGGTGTGTTGAGCGCCACCGGACGGGGGTATGAGTATTACAATGGCACTTCCATGGCAGCGCCCCATGTCGCCGGTGTCGTAGCTTTGTTGCAAGCGGCCCAGATTCAGGCGGGGCTTCCACTTCTGACTCCGCAGCAGGTGCTTCAGAAAATCCAGAGTAACGCCATCCTGCGGACGAAAGAACAATGCCCCAAGTCCTGTGGCGCGGGTCTATTGAACGCCGCCATTGATTGAATGAGTACGTAGCACCGGCATGAGTTGCCGCAATCCTCAAAACACCATGAGTTCTAATCTTCCACATCTCTATATCTATGCAAGCTGGCCCCGTCATCCCCGGCCGAGGTAAGAATATGCTTTGTTGTCCTCATAGGAAACCTGGAACCATTGGGGGCTGGACATTTCGGAAACCGCGAAGCGGTGACTCGGCATCCAGGTTATTCAACGGATCACCGGATTCCCGGCACGGCTTTCAGCGCCCCGAATCAGACTTGATCAGACTGTCCTTAACCAATCAGGCACATTCTTAAGACGATATGAGCACCAAGGCACCCCAAAAATTTAACAAGCCCGCATGGTTGATGCCGAAAATTTGGCTCGGCTCGAATTTCCCCGGTTGGATACGAATGCTTGTCCGTAATCGTTTCGCCATAGGGCCTCGCGGACTACCT
This sequence comes from Methylococcus sp., assembly GCA_035559395.1. Classification (GTDB taxonomy): domain Bacteria; phylum Pseudomonadota; class Gammaproteobacteria; order Methylococcales; family Methylococcaceae; genus Methylococcus. Next base: position 2,918 of record DATMAX010000032.1, on the reverse strand, counting down.
GCAATCGTGTTCGTGACGCTGGCGTCGCTCCTGCATACAATCCTCGCAGGTGTGCAGGAACTCCTCTGGGGAAGGCGCGTGCGCAACGTGGAAATCCAGCAGGGGCCCATTTTCATCATCGGACACTGGCGATCGGGGACCACACTGCTCCACGAGATGCTCGCGCTGGATGACCGCTTCACCTTTCCCAACACCTATGAGTGTTTTAACCCGAACCATTTCCTTCTCACGGAGTGGATCGATACCCGCGTGCTGGGATTTCTGTTTGGGCTTTTGTTACCCGAACGACGCCCGTTCGACAACATGGCAATGGGATGGGAACAGCCACAAGAGGACGAATTCGCTCTCTGTAATCTGGGCGTGCCTTCGCCTTACCAAAAAATTGCCTTTCCCAACCAGAATCCCTACCCGGAGTATTTCGACCTCGAGCAGGCGCCACCCGAAGCACGGGAGCAATGGGCGCGATACCTGGTGACCTTCTTGAAGCAGATCACCTTGCGACGGCCGAAGCCCATTATTCTAAAATCGCCGACCCATACCTACCGGGTCAAGCTCCTGAGCCAAATTTTTCCGCACGCGCAGTTCATACACATCACGCGCGATCCCTACGTGGTTTATTCCTCGACGGTGCACATGTGGAAGAACATCTTCGAGGCGCAAGGTCTGCAGCGTCCCCGGCTGGAAGGACTCGACGAGTATGTATTCACGAATTTCATCCATATGCATCAGGCGCTCGAGAAAGCACGCAGGCGATTGGATCCGGGCCGCTTCCATGAGCTTCGCTACGAGGACCTTGTCAAGAACCCAATCCAGGAGATGCGACGGCTGTATGAACATCTTCAATTGGGCGGCTTTGAACAGGTCCTCCCCAAGTTGGAGCAGTATCTGGCACAGAAAGCCGGCTATCAAACCAACCGCTATGAACTTGATCCCGAGTTACGGGAAGCCATTCGGCGGCACTGGGGCGAGGTGATCGAGCGATACGGCTACGCCAAAGACGAGGTCGGCAGCCGTGCCGAGCGTAGAAAGGCAATTGCCGCGGCCGGTTGAACCGGTCACGGCACTTCGGTGTGAGGTGGACAAGTTCACGACGGGCGATCACTTCCCGCTCGGCGAAGAGCCGGTCCGGCGTCTCCAACGGTTAGGTGCTCCGTCACGAGAGCCCGAGCGATAGATACTGTCTCAGCTCGCCGAACGGGCCAGGTCCGAGCACTACCGGAGTGTAAGAGGCGATCCCCAGCGGTTCTCGAACACCAGATCTTCGAGCTCACGCCGCCGCTCCCAACCGGCCAGTTCCAGCATCGGGCGCGGGTAGAAGGCATCGACGTGGCCGAGGCAGAGAATGGCGACCGGTTTGGCACCGGCGGGAATTTCCAGCAGTTCGGCGAGTCGCACCGGATCGAAGAAGGACACCCAGCCCATCCCCAGACCTTCGGCGCGCGCCGCCAGCCAGAAATTCTGAATGGCGCAGGCGAGCGAGGCGAGGTCCATCTCCGGCAAGGTACGGCGACCGAAGACGTGGCGTTCGCGATCGCCGCTCAGAGCTGCCACCAGAAGTTCCCCGCATTCCCGGATCCCTTCGATCTTGAGCCGAAGGAATTCTTCCTTGCTGGCGCCCATGACGGCTGCGGTTTCCTCCCGCTCGGCCTCGACCAGGGTGTGGATGCACTCGCGCAAAGATCGATCCGTGACGCGGATAAACCGCCAAGGTTGCATAAAGCCTACGCTGGGAGCGTGATGGGCGGCCTCGAGTAGTCTCTGGAGAACGCGAGGCTCGACAGGATCCGGACGGAAGTGGCGCATGTCGCGCCGTTCCCGGATCACGCGATAAATGGCTTCGATTTCCTGTGGGGAGAAAGCGTGGATCGTCACAGCTCGATTCCCTTTTGGGTACGGATGCCTGGGGCGAAGGCATGCTTGATGTTGATCACTTCGACCACGGCTTTTTTGCGTACCATGTGCTCAGCATTCTCCCGCCGGCGTCGTGCCGAGCGCCTCGTTGTCAGGGTGGGGAGCAAAACAATTACTGCTCCCCGGGTGAAAAGCCCGCGCGATATAAGGGAGCAACCCCGCCTCGTCGAGCAGACGTTGCTTGTTCATCGCCACTCCCGTCGTCGCGCCAGCAGCGCGCACCCGGCGAGGCCGACCGCGGTCAGGACTGTACCAGAAAGGAGACCGGCGGGAGCATAGCTGAAGCGTATCTCGTGTGCGCCGTCAGGGACCACCACGGCAAGGGCGGCCAGGTTGGCGGTAAGCAGGGGGGCCGGCCGCCCATCGATGCGCACTCCCCAGCCACTGGTGCGCGGCACGTGCAGCACGGCGAGCACGGGTCCAGCGGCGCGCACGTGCGCAACCACCCGCCACGGTCGCCTTTCCAGGAGCGCGATCTCGCCGCTGCCGCCCAGTCGCAGCGGCTGATCCATCACTGCGGTGGTGGCGAAATCGAGCCCTTCCCAATCACCCTCGGCTGCCTCACCCGGTGGCGTCACGGCGGTGGTCGCAAGCCGCAGTATCGGCAGCGCGCGACGGTTGCGATACAGGGCGCCGCTGTCGTCACGGTACACCTCCTCCCACCCCGCCGCCCACCGGGCGCAGCCGACGCCGGACGGCGGCGTGACGAGCCAGCGAACACCCCATGCGCCGGCGATCGCGGCCCACGGCCGCATGATCGGACCCGGCAGGTCCAACCCCTCGCTGCCGAGCGCGTGATGGAGGAACGCGAGCGTACGCGGTCGCATCGGATCGTAGCTGCGTAGATCCTCCACACCCAAGCGGGCGCCGAGGTTCGCCGGAAGCGCACCGTGGAGAGCGAGGACCCGTCCATCCTCGGCTCCGACGCGCCGCTGCAGCTCGGTGCACACGCCCGCCATGGCGGCGCCGGTCGCCGACGCCGGAACGAGTGCCGCACCCGCGAGCAC
>DATMAX010000031.1:0-21620 GCA_035559395.1 Methylococcus sp. | reverse complement strand
GACATCGCCGGAACTCCCGCCGATCCTGCCGTTTTCGGTCCGATCTGGATGCAGGCCATCAAGGGCGCCGTTAGCACCAAGACGAGAGCAGCGCGGACTAACGTCATCTTTCTCATGCATTGCCCAGCGCCGCGGCCAGCGCGAGATCCACGCCGCGCTCGACGTCTTCGCGTTTCAGATATTTCTCGCAGGCGCGGATTCCGTTCTCGTGCGCGGCCACGGCCCAGACGAAGGCCACAAGGGTCTTGCGGTCCCGCAATTCGATCGGCTCATCCGGATCGACGCCGATCGCGTGCGCGACTCGCATGACATAGGCCCAGGTATCGTTTTCGTGTTGCGGCGCCCAGCGCTGGATCAATTGCCGCACAGTGCGGCATCCGTGACGCGACTGCGCGGTGATGGCATTGATGGCCATGGCACGGACGCCGTGAGTCATGTCGATGAAGGTCTCGTACTCGTTCTCGTGCGAGACGGCGCGCTTGCCGAGCCATGCTACGGCGCTGATGCGGAGATTGCCCGGGTTGTTGTTGCGGAGACCGCGTGGCATCTTCATCGCTGCTGTCTCCGCACGAAATCGGCCAGTGCCTCGTCGGACTCATCCTCCCGGATCGGAACCGGAACGGCAGGAAAACCGGCCTTCTCGATTTTGTGTCCAATGCCCAAAATGCCGAAACCATTCACCAGGAACTGAAAGGCGACATCGATGTCATGCAGATCGAGCAGCCAGCCTACGAGTCCGTAGACGATCGCGAGCCAACCGCCCAGCCTGGTCTTCCAGCCGGTCATGCGACCTCCGTGACGGGAGCGGCTTTCAGGTTCTGCACGGCGATCTCAATGGCGAGGTTGATGGTGGAGGTAGCGAGATTGCGCACCCATTCCTCTTCGCGGTCGAGGAGTTCCCTATGGATCAGATCGAAGGCTAGGGCGCGTTTCTGCTCGCCGTTTTTCGACAACCCGCCCATGGAGTCCTCGACGGCCTCCACGTAGCGCAGCGCGATGGGTAGGAGGATTTCGAGCTGGCGGCGCACGGCGTCGCGGAACAGCGGCTCGAAGAACTGCCAGAGGGTGGGGAAAAGCCGCGCAAGGCGCGACAGGATCCAGTGCAGCATGAAGAGTCCCATCGTCGGTCGATGGGAGAGATGATCGGCGATGGTCCGAGATGGAGCGACTGGAACCGCTTCCGGCGTGGGAAGAGGGGCGGGCAGGATCGCCCGCCCCAAAGCTTACGCGGATTCGCCGCGGATGGCGAGGTTCAGAAACGAGGATCGAGGCCGCGGAGCGCGGATGCCGTATCCAGGCCGATCAGGAACAATCCCATCATGCCGAACAGCGCAACGAGAAAGGTGATCGCGGCCGACAGCATCGTCAGCAGCCCGCAGTCTTTGCGTCCGGTGATTTCCAGCATGCGGGTGATGATGTAGCAGCCGATCATGGTGCCGAGGATCTGGATCATCGGAGCCTCCGATCAGCGTTTGATGCGCATCATCTTGCCTGGCACCGCATCGGTGATACAGGCATCGACATACTCGCCGTATCCGTCATTGGCATTGTCGTCCCAGGCTTGCTTGTAGCAATCCGTGCGGATGTAGGTCGCCTTGCTGGAATTGGGCTGGAAACACCAGGCTCCGGAAACTTTTCCGAGGGTGAGACCCATCGATGCGCATGACCATTTGCCGTGGCGGATTCCGAAGATCTCTTTTCCGTCCGATTCCAGATGTCCCAGAAACGACTGCCCGCCGGCACTGTTGGCGTAGACGTCGTCGATGAGGATCGTCTCGAAGATCCGCTCTCCTTCGATGTAATTGCCGGGCACGATGACTTCGACCTGGAATTTCCACTTCAGCAGCGGATCGGTTCCGGCCTCTGCAGCCGATGCGGCCAGGAAGAGAGCTGCGAAGATTGCTGTTCGATTCATGGTTACCTCCTTCTTGTCGTCGTGAAAAATTCCGTCGTGGATTCGCTTTCACTCACCCCAGTCTATGGGCTACAGGCCTTGGGGCATATCACCAGTCGAATCCTATCTGCTCGACGGGTTCGTCCTTCTCGGCGAGGATCGCGCGGATCCAGCGGTCGGTGAGATGATAGCGCTCGGCGAGTTCGGCGTGCGTTGCGCCCAAGGCGCGTTCTTCGCGGATGCGCCGGTTGCGGATGGCGCGATGCCGGGCATCGAACTTGGGGATTTCCGGCCGCTCGTTGCCAAGATATTCGGCGATGCGGATCGCTTTCTGGAGTCCGACGCACCGGGCGAGCGGATGGTCCGGGGACATTCGTACGAGCCCGGGAAGCCTGCGGCCGCCGAACCGGTCGGCGACTGCGAGCGCTGCTGGCAATCCCACCAGATGCGCGATATCCTCGAGGATGCCTGGTAGCCTGCTCATCCCTTCCTCGAGAAATTGCCGATCCGCCGGACGAGCTCGTCGATCTGCCGCTTGATCTCTTCGCTCGGCCCGGCTTCCTGGAGCCGCTTGAGCGCGCTTAATTTTTGCCGCAGACCACGGAGTTCCGCATCCTTGTCGCGATTGTCGTCCATCCTCTTGTCGCAAGGGGAATGATCGAGCCAGCGGCGCTCAAAGAGCCAGCCCTGGGCCATCTTGCGGATCTGGCCGGGCTGAGCGGTTTCGCGCCACTGCCTGGCGTCGATACGCGCGGCTTCGATGATCTGCTCGACTTCGTCGCGGGGTAGATCGCCGAGCTGGCACCAGCGCATGGCGGCCCCGTTCCGGTCTTTTTTGTGTCCATAGGCATCCCAGAATCGGTCGAATGCTATTTTGTTCTGTCCCTGAAGTTTTCCGTACCAGTCGATGGGTTCACGAGGCTCGGAGCGCTTCGGCACGCCGTAGCCCCGTGCGGTGAGCCGTTCCCATAGCGCCTCGGCATAGGCCAATGCCAGGTCGAACCGATCGATGGCCGGCTGGGAGCGGATGATCAGGCGCTGTATGAATTCCCTCTTGGTCATCGGAATCCCTCGGCGGATTTCCTTTTCCCCAGTCTGGTCTGTGGAGTGGGGTAGTAGCGCTTTTTCATTCTTCGAAATCCTTTTCGAAATCCTCGGTGATATCGTCCCAGGTTTGGCCGATCCAGAAGGCCCGGTGGCAGCGCAGTTCGCACGATTCATATCCTTCGAGTGGGCAGACCCAGGTGTCGCCTTCGAAGCGGCCATGGCAGTGCCAATCCGTGTCGAGGTTTTCATTCGGCATGGGTTTTCCTCCGTGTTTGGTCGATCATCATGGCAGCGACGATCTTGTGCAGTTCGGCGTCCGTGCAGAATTCGAGCCGTTCTTTTTTGGCCATGCGGCGGGCGAGCGATTCGGCGTAGCTCCATGGCCGCCTGGCATCGGCGAGGATCGCCTCGATTTTCCGTAACATGGGCCGCTGGTCGGTAGTGTGCGGCCGACCAGGATAGGATCTTGTTCCATGCTCACCGATCGGCGGCTGGGTGAGTCGCCGAAGGTGGGCGAGCACTTTCGCGCGGCCGAGCGGCGTCAGTTTCTTGCTCGAATCGACGCCTCCGATCTCGCGCAGCATGCGGCGGTAGGTGTCTTCGTCCAGGCCGGCCTTGGCTTTGAGCACATGGATCGCGGCGATCTGGCGCTGCTCTCTTGTTTTGCGGTTCATCATCCCTCCAAAGTCGAAGGTTGGGTTCGTTTTCGCTTATCCCAACCTGCAAATCGTATCGGCCGCTTACGGCGGCCAGTCGGACCAGGCTCGGGACGGAGGTTCATCCCTCCCCGGTCTGCCGGTGTTATCCGCCACCGCCGGCTGGGCACCCGCTCATCGCTGGTTGAGTCTCTTCACGATTTCGCCAGCGAAGCTCGCGACCGGGACGCGCCTGGCCGGGATCGCAATGACATCGCCGGTACGCGGATTGCGGCCCCGGCGCGCGGCGCGATCCCTGACGCGGATGTGGCAGATGCCAGGAATCATTGCGCGGCCATGATCCGTCAGCTCTTCCCTGAGGATCTCCGCGGTAACGTCTAGAATTTCCTGGATGGATTTTTTTGTGATCACTGTTGCCTCGACTACTTCATAGATGCGGTCGATCAATTCGGATTTCGTCATTTCATTTCTCCTGAGATAGAGTCACGCCCAATTTCCCACTTTGCGGCGGAATACCGGCCCGGGCGATCCGAGACTCGGCTGTTTCGCGCGCGGCAGCTCGGGCAGGTGCCGCCGCAGGGTATGCAGCGATTTCGTCCAGCCGATGGCTTCGGCGATATCGGCGAGGATCCACCCACGGGCCCGAAGATCGCGCGCCATCTCGATCTGGCGCGCGGTCATACGCCATCCTCGTGCTCGTCGCGATCGGCCAGCTGCTGCTGATCCCGGCACCAGAGTTCGAGAATCGCAGCCAAACACAACCCCACCACGATGCCCATGCAGAACAGCCAGGCTCCGGCGATCAAAAATAGGAAACCGTCGTTCATGCTTTCCTCCAGGCTTGCCGACGAACTGCATTCTGTTTTTCCCGCGCCTGCTCTACGGATTCCGGCCGCGGAGACTTGCGGTGCAGACGGCTTTCTTCGGACTCGGCGGCGCGCTGGACGTCGAATCGAGTGCCGATTTTCAGGATTTCGGTGCATTCCAGGCCGACTTCGACTCTCGCGCGCCAGCCGTGCGATCCGAGCCTGGGATATCGTTCGATGTGGATCATGGGGACACCTCCTGTTCGAATGGGGTGACGACGAAATCCTCGACTCCCGTGACGATGGTGAGACCGGGCACGCCCTTGACGGCCTCTGGCTCGTTGAGGATCGCCTGTTTGTCGATCTCGGTGCGGACACGCAGGAATCGGGTGAGGTCCATGCGCTTCAGGACCTCGATCACGGCGTCCACACCGCGAATGACGACCGATGGCGGACGCTGCCTCCATTGCACGTCGCCGGTGATGAAATGCCCGGTTTTTACCTTGCCGCCCTCGGTCAGCTCATCGCGATGCGCCTCGCACCAGGTCTGAATGCCAGTCTGAAGGGATTTGATCTCTACCCGGATTTCGTCGATGCAAGGTTGATGCGCTGCGGTGATTTCGGCGATCCGGTCGTTCATTTCCGCCTCCAGCCGTGTCAGGCGACGCATCGCGTCTCCCAGAAGCCTGATGTCCCGCGCCACATCGTCTCGTGTCATGGGCACAGGAATCTGCAGGGCCTCGGTCTTGAGTCTTGCTCGTACTGCCATGGTTATTTCTCCTATCGTTGCGACCCGGCGGCCGTCCGGGTCCGGTGGAGGTCCCTCCGTGCGTGCCGCTCAGCGAGCGGCACGGGCGCAGGGGACTCCGCTTTTCATTCTTGCCCGTACTCCCATCTTCCTCGATGAGGACAGCCTCGGCAGGCGCGCCAGTGCTCCATTTTCAATGGATTGTGCGATGGCGCCGGCGCGCTGTGGATGGACCGGCATTCGTCCGGATCGAGATCGCGCTTGAGATAGGGGCATTCGACCCGGCTGAATCGCCTCAGAACGGCGCGCAGCACGTTCGTGTCATCGCCGGGATACACGCCCCGGCGCACCGTGCTAACGGCGGCTCGGCTGATGCCGAGCAGACTGGCGATGGCTTGATAGCTCCCATACTTGGCCAACGCCTGTTCCAGCAGGTCGCGGGCCCGCCTGCGCTGCATCTCGGTAAGCGCGTTCCGCTTAGCCATCGCAGGTCTCCAGCATGGCATCCGGGGTAGGCCACACGACCCGGTGCAGATTGGGGTCATAAATGGCATGGCAGCGCTGGACCATCGGCGGGCGCGGGCCGGTGCGCTTGATCAGGCGATACTTCGCCTGGATGCCGCCGCGCCCGATCCCTTTGCCGGGGCGAATGCAGACCAGATAGCCGGCTTTGTGCAGGTGGCGCAGATAATCCTTCGCCGCCGTCTCGGCTACCGGCACTTCTGGCGTGCTGGCATGGTGGGCCAGTTCGCGCGCGGTGAGATCACCCAGCCGGTCGAGGGTGTTCCACATCTGTTCCTGCGCCAACCCTTGGACGACGGGGCTGCCATCCTTGCGTACCCGCGGCGCTTCGATCCCGCAGTCATCCACGAGCTCGTACAGCCCGACGTCGTGCCGCAGAATCCCGGCGGCCGCGAGGCTTTCGACATAGGTTCGCACCGTCCCCATCGGGATCGGGCCAGGAATGTGCCCGCGCAATTCGGTCACGGTGAAAATCCTGAGCGTGCGGATCATCTCCCAGATGCGCTGGCGGCTGGACTTGCCGCCATGGAGTTCCATAGGGGCGGGCTTACGGGCCATCACACCCTCCGGCTCGGCGCTTCACCGGTGTACAGCTCGCGCTTCCCCCAGTTGTCCACGTCGACGACCTCCATTCCCGAGGTCAACGCCGTTTCCTGGATGTGTTCGAGATTGACACAGACCCTACGGACTGAGCCGTGCGACAGCTCGACCAATTTGACCAGCATGTCGTCCGCCACTTTGACTTGCGGGCAGTAGAGCGGGGCGAGTTTGCGAGCGTCATCCAGCGTCACTGGCTGGGCGGGGACCCAGGCCAGGACGCGGCCGTGAAATCGCTCCCATTTCTTGAGCTTCTGCGGCAGGCGCTCCTCGCCGATCAGTAGGATGGGCGCACGGCTCGCCTCGTAGAGGTCGCGGATCAACTCCACCGCATTGCGGTCCACCAGGTGGTCCATCTCGTCCACGACCAGCGGGCGACCGGACGCCGCCAGCTGCTCCGCCACCTGGTCGGCCATATCGGCGATGGTGCCGGCGGGCGTGATGCCCATCTCTCTTAGGATGGCCTGCAGTGTGTGTTTCTTGCTCCAAACGCTCTTGGCCTGGACGTAATAGGCTCGGCGTCGGTTGGCAATGTGGTTGGCGCTGAAGGATTTTCCCCAGCCAGATGGGCCGTAAAAAACCACCAGCCCAGGTAAGCTCGCCGAACGCGACAGCGCCCGCTCGATGGCGACGTCACACAATGCCATGTTGTTGATTTCTGCAATCTGACTCATCATTTCCTCGCTTCTATGTTTCAAGCCGTCTGATCGTTGTCAGCGCTCAGGCGGTTTTTTATTGCCGTGTTGTCCACCACCAGCGTGAGGCGGGGCTTTTTGGGCTCGGGTTGGCGAATCCACAGCTCGCCCCAATTCATACCGGCTGCCATCTGCTTCAGGCACCCATCAATACCGTCCATCATGCCTCGCAGATACGCGGCGCGCTGGATGCTGTGCGGATCGCGCAGATACTTGATTTCGTCATGCTTGGCAACGACCGACGCGCGTAGCGCCCGCATGCCGTCATACCCCTGCGTGACAAAGTGTTCATACAGCGACACCTCGACCGTGAATTGCCGAAGCTCTTCCAATTCGCGATCATTGCTCATGGCTCGGTTCCTCCTCTTCTTGAATCCTGCGCATGCGGGCGCTGTATTCCTTGCTTTTGGGATAGCAGCGCATGAACGCGGCGTCCTTCTCATCTAGCGTTCCGCCGTCAGCCAGCATCTGGCGTAATCTCTGGTATTTCTCCCAGCGGTCCTGCGTGGTTTCCTTATGAGGGTCATCTACCGCCGGCTCGGCCGGCTTAAAGTAGTTGACCAGCTTGGCCGGGGTGATATCGATGCCCGGCAGGGTGATGCTCGTGGCGGCCCCGATGATTAACCCACCAGTACGCTCGGCCTCGATCTCCTGCAGGGTACGCTCGGCCCGCCGCCTCCGGCCCAGAGCTCGCTTGTCCTTGGCCTGATCGATGACCGCTTTCTGGTAATAGCTTTGAGCGTTGCCATTCCATTCCGCCTTGGCCAAAAACCGCCCGTCTTCGTCATAAACCCAGATCCACTGGGCATCGTGGATGTCGTAGGCCACCTGCGCGGTTTTGCCGTGGTATTCAGCCAGTTCCGAGGCGTAATAGCGGTTGTTGAACAGCTGGATTTCCCCTCGGGCCACGGTGCGCTCGATACGCGGCCGGAACAGGGTTTCCGCCTCCTCCGTGGTGATGGTGACGAGATCGGCAGGCCGCAACAGTTGCGCGCGGCGTTCCGCCGGAGTCTGGTGCCGGCGTTGGCCGGTTTCCGGATCCACGATCTTGGGCAGGCTGCGATGTGGCCGGTGGTTGTAGGCAGCGACGGTTTCCTCGCACAGCCGGATGAACTCCGCCCAGGCGAGGGGCAGAACGCGGACACCGCCCTTTTTCACATCGCGCCGCGTGAGCCTGTGCCATCTCCTGGCCGCCTCGCGGTCCATGTCTTTGCCGACATAGCCGGGCAAGGTGCGGGCCGCTCTGACCCACAGAGTTTGATGGGCACGCTCGATGATGCCGCGCGCCTGGGAGTTGTAGGGTAAGGAATGGCGCTTTTCGATCCCGAAGCGGCCGAGGATGCCGACCGCCGGATCCGACAGCATGTCGTTGATGTAGCCAGAGCCGTTATCCACATAGAAGATGGCCGGCACCCCATATCCGGTGATGCCGTGGCGCAGGGCATCCACCACCGCGAAGCTAGACTCCGCCAGACCGACCGAGAAGCCGACCACCTCACGGGTGGCCACGTCGATGATGGTGGTGATCTCCGGCCTGAATGGCTTCCCATGGAAGGGATGCTGGACTTCGGCGTCGAAGGTATGACCGTCGGCTGTCCAGATGTCGTTCGGCACCAGATCTTCGAAGGTGCGGCGCACGAAGGGCTTGATGGCCTTGAGTTCGCGCGGTCCGCGGCGGCCGGTTTCCCGGGCGACCGCGCCCATTTTCCTGAGGAACCGGCGGACCTGGTGGATGCTGGGGCGCTGGTCGGCCGGCTGGTTGGCGATGAAATGGGCATAGGCCTGTTCGACGCTTGGCTTCTGCGGCCGTTGATATACCCGCAGGAAGGCAGGCGCCCAGGCGGGGATGCGGAAATCTTTCTGGATGACCTTTGGTGTCTTGTCCGGTGCGGAGAGCCAACGCTTGAGTGTGCGGACGCTGGGCAGGTCTTCGGCCCCCGCGGCTTTACGACCGCGCGAGTCACGCGCCAGGCGCAGCATGTTCAGGAGTTGCGCATCCAGCTTGCCGGCGCGGGCGTTGGTGATGATCGTGACCATGGCCGCCTCTTGGCTACAGCTGGTTTCCGCTTGCAGCCGATTGATAGCCGCCAGCACGCCGGTGCGGGCGTCCCGCGCCAAGCGCTGGGCATCCGTCAGGCCGGGGTCGCTGTGAGGAATGATCGCCGGTAAGGAATAAAAAGAGCCGGCGGCATCCGCGCCGCCGGCCAAAGGTGCCGAGGAGGAGAGTTTCTCGGCATGGGAGACCACCTGGGAAACAGCGGTTTCCAGCAGCCGTTGTTGAATCAGTTTTTGCACGGAGACGGGGGGCTGATATTCGCGCTTGATCCCTCCTTTGCCGCCACGCCCTCTTGCTTCACGGTGCGCCCAGCCCTCACGCTCGACTAGTTTTATCCAGCCAGGGAGCGACGCCGGATATCCCGGCAGCTTCAACGCCGCCAGATCCGCGCAGGTGTAGTGGGTTTTAGGCTTCACCGCCCGATCCCCGCTACTTTTTTCAAAAAAGTTTCCCGCTGTATGGCTTGCCGCTTGATCATCGCCGCGCGGCCCAGTTCCAGCGCCACCAAGTCGTCGCCGAAGATCACCCGCCCGCCGGCCGCTTCCGCGTACATCGCCAACAGCGCCCACTCCCCGGTCGCTGCATCGAACGCCATGGCCTGCAATAGATTCGGGACATGATCGGGGCGGCTCATGGCGGTCTGGGCGTTGAGCACAGACAGCGGCAGGCGCTTGCCGGTTAACGCGGTAATCCGCGCGGCCAGATCGGGCCGATCGATACCGGAGGCGTCGATGGCGCTCTCGAGCTGCCGCCAAATAGGTCGATTTGCGTTGCTGTACTCATCTCTCCTCCTATCATGTCTGCGGTTGCTGTCACATAATCAAACTGGTGTTTCCGTAAGGGGTTGGCGAAACTTGCGACTATTTTTTTAACGGCGCCGGCGTAAGCTGTAACCGTCAGGCGGTGATCTGTTCCGGGGCAGGTTTAAGGCCAAGCTTGACGGCGATCTCGTGCCCGCGTCCGCGCTTGGCTTTGTTGCGGCCGCTGATCACATCGTAAACCTCCTCCCGTCGGTAGCCGTTCTTCTTGGCCCAGTCGCTGAAGGTTTCGCCGCGATTGAAGAACTCTCTCTTCACTTGTTCAGGGGTTTTGAGCCTCATGTTTACACCCTCGTTCGTGGTGGTGGCGTCACTTTTTCGTGTTGGTTGAGCATAAAGGTAGGACACTCGTTTAACACTGTCAAGCAATGATGCGCCGGTTTACCAATAATTTTTTGGAGGGAGGCACCAAAAATGCAAGTTAGATTTGAAGAATCAATGCCTTGCGCCTGTTTACCAATTCCAGGCATTGGTAAACCACGAGTTGAGCAATGACGGCCCCCATTGGTAAACCATGGCTGTCTTGCTCGGAGCTAGCGGCTTTGCGCTTGCCGGGTATGCCAACGTCGATTGCCGGATGGATAAAGCTGGTAGAAAGAGAGGGCTGGCCGCACCGTGAAGCAAGAGGGCGTGGCGGCAAAGGAGGGATCAAGCGCGAATACCAGCCGCCGCCGGAAGTGCTACGGCTGATCGAAGCACAGAAGCGAAGTCAGGCCGTTGCGGCCGCGGTATCGGAGAGCGCAACTGCGACGCTTGGTATGCCGGAGACGGCAAGGGAAGCGGTAGTGGTGGCGGAGCCCCCGCCTCAACCACAGAAATCCATGAAGGCCCTTGGAGAGATCGATCCGGACCTTCTGTTCGAGATCGTCATGGCCCTCGAGTCCGCTTACCTGTCACCGGATAGGATTGGCGCGGCGTTGAGTACTCTGGTGAAGGAAAACCTGACGCCGCTACGCCGGATTGGAGAAGCGCTTGAATCGGCGAAGGGATTGCAAGATATTGATCTGAGCGGCCTTGTTACCGTGTTGATCGAAAAGTGGATGGTCTACGCTGGCGTAGAAGCCGGTGCGGCCGCTCGTATCTATAATAGAGTCCGCAACATCGAAGACCCCGGCGAACGTCATAAGGTCATCGAGGAAGAGGCCGCGTTCTTTACCCAAGTAAAGCTCTTGAGCAGTAGACGGTAATTGTGCCAAATATCGCGCAAAATCACCTAAATTTAGGCAAAATTGTGCCAAAAGTTATTTTGACGTGAAATTCCCTTAACTCATTGATTTGTCCTGCAAAGTCCAATTTCTTCCGGCATAGTCCGCTGTGCCAAATCTCACACTAACTCACATTTTCACCGGGAGACGCTCGTTGCCCGCCAGTTTGCCTTCCTCCAGGGCGTCTCTTATCGTTCGCTCGATTTGTCTTTGTGAAGTCACTCCAACCTGTTTCAGGAACTTGCGGATACTCATGTTGAAAGTGTCTTCGTTCATGGTGGTCACTCCTTCCAAAAGGTCTGTATTTCCGTGTCGGATCGCGACCCGTGGCGAGAATGGGTCGCATGGGTATTATGCACCCGTATCCGATGGAAAAAGTCCTGGTCGCGACGGCCGTGGGCGCGCGTCCCGCATCTCAGCACGTTGGGTCGCATGTTGTTTGACGTGGACGCTCCTCGCCGGTTGCACTGCCCGTCCCCCTGTTCCGCAGGTGCAGCCGGCACAGGCGCCGGCGTCGCCCGTCAAGCAGGGGCGGGTGATCGTGAAGCGGGTGCAGGAACGGGCGGAGGTCGAATATCAGCCTCCCGCGCGTTTTCCCGGTGCCCCGATGTGGAAATGGGATTCTTGGACCCAGCATGGCCGGTTTCACGCGGTCCCCAATCCGGAGCGCTATACTGTGCAACTGCTGTCGAACGGGTGGTTCAAAGTCGCGGCCGATTGTCTGACCGGGGAGGGGATCTACGAGACCCAGAACGACCGTATCGTGCTGGCGGTAACTTCCCTCCACCGCGGGAAATGCCGGGCCGATTCCATGGCCGACCGTTTCGTGCAATCTCTGGAGGCGGCCTCGCATTATCACCGCAGTGAGAAGTACTTGTCGCTCGATCTTCGGCGCGAGGACGCGATCCTGAGCTTCTCCAGGTTCGAATGATCAGAAAGGGGCGGGGACAAGCGCTTTCATGCTCCGCGTCGGGTTCAGGAGCCGGGCAGGCCGACGATGTTATATCCGGCGTCCACGTACAAGATCTCGCCAGTGATCCCGGATGCCAGATCGGAGCACAGGAAAGCCGCGGCATTGCCGACTTCTTCGATACTGACGTTGCGACGCAACGGCGATGCCTGTTCCGCTTTCGCCAGCATGTCCCGGAAGTTGCTGATGCCGGAGGCGGCGAGGGTGCGGATCGGGCCCGCCGAAACCGCATTTACCCGCGTGCCTTCCGGTCCCAGCGAATAGGCCAGGTAGCGCACGTTGGCTTCCAGGCTGGCCTTGGCAACCCCCATCACGTTGTAGTTGGGGATCGCCTTCTCCGCCCCGAGATAGCTCAGCGTCAGCAGCGACCCGTTGCGTCCTGCCATCAACTTGCGGCTGGCTTTGGCCAAGGCAGCGAAGCTGTAAGAGCTGATGTCATGGGCGATGCGGAAGTTCTCGCGGGTAACCGAATCGATGTAGGATCCCTCCAGTGCTTGGCGGGGAGCATAAGCTACCGAATGCACGATACAGTCGAGGCCGTCCCAGTGTTTTCCGAGTTCCACGAAGACTCGCTCGATTTCTTCGTCGCTAGCGACGTCGCACGGCAGGACGATGGAGGCGCCGCATTGCGCGGCCAGCTCCTCGACTCGATCCTTGAGCTTTTCGTTCTGGTAAGTGAAGGCCAGTTCGGCCCCCTGTTTCTTCATCGCCTCGGCGATGCCCCATGCAATCGAACGGTTGCTGGCGACACCGACGATCAGAGCGCGCTTGTCTTGCATGAACCCCATGACTGTCGTTCCTCGGGAGTGATGGGAAATGGTGACGGTGAAGTATCGCCAAGCCTTGCCAGACTGTCCAGCGCTATCGTAGCCGCCCGGCTCGCGTATAATTGATTTTTTACGTGCCTGGCTGGGGCGTAGAGGGTCACGACGGTCGCATGGGGGCATCGAAGGAAAGAAAGTTCTCGCGGGGAACGGTGTGGGTATGCCGCATGTTCCTGCCTCTCATGCTCGCGTTATCAGGTTGCGAAGGACCGTTGAACAGCCCCTATCCGGCGGCCGATGCAGAGCGGAATATCCTCTATGCCTCTTTCGCCGAGCGTCCAAAGCATCTCGATCCGGCGCGTGCCTACAGCGCGGACGAATACCAGATCATCGGCCAGATCTACGAACCCTTGCTGCAATACCATTATCTGAAGCGTCCGTACACTTTGGTACCGCTGACGGCCGAGGATCTGCCGAAGGTGATCCATTACGACGGCGAGGGCCGGGTCCTGCCCGGCACTGCCGCGGAAGCGTCCATCGCCTACAGTGAATACGAAATCCGCATCAAACCCGGTATCCACTATCAACCCCATCCCGCCTTCGCGCGCGGCCCGGACGGGGGATACCTTTATCATCACCTGACGGCGGATCAGATCGCGAAGATCCGAACCCTGGCCGACTTTCCCGAGACCGCGACACGCGAGTTGACGGCCGAGGATTACGCCTATCAGATCAAACGCCTGTTGCACCCCGGAATCCATTCTCCGGTGGCGGAGTTGATGAAGGAACACATCGTCGGCTTCAGCGAGCTCGGCAAACGAATCGAGCGCGATTACTTCGCTGCCGGTAGCCCGACCTTTTTCGATTTGCGCGGTTACCCCCTGGAAGGAGTGCGCGTACTCGATCCTCATCGGCTCGTCATCCGACTCCATGGGAAATACCCGCAGTTCCGCTTTTGGCTGGCGATGCCGTTTTTCGCGCCGATGCCATGGGAGGCCGATGCGTTTTACGGCCAAGCCGGTCTGATCGAGAAAAACATCACCTTGGATTGGTATCCGGTTGGCACCGGTCCTTACTACCTGGTCGAGAACAACCCGAACCGGCGCATGGTGTTGGAGCGGAATCCTCATTACCATCCGGAATCCTATCCAACCGAGGGTGAGTCCGGCGATGCGGAGCGTGGCTATTTGCGCGACGCGGGCAAACGTCTCCCTTTCATCGACCGTGTGGTGATGGTACTGGAAAAAGAGACGATCCCTTATTGGAACAAGTTCCTGCAAGGGTATTACGATTTTTCCGGCCTGGTCTCGGACAATTTCGATCAGGCCGTACAGTTCAGTGGCCAAGGCACCGCCGAGCTGACGCTGGAAATGCGCGAGAAAGGAATTCAACTCGAAACCGCGGTATCGGCCTCCATTTTTTACCTCGGTTTCAACATGCGCGACCCGGTCGTCGGCGGCCTGGACGAGGCGCATTGCAAGTTGCGTCAGGCCCTCAACATCGCCGTGGACTATGACGAGTTCATCGCCATTTTCATGAATGGGCGGGGTATCGCCGCGCAAGGTCTGTTGCCGCCCGGGATCTTCGGCTACCGGGAGGGGCCGGAAGGCATCAATCCTTATATATACGACTGGATCGACGGCCGTCCGCAGCGCAAGGATCTCGCGGTCGCCAAGCGCTTGCTCGCCGAAGCCGGCTATCCGGACGGGATCGATGCAAGTTCCGGCAAACCCCTGGTGCTTTACCTCGACACCACCGCTCGTGGTCCCGACGACAAGGCACTGTTGAGCTGGTATCGCAAGCAATTCGCCAAACTCGGCATCCAACTGGTATTGCGGGCCACGGATTACAACCAGTTCCAACAGAAAATCGCGGCCGGCAATGCGCAGATCTTCCAATGGGGCTGGAACGCCGATTACCCGGACCCGGAGAACTTCTTTTTCCTGCTCTATGGGCGGAATGCCAAGGTGCCTTACGGAGGCGAGAACCACGCCAACTACATCAATCCGGAATACGACCGGCTGTTCGAGGCCATGCGGAACCTCGACGACGGTGTGGAGCGGCAGCGTCTCATCGATGCCTTGCAGGAAAGGCTCCGCCACGATGCGCCGTGGATCTTCGGCCTGCATCCGAAAGGTTTTTCCCTGCGCCACGAATGGTATGGCAACGTCAAACCTCATCTGATGGCGAATAACCGGCTCAAGTACATGACGATCGATGCGGTCCAGCGCGCCCGTAAGCGCGCCGAGTGGAACCGGCCGGTGTGGTGGCCACTCCTTGCGGGGGCATTGCTCCTCGTGCTCGCCGTTCTTCCCGCCTACCGGAGCTATCGCCAGCGTCTGGGAGCTGCCGTGCGATGATCCAGTACCTCATTCGCCGCATCTTGTACGCCGTGCCCCTGCTGGTGGGCGTGAACGTACTCACCTTCCTTTTGTTCTTCGTCGTCAACAGTCCGGACGACATGGCGCGCATGCATTTGGGTCAGAAATACGTGACGTCGGAGGCGATCGCCCAGTGGAAACACGAGCGGGGATATGACCTGCCGAAGTTCTGGAACGAGCGGCAGGAAGGCGCGCGGAAACTCACCGAAACCATTTTCTATCAGAAATCCGTGGGCCTGTTCTTGTTCCGATTCGGCCGCTCCGACAGCGGGCGCGACATCGGGGCCGACATCCGCCAGAGGATGTGGCCTTCGTTGGCGATTGCCGTGCCCTCCCTGGTGCTGGGGTTGCTGGTCCACGTCACCCTGGCCCTGCTCCTGGTGTTCTTCAGGCTGACCTATCTCGAGTTCTGGGGCGTCGCCCTCTGCGTGGCGCTCATGTCGGTTTCGTCGTTGTTCTACATCATCGGCGGCCAGTTCCTCGTCGGCAAGCTCTTGCAACTGGTGCCGATCTCCGGTTACGACGTGGGCTTTCACGCCGTGAAATTCCTCATCCTGCCGGTCGCGACCAGCGTAGCGGCGGGCATAGGCTCCGGCGTGCGTTGGTATCGCACCTTGTTTCTCGAAGAGGTGGAGAAAGACTACGTGCGCACCGCCCGCGCCAAGGGGTTGAGCGAGGCGTACGTGCTCTTCGCCCATGTGTTCCGCAATGCCTTGATTCCCATTTTGACCGGCGTGGTCGTGATCCTGCCCTTGTTGTTCATCGGTAGCCTGATCACCGAGTCTTTTTTCGCCATCCCCGGTCTCGGCAGTTACACCATCGACGCCATCGCCCAGCAGGATTTCGCCATCGTCCGGGCGATGGTGTTCTTGGGCTCCGCCCTTTACATCATCGGCCTTCTCTTGACGGACATCTCCTATACCCTGGCCGATCCCCGGGTGCGCCTTTCCTGATGTTGACCCTGTTCTGGACCGACGCTCTGTTCTTCCTGCTTTTGTCCGTGCTCGCCATCGTGGCCTGGCGTTCCCGCGCGCTGGAACACCTGCGCAGACCTTGGCGCAAGGTCGCGCGCAGCAAGAGCGCGATGGTGTCCGCGGTCGTCCTCGCCGCTTATCTGTTGGTCGCGGTGCTCGACTCCATCCACTTCTATCCGGATGGTGAGAGCGGGGAACGCTTCCGTACCGAGCCGATCAGTCTTCTGGATTGGTGGCTGACCCCGCTGCGGACGCACCCGGAAAAGACCTATTCGGCACCGCTTGCCGCCCATTCCTACGCCAAGGAGATGGTCCGCCTGCCGGACGGCGGCAGCCGCTGGGATTATCCCCGGCTTGCCTTTGGAGGAGCGCATCTTCAAGAACCGGAGCGCGAGTGGCTCATCGACGTGGTCGAGACCGGGCTGCGCGGCGCGGCTTTAGGATTCGGGCTGGGTGCTTTGGCGTGCCTGGGCTTCCTCGCATGGGTGACGTGGCTGAGGGACTTGCCGTTTGCTCTGGTGGTGGGAGAGATTCTCTCCGGCCAAGGCTCGGTTCCCTGGCGCGCGATGTTGGCCACCCTGTTGATGATCGGGATCGGTGTCGGAATCGCGGCGGAACTGGGGTTGAAATACCACGTGCTGGGAACGGACAAGGTCGGGGAGGATGTCCTTTACCAGAGCTTGAAGAGTATCCGCACCGGGATTCTGATCGGCACCCTGACCACCTTCGTCACACTCCCCCTGGCCTTGATCTTGGGCATCCTCGCCGGTTACTTCCGCGGTTGGGTGGATGATGCCATCCAATATGTTTACACGACACTGAATTCCATTCCGGGCGTGTTGTTGATCGCGGCCGCGATTCTGCTGACGCAGGTGTACATGGCCAAGCACGAGGAAGAGTTCGCGAGCTTGGCGCTGCGCGCAGACCTGCGTCTTCTGTTTCTCTGCCTGATCCTCGGCATCACCAGTTGGACCGGGCTGTGCCGCCTACTGCGCGCCGAGACGCTCAAGCTGCGCGAGATGGAATACGTCCAGGCGGCGCGAGCCCTGGGGGTCGGCCAGGGGGTCATCCTCGTCCGCCACATCCTGCCCAATGTCTTTCACATCGTGTTGATTTCGGTCGCGCTGGATTTCAGTTCCCTGGTGCTGGCGGAAGCCGTGTTGTCGTACGTCAACATCGGCGTCGATCCCACCACCGAGAGCTGGGGCAACATGATCAACAGCGCGCGTCTCGAGCTGGCCCGCGAGCCGCCGGTATGGTGGTCGCTGACGGCGGCTTTTTTCTTCATGTTCGTGCTGGTGTTGGCGGCCAACCTATTCGCCGACGCCGTGCGCGACGCCTTCGACCCGCGCCGGTCCGAGTGAGGAGAACGATGTTTCGTACCCTGGTCCACGCCAAGGATTTGCCGGCAGCCACGAGGGGCCGTATCGAAAGCGTCATTGCCGGGCGGTGGCAGAAGGTCGCGGATCACTACGAACTGCGTCACGAGCAGCCGGTGAGTTGCACCGAGCTCGATTTTCTCCGGCACTCCCTCATGCTCGACCTCAACCCGATTCCGCAAGATTTTCGATCGTCCGCGGTGAAGCTGCTGGTCACGGACATGGATTCGACCCTGATCACGGTCGAATGTATTGACGAACTCGCCGAGCGGATCGGCCATCGCGATGCCGTGGCGTCGATCACGACGGCGGCGATGCAGGGAGAGATCGATTTCGCCACGGCCTTGCAGCAGCGCGTAGCCCTCCTGGAAGGGCTGCCCCTGGCGGTGCTGGAGGAAGTATACGAAGAACGCGTGCGCCCCCAACCGGGGGCGGAAGCCTTGCTCGCCGCATGCCGGCGGCGGGGCATCCGCACCGCGGTGGTCTCGGGCGGCTTCGATTTCTTCGCCGAGCGTGTAAGGGAACGCTTGGGGCTGGATTTTGCCCGTGCCAACCGCCTGGAGGTCGAGGCCGGGCGCTTGACCGGTCGCATCCAGGGACCGATCTTCGCGGCGCAGGGCAAGGCGGATTTCCTCGGGGAGTTGTGCGCTAAGCTCGGTCTGCCGCCTCAAGGCTGCATGGCGCTGGGCGACGGGGCCAACGACGCCCGCATGTTGGCCGCGGCCGGGCTCGGTATCGGCTACCGGCCGAAACCGGCGTTGCGAAGCGTGGCCGATGCCGTCATCGAGTATTCGGATCTCACGGCGGTGGTCGATTTCCTGGAGTGCGCCCCATGACAGGCCCGCTGCTCGCAGTGGAGAATCTGAGCGTCGGTTTCGTGCAGGGCGGGGCCGTCACACGGGCGGTCGACGGCATCTCGTTCTCCATCGCCGGCGGTGAGACCTTCGCTTTGGTGGGCGAATCCGGTTCCGGAAAGTCGGTGACCGCGCTCTCGGTGCTCCGGCTCTTGCCGCAGAATGCCCGGATCTTGGGTGGCGACGTGCGCCTCAAGGGGCAGAGCTTGTTTCGGCTCCCCGAACTGGCGATGAGTTCGGTGCGGGGTGGGAGGATCGGCATCATCTTTCAGGATCCGCAGAGTTCGCTCAACCCGGTCCTGACCATCGGCCAGCAAGTCGGCGAGGTGTTGCGCCTACACAAGAAATTGCGGGGCGGGGCGTTGCGCACCCGCGTCGTGGAACTCCTGAGTCAGGTCGGCCTGCCGCGGCCGGAACGACACGCGGACGAATATCCGCATCAGCTTTCCGGCGGCATGCGGCAACGGGTGATGATTGCCATCGCCCTGGCGGGCGAGCCGGATCTCTTGATCGCCGACGAGCCGACCACCGCCCTGGATGTCACGGTACAGGCGCAGGTCCTCGATCTGCTCAAGCGCCTCCAGCGCGAAACCGGCATGGCGCTGTGGCTCATCACCCATGATCTCGGGGTCGTGCACGAGTTGGCCGATCACGTGGCCGTCATTCGCGGCGGCAGGATTCTCGAGGCCGCCAAGTCCTCCGCATTTTTCGCATCGCCCAGGCACGCTTACGGGCGCGAACTCCTGGAAGCCCTGCCCAAGCTCGACCGCTGCCTGGGTCGCAAGCCGCCGGCGGAGGAAACACCCCCGGTGTTACGGGTTTCCGATTTCAAGGTGTACTACCCGATCCGTAAAGGCTTGTTCCAGCGGGTGGTGGACCAGGTGCGCGCCGTCGATGGCGTCTCCTTCACTTTGCGCCGGGGCGAGACCTTGGCCTTAGTAGGCGAGTCTGGTTGCGGCAAGACTACGCTGGGAAAAGGGATCCTGGGCCTCGTGGAAACGTCCGGGGGGCGAGTGGAGTTCGAGGGCACCGACATCACCCATTTGCCCGGAGCCGCGCGGCGCAGGCTGGCGCAGGCGATGCAAATCGTGTTTCAAGATCCGTACGCGGCGATGAATCCGCGCATGATCGTGGGGGATATCATCGAAGAAGGCATGCGCGTGGCATACCCGAAGCTGGGGCCGGCGGAACGGCGGGGGCGCGTGGAACGGCTCCTCGAAGCGGTCGGGTTACCCTCCGAGGCCAGATTGCGCTATCCGCACGAATTCTCCGGGGGACAGCGGCAACGGATCTGTATTGCCCGAGCGCTTGCGGTGAATCCCCGTCTCCTCGTCTGCGACGAACCGACCAGCGCTTTGGACGTATCGGTGCAGGCGCAGATTCTCGCCTTGCTCAAGGAACTTCGCCAACGCCAGACTTTGAGTTATCTTTTCATCAGTCACGATTTGGGGCTCGTCGCCGATCTCGCCGATCGGGTCGCCGTCATGTACCGGGGGAAGATCGTGGAAATGGGTACGACCGAGCAAGTGCTGTTGCGGCCGTCGCACCCCTATACGCAAACCCTGATCGACGCGCTGCCGGTATTGCGGAAACCGGCGATGACACAGGAAGAAAGCGAGAAACCTTCACTCACGGCTTTGCATCTATAGGGTATGTGAGTCCTGGAAATTCGCCATACCGTATTTTGATCAAAGACCAAAATCGAGCAGTAATTGCCATGGATCTGGTCCAAATGCAGCGCCGCGTACCACACCTGGATTATCGAAATTTCAAAAAATCCTCCAGCGCCATCCGGAACTTCGTGCGCATCTATTTCCCCTTACATGATCTTGATGCCGGAACCTTCCTCGAAGGTTTTGTTATTCTGTTATTCGTCGAATCTGCACTTTACGAAATGGATCATGCTTCGGAAGCGGCGATTGCCGCGGGGGGCCGGGTGCCGCCGCACTTTGGCAAGGAGCTCCGGGCCTTATGGCAGGTTCTCATAGAAAACGAATTGGCCGATGCAAGACTCAATGCATTACTGGCCGAGGGTGCGCGTTTCTGGCGTCTGGAATGGAAACTCATGCGCCGTCAACCAGCGATCTGGAAAGACATTGTGCGGGCAGCCGAGCTTCGCTGCTTTGATTTTCGCATCCTTCACCACATTGTTTTCCGTATACAAAAGTGGAAGTATGACGATGACTTGATTTCCGCTATGTGGCCTTTGGAAGTGATTGGTGATCTGGAAGAAGATCTGCGTCAATATTCTTCGGACCTGCGAGAGGATTCTTTTAATACCTACCGGGCCATCGCCGCCCTGGATCGCGCGGCAGCGCCGCTCCGAATGGCGGAGTTGCTACGGAGTTACGGCCGGGAATTCCGGCGGCGCTTGCGCAAGCTTCCGCAACATCAACGGAAATCCGTGCTGGCCGCCTGGCGGGCTTATCGCGCGGAGCGGCCGCGCCCGGAGATTCCGGTCCCACTGCCCGATCCGCGTTACACCGGCTGATCCGGTGAAAAGGCGAGGTTCCCGCTGGAGAACCGGGAGACGGGACGGTCCCGCGTGAAAGCCCCGAATCAATTTGAATTCGTCTTGCGACCGCGAACTTATGAAGCGGGTAGCGGCAAATAAATCCATTGAATCCGGATTGGCCATTCACATCCCAACCACCCAGGCGGCTTGCGCCGCCACCCCTCCTTTGGGAAAGGAGGGGATTTTTCGCTCCCCTCCTGCTTCAGGAGGGGTCGCCCCGCAGGGGCGGGGATGGTCAAAGGGT
Source organism: Methylococcus sp. (assembly GCA_035559395.1). Classification (GTDB taxonomy): domain Bacteria; phylum Pseudomonadota; class Gammaproteobacteria; order Methylococcales; family Methylococcaceae; genus Methylococcus. The sequence goes on along the minus strand of DATMAX010000031.1, from coordinate 495 downwards.
GTGAATGGACAATCCGGGTTGAATCGAAATCACCGCCCTGCGGTCTCGCTTTCACAAAGCGCTCGCTCGCGGGGCTTGTAATGGCAGATTGTTTAGGCGGAGCGCTTTTCTTCGGGATACAATGTTTCAATCCGCGCCCGACCTCATCCCTGCCTGTCCGTCCTTGGACGCAGACGGGCGCTGGGCGAAAACCCGCCAGCGGATAGAGGCCGACGGATTGCCCCCGTCCTGAAGGACGGGGTTACCGGGAAGATAACAGCACCAATGCGCCGTCGTCTATTTCAACAGTTCCCCCTGAAGGGGGAGGTTTCAAACCAGCAAGGTGCTCTGATGAAGATCTCTAGGTCTTTCTCCGGAGAGTACGATGACCGCCGTGGCCTTTGACACCCTGCGATTCGCCAAGCGCCTGCAGGAGGCGGGCTTCAGCGCGACTCAAGCCGAGGCGTTGGCGTTGGCGGAAGCCGAGATCCTGGAAGCCAACCTGTCCAGCAAGCA
>DATMAX010000030.1:0-4895 GCA_035559395.1 Methylococcus sp. | reverse complement strand
GCGACCGCCGGCGGGCGGTCGGCGGTCGCGTCACCCCCCGCCTGGAAGACCGCGGCCGAGTGGTTTCGGGATTCGGCTCCCGTGGAGGATCGTACTCGAGCCGTTTCCCGTGGAGTCACCGTCCCCGGACGAACCGACCGGCTCGGAACGGGCGCGTTGGATCCAGGACTGCCTGAATCAGGCAATGGGACTGCAGATCCCGGTCACGGGTGTCATGGGTCCGGAAACCCGCAGCGCCATCAGGAGCTTTCAGCGGCGGCAGGGGTTACGGCCCAGCGGCATCGTGGGACCCGATACCGGGGAGGCGTTGCAGGAAGCTTGCCGGGGAGCGCGGTCAGCGGAGGAATCCGAGGCCGCTTGGGCAGGCGAAGTCTCGTTCGCTCAAGCGATCAACGATCCGAAGGCGAACGGACCGGGAATTTACACCCTGTATAAAGGAGGACGCCGCATTTACGTAGGGCAATCCCAAAACCTCAAGCGTCGCCTCCAACAGCACCTCTGGTGCCTCACCCATCTGGATGTCGAACCAGGTCACTACCGTGTCAAATTGACCCCCGTGGCCGGTGCCGGTCCGGAGAAGCTGAGGAGGGTGGAGTCTGCGGTGATCGAGAAATGGAAGCGAAGAAAAGACGGTGGAGCTCTGGCCAATATCAAGAAAGAGCAGCTTGCGGAAGAGTTGTGGGGCGAGGCGTGGAATTGAAAGCCTCGGATTTCCCTATCCCAGAAGCAACCTATCTATCCCGACCGAGGAAAAGACCATGCATAAACTGAATTGCACTTGCCCGAAGTGCCAAATGGCGGGCGAATTCGCGTGGGGCGAGTCGGAGTTCCCCGTTTTCGGGGAAGTTTATGGAGAAATGGGTTTCGAAAGCCCTTTCAGCGAAGCGGAAGAAATCGAACTGGCCGCGGAACTGTTGTCCGTTTCCAGCGAGGAAGAACTCGATCAGTTCCTCGGAAAGTTGTTCAGAGGCGTGTGGAGAGGAATCAAGAAAGTCGGAAGATTCGTCGGCAAGATCGCCAAACCTTTGGGCCGGGTACTCAAGGCGGTGGCCAAGAAGGCGCTGCCCTTCGTGGGTGGTGCGCTCGGGTCTTTCATCCCCATTCCGGGCGTCGGCACCGCCATCGGCAGCGCCGTGGGCGGCGCCCTGAGCAAGGCACTGGAAACGGAGTTCGGGGAACTGAGCCAAGAAGAGCGGGAATTCGAGATGGCACGCCGTTTCGTGCGTCTCGCGGGAACGGCGGCCAGGCAGGTGGCACTGGCCTCGCCCGATGGCGATGCGCAGGCGTTGGCCGAAGCCGCCCTCGTCGCGGCGGCGCGCCGGCATTTTCCCAACCTTCCAATCATGGCCGGCAATTCCCATGGGAGACCAGGGTCTCGGCTCACCGGCCGCTGGATGCGTCGCGGTCAAAGCATCGTCCTCCTTGGCCTCTGATGGGCTCGACGGGGCCGGGGAAACGAAATGACCGAACTTGTCATCGTGCCGGCGTGGGTCCGGATGCAGGAGAACGGCTGTCATGATCATCGATTCCCATTGCCATGCCGGGGCCGGTTTCGGTCTCGCCGATCCCTGGACCGGGCGGCCGCTGCTGGAGAAATACCTGCATCGTGCCTCGGCCGCCGGCATCACGCACAGCGTGCTGTTCGCCAATTTCCACGACGACTACGCCGTGGCCAACCGGATCGTGGCCGGCATCGTCAACCGGGATCCGGGGCGTTTCTTCGGCTTTGCCTATGTGCATGCGCAGCGCGATCGGGGCAGGATTTTGCAGATGGTTCGCACCGCCGTGGAGGAATACGGCTTCGTAGGCATCAAGGTGCACCGTCACGATGCGCGCATCAGCCGGGAGGTTTGCGAGGCGGCCCGGGCGTTCGCCTTGCCGGTGCTGTACGACGTGGAAAATGAGTTGCGGGTCCTCGACTGGCTGGCGCGGGATTATGCCGATGTCTCTTTCATCATTCCCCACTTGTCCAGTTTCATGGAGAACTGGCGGGCACAAACCGCTTTTTTGGACAGGTTGGAGTCTTATCCCAACCTTTACGCCGACAGCTCTGGGGTGCGGTTCTTCGATCTGCTGGAGCGGGCGGTCGAGCGCGGTGGTCCCCACAAGATTTTGTTCGGCTCGGACGGTCCCTGGCTGCATCCGGGTGTCGAACTGGCGAAAATCCGGGCGCTGGGTTTGCCGGTGGAGCAGGAGAGGCTGATCCTGGGGGAAAATTTCCTCGCGCTGATCACGGCAGGTGCGGTACCGGTAAGCGCCGTCGCTTGAGGCCGGCTTCCGGGCGTTAGCTTTCCTGCCGCCATGCCGCCCGGCGCATCTGCAGGGTCCGGTCGGTCACGCCCAGGCGCAGGGCGGCCTGTTGCAGATTGCCGTCGGTCTCGCTCACCGCGATGCGGATCGCCGTTTCTTCCGCCGTCCGGCGGATGAGTTTGAGTCCCACGCCTTGCAGCAAAGCCCGGCGTATGGCCAGCTCGAAACCGGCATCGTGCCAGGCGCAGTCATCGTCGCGCCAGGCCATGCGCTCATCCGGCAGAATGCAACCGAGCGTGATGGGACCCCGCCCAGGGTAGCGGCACAGCATGCGCGCCACCACCTGACGCAGATCGCGCACATTGCCGGGATAGGGGCGTTGCAGCAGATATTCCTGTACCGTCTGGTCCAGCTCCGGAGGGTCGTTGCCGGAACGGAGTTGCTGCAGGAAGTGGCTGGCGAGCGGAAGGATGTCTTCGGGCCGGTCCCGCAACGGCGGCAGGTGACAGATGAAACCGGCGATCCGGTAATAGAGATCGGCGCGAAACTCCCCGCGTTGCACCAGCTCGCAGAGATCGCGGTTGGTGGCGCACACCAGCCGGAACCGGGCCCGCTGCCAGACGTTGCCGCCTACCCGTTTGAAGCTCTGTTCCTGAATGACCCGCAGCAACTGGGTTTGCAGGTGGAGAGGCAGTTCGCCCACCTCATCGAGAAACAGGGTGCCGCCATCGGCCAAGGCAAAGGCCCCATCGCGAGCGGAGACCGCACTCGTGAAGGCGCCGCGTTCGTGGCCGAAAAACTCGCTGCCGGACAACTCCGGCGTGATCGTGCTGCAATCCAGCAGGACCAGATCCTTCTTGCCGGGACGGGGGTCCAGATCGTGAATCAACCGCGCCACCAATTCCTTGCCGGTCCCGCTTTCGCCCAGGATCAGCACGGGTGCGTCGGTAAAGTGGGCGACTTCCACCACCTGTCGCAGGATCGCCTTCCAGACCAAACTTTCCCCCACCAGTTCGCGTCTTACCCGGGGCGAAGCCAGCAACCGGTCTATGGCATCCCAACGCATGAGTCGCGCGGTGATCTCCTGCACGGACCGCTGGCACTCCAGACCACTCAGCACGTCGGCGGCGCCGGCCTGGATCAGTTTCCAGGCGTGGCTCGTGGAAAGTTTCTCGCTACAACCAGCCAGTACGCGTTCCTGGCAACTGCGGTTGAGCCCGCGCAGCAGTTCGCACAGTTCATGACTGAACTCGCCGAACAGCAAGACGCCATAGCCTCGCGCCGTGTGCGGATCGCAGTCCTGGATTTCCACGCCATTCTGCGCCAGGAATGATGCAATCTCTTTCCCGGCTCCCGTCCGATCCGGCCCAACGCAGTGGACCCAAGCCTTGACCGCCATGCCGAAACCTCCTGGAGGGAATCCCGTCTGGCCTGTTCTGACCGATCATCAGCCGCTCGTTCGGTATTCTTCCGGTGCTTCCAAGACTGCTGGGCAAATCTCCTCGGGGCTTTTGATCGTTTGGGTGATCTTGTAAGGGGCTTCCATTCTACCGGTAAATCGACCTCGTCACGACCACCCGGATGCGCCAGAAGCTCGATCGCTTTCCATCAGGACGTCTGTTTGCAGCTCACGGCGATTCGCTTAGCGAGAAGGTAATGAGCCGTTCTCGGGATCGTGTTGCGGAAGGTCGGAAACTCGGCAGCTACATGCCATGCGGACGTTGGTAATCAGATTGAAGTCGCTTTGGCCACGATAAAATGCTACCGGCTTGGTGTCGAGGAGCTAACGAGGCCCCGCATGAAAGAGAATCCGTCAAAATTGCGACCCTATGCGCTGATGGCTTGCGCTGCGGTGATGAGCGCATGTACCAGTCCAGGCTACAACGATAACCCGTCTCAGCAGATCACCAATGCCAGGGTAGGCTGCCCCGCGGCCACGGATTTCTTCGCCGTCTATTTCACTCTGCATCTTCAGCCCTTCAATGAAGGTCAGGATGCAAGAATTACAAAAGAGCTATTCCGCTCTTATTGTCATGACCTACCTGCGCCCGGCAGGGTATTTTTCACGGCGGATCTGGTGGGCATTGAAACACGGAAAATGCCCATAGGAATCCGGGTTGTCGAACAACAGTTCGACGGTGGCGAGGAAGGCGATGTAGAGAATTACAAGGACTTGCGTACCCTATTGAAAGTCCCCCCGAAAACCTATCCCAAAGGCGTCATCGAATCGGATTTCGAACTGGATCAAAACGGCTATTACGCGGTTTATCTGGTCAGGGGTGGAGAGGATATCGTCTCGGAGGAAAGTAGGCTGAGAATCCCGATCCATGTTGGAGTCGAATCTGGTGCAAAAGCCGTGATCACGCGGATCCTGACCTTGTTGGGGATCGCATCGGGCTTGGGATTCATTGGTTTTGTGGGTTTCCGATACAGGCGTAGAAACATGGTGCTTTAGCAGCGACCCGAATCTGGGTTCAAAAACCCGTTTTGGTTACGGGAGCGTTTGATCTTGCTACGCTTCGATGGACACCCCATTAATGAGGGCAAGGTCCTTGGAGGTGTTCAGTGAGTTCGAAAGAAAAGCAGAGCCGCCGGCGGTATACGGCGGAATTCAAGGAACAAGCGGTCAAGCGAGTGCTATCCGG
>DATMAX010000029.1:0-33772 GCA_035559395.1 Methylococcus sp. | reverse complement strand
AGGCGGGGACAACACTGCGCCCGCCTGCGCCAACAGAATGGGGGTCTTGAACGGATTGCCGAAATGCACGCCGATGTCGCCATGGCGACCGAAACGGGTGAAGGTCTGATAAAAGCAGCGGGTGGGATCGAAACCCAACCCTTGCGGCGCGCAGGGTGCCAACGTCAGCCAGGCATCGGCGCCATCGTGACACGGTAACTCACAGGGCCCGAAACCGTCCAAATGAAACTTGCCGAGGCCGATACTGGCGTCACGCCCAAAACCGAGCACGCAGATATCGCTGATGAGCGTTTCCAGTTCATCCGCAGATAGATGTTCCTCGTCGAGAACGAAATAGACATCGAGCTTCGCTAAAACGAACGCCTCCTTCCGCGACTCGGGTTTCTTGCCATACCAGAGCTGCTCCATAGTGTAGGGGGCAAAAGCTCCCTCCCCAGTGGTGCCGGTGCGGCGGCTAATGGTGTTGTGGGGTTGGGGATGCGGCTGCATGCTGCCGCCCGGAAGCGCGCCCGGCTGGACGCAATGGGCGAGCCATTGGGCAAGCGGCGCCGCAAACTTTTCCAACGGCATCCAGGCACGTTTTTTCACTGCCTTGCGGTCCTCGCCGGGTAGCTCCTCGAACAGATGCCCTGGCAGCACAGGGCGTGGGAGATGGCCGGCGGGGAAGGCATCGGATACCACTGCGAAGGGCTGCCCGGTCGTGTAGCCTTGCAGAAGCTCCGTAAGCCGCGCTTCGCCGAAGCGATTACGCACCGCCCAGCACAGTTGGCCGAAGAAGGTATCCCCCTTGAGAGGCGTACCAAAAGCAGACAGGGGGGTGAAAGTGGCGCGGAAGGTACGCATCATGCCGCCTGCAGGTTCACGGACCGAAGTTGGGGTAGCACATCCTGACCGCCCATTTGCAGAGCGGTGAATTGCACCTTGCCGTAACCGCGCGAACCGGAGCCGCCCAAGCCCGTGAGTTCCAGCAGCTTCAGGCCGCGCCAGACCATGGGCAGCAGGTCGTCGCCATCGTGGATGCGAATCGTCAGTGCGAACTCGAAACTCGCCTCGGCCGGCACCCGCTCGGTGTTGCGCGGATGCTCCGCCACGCCGCGGATGCGGTCGATCATGTTCTCCATCTTGGTCTCGGTGAGCAGCAGGTTGCGATTTTTCATCTTTTCGACCCACTCCCGGGTCAACGGACAATCCCAGAAGGCAAGCCTCGTCGGCCCAATCTCCTTGACCAGCGCCTCATCACGGCCGCCACCCTCCGGCGCGCCGCCGAACAGCTTGAGCAGGACCTTGGCCTTCTCCCGATCCGCTCCTTCGAGCTTTCCGATGTGCTTGAACCCGAGCGGTTGCCCATCCGTGAGGCCCACCACACCCAGCTCCCATTCGAGCAGGCTCCTGATCTTGCCCTTGATGGAGGAACCGGGGATGTAGGGCTCGCCGGTGAGCGGGTGCTTGATGACTGGGTTGTCGGTGCCGCCGATGTGCATCTCGTTGTTGCCCGAGCCGATGTGCAGCCCGGTGACGAGCTTCAGGGTGCCGGTGATCTTTTCGATGGTGGTGAGTTTCATGTTCCGCTCTCCGGTCGGTTCAGTTCGGGCGTTCCTGTTTGTAGAAACCCATGAAGGCTTCCCAGAACAGCTTGCAGGTGGTGAGCGTCTCGGCGTCCTTCACCTCGGCGAGAGTCTGCCGTAGCAACTCAACGAAGGTACGGTCCACAAGCTTGCGGCCTTCGGCATACGCGGCTTTGGCGTTGAGCATGCGGATGAAAGGAAGGTACTCACCGAACTTGTCCGGCTGCTGGGCCGTGCGTGATTCCCACAGCATCAGTTCGTCATAAAAGCGGCGAAGCTGGGTTGCCTTGTTGCGATCCCGATCGGCGTTCGCCACGGTTTTTGCCGCTTTTAAGGCAACATCATTGAACAACTCCGGATCGAGTGGTTTGGACAACTTGATCTGGATCTGTGCCATAGCAACTTGTTGCTGATGATGTTGCTGCCGTTGCTGCGGATTGCGGTTGTTATGATCGGGTTGCTGCGCCATGTTGCTCTCTCCTCAGTCGCGTTGCTGATACAGGTAGGTGAACAGGGCGATCTTGTAGGCCGCCCCATGCTTCTCGATGCCATTGCCGGCGATTTCCACGCCAAGCCGTTCCTGCAATGCACGTCGTTTCCGCTCGCGGTCTTCCCGATCCTCGACATCCCGGTAGCGGGTCTCGGCCAGGCGTCGGGTGCGATAGGCGAAGTGGGAGTGCCACAGGGCCGCCTCGGGCCGTGGTTCCTCGCTCTTGAGCTCGGCGGCCATGTCCGTGTAGCCGAGCAGGGCGTAGAGATAGCCGGTCGAGAGCGCGTGGTCCTGCGCGGCCCGTTCGAGCGCCGCTTCGCGCCGCATGAGCTCGCCGAATTCGTCCCACGAGACCGTTTGCCCGAAGCAGGTGACAGCGTTTTTGGGCTCGGGCGCTATCTTGGATGGGTTATGGGATTTGGCCTTGTCCAGGGCGGATTCCGCCAGCTCAGCCAGTTGCCGGATGGGTAGCCCGGGCTTGGTCATGGACAGGCCCGCCGAGAAGTGGATGTCCGGATTGCCGGCGACATAACGACGGAACTCCTCGCGCATCCGGCAGGCAAGCCGGATCATCGAATGCCACGGGCCGATGAGAAAGAAGTCGTCGCCGCCGGCGAACACGGTGTAGGTGTTGGGGAAGTCCTTTTGACACAGCCACGGCAGGTACACGGTGAAGAAGACGTTCACCTGCCGCGAGAGCGCAGCCATCTTCGCGAAGGTGGGACGTTCCAGTCCTTTTTGGAAGATGAGCCCGAGGTTGTCCACGTCGCCCTTCAGGGTCATGAGAGCCTCGACGCCAATCCACCGGTTGTTCTCATCGAGCTTGCGGTCGTCGCGCGCGAGATGGTTCAGGGTCTTGGGCTCGCGCGGGTCGGGCCCGAAATCCTCGGCGTTTTCGATACCCAGGTAACGGTCCGCTTCCCAGGCATTCATCTCGCCGAAGCGCGGCACATAAGCGTCGATGTGTCGCCGCGCATAGCCGTTCCACAGGGGCGCATCGGGCGATTCGGGAAGCGAGAAATCCCAGGCACGGACGAGATTGCCGGTTCTCGCCTCGTTACCGAAGCGGCCGGTGTCCTCTTCGCTCTCGGTGAAGTTGACGCGATAGCCGAAGACATCGAGACGCAGGGTGTAGTGTTTGAGCGGCTGGCGCGTGATGAGCACCCGTTTCTGGGTAGCAAGCCATTTGCCGGTGTCGATCTGGTCTGCCGCCAGCTCGCTGACCCAGGTGTCCTCACCGATGTTCACGACACCGGGCGAACGGCCGTCAATACGGCATTCGCCATGTTCGAAGCGGTCGAGGAAACCCTCGAATACCGCACTTGCGGGTTGCTCGCCGCACAACTGGAAACGCCGTAACTTGACGCTATCCAGCCTTTCAAACAGGCGCTTCGTCAGCGAGCGAAACGGGCTCGATTTTCCCTCACCGTGGCGGAAGTCCGCTGCCCGCGCCGACAGCCACGCAAGCAGAAGACCAGACTGGCCGTAGGTGTGTTCGAGAAACCAGCGGTCGAGCTCCTCCTGTACTTCCCGGAGCCTGGTGACCGTTTCCGCCGTGTTCGGCGCGACGATGAGGAACTTGCCAGCCGCGTTGAGCACCTGGCTGGTCGGAGGCAGATCCAGGGCATCCAATACCCTCAGCGCCGCGAGGTCAGTGAGCAGCGACACATAGAAGGAACGTCCGCGCAGCAGCTTTGCGGCGCGCTTCTGGGTGCTGCCACCTTCGGCGAAGATGAAGTTCTGGATGCCGGTGAAGTCACCTTGTACCAGCAGGAATTTCTCGTCTTCCCAGGCTTCCTGGGCCTCGGGGGCGTCCCGACGCTCTCGGTCCCATTGCGCGCGCAACTGCTCTTGTATCAGCGCGGCATCGTCGCCGCGGTCGTGGTGATAGCGCCAAAGTGCTACGGCCAGTGCCGCCGTGGTCTTGGAGTGATCATAGAGGGACACATCCGGCCGTACATTTCCAGCAATGCCGGCCGTCGCCGAGGGGATGACATGGGTGAAGGTCAGCCAGAGGCTGTCGAAGTGATCGAGCCACAGCGCCAGGTTGTGCCGATGGCTCGCCGGGATGCGTTTCACGCCGTCGAGAAGCTGGTTCCACAGCTCGAGGTAGCGGGCCTGTGCTTCGTCCTTGCCGTCGTTTTCGCATTCCGCGGCGCGAACGGGAAAGATGGACTGGGGCGACAGGGCCTTGAGCGGATAACGCCACTCGCTCGTCTCCGTCCTGTCATTCAGGCGGATACGTTCCAGCAGGGTTTCCTGCCGCGTGGTGTAATGGTTGAGTCTTCGCCCTCGATGTTCATGTTCGTCGCTCGCGCGGTTGTAACCCTCGAATTCTTCCCGCTCGAAGCCCGAAGCGAGCCGATCGGCAGTGGCCACAATCCACTGTAGGAAGGTTTGCGGCCGGTGGTGCATGGCCGCCGCGTTGATGAGCGAGTCATCCGCGTTTTTTTCACGCCACGGCGCGAAAGGGGTCATGTCCTCGCCCACCAGTTCCGGCAGCCAGGCCTCCAGTAGATCAAGCCCGATGGCCGTATAGGCGGCGTGGATGTGCGTGCGTCGCCCATCCCAAGAGGGACAATATAGCCCCTCGTTGACGGCCTGACGGGTATTGCCCTCGGCGTCCCTCTCCTGCGCCTGCGGAATGCGTGCCCGCTCTGCGAACTTGCCCAGGTCGTGCAGGTAAGCCGCCAGGGCAAGGCGGCAGGAGGCGTTCAGTCGATTCGCTTCATTCATCGCTTCGTGGCTCCTTACGCGGGAAACGCGGTCTCGGCCTTCTTTTGCCGCAGGACCGAGAGAGACGGAGAAAGGGTTGATGCCGGTATCTTCAGCCTTCGGGTGCCTCACCGGCTTCAGTATGCAAGGCTGGGCCTTTCAGGGTCTACACCGGCAAGCTTGGCACTTCGATGCGATAGGCGCCGAGCCCCATGCTGGTTCCCTTACCGGCAAGGGTCCATTGGCCGAGCCAGAGGTACGGCCAGAGTGCTTCCAGGCCAGCCATGGACACGTCGAATGCGCCAAGCAGTCCGCCCATCCGCATGAGCGTCTTCTGCCGGGAAGAGTAGCGGGTGAGTTCGCGCCAGTGTAGGCTGGATTCCGTCACCTCGACTTCCCGCGCCCGTCGCATCAGCCCGGCGAAGTCGGTCTCCAGGGGGTTGTCCGCATGAAAAGCGGTGAGCATGGAGATGCGCCGCAGCAACGGCCCGAAAAAATGGTGGAAGCGAAACCGCTCCGGTGTCACGAGGTCGTCTTCGGCTTTGCCGCGGAAGGGGGTTTGCCAGCGGACCGTAAGTCGTTCCGGCATGGGCGGAAGCGGTGGCGTGATGGGGGGATGCGCTCGCAGTTGACCCGCGTCGGGGTCGTAGATCACTTGCCATGCGCCCTGGACATCGCGCTGCTCGACACGTTGCAGAAAGAAAGGCCGACGCATCGAGGTTATGCCCCTTTCCCCGGCCCTGCGCAAAGCGTGGAGCACATAGGGCAACTGGCGGTTGGCGTAGCCGAACAGGATCACCCCCAGAGCGTGATTTCCCTCCGTCGACGCGCCGGCCGGCTGCACCCGCAGGGCGAAAGGGTGCGGGATGCGTTGGTAACGGCGCATTTTCGGGGCCTCCGGCGGGGCGGGAGTCTCGAAGATCAGCGAATACGCACAACTGTGCCTGAGCATACAAGCAGTACACTCGGCACCCGCCACCACGCAGACGGTGGATTTCAATGCCGCGCCGAACGCACCCCGCCAGGCGAAACCGGCATGAGCGGGCAAGCGCAAAGGGGGATCGTATCGGAAGACCAGCCGGTATTCGCCGAGCGGCAGTCGTGGTAGCGGGTATTCGGTCGGTGGCGCAGACATCGCGAGGCCCTTTTCCATCGTCGTCATTCCACTATTACCGAAGAATGGTTGGGAATTCAACTTCGGCAAGCTTTCCGGATGCCCTCCCTTCGGGAATGGCATTCGGATGGTGCGTCCGCAGCTCGCGAAGGAAAGCTCGGCACTCGGGTCGGGGAAAGGCTGTACCGCCGGAGTGGACTCGGGTGATCCCGAATCTATGCCTCGGGCGCCCAGAGATCGGCCAGGGAAAAACGAATTTCGCCGAAAGGCGGAGCCGTGACTTCGTCGGCCTCCTGCCACGCCGTTTCCATGAGCCAGTGGCCTTCGTGCAGCCTGAAGACTTCCAGCGTGCGCCGGTCCGGGTCCAGCAGCCACAGCCAGGCCACCCCGTGCCGGGCGTAGATCGGCATCTTCACCACCCGGTCGACGCGTGCCGTGCCGGGGGAAAGCACCTCACACACCCAGTCGGGGGCGAGCGGGAAATAGGCCTCGCCCGGAAGCACTGGCAGGCGTTCCCGCCGCCAGCCGGCGAGATCGGGGACCAGGACATCGGTGGCGAGATGGATCTCCGGCTCGTCCAAGATCCACCAGCCGCCCGGACCGCCGCGGCCACGGTGATACGGGCCGACCAGTTCGTCACCGAGGACCGACGCCGCCAGCGCGTGGCGCGGGCCCGGTCGCGGTTGGGTCACCAGTTGGCCGTTGAGGATCTCGCCGATCACATGCTCCGGCAGATCGAAAAGGTCCTGATACGTTGCGAAACGCTCAGCGGGACGATTCATCAGGAGTCTCCCCCGTTACTTCAGCCAATCAAAAGGAGAATTACCGTAGGCGTCGATTCACCTTAACCAATCTTGAACGCCACCATGCTGACGTCGTCCTGGAATGGAACGTTCCCACCGAAGGCGTGGAGTTCGGCCAGGATTTCCTGCACCAGTTGCTCCGGGGTCAAGGCCCGGTGATTGGAAAAGCGCTGGCACAGCCGGCAGATCCCGAAGAACTCCCCTTCCCCGTTCTGCGCTTCCACCACGCCGTCGGTGTAAAGCAGCACCCAGTCGCCGGGGTTCAGCTTCAGGCTCTTTTCTTCGAAAGCGATACCTTTACGGACCCCAAGGACCAGCCCGTCCGCATCCAGCGGGACACAACTTTGCTCCCCATTTCGCAACAGGAGCGCGAAGCCGTGCCCGGCGTTGGCGTAGGAGAGGGTTCGCGTCGAGCAGTCGTAGCGGACATAGAACATGGTGATGAAGAGGTCCGCCCCCGACAGATCCTCGTACAGCATCTCGTTGAGATCCGACAGGATCTCGCCTACCCCGCCATTCCCTCCCGTCACGTTCAGGGTCCTGCGCGCCTCGGTTCGCAAGGCGCTGCGCGCTTCGGTCATGATGAGCGCGGCGCCGACGCTGTGGCCGGAGACATCGGCGATGACGATGTCCACGAGATCGGCGCAAGCGAAATAGTCGAAATAATCGCCCCCGACATGGGTCGCCGGGACACACAGACCGGCGATCTCCGCGGTCGGCAGCCGCAGGGGCTCCTTCGGCAACAGCGAAAGCTGGATCTGTTTGGCGATCTCCAGTTGGTGCCGCTCTTCTTCCGCGCGTCGGCGCTCGGTCACGTCGGTCTGGATGCCGATGTAATGGGTCACCACCCCTTCCTCGTCGCGGACCGGTGAAATCAGCAGTTCATTCCAGAATAGTGTGCCATCCTTGCGGTAGTTCTTCAGCGTCACCTCGCAAGGTTGCCCCGCGCGGATGGCGCCGCGGATTTTCTCGATCGCTTCCGGGTCGGTGTCCGGTCCCTGCAGCATGCGCATGCTGTGGTGCATCAGTTCCTCGCGGGAATATCCGGTGATCCGGCTCAACGCGGGATTGACATAGATGTTCGGGAGCCCCGGGGCACGCGCGTCGGCGATGTTGATGCCGACACTGGCCGACTCGATGGCGCGGTTCCGCACCCGGAGTTCGTCTTCGTAAGTCTTGCGGGCAGTGATGTCATGATCCACCCCGCGCCATTTGACGAGTCTGCCGTGCTCGTCGAAGATCGGCGCTCCCGTGGACTCGGTGTAGACTTCGTGGCCGTCTTTGTGCCGGTACCGGTTGATGAGACGGAAAAAAGGCTTTTCCACGCTTCCCGCCGCAGACAGGGTCGTCATCCAGTGCTCACGGTCCCCCGGGGTCAGGAGATCGAGGTAATGTTTGCCGAGCACTTCCTCGGGTTCGAAGCCGAGGATGTTGCGCACCGCGCCGGAGCTGTATAGATAACGACCTTCCGGATCCTGCTCCCAGAGCCACTCTCCGGCCATCTCGGCGACTTGGCGGAAACGTTCCTCGCTTTCGGCGAGCGCCTCCTTGTCCCGTTTCTGCTCGGTGATGTCCTGCTGGATCACCAGATAATGGGTGATGGCACCGGCCGCGTCCCGAATCGGCGTGATGCTTTCCAGCGCCCAGTAGGTTTCGCCATTTTTCCTGCAGTCCGCGACTTCCCCATAGCGTTCCCCGCGTGACCGGATCGTCTCGTGCAGACGTCGCCAACGCTCCTTGTCGCGTCCCTCTCCGAGCGAGGGACGGGTTCCTACGAGTTCTTCGGCAGGGTAGCCCGTAAGTCGCACAAATCCGCGATTCACATACTGGATGCGGCCGTGCAAGTCGGCGATCAACACCGCCGAAGGGCTCTGGTCGACGGCGCTGGAGAGCATGACGAGGCGTTCCTGCGCCTGCTTGTGCGCCGTGAGGTCACGTAGAATGCCGACGAACCAGCGTCCCTCATGGGTGTGCAACTCTCCGACCGCGAGATAGACGGGGAAGATCCGACCATCCTTGCGGCGCGCCTGCACTTCCCGTCCCTGCCCGATGATTCTCGCCACCCCGGTCTCAAGGTAGCGCCGGAGGTAACTATCGTGTTCCTCGCAGTAGGGGGAAGGCATGAGCATGGCGACGTTGCGCCCCAGTACTTCGTCCCGATCGTAGCCGAACATGCGCTCCGCGGAAGGCGTAAACAAGCGCACGATGCCGCGCTCGTCGATCACGACGATGCCGTCGACCAAAGTGTCGAGCACCGCGCGCAATACGGACTCGGTGTCTTGGAGAGCGCTTTCGCAGGCGGTTGAACCCGGCGTCGCAAAGCGCAACAGGCGAAGTTCGGCACCGTCGATTCGTACCGGCCGGGTCGCGAAGGGTTGCAACACGGTGCGTCCGTCCTTGCCAAGCAGGGAAACACCGCGTAACGATCCGGCAGTCAACTCCTCGAGCAGGTTCCTTCCCTGGATCTGCCGCTCCCGGTGGCCCAGCAACCGCTTCGCCGGGCGATTCATGTACAAGAGCTCGCCACCCCCATCCAGGAGGCAGACCGGTTCGTCGAAGGCCTCGAGCAAGGCCGTGATTCCGGCAGGCAGTGCGGATTCGTGCATGAGTTCGTGCGGAAAAATGCGTCCTCGCCCCAGTTCCCCGCGGAGATCCGTCACTCCGTGCGGTCGATGATGGCATCGACCTCGGCGCTCAGCACGGCGAACGGCGCCAGGGACAAGGAGGGGGTTTCGTCCAGTTCTTCCAGCAGCCGGCTGAGCTTTGCCCGTCTGCGCCGCATTTCCGGTTCGGCAAAGAAAGCCGTCGGATCCCGATACCCGTCGCGCCACAGCGCTCGCGCAAGATGTCCCGCTGCCGCCCGAAAACGCTCCGCCAGCGCCGCCTGCGCCCGCCGCTCCCAGCGGTCGCGCGGCCGGATACCGCCGAGCAGAGTCAAGCACTTCGATGTTCCGAGCAACCCGGCGATACCATCGGTCAGGGCGGCGACACGCGATAAAGGCGCGCCGACGGATCGGGCCAAGCCCGCCATCATGGGGAAATCGCGCAAATGCGGTCCCAGGGCGAACAGCAGCGCCTCCGTTTCGGAGAACCCGAGTCCGAGCATTTCCGCCCGGCGCTCCGCGAAAGCCGACCGCTCGTCGTTTCGCAGCGATTTCTCCCGATAGTCCAAATAGGTGCCTAGATCGGTTCGCCAGCCCTCCACCACGGTCGGATTCGGACGCAAACCGCGCTCCTCCCGGATCGCCCAATCGCAAAACGCGGCCAGCGTATCCTCCCATTCCAGCAGCAAACCGTATTGCCGGGACGTGTCCAGACGCCCCACCAGACCGGTCACTTTTTCCCGCACGGCGTCGCCGCCGAGGGCCGCATCGAAACAAAGATAGGCACCGGCCAAATGGGCCGCCGTCGTCGGTTCGAGTTCGTCGATGCGGACCAGGAAAGCCGAACCCGCCTGGTCGACGATGCGATTGCAGACCACGGTGGCCACGATCTCGCGGGCCAAGGGATGCTTGCACAGGAAGGGAGCGTAACGCTGCCGTACCGGCACCGGGAAGTACTCGCTCAGCATCTGTCCGGCCCATTCGTCGTCGAGGAAGTCGCCGGCCTCGAGCAGGGTCCGCTTCCATGCCAGCTTGGCGTAAGCCATGAGCACGGCCAGTTCCGGCCGTACCAGGCCCTGTCCGGAGCGGGCCTGCACCTCCTTCCGAGACGGAAACGACTCGCAGGTGCGATCCAGGAGGGCCGCATTCTCCAGCCGATCCGCCAATTCCAGGAAGGGTTCCGGATCGCGACGACAACGCTCGCGATCCAGGGAAAGACACAGACTCTGACTACGGTTGTCCCGCAGCACGGACTCACAGACGTCCGTGGTCCAATCCTCGATGAGACGGTTGCGGTGTTCTTCGTCGGCGACGACCCCGGCTTCCTGGAGCAGCCCGAGCAGGATCTTCAGGTTCACCTCGTGGTCGGACAGATCCACGCCAGCCGAATTGTCCACGGCATCGGTATTGATGTGCCCGCCGGCCAGGGCGAACTCGATCCTCCCCTTCTGCGTGAATCCGAGGTTCGCGCCTTCGGCAACCACCGTGGCGCGCACTTGCGAACCGTCGATGCGAACGGCGTCATTGACCCGGTCCCCTACCTCCTCGTGAGTCTCCGCACCGGCCTTGACGTAAGTACCGATCCCTCCGAGCCAAAGGAGATCCACCGGGGCGGCGAGCAAGGCGCGCACCAACCCCTCCCCGTCGATCGCGCGATGACGCAGGCCGAGCCAAGCCCGCACCGGCGCCGACAAGGTGATTTCTTTCGCCGCGCGCGGGAATACCCCCCCGCCCGGGGAAATCACCCGAACGTCGTAATCCGCCCAGGTGGAGTTCGGCAACTCGAACAACCGCCGGCGTTCCCGATAGGATCGTTCGGGATCGGGATTCGGGTCCAGGAAGATGTGCTGGCCGCTGAATGCCGCGAGGAGAAGGATGTTCTTCGACCACAGCATGCCGTTGCCGAATACGTCCCCGTCCATGCTGCCGATCCCGACCGCGGTGATCGACTCGTTTTCGATGTCCCGGCCCAGCTCAAGGAAATGCCGCCGTACGCACTCCCAGGCACCCCGTGCGGTGATCCCCAGCCGCTTGTGGTGAAAGCCGTGGGAACCGCCGCTGGCGAATGCATCCCCCAGCCAGAAACCGTACTCGCGGGCGATCGCGTTGGCCCGGTCCGACAAGTGCGCCGTACCTTTGTCGGCCGCGACCACCAGGTAGGGATCGGCGTCGTCGTACGAAATCACGCGCGGGGGATGGACCACGCCGGTTTCCGTGCGGTTGTCGGTCACGTCCAGCAAACCGCGAATGAAGGTGGAATACGCCTCTTCGGCCCGACGCTCGCATTCCTCGGGATCACGGCAGGAGGTTTTGATTACGAAACCACCTTTGGCGCCCTGGGGAACGATCAGTGCGTTCTTGGTCATCTGGGTCTGCATCAGGTCGAGGATCTCGACGCGGAGATCGTCCGGCCGGTCCGACCAGCGAATGCCGCCCCGAGCCACGGCGGCGCCACGCAAGTGGATTCCCTCCATGGCGACCGAATGCACGTAAATCTCGAACAGTGGTCGCGGCGCCGGCATGTCGATTACCCCCAGGCCGCTGATCTTCAGCGAAATGAAATAATCCGGGTCGTCCCGACGCCGGTAGAAATTGGTCCGCAAGGTGGCGTCGATGAGATTGAAAAGATCCCGCAGGATATGGTCTTCGCTGGTGTCCGTGACTTCGTTGAGGGCTGCGGCGAGATCCTGCCGGATCGTCAACAGAATTTCTTCGCGCTGTGCCGCGCTCTCGGAAGGTTCGCGCGGTTGAAAGCGGGTGGCGAAATAGCGAAACAGAAGCCGGGTGACGCCCGGATTGTGGAACAATGCCTGGTGAAAGCGGAAACGGCTGAAGCGCTTTCCCAATTGCGAATAGTAGTTGTGGTAGGCGCGAAAGACGTCGACTTCTTTCCATGACAGTCCCGTGCTCAGGATCAGGCCGTTGAGGGCGTCGTTCTCCAGTTTCCCCGCCAACAGAGCATCCAGAGCCTCGAGCACCGGTTTCCGCGTGCGCACCAGGTCGGGGGGAGGCTCACCTCGCGGCGCGACGGTAAAGCTGCGAAGGAACAACCTCCGCTCTTGCCACCCCAGCCGGTACTGGACTTGATCGATGACGTGCAGATTCAGGTTCTGCAGCAGTGGCATCACGGCATCGAGCGCGCGCTGTTCGGTGCTGTAAATGCGCAGCCGGTAATGGGCATCGCCGAGCGTCGGAAGCGGTCGCCAGAGGTCGACGCCATTCCTTCCCTGCTCGACCAGGGCACCCAGCCGGATGGCATCCCGCGCCGCGAGCCACGGCGGCACTTGTGTCCGGTATTCCCGCGGGAACGCCGTAGCCGGAAGGACGAGACCGCTCCGCAATCGGCAACGGCGGCGAAACCGATCCAGGGCGGATTGAAACATCCGCTCCCAAGTTCGATCCGAATCCGGCGCGCGGGTCTTGGTCACGACGGTGTCCGCCGGGGGTCGGGGTGATGCGCTGACTGGGCTGGACGGCAGCGACTAGGCCAGCTTCTTGCGCATTTCCAAGACATTGCCGTCCTCGGTACGCCGGTAGGTCACCGAGTCCATCAGCTGGCGGATGAAGAAGATCCCGCGGCCGTGCTCGGACGGGTCCTCGAAATCGGGGGTGGGCACGGATTCGAGGTCGAAACCCTGGCCCTGATCGTACACCCGGATGCACAGGGCTTCGTCCCCGACGTGAATCCATACCCGCACCGTCTTGTCTTTTTCCCCGGGGGTGGCGTGTTGGATCGCATTGACCATGGCCTCGGTCAAGACCAGGTTCAGGTTGTAAGCCAATGCATCCCGATCGCCCTGATAGCCGGTCAATTCCTTGGCGATCTGTTCCCCGATGTTGCCGATCAGACTCAGGTACCGGGTTTGATTCGGTACCACGATATCGACTTTGACATCGGTCTCACCACCCATGGGAACCTCCCGGCTAATCGCCGCGCAAAGCGTCCTCGAGGGTAGGATAGATCTCGAATACCCGTGTCAGACGCGTGAGTTCGAACATCGAGCGCACCCGGGGCTGCAGCCCGGCCAAAAGAAACCCACTGGAACGCAGGCTGGCGTTCTTGTACCCGGACAAGAGGGCTCCCAACCCGGAGCTGTCGATGAACCCGACCTGGCTCAGGTCCACTACGATCTGGCGACTGCCATCCTCCAGCAACTTGAGGATGACATCTTTCAGTTCCGCCGAGTTGTGTGCGTCGAGACGCGCCTCAGCCACGCTGAGGACGGTGCTGCCGTTGCGTTTTTGCGTGGAAAGATTCATGGCTCGCCTTTTCCTTCGTTGCCGATACGTCGTGGCTGCATGATAGCTCCACAGCGAACCGGGAGAAATCATCCCGTGCCCTTACCCACGCAGCAGTTCTCGCAGCACCGTCGGTAGGATTCCGCCGTTACGGTAATAGCGAATCTCGGTCGGGCTGTCGAGCAGGGCGCGCACGAAAAACGTCCTCTCACCAGGCTCGCGATCGGATCGAACGAGAACTTGGACACGGCCTTTCGGTTCCAGATCCTCGCCGAGCAGCAGCGTGTAGGTTTCGTCCCCGCGCAATCCCAGGGCAGCCGCCGATTCCCCCGGTTGGAACTGCAGGGGCAGCACCCCCATGCCCACCAGATTGCTGCGGTGGATCCGTTCGAAACTTTCGGCGATCACCGCCCGCACACCCAACAACAGGGTTCCCTTCGCCGCCCAGTCGCGCGAACTGCCCATACCGTAATCCTTGCCGGCGATGACGAGCAAGGGGATGTTTTCCTGGCGATATTGCATCGCCGCGTCATAAATCCACATTTGCCGACCGCTCGGGAAATGTACCGTGACCCCACCCTCCTTGCCGGGAACCAGAAGATTCCTGAGGCGCACGTTGGCGAATGTACCCCGCACCATGACGCGGTCATTGCCACGGCGCGCGCCAAAGGAGTTGAAGTCACGCGGATCGACCCCGCGCGACATCAGGTAATCCGCTGCCGGACCCTTGGGTATGGCGCCCGCTGGCGAGATGTGGTCCGTGGTCACGGAATCCCCGAACAGGGCCAGTACCCTGGCATTTTCGATCGGCCGGAGCGGACCGGGTTCCCTCTCCAGGTCGAGGAAGAACGGTGGCTCCTGGATATAGGTGGACGCTTCCTTCCATTCGTAGAGATCACCCGTACTGGTGGCCACGGCGTTCCATTCCGGGTTGAAGATCTCCAGGTTTCGATACATGCTTCGGAAGGTTTCAGGATCGCTGGCCAAATGCTGGAAATTCCGGATTTCGTCCTCGCCTGGCCACAGATCCCGAAGATAGACTGGCCTGCCTTCGCCATCGGTCCCCAAAGGTTCGCGATCCAGATCGATGGCCACGGTGCCGGCTAAGGCATAGGCCACGACCAGGGGCGGCGACATGAGGAAATTGGCGCGGGTCAGCGGATGGATGCGCCCTTCGAAGTTGCGATTTCCGCTCAGCACCGCCGCCACGATCAGTTCGGCCTCCCGGATCGTCGTTGCGATCTGCTCTGGCAGCGGACCGCTGTTCCCGATGCAGGTGGTGCAGCCGTAACCGACGACGGCGAAACCCAGCTTCTCCAGGTAGGGAAGCAAACCGGAACGCTGGAGATACTCCGTCACCACCCGCGACCCGGGCGCGAGGCTGGTCTTGACCGTACAGGGTACGGTCAGGCCCCGCTCCACCGCCTTTTTCGCCACGATTCCCGCTGCCAGCATCACGCTTGGATTGCTGGTATTGGTGCAGCTGGTGATGGCCGCGATGACGACCGAGCCATGGGTGAGGGATTGCGGGCTGCAACTGGTGGGGGCTCCGAGCTCCGGATTCACGGGTCTCCCGTCGCTATCCATGGTGTCGGCTCCGCCCGCGGTCATCCGCAGTGAACGTTCGACTTCCTCGGCCCGCAGGCCGAATCCACGGGGACCGGCGGTGGCGGTCAATGCAGCCCGAAATTCCTCCTTGAGCCTCCGCACCGGAATCCGGTCTTGCGGTCGCTTCGGCCCGGCGACGCAGGGCTCGATGGTGGCGAGGTCGAGTTCGACCACTTCGGTGAATTCCGGGGCCGGGGTGTCGTCGGTTCGGAACAAACCCTGCAGCTTGCAATACCTCTCGACCAGCTCCACTTGCGCTTCCTCGCGCCCGGTCATGCGCAGGTAATTGAGGGATTCCGCATCGATCGGGAAGAAAGCCGTGGTCGCCCCGTATTCGGGCGCCATGTTGGCTACCGTGGCGCGGTCCGGGACCGTGATCCCGCTCAAACCGGGACCGAAGAACTCGACGAACCTGCCGACCACGCCCTTGGCGCGGAGCATCTCCGTCACCCGCAGCACGAGATCGGTAGCAGTGGCCCCCGACGGCAACCGCCCGGTCAGCTTGAAACCGATGACCTCGGGTGCCGGCATGAACAAGGGTTGCCCAAGCATGGCCGCCTCTGCCTCGATGCCCCCGACACCCCAGCCGAGAATGCCGAGGCCGTTGATCATCGTGGTGTGGGAGTCGGTGCCGACCAGGGTGTCGGGATAGGCGATACCATCCTCTAGGAACACCCCGCGCGCGAAGTATTCCAGGTTGACCTGATGCACGATGCCGACGCCGGGGGGCACCACGCGGAATTTGCGGAAGGCGTTCTGCCCCCATTTCAGGAACTCGTAACGCTCGCGATTGCGCTGGAACTCCATTTCCATGTTGTGCCGAAGCGCATCGGGACTGCCGTAGAAGTCCACCTGGATCGAGTGGTCCACCACCAGCTCACAGGGAATCCGGGGTTCGATCCGCTTCGGGTCGCCCCCCAGCCGGCGCATGGCCGACCGCATCGCTGCGAGGTCCACCAAAGCCGGGACCCCGGTGAAATCTTGCAGCAACACGCGTGCCGGCAGGAACGGCACCTCCCTCGCCGACGGAGCCCGCGGGTTCCAGGCGGCGAGGGCGGCGACGTCCTCCTCGTGCACCGTTTCACCGTCGCAGTGGCGCAGGACGGATTCGAGTAACACCTTGATGCTGAATGGCAGACGCGAAACCCGCCCGACACCGCCCGCTTCCAACGCCGCGAGGCTGAATAAACTGCCGGTACCCGAACCGGTGTCGAACGCACGGCGGCTGCCGAACGGATTGTTGCTGAAACTCATGTCTGTCTCCTAATTGCGAACGACCTTGGCATAGCCCTACACCCGCAAGGGATGCGAGCCTGATTGCCCAAGGCACCCCGTCACCGACGCCAGTAGAAATCGACGCGGCTGAGTCGGCCGGCAGTGACGTTCACACGCCGCTGCTGCTCCTGACCGCCGGAACTCACGATCACGGAATAAGTACCAGAAGGAAGATCGACATAAAGGAAAGGCCCATCGGCCACCGTATCCAGAACGGTCCGCCGCGAGGCGTCCTGGAGCACCACGCGCACATCGCTGAGATAAGCTCCCTCGGTGGTCGCAAACCTCAACTGCAGGTCGAACTGATTCGCGATCGAATCGAGATAGTCGCGCTCGGGTCCGCCAACCCCGCCGCTCACGAAACGAAAGCCTTGTTCGTCGTGAATCCTGAGGGGTGCGTCGTCCGCGACAAGACCGAACGGCGATAGCGTCAGAGCGGCCATGAGCAACAGGGCCGGGATCATCGTCTGTCTATCCATGGGTCACATCCTCCGATGCCTGTGGTTTCTGCCACGGTTGGGATATGATGCGCCCAAGCCCAAACGGAAACAATGGAAGGTCGGGAACACCCCGGATCGGAAAGGCGTCCCCGAAGTGGTCGCGACAGCGGGAAAGAGCCGGCTGGCCCAGAATTTTCCCGGCCACACCGGCAGGCGGCGCTACCGTCCCGGCGCCACCGAAAAGTATTTCTGACCCACCCCGGACGCTCCGGAACCTCCTTGTACCGGAGCGAGACGATATCGGGACTGCGAACGCTCAGAAACCCCTGAGGATCTTATAGATGATCTTGTCGTTGTTGGCCTCCTGCACTTCGATCTTCGCATCACGGAAGCTGATCACCGCAGGAAACTCCTTGATTTGATAACTCACATCTTGGGTGAGCACGGGTCGATCCAGATCCTTACCCTTGAACTCCCGATAACTCAGGTTCAGTGTGCCGTTGCTGAACCCCTGATACGCGAGTTCATAGCGGAAAGCACCGCCGTGGGAAACCACGATGTCCTTTTTCTTGTAGCCGAGCGGGGGTGACAGCTTGCGCTCGATCCAGGTCGATTCCGGCGCCACCCGGACGTGATCGAAATAACCATCCGCGTTGTCATCGGAAAAACAAGCCGTTTTGTAAAACCCTACCAGGGGGTCTACATAGAGTAGCTTCTCCGAGCAATACACGGCATCGTTCCCGATCATCGCGGGATACACTGTATCCCCCGCGCCGACGAACAACGCTCCCTCTCCGAATACCTGACGATTGGAATCGGTGAACACCGCTCCGGTTCGATGCCAGTAACTGTATTGGCTGAACATCACACTTCCGGGCGGCGCCTCGGCCAGCTGGCCGACGAGCGGCTGGGTACCCGCCTTGTCGTCAAAGTTGGAGCGGTCGACGATCGGTGTCGGAGCACAGCCAGCCATTGCCACCGACGTCACCAACGATAGCGCGCGAATCCACATGATGACTCCTTTTTGTCTGTAATGATTGATCGATCGGGTGCAGCCACTTCCGAAAGCCCCCTGTCCATCCGGTGCCAGCCACACAAACCGGACCGGAAAACTGGCAAGACGCCTGCGTCCAAACGGCTCTCGGCCAGGCTGCTGCAATCGTAAATAGTAACGATTCTTATTTCAATACCTTCGGGACCACGGGGGTAGTGCAAATGGAGAGATGCCTTGGTCGACCCGATGGCCTACCCTGCGGTACACTGTGAGCGAGAACAACGGTTCCTTGAACGGAAAAGACGGCTTCGATGGGGTCGTTCGCTGGAAGTCTCTCTCATGGATCTCGGCACTGAATTCGCGACCCGGCCAACGGAATGTGACGTACTCGTCATCGGTGGTGGCCCGGCAGGATCGACGACGGCGGCTTTGTTGGCAGAGCGCCCGTATCGGGTGATCCTGCTGGAAAAATGCCATCACCCGCGCTTCCACATCGGTGAATCTCTGCTTCCGGCCAACCTGCCCCTGTTCCAACGCCTCGGCATCGAGGAAGAGATCGAGCGTATCGGCATGCGCAAATGGGGGGCCGAGTTCATTTCACCGGCGCACGATGCCTCCGTGCTGTTCGAGTTCTCGGAAACCTGGAATCCCTCCCTGGCTTACGCCTATCAGGTACGGCGCTCGGAGTTCGACCACATCCTGATTCGCAATGCTGCGCGTCGGGGAGCGGAGGTGCTGGAGGGATGGCAGGCGCGTTCGGTCCAGTTCCTGGGGGATGCGCAAGGCGTTACTGTGACGGCCCATCACGCCGATGCCGGGGAACGATCCTTCAGGGCGCGCTTCGTCGTCGATGCCTCGGGTCGGGACACTTTTCTCGCCGATCATTTCCAAGCCAAGCGGCGCAACCGGCAGCACAACAGTGCTGCGATGTACGCCCATTTCCGGAACGCCAAGCGGCTGCCCGGAAAACACGAGGGCAGCATTTCGATCTTCTGGTTCGAGCACGGTTGGTTCTGGTTCATTCCTCTGGCGGATGGCGCCACCAGCGTCGGCGCCGTGACCTGGCCGTATTACCTGAAGCGGCGCGACAAGCCGGTGCGGGATTTTTTCCTGGACACCATCGCGTTGTGCCCGCCACTGGCGGAGCGACTGAGCGAGGCGGAACTTCTGTCCGAGGTCGAGGCAACGGGCAATTTCTCCTATTTCTGCGATCATACGCACGGCGACTGCTACCTTCTCATCGGCGACGCCTTCGCTTTCATCGATCCGGTATTTTCCTCCGGCGTGATGTTCGCCATGCAGGGTGGTCTCCTCGCTGCAGACACGGTCGATCGCTGCCTGCGTGAGCCGCGACGGGCGGCGGCGGCATTGAAGCGATTCGACCGGGCCATTCGCCATGGACCGAAAACGTTTTCCTGGTTCATTTATCGCATGACCAATCCCACCATGCGGGAGCTGTTCATGGCTCCCAACAACGTCCTGCGCATGAAGGAAGCACTGCTTTCGCTGCTGGCCGGCGATATTTTCGGCAGGACGCCGATCTGGCCATCCTTGTGGGCGTTCAAGACGGTGTATTACCTGAGTTCGCTTTGGAATTTCCGACGCTCCTTCGAGGCCTGGCGCCGCCGCAGGCTGAACATCCAGGATGGCGGTCGGGCTTAGTCTGGAGCACTTGGAAGCAGCGGCGGGAGGATTGAGAGTCCTGCATCTGCTGCGGAAGGAGATCGCCTGGCATGGCGGCTGGCTCGATCGCCACGGGCTTGGCATCGTCGCATTCGATTCGGCTTCGATCCCGAATCAGCCCATGCCCTTCCCGTTCTTCCACGTCGACCTTCCATGGCTTGGGACCGATGAACCCTCCCTCGAAGTCTGGCTCACCGACGATCGGGTGGCAAGCGGCTCGTCCGGCCGTATCCGCTATCGCCACAGCGACTCTTTTTTGTTCGGCTGCCTTCGAATCGAGGAGGAGCAAGACACGCCACCGGATCCGGCGCATTCGCCCTTGCAGCAGGCGAGCTACCGAGCTTACGGCGAGATGTTCGAGCTGTTGGACCGCCTGGGATATCCTTACCCCGTCCGGATTTGGAATTATTTTCCCGATATCAATCAGAAAAGCCATGGTCTCGAACGCTACCGACAGTTCAATATCGGCCGCCACGACGCCTTCCTCGCTCACGGCCGCTCGCTCACCCGGCGCCTGCCCGCCGCCTCTGCCCTCGGCACGCGGGGAGACTCCCTGACCCTGTATTTCATCGCCGCCCGCCAGCCGCCAATTGCGGTGGAAAATCCGCGCCAGACGAGCGCCTTCCATTATCCACGGATCTATGGTCCGCGGAGTCCGACGTTCTCCCGCGCCACCCTGCTGCGCACCACGACGCAGGAGTTCGTGTTCGTGTCCGGCACGGCCAGCATCGTGGGCCACCGCAGCGAGCACGATCGTGACGTGATGGGGCAAACGCGTGAGACCCTCGCCAACATCGCCCACCTGATCGCCACGATCGAGCGCAACCATTCCGCCGGTCCCTTTCCTCTGGCGGATCTGGTCTACAAAGTCTATGTCCGCAACCGGGAGCAACTGCCGGAAATCCGCACGGAGATCGAAATGCAGCTGTCACCCCGGGTCCAGGTGATTTACCTGGAAGCAGACATTTGTCGGGGTGACCTCCTGGTAGAGATCGAGGCCACCGCGGCAGGGCCGAGGGTCCCAACATCGAGCCCGAGGGGGGTATGATTTTTTCTTTACATCGCCTCCGCGATGGCCTCGTATTCTACCCGGGGCTACTTCTCTATGCGGGTATGTCGCTGCTCTGGATCGCGATAGCGGTGCTGCTGTACCCGATCCTTCCGGAAAACCTCGGCCGCACGGTGGGACGTTTCGGGATCCGCTGGGGCTGGCGGATCTATTTCGGCATCATGACCTGGTGCGGCGCCTTCCGCTTCGACACCCGTGAACTCGAGACGCTTCGCAACGAGGCTCCGCTGCTTCTGGTGGCCAATCACCCTTCCTTGCTGGATGCGGTGATCATCGCCTCACGACTGCCGAATCTGGTGTGCATCATGCGCGCCGGGGTGAGCCGGAACCTCCTCCTCGGCCCCGGAGCGCACTTGGCGCGCTACATCCGTAACGATTCCGGCCATGGCATGGTGAAACAAGCCGTCGCCGAACTGCGCAGGGGCGCCCAACTGCTGGTCTTTCCGGAAGGGACGCGGACGGTCGGAACGACCGTGAACCGCTTCAAGGGTGGGGCCGCATTGATCGCGCGGCAGGCCGGGGTTCCGATCCAGACCCTCGTGATCGAGACCGATTCGCCCTTTCTCGGCAAGGGCTGGTCGCCGTTCCGCATTCCCCGATTGCCGATCCGCTTTCGTATCCGCCTGGGTCCCCGCTTCGAGCCCCCGCAAGCTCCGACCGCGCTCCTCGACGCGCTCGAGGCTTTTTACGCCGGCGAACTGGCCGGACAGGGATCTCGGCGGCATCCGGGATAAGCATTTCTTCCCCAAAAATGGATGGACGGCAGGTTGGTCCGCGTCGCCGGTGAACGAATCCTCCTCCACGCACCTCGTTCTGATTCCGAGCTTCAACCCCGGTCCCAAGGGATTGGAGACCGTGCGACAAGCGCGAATCTTCTGGAGCCCGGTCTGGGTCGTCGTCGACGGAAGTGACGACGGAACTGGCGAGGCTTTGTGCCGTCTGGCGGCCGCCGACCCGGGATTGAGAATTCTTACCCTGCCGAGCAACCGCGGCAAAGGCGCGGCGGTACTCCGCGGACTCCTGGCCGCGCAAGAGCGGGGCTTCACCCACGCCCTGGTGATGGATGCCGACGGTCAGCACCCGGCCGAGCACATCCCGGCTTTCATGGACCGCTCGCTGGCGTCGCCCGAAGCCATGATTCTGGGCGTGCCGATCTTCGACGACTCGGCGCCGCGACTGCGAATTCGCGGCCGGCGCATTTCCAACTGGTGGGCCAACCTGGAGACCTTGTGGAACGGCATCGGCGATTCCTTGTTCGGCTTTCGGGTCTACCCGATCGAACCGCTTTGTCGGATCATGCAGCGCCAGCGTTGGATGCGGCGCTTCGATTTCGACCCTGAAGCCGCCGTGCGGCTGTATTGGAGCGGAGTTCGGCCGATCAACCTGCCCGCCCCGGTCCGTTATTTTCACGCGGAACAAGGCGGCGTCTCCCATTTCCATTACGGCCGCGACAACTTGCTCCTGACCTGGATGCACATTCGGCTCGTCGTCGGGTTTCTGGTGCGTCTCCCCGTCCTGCTCCAGCGGCGGTTTCGCATCGGAAAAAACCCCTGCTGACGAGCAACGATCCCGCCCAAGGATCGGGATCACCAAGTGTCTTCGTCGTCCCGATATGGTCGCGGTTTGACCGAGGCGGGAAGCCTGGGTTTGCGGGCGGTGCGAAGTAGCAACAATGCGTTGCCGACGATGACGAGGAAAGCAATAATGGTGAAAAATAAAAACAGCCCCATCGTTGCCGACCTCCAGGAGTGATGTTGCTGCGGCGTGAGGGTAGCGGTTGCCCCGACGATCGCCCGTGCGTCGGGATGGACGACTGCACGAGGGTTTCCATTATGCCCGGATGAGGACGACATGAACACATCGGTTTGGCGCATCGGACAAGTGCTCAACACGGTCCAGAGCACTTTCGTTGGTCTGTTGCGCATTTGGTCGATCCCCCTGGTGTTACTCCTGAGCCTGGCTTCCGGCTATACGACCTATTACGGTCTTTCTTATTTCATTACCGATTGGATCGCCCTCATCATCACGGTATCGGTGCAATCGGTGATCGTGATCGGCTCCCTGGAACTGGCCAGTTGTCACTGGCGGGCGAATCCCGTGCGTTTTCTCACGGTGGGATTCACTCTCCTGGTCGCCTTGCTGGTGTCGATCTCCTTTTCCTATTTCAAATTTTATGAAATCTCCCAGCAGGATAACATCCTGCTGGGCCGCTACCGGGAATTCGATCAAAGCCTGAACGGCTACTTGGAACGCGTTTCGCACCTGAAGAGCGAACTCATGGCCCAGCAACACAAGCGCACCGAAGCCGCGGCGCGGGAGGCGACCCAGGCCTATCTCGGGACTCACCCCGGTATCCATGCCGAAGGCAAGCGAAAGATTGGCAAGGGTCCGGTGTGGACTTATTACAATGAGATCCAACGCGGGGAAGAAGAGCGGCTGCAACGGCTGGAGACTGACTTCGCCGAATTGGATCGACGCATGTCGGCGACGCGAAGTGCATTGCACGAATTCGCCGCGCACCTCCGTGACCCTTCCGCTCATGCGCATCTGATCGAAAATGCGCAGCAAGTGCAAACGTTGGCCGAACGTATCGCTTCCTTGCAAGGGGTAGTGCCGATTCCGGCCCCGGCGTGGGTGAGTCACGTCGAATTCACCCGTGGCATCACGCCCTCCTTTGCCATGTGGCAGGATCTGTCCTGGTTTGCCCTAGCCTGCGCGGCGATGGTGGACTTCTTCACCCTGGTTCTGTCCTACCGCCTCGAGTTCACTGCCCCCGGACCATTGACGGAGGAAGAGAAAATCCTCGCCTACCGGGGCCTTCGACAGTTTTCGGAGTTCATCATCAACAAGAACGACGAATTGGAATTCGTGTTCGAAAAATCCGAACTGGAGCGGGCTCGCCGTTTTCCCGACTGGAACCGAATGTTCGTGGTCGCGTTCCTGCTCAATCGAGGCTTCCTGCGCAAAGTGAGCGACCGCAGCGCGGAATTCGCTCCGAACCTCTATCCGATCATGGCCGAGTGCATGCGCAAGGAGCCCCTCGCGGCCGGGGCGGAGGGATCCCTGGGAGACGCTCGCGTGCATGCATTCATCGAAAAGAAAGCCCATGAACGACGAATTTGAAGCCGACCGGTGGGAGCCCAATTTTTCCGGTGACTCTTATGTCGTGGTGTCACGGCTGGGTCCGTTTCACAGATGGTTCCCGAAGCCGAAAAACTTTCGCCCGCGTTTTTATCATCGGCTCGTGGAGCTTGCCATCGAGGACTGGGAGGTACCCGTTCCGATGCTGCAGCTCGGTGACTCGTGCCGGGTGACGGTCGAATTGTCGATTCGGTTCCAGCCGACCTTGAGCTACCTCCGCAACAACCCCGAGGTCCTCGGCGCAATCGGCCATTCGGTCAGACTCCGGCACCAAAAGCTCATTCTCGATCGGGTACAAGAAGAACTGCGCGTGCTCGAAGACCCGTTCTGGTTGAGAGAAGGCTTGCACAAGGTGGAGCGACACATCGAAATCCTCACCAACGAGACGCTGGCCGGGCAGGAAATCCGCTGCCGTACGCGCTGCCAGCTGCGACCCGAATTCGATCCCATCGACGAAAAAGCCGTCACGGCTCTCGCACCTTGGTCTCCCCATCGAGTGCTCTACCAGGCGTTGCTGGCACGGCAAAGGACGTTCGCCGAGGAAGAGGCTCGCAGACGGCACGAAGAGGAACTTCTGGCGCTTCAATCCCGCCTGGAACGGGAACGAGCTGTGCTGGAGTTGCAAAGGCGGGAAGAAACCTTGCGCAAAACGCGTTACGAACAGGAGACCGAGCGTCTGCGTTCCGAACTGGCCGCTGCAGAAGCCCTGCAGGCTGAACACCGGGCTGCGGAAGTACGGCAGCGGGAAGAGCAGATCCGCCATGAGCGGAAACTGCGCGAAATGGAAATCGAAGCGGAAATCGAGCAGAAAACCCGACGCGCAGAGGTCATGGACGAGACCGAATCGCGACTTCGCCGCGAAATCGAACTGCTCGCCATGGAGCGCCAGCGCATCTTGCTCGAAGAGGAGATCCAGGACATCAAGCTCGCCAAGGCACGCGGCTGGGTGATCCAGGCCAAGCGCCGCTTTCCGCTCGGGAAAAAGCAGGAACTGGGGGAACCTCCTGGCGAAAACCAAGCACGGTCCGAAGATCCCGAGGCTTGATCGCGGGGAAAACAGCATGCGATGGGGGAGGATTGCCTTATTGCTCATGGCGCTTACGAGTCATGGGTCCGGTGGCGCCATTTCGACTCGTGAATGGGGCGGAGTACGAACCCCGACGCCCGGCCCATCACGGGCGATCGGCGAGACCTCTGCGGGCTGTCTGTCCGGCGGCGTGAGCCTGCCGGAGCAAGGAACCGGATACCAGGTGATGCACCTCGAACGCAACCGCTATTACGGTCATGCCGAGCTGATCCGATCCATCCTGAATCTGGCCCGCGTCACCGCGGAGAATCGCTGGGGCGAACTGCATGTGGGCGATCTGGCGCAGCCTCGGGGGGGACCCATGGCTTTCGGCCACAGGAGTCATCAGACCGGGCTGGATGTCGACATCTGGTTCAACCTCGACCCCGATCTGCTCCGGCACGCGAATGGCTACCGTAGCAACATTCCGGCGCCCTCCCTCCTGACCCCGGATCAAAGTCGGCTCAATCGCCTCCTCTGGGATAGCCGCCTGGCGCGAGTGCTGGAGACGGCGAGCCGCGATCCCCGGGTCGACCGGATCTTCGTCCATGCCCAGATCAAACGGGAACTGTGCCGCACGGTGCGCGGCGATCGTTCCTGGCTGCGAAAGATCCGCCCCTGGTACCGACACGATGACCATTTCCATCTGCGTCTCGCCTGCCCCGCCGACAGTCCGGAATGCATCCCGCAAGCTCCGCTGTCGGATGGCGAAGGTTGCGATGCTTCTCTGGACTGGTGGCTGGCGCAGCCGCCTTCACCCGCGCCGCCGACCCGGCCACCGGCTCCGCCCGCCGTGACGCTTCCCTACCGGTGCCGGGCGATTCTGTCAGCCCCTTAGGCAATGTCCCGCAATCTGGGCCGGTCGATCGCCGGGTCAGCGCCCCCGCAGGAAGAGCCGATCCAGGTCATCGAGGTCGAGCTGGATCCACGTGGGGCGACCATGGTTGCACTGACCGGCGCGCTCGGTCGCTTCCACGGCGCGCAGCAGCGCGTTCATCTCCGCCACGGTGAGTTTCCGTCCGGCTCGTACCGAACCATGGCAGGCCATCGTGGCGAGAATCTCGTTAAGCGCTTCCTCGATGCGAGCCGAGGAACCGTATTCGCCGAAATCGGCCAAGACATCCCGCAGCAGACGCTCGGCCTCGCCGCTTGCCAGCAAGGCCGGAACGGACTGGATCAGAATTCGATCCTCCCCGACCCGCCGGATCTCGATGCCGAGCCGTCGGAGTTGCTCCGCGCATGCTTCCGCCCGCTCCGCTTCGGCGACACTGAGTTGGACTCGCACGGGCAGGAGGAGCGGCTGAGTGACGACGCCTCCCGCCCAATATTCCTGCTTCAGTCGTTCATAGGTGATCCGTTCGTGGGCCGCATGGGTATCCACCAGCACGAGCCCCCGTTGGTTCTGCGCGAGGATGTAGACCCCATGGAGGTGGGCAGCGGCATAGCCGAGCGGTGGGATTTCTTCCGCTTCCTCGGCGGGAGGTGAATGAGATCCGATTTCGACCCCGTACAAACCCCGTAAGTCCCGTAGCAGTTGGGGGACACCCGGTGGGTGGGAAAAGGAGTGTGGCTCCCGGATTCGAAACAGAGCTTTTTGCGTCCCCTGCATTCCTCCCGGAGCCGTGGCGATGGATGCCGCCGGCGGAATGCTGGACCCGGCTTCCTTCACCCGGGGACGGTGCGCGGCGATGGAACGGTGCAAGGCACTGTACAGGAAATCGTGCACCATGCGTCCTTCCCGGAAACGTACCTCCAACTTGGCGGGATGGGCGTTGACATCCACCAGCGTCGGATCCAGCTCCAAATACAACACATATACCGGATGGCGACCGTGATGGAGCACGTCCTGGAAAGCCCGCCGTACCGCATGCGTGACCAACTTGTCGCGCACCAGCCGACGGTTGACGTAAAAAAACTGGAGGTCGGGCTGGCTGCGGGAAAACGTCGGCAGGCCGACCCAACCGTGCAGTCGCAGGTCGGACGCCGCGAAATCGATCCGTAGGGATTGTTGCAGAAAGGTTTCCCCACACAACGAAGCCACTCGTTCGCTCCGTCCGGCCTCGCTTCCGGCAGGGCGCAGCCGGAGCAGTTCGCGTCGGTTGTGACGCAGCAGAAAGCCCACCTCGAAACACGCCAGCGCCATCCGCTGGACCAGAGTTTGGATATGAGCGAACTCGGTTTTTTCGGACCGCAGGAACTTGCGCCGGGCCGGCGTGTTGTAAAACAGGTCCCGGACTTCGACGGTGGTACCGCGCGGGTGCTGCGCCGGCTGTAAGTCGAAATCCAGCTCGCTGCCATCGGCATCGATCCGCCATCCGTGAGAATCTCCCTCGGTGCGGGAGATCAGCCTCAGACGTGCGACCGAAGCGATGCTGGGCAGAGCCTCGCCGCGAAATCCCAGCGTCACGATCCGTTCCAGGTCCGCAAGCGTCGCGATCTTGCTGGTGGCGTGACGGGATACGGCCAACGGTAAGTCCTCACGTTCGATACCCGTACCGTCGTCACGCACCCGGATCAACCGCACGCCACCCTGCTCCACTTCGATGTCGACCCGACTGGCACCGGCGTCGAAGGCGTTTTCCAACAACTCCTTCACCACCGAGGCGGGCCGTTCGATCACCTCGCCGGCGGCGATCTGGTTGATCAACTGCGGCGGAAGCCTTTGGATACGCATGGACTCCTTTTCGGGTCGGTGAGCCGCGGAAAAAGCGGAACGCGGCTACTGATTACGTAGGGGCAAGCTGATAACATGGCGACCTGAAAACGGCCGACCGGACCCTCGAACCTACCGCGTGGATAAAGACAAGCATACCCGATAACAAAACGAGGAAGATCATGTCCGACATCGAAATCGCGCAACGTGCCAAGATGCTGCCCATCATCGACTTGGCTCAAGACAAGTTCGGCATCCCGAGCGTCTGCCTCGATCCTTACGGTCATTACAAGGCCAAGATTTCGCTGGACTACATCGAGGGCCTGGGGAATCGTCCCGATGGCAAGCTCATCTTGGTGACCGCGATCAGTCCGACGCCGGCCGGGGAAGGCAAGACCACGACCACGGTTGGACTGGGCGATGCACTCAATCGGATCGGCAAGAAAACCATCATCTGCCTGCGTGAACCGTCCCTGGGCCCCTGCTTCGGAATCAAGGGAGGGGCCGCCGGCGGGGGATATGCCCAAGTGGTGCCGATGGAAGACATCAATCTTCATTTCACCGGTGACTTTCACGCCGTCGGCGCCGCTCACAACCTGCTTTCGGCCTTGATCGACAACCACATCCATCATGGCAATGCCCTGGACATCGACCCGCGCCGCGTGCAATGGAAACGCGTGGTCGACATGAACGACCGCGCCCTGCGTAAGATCGTGGTCGGGTTGGGCGGCACGGCCAACGGCTACTTGCGGGAAGACGGTTTCGACATCGTCGTCGCCTCCGAGGTCATGGCGATCCTCTGCCTCGCCACCGGCATGGCGGATCTCAAGGAGCGCCTGGGGCGCATCCTCATCGGCTATCGCAGCGACGGCAAGACGCCGGTCCATGCGCGGGACTTGAAGGCCCATGGGGCCATGGCAGCCCTGCTCAAAGATGCCCTCAAGCCGAATCTGGTGCAGACCCTGGAGAACAACCTCGCCATCATCCACGGCGGTCCTTTTGCGAACATCGCCCACGGCTGCAATACCGTGATGGCGACCCAAACCGCACTCAAACTGGCCGATTACGTGGTGACGGAAGCCGGCTTCGGAGCCGATCTCGGCGCCGAGAAGTTCATCGACATCAAATGCCGCATGGCGGGGCTGAACCCTGCCGCCGTAGTCCTGGTCGCCACTGTCCGGGCGCTGAAATATCACGGCGGTGTGACCGACAAAGCCGAGTGGCAGCGGGAAAACCTCGCCGCGATGGAACGCGGTTTCGTCAATCTGGAGCGGCATGTCGCCAACATCCAGCAGCATTACGGCTTGCCCTGCGTGGTATCCATCAATCATTTTACTTCCGATACCGCCGCCGAGATCGAATGGTTACGGCAGAAGTGCGAGGAACTCGGCGTGCAGGCAGTGGTGGCGCGCCATTGGGCCGAAGGCAGCCAGGGAGCCGAGGAGTTGGCGCGTGTGGTCGCCGGCATCGTCGATCACCTCCCTGGTCAGCATCGTTTCGTCTATGGGGACGGCCTCTCGCTCTGGGAAAAGATCGAGACCATCGCTCGCAAGATTTACGGCGCCGGCGGTATCTCCGCCGATGCCAAGGTGAAAGCCCAGCTGGAAACCTGGAACAGCGACTACGGGCATTATCCCGTCTGCATCGCCAAGACCCAGATGTCCTTCTCCACCGATCCCTCCGCAAGGGGCGCCCCCACGGGCCACACGGTGACGATCCGGGAAGTACGGCTCGCGAATGGTGCCGGTTTCGTCGTAGCCATCGCCGGGGACATGATGACCATGCCCGGCCTGCCGATGGTCCCGGCCGCTGAACACATCGACGTCGATGAGCACGGCCGAATCAGCGGGTTGTTCTAAAGAACCGGTTTGCGGAAGACAGCGAGCGGCCGGAAGGAGGTTGGAGCGCAGGACCCGCGTTCGTTTCGGCAACGGGTTCTAAGCGTTACGTGGCACACGATCGCACAGGCTTCGGTACAACGCCGCCAGCCGCTCGCCTTGCCGGGCCGCATCGTACTCGGACTCGATGTGCTCTCGTCCGGCGGCGAGGATGGCGGGCCATCGTGGAGCGACATCCAGGCACCGGCGCAGACATTCTGCGATTCCATCCACGTCTCCCTCCTCGGCGAGCCAGCCGGTCTTGCCCTCCAGTATGATCTCCGGGATGTCGCAATGGCGCGTGCTGACGATCGGCATACCGCTCGCCGCCATTTCGATGAGTGCGACCGGGGCCCCGCCTTCGGTATCGCCGTTGTGGGCGGTCCGGCTGGGGGAAAGAAAGATATGGTGCGCATAGGCCTCCCGCCAGAGGACCTCGTGCGGCTGGAAACCGAGCATGCGGACGGCAGGACGCAGGTTTCGCCGCTCAATGACTTCGAGGATCCTTCGTTTTTCCTCTCGGCTTTCCCTTGAGTTGACCGCGTCGCCGATCACCGTGATCTCGACGGGGAGTTCGCGGCACAAGCGGGCCAAGGCTTCGAGCGCATCGGGAATCCCCTTGCGTTCGTGAAAGCTCGCCGCGATCAACACCTTCAAGGAGGCTCCCGGTGTCCAGGCTCTCGGTTCGAAACGGATGCGATCCAGCGGAACGCCGAGGTGGTGCACTCGGATCCGTTCCGGAGGGCAACCGAGCCCCGCCAACGCTTTTGCCATGGCGCCGCCTTCGCAGAGGTAGATCGTGTTCTCGTCAGCGAAGAGCTCAAGGTACCGCCTTCGCCATTCCGGATTGACCGTGGGCAGCTTGGAAACGTCCTGCCCGTAAAAGGTGATGACATGGGGTAGGCCAAGCTTGTGCACCGTACGGTGCACCGTCCAACCATTGTTGCCGAAATGGGAATGCACGAGGTCCGGCCGCACGGCGCGGAGAATCCGGTCGAAGTGGAGGAATCCTTCCCGCTGGCCGAGCAGGAAGGCGGCCCGGTGCAGCAGGTATCCCACAGGCCGGTCCCGCTTCAGACAATGGATGTTCGGCAGGTCGAACTGTTCCAAGTGCTTGATGCTTCGGCACACGACGTGATTCTCGATCCACTCCGGCAAGGAGCGGACCTGCTCGTACAGCCAAGGTTCGGTGAGAGGCAACCAAACCGGCGAGTAATGCAGGACCTTGAGCGACTTCTCGTTCATGTTCAGGGTAAAAACTGCCAGACTTGCTTCAGCGGGGGCGACGCAAAAGGATCGACCGGACGGCATCGATCACGTAACTGACGTCATCTTCGGAAAGCTTCGGGGACAACGGCAAGCTCACCGTCTGTCGGCCGATGCGACAGGCGTGGGGAAAATCGCCCGGTTGCCATCCAAGGGTCTCTCGATAGTAGGGATGCTCGGGCAGGCTGAGGTAGTGGACACCCACCCCCACTCTGCGCGCCGTCATTGCATCCAAAAAGGCATCCCGGCTCAGACCGGTTTCGTATTCGTCGATCAGCAGGGTATACAGATGGTAGGCATGATGGTTTCCCGGACGGGCTTCGGCGGGTCTCGTCACCGGAAGGTCGGAGAATGCCTCTTGATAGCGTGCCCAAATCCGGGCGCGCTTGCGCCAGTTCTCCTCGACCCGCGCCAATTGATGGATGCCGATGGCAGCCTGCAGGTCCATCATGTTGTATTTGAAGCCGCATTCCACCACGTGATAGTGCTTGAACCCTTGGTCACCGAAGCGTTTCCAGGCGTCCCGGCTGAGGCCGTGGAGCGCCAGGGTGCGCACGCGACCGATCGTTTCCGCCACTCTCCCCAAGACCATGCCGCCTTCCCCGGTAACGACGTTCTTGGTCACGTAAAAGCTGAAACAACCGAAATCGCCGAAGGTACCGATCGGTTTTCCCTGGAATTTGGCCTCGATCGCATGGGCACAGTCCTCCACCATCTGCAGTCCATGGCGCGCAGCCGTCTCGGTCAGGGCATCCATGTCGCAAGGGTTACCGGCGAAATGGACCGGCAAGATCGCCCGTGTTTTCGCCGTCACGACCTGCTCTACGGCACGGGGATCCAGGTTCATTGAAACCGGATCGACATCGGCCAACACCGGCCTGAGCCCGGCGTGGAGGATGGCGTTGACGGTGGCGCAGAAGGTCAAGGGCGTGGTGATGACTTCGCTTCCCGGCTCGAGATCGAGCGCGAGCAGACTCAAATGCAAGGCAGCGGTGCAGGAATTGACGGCGGCGACACATTCCGGCGGAACTCCCTTGTAACGCGCGAAATCCGATTCGAAGCGTGCCACCCGGGGACCGGTACCGATCCAGCCAGAGCGGAGACAGGCCAGGACTTCCTCGACCTCCATGGGGGAAAGATGGGGGGCGCCGAAAATCAGAAAATCCTCTCTGAGATCCGGGTTCGCTGGATTCGTCATGTCGGGCAACCGCCTGGTGCGGTGTCAAAAAAAGCGGAGAATCAAGATTTTTGGTGTAAACTTCGCCCCGGCTCGGATCGCATGGCAACGAAATTCGGCACTTCTGTCGGGTTCCCGGTGGCGAGGCCGCAGACCTTGCACCACGTGCAACAGAAATACTCTTTTCCGCCCAGTACCGCTGCGATCCGTAGTCCACCAAAGAAACTTCACGAATGAATTATAGCGTTCGCGCCGCTCGTGGTGATCCACGCTCGCGGCTGTTTGTTTTTCGATCGAGGTCGACGGGATGAAAGTGCTCCATGTCGAGGGAGGGCGAAACCTCTATGGCGGCGCACAGCAAGTTCTCTATCTCCTGGAGGGACTGTCCCGGCGAGGGATCGAAAACATCCTCCTCTGTCGCAAAGGCACCGCAATCGCCCATGCCGCTGCGCCGTTTGCCGAGGTCCGCGCCATTTCCATGGGAGGAGATTTGGATTTCCTTTTGATCGCTCGCCTTCATCGGCTGATCCGACAAATCCAGCCCGACTTGGTCCATCTCCACAGCCGGATCGGCGCCGACGTCATGGGAGGGATCGCCGCGCGCTGGGCCGGAGTTCCCGTGGTCCATTCCCGACGCCAGGACAACCCCGAAAGACCCTGGGCGGTGGCGCTGAAATATCGGTTGCACGATCGCGTCATCGCGATCTCGGAAGGGATCGGCAGGGTCCTGTTGTCCGAAGGGCTGCCTGCGACCAAGCTCCGTTGCGTGCGCACGGCAGTGGATCCTCGGCCGTTTCGGGTTTCCCCAGACCGGCCCTGGCTACAAGGAGAGTTCGGGCTGCCCGAGGGAAGTCTCGTGATCGGAGTGATCGCCCAATTCATCGCACGGAAAGGCCATCGCTTCCTCTTGGCTGCCTTGCCGCGGTTGCGGAAACGGTTTCCCCACCTGCACGTTCTGTTTCTCGGCAAGGGACCACTCGAAAACGAACTCAAGCGATCGATGCAGCGGCTCGGCCTGAGCGGACACGTCCACTTCCCGGGCTTCCGGGAAGATCTACCGCGGATCCTGCCCTGTCTCGACCTCGTGGTCCATCCCGCTTTGCGGGAGGGTTTGGGGGTATCGTTGTTGCAGGCGGCCAGCGCTGGCGTGCCGATCGTCGCCTCCCAAGCCGGAGGAATCCCCGAAGCAGTGCGTGACGGGATCAACGGCCTGCTCGTTCCTCCGGGTGATGTAGAGGCGCTCGAAAACGCCATTTCCATGCTTTTGGCCGACCCGGAAACGGCCCGTCGCATGGGACAGCAGGGACGAGAACTGATCGAGCGGGAGTTTTCGGTGGAAAGGATGGTCGAGGGGAATCTGGCCGTCTATCAGGAATTGTGGAAAGAACGGAGACGGCTCCCCAGATCTTCCGGCAGACCCTAGGACATCCAGTCCAAGGGGTCTTCGTTTGAAGACGGACGAAGGCCGGGACACTCGATGAACAGGCGATGCCAGATGGCGAATTGCATCAGACAGAAGATCTCACGACTAGCGTTTCCCCATTGTCTTTGTGCCTGGAACAAGGCGGGGAAACGAGAGGTGTCGAACCAGGCGTTGATCGCTCGGTTGTGTGTCAACTTCTGCTCGAGATGGTCGAGCATTTCCCCGCCCAACCACTCGCGAACCGGGACGGTGAATCCTCGTTTTTTCGTATAGAGATGATCCCGCGGCAAGTAGCGTTCCGCCCATCGACGCAAAAAGACCTTCGGATTGCCACGATGTATTTTCAGATGATCCGGCAATGCAAGACCGAATTCCACGATGCGGTGATCCAAAAACGGCACCCGGCCCTCGAGCGAGAATCCCATCATCATGCGATCGACCTTGACGAGTAAACTGTCGGTCAGATCCGTCACCATGTCCGTGTACTGGCACCGTTGCAAGTGGGTCCACGAGGCTGGTGTCTCCTGCCACGCTCGTATGTAAGGTTGCCGGAATCGGCGGGACTCCCGCC
>DATMAX010000028.1:0-106830 GCA_035559395.1 Methylococcus sp. | reverse complement strand
GCTTGCTCCCCCGCCTCCCTGCGGCTCCCCGAAACGCCTCAGCCGGCGCCTACCGGCACCCTCGGCCGGGCCCTTCGGTGCAGCGCAGTCTATCACCCCTCCTCCCCCTGTCAAGCTCTTTCTGCGACATTTTGACGCAGGCAATCCGCTGCGCTGTTCGGCACAAGAAAATGGCGATCGGTGGTACCACCACGAAACCGAACCGACGTGCGCGGCCAATCGGTGCGACGAGTCCGGTCACCGACTAGGCAACGAGCCCCATGATCGCTTCGGGCAGATGCGGGGGATGGATGCCGGACGAGGCGGTCCGTTTTCCCGCCGCGTAGGCCCATCCTCAGCGTGCCGCGCAGACCGCCTGGCACAGCTCATCGCAATGGGGATTCCGGGATCCGCCACCGATACTCGATGGATGAAGCATGGGCGAGTCCTTTCATCTACGCGCCGCTGGCCTTGCGATGCCGGGCGCGTCAAAGAACCAGCAGGATTTCGCCCTTACCCAGCGCGGAAAGATCGCCCACCAGCCGTCGAACTCGCGCCCGTCGGGCCACCGGGGTCGCGAAAAACGTGTCCAGTCCTTCGAAGCCTCTGAGCAACAGAGGCAGAAATCCTAGGGTGTGCGTCCCACAGTCGTTGAAGGTCGGCAGAATCGCGGCCAGCGGCCGGTAGAGAAGAAGCGTGCCGCGCCGCATGGCATAGCCGGCATGGCAGCCGACCTCGCCGCGGACGGCAACGGTTCCGGCGGTCATCCGGGCGCCAAGGTAGGCGCCGGCATTGCCCTCGATCAGGATTGCACCGCGCCGCATGTGGTCCCCGGCGCGATTGCCGGCATTGCCTTTGACGATTACCACGCCGTCCGACATGCCTTTCTTGTTGCCCGGCAACGCGGCTCCCAGCCAATCGCCCGCGTTGCCACCGACTTCGACGATCCCGCCACGCAACTCACAGGCAGCGTAAGGACCGGTGGACCCGGAAATGCGCAACCGCCCCCCGCGCATCTGCATGCCGAGATAAGCGCCAGCCTCTCCCTCGACTTCGATGGTGCCGCGCGTCATTCCGCGCCCGATGAAATCCAGCTTGGGGGAACCGGTGAGATGAATCGTTTCCGGATCGGACCCTCCGATGGTGAAAAACTCCCCGAGGGGAACTTTGCGATTCCCATATTGGAGTTGGATCGCGGCGAGTTCGGCCCGAGACTTGCCCACCAAACGGTCGGGCACCAGAGGCGAAACGTCGAGGCGCTGCCGCAAGGGGAATTTGAGAGAAAACGTCAAAGGGCTCATAGTCGATTCCTGATCCGTCGGGTGCACGAAGCGCACCATCAAGCCATGATTTCATGCAAGTGGAACAAAAACGGTCCGAGTTTCCCGCCGTAGTTGCCCGCACTGATGCGGCGAATGCCGTTCGTCACGCCCAAACTGCAAGCTGCTTCGATACCAGCCCGCATGGCTTTCTTGATGTCTTCGTCGGCGAGGCCGTCGATCACGATTTCCATCACCGATTCGATCTCCGGCCCCAGATCGGATTGCGTCTCGCCTTTCAAAGTGGGACAGAATGCGTCGTTAGTGGATGCGTTCAAGGACTTGTATTTGCGCGCACCGACCTTGGAACCGGAACGCACCACCCCGCCCGGGAAGGGCGTGATCACATTGGGGATTTTCCGCATTGCCTCGACGGCGGCTTCGCACGCGGCCAGTGCCTGCGGCTGCGATTCGGCGAGGATGAGGAAGTTGCCGCCACCGATCGCCTGGGTCATGCCGGTGGCTTCTTCACACAAGAATTCACCGTCCATGACCGGGATACGCCAGTAGCGCTTGCCGTCGATGCGCTTGGCAATCTGGAACCCATCGCCGAAAAAACGCAGATTCCTCCCCAACGGGATCTCGCCACCCTCGACGCCGGCGAACAGCGCCGAAGTAGGGGATGTGAGCACGCACTGGCCGACCCGGGTTTCCACTTGTTTGGCCAGGCTCTTGCCACCCATGGCGAAGATCATCACGGCGACACCGGGCCGACCGTCCGGCGTTTCGGACGGGTCCAATTCACGCTCGACCCCAGCCTCGCAGCCGCAAGCGATCACCGAGGTGGCAAAACCGGTCATCGACTGGGCGGCATGATACGCCCACTTGAGATTCTGTGCGGTGATGATCACCCGGGTCGCCTTCATGGGGAATGCCTCGGCGAAGGTCTGGTCGATGCTGACCCCATTGATGTTCATGATTTCTCTCTCCGCCATCACCTGGTCCATTGATCAAACTCGTCGCCGCGCAATCTCCACGGGAGAGCACGAAAAATCACTGCCGGAGGGAGGTCCGCGCCGTAGTGGAAGCTTTCCCACCGATTCACACTTGTCCCCGGCACGGATGCACCAGAATCTTGCTGCGTCCCCCGTCCTCGATTTCCCAATCGCGGAGGATGAAATTCTCCAGCCTCATGGTGTGATAACGATCGAAGTACTCGCGCAGTCTTTCCTCGATGCCGGGCCGGTCGAATTCCGGCCGTACCGTGTGCACATTGCCCCACACCACATGGACCACCTCGCCGTTCCGTACCACCAATTGACCATCCTTGAATACGTAATCGGGTTTGGAAAACATCGCTTCCTTGTCTTCCTGCGGCGTATACACCGTGATGTCCGCCGCGGCCCCGGCCCCCAGGTGGCCACGGTCGCCGAGACCCAAGAGCCGTGCCGCC
Organism: Methylococcus sp.; assembly: GCA_035559395.1. Lineage (GTDB taxonomy): Bacteria > Pseudomonadota > Gammaproteobacteria > Methylococcales > Methylococcaceae > Methylococcus. The sequence goes on along the minus strand of DATMAX010000028.1, from coordinate 104,139 downwards.
CCCGCACGGGTCATGATGGCGATCTCGTACAGGCTGTATTCCCGGTCGATGGAACCCAGCGTACTCGCCGCCGCTGCCTCGGGATGGATACGCGCCAGCATGTCGTTGCGAAAACTCTTGTCCATCAGCAGGCGGATCAGGTGCGGATAGCTCGTGAACGGCGCGCCGTTGGGGTGGTCGGTGGTAAGGAAAATGCGCCACGGGTCTTCGACCAACAGGAAGATTTCCAGCCCGATCGCCCATTGCAGTGCGTTGACGAAATTCTGGTCCTTGTACTTGAAGGGCACCACCCCACAACCAGCGTCACACTCGATATCCATGCACACCCATTTCCTCGGATGGGCATGTCCGGCATTGGCATGTTGGCGCTGCGAGTCCCCGGAAGCGGTGACGGTCTGACCGAACAGGATCTGGCCGACATCCGCCGTGATGTTCGGGTGTTTGTTGATGGCTTCGGCAATACGGGCCGCGCCGGAGGAAAACTTGCGGTCGCCTTCGGTGCCGTAGCTGTGGAACTGGATGTGGGTGAGGTGGAGCGGCAGTCCCTCGATGCCCGTGATCGTATTCAAGGTGGTTTCGACGTTGCCGGGAACCCCGAGATTGCAACCGTGTACGTGCAAGGGGTGGGGCACGCCCAACTCATGGACGGCGCGCGCCAAACTCAGCAGTACCTGACGTGGAGTGATTCCGTAATACGCATGTTGTTCATCGAGATCGAGGCTGCGCTGGTTGAACTTGAAGGCGCTGATCCCGCCCGGGTTGACGACCTTGATCCCGATGCACTGCGTCGCGTGCAGCGTCCACGCCACGTAGTCATTGATGATTTCCTGTTCGACCCCGGAAGACAACAACCTGAGGAAAAAATCATCACTGCCGAGCATGGCGTAACCACCGACGTCCAGCAACGGAACGTCGGCCATCTCCATGTGGGCCTGGCGCGCATTGATCGGCAGCACTGCCGGTTCGAAGCCGGCGGTGTAACCCATCTCGGCGTAGCGGTAACCGGTGGTCAACGTCGAAGGGGCTGCATGGCCACAGCCGGCCCGCTTGAGCCCGTGCCGCGCCACCGGATCGGCACGGTGATCTTCCGGCAGGAGGTTGCGGGCGATGGTCACCTTGCCGCCGCCGATGTGCGTGTGCATGTCGATGGCTCCCGCCATGATCACCTTGCCGCGGCAATCATATTCCTGATCCGGCGTTACCCCATGCGCATGCGGAGGGGCGGCGATGCGTCCGTCGCGGATGTAAATGTCCCGTACCTGGCCATTGATGGCATGAGCAGGGTCGTAGACCGTACCACCCGTGAGCTTGATCAACATGGAAGAACGTCTCCTGTGGCTGGTTACCGCAACGCGATGGAACGAAGGATCGGGCGACGAAGACACCCATTTCGGAAGCCGGAACGAGCGCGCTCCCTGGGGGTCCGGCAAAAATCAGCGAAGGATAAGGAAGCCCCGGTGACTTTTCAACCGCGTCGGGCCTGCGAAAGGCACGGTCGGATCAGCGTGGCCGAACTCCGCGACCGCCGCCAAGCACGGGGATACGGTGGAACCGAATGAAACCGGACTACCCGGAGGGCATGCAACGGACGCCACAGCCTGTCTTCGGAACGAAGACGAGAAAAGGGATTTCAGGCGCGTGACCTTGTCGTATCCTGCCAGGAACCTCACCCCAGCGGCACTCCGGTATGATGCATTTGTCCGTACCAGATCTTTTGGTTGTGCAATTTTCCCAGCACTTCGTGGTATTGCCGAATCTTTTGCTCATTTTCCGCAGTCTCGGCGCCGCCACTGACCAGGTTGGCATGCGCCAAGAGGTTGATCTGCTCGTGCAAGGCATGCTCGATCAATTCGATGTCTCTGAGGTTCAGCTTGAAGGTGTCGTTGTACTTGGGCATGGTTTTCTCCCCCGGATCGCCTTGCAGGTGGTAGCGGTTTACGCCGGGGCTTTTCCGCCCCATGCCGAAACCGCGTCATCAATATACGTCTCGCAGATAGCGCATGGAATTGGCCATGGCATCCACGTATTCTTCCGCCTTTTCCTGGCTCACTCCGCCTTCCTGCGCCACTACTTGAATCAACGCCTGGTGGACGTCATGCGCCATGCGCGAGGCATCGCCGCACACATAAAAATGGGCGCCCTCTTCCAGCCAGGCATACACTTCACGGGAGTTCTCCAGGATCCGGTGTTGCACGTAGATTTTCTGTGCCTGATCACGGGAAAAGGCGAGGTCCAGGCGGGTTAACACCCCCCGCCGTAACTTGTCCTCCCATTCCTCCCCATAGAGATAATCCGTCGCCCGATGCTGATCGCCGAAGAACAGCCAGTTCTTCCCTGCCGCGCCGGTGGCTTCGCGTTCTTCCACGAAGGCGCGGAACGGGGCGATTCCGGTACCCGGGCCTACCATGATGATCGGCGTGCTCGGATCGGAGGGCAGACGGAAATGTTTGTTGGGTTGCACGTAGATCGGCAGGGTTTCGCCCACGCCGACGCGGCCTGCGAGGAACGTGGAACAGACCCCCTCCCGGTCGCGACCGTGGGAGTGGTAACGCACCGCACCGACGATCAAATGCACCTGATTCTCATGGGCTTTCAGGCTCGATGCGATGGAGTACAAACGCGCCGGAATGCGCCGCAGGATATTGACGAAGTCCTGCGGTGACAAGCCATCCGCCGGGTACTCTGCGACCAGGTCGAGGATCTGCCGCCCCCACGCATAGCCGTCGAAGCGCTCGGCGTTCGCTTCCGTCAAGAGGTCCCGGAGCGGGCCGCTGTCGATCAATGCGGCGTACTTTTCGACGACGATCCGGCTCAACGCGGTGATGTCCAAGCGGGAAAACAGCGCCTCGCGCAGGGGTAGGGTTTCCTTGCCCACGGTCACGGAAGCGGCACCGTCCATCCCCAGGACGCCCAGCAATTCCTCGACATACGCGGGATTGTTGTTCGGATAAACGCCAAGGGCGTCGCCCGGTTCATAACTCAGACCGGAATCGCCGAGATCGATCTCGATGTGCCGGGTCTCCTTGGCCGAGCCCTCGCCGTTCAGATTGACGCTGAGCAGGATCGTCGCCGGGTACGGGTGGGTCTTGCCGTAACCGGACTTGGCCGGCACGGGAAAGCCCAAGATCTTGGCCGTCGGCTGCACGGCTCCGCCCGTTTCTTCGGCGACGGCGCGGTAGGTCTCCAGCACCGTCTCCATCCAAGCCGCGGCCGGCTCCTCGAAGTCCACGTCGGCGTCGACCCGATCCAGGATGCGGATCGCACCGAGGTTCTCCAGGAAGGCGTCAAAGTCTTTGCCGGTCTTGCAGAAATGTCGGTAACTGCTGTCCCCCAGGGCGAACACTCCGTAGCGGAGATTTTCCAGACGCGGCGCCTCCTCACTTTGCAGATAGGCATGCAGCTTCTCGGCCGCGATCGGCGGATCCCCTTCGCCATGGGTGCTGACCACGATGAACAACAACCGCTCGTCGAGCAGTTGAGCCGGCTCGTAATCCGCCATGTCCATCACCCGGACATGGAATCCCTTGGCCTGGGCCTTGGCCGCCAGCTCGTTCGCCACGCCCTCGCCGTTGCCCGTCTGGGAGCCGAACAGGATGGTCATCAGGGGCAGATTCGACGCCTCCGCGACTGGCATGCCGGCGGCGGAAGGGGCCACGCCGCCGCTCAAAGCGGCGAAATAGCCGCTCAACCAGGCCGCCTGCATCGGCGACAGGGAAGACGCAACCAGTGCTTGCAGCCAACCGACTTGCGCCTCCGTGAGGGGCGTCGGCGCCATGGGCGCCGCCAAGCCGCCGGGGAGGGTTGCCGCCGGCGACAGCGGATGACCCTCGGCGTCCAACGGTCCCTCGACCTCGACGGCGAGATGCTTGGACAGCGGCATGCCGGTTGCGGCGGTATCTTCGTCCATCAACTGGCTGGAGTTCGGCCCATAGGCGATGAACATCAGACCCGGCGTGGCTTCGGCCCCTTTTTGCGCCTTGCACTGAACGACAATGGCGTTGCCGTTCGCCGCCCGCAAGCGGACCTTGTCACCCTTTTTGATGCCGAGCCGAGCCATGTCGTCGGGATGCATCTCCACCGTCGAGGTCTCGTCCTGGTATTCGGCTTTGAGCTTGCCGACGTTGAGCGAGACTCCCTGCCGGCTGGTACGGACCGGCACTAACAGCAAACTGGCCATGATTCACCCTCGGTTCTACAAGTCACTGCACCGACGCACCCTTACCCATCAGCCGGAATACAACAGGATCTCGCCGCGGTTGAGCTCCATCCCGTCCCCGCTCCAACGCCGATAATCGCCCGACAGGAGCCGTTCTTCGATGGCGAGACCCAAGCGGCGCAGGTAAAGGAGATAGCAGCGCAGGAAAGTCGGTCGGAATAGGCAGTCGTAGCGGAACGTCGGCAACAATTCGGCGTCCTGTCCGGAGACGATCGTACCCCGTTTCATGCCCGCTCCAGGTCGCATCCCCAAACGACCCAACACGATCACCGTGCCCGCCTTGAGGTTCACCCCGGTGAATTCGCCGCTGTCGCCCCCGATGGCGATCAGCCCGCGTCGCATGCCGTGCCCCACTTCGTTGCCGGCATTCCCGTGCACGATGATCTCGCCGCCGAGAATCCCGGTCGCGGCACCGCGCACCGCACTCCCCACCATATGCCCGGCGTTGCCGCGTATGACGATGCGGCCACCCGACATTTCCCGTCCTACCCAATCCCCGGCATTGCCGTCGACGACGATCTCCCCGCCCGACATGCATGCCCCCAGATGCGCGCCGACGTCCCCATGGATCAGAAGACGCCCACGGCTCATGGCGTGACCCAGCAACTTCACGCGCGCCAGATCTCCTTCCACTTCCAGCGTGTCACTCGGGCCCTGGGCAGTGACGGAGAAAAATTCCCCCAGGGCGACCCGTTCCTTGCCATGGTATACCGGCAACGCGGCGGCCTCGGCCTCGGTCTTCCCGAGCAACTGCTCGGGGGCGATGACCTCGGCCTCCAGAGGAACCGCCGGTTGAGTGTGTAGCCGCAGTTTCATGCTCCGCCCCGCAAAAGCTCGTGAAGCCCGATCTGGTATTGACCGAGATTGCCGCCGTAATTGCCCGCCGTGATTCTCACGATCCCTTCCCGCGCCGCCGCACGGATCCCCAAGCGCATGGACTCCCTGACGGAAGCCTCGTCGAGCCCGTCGATGACGATCTCCAGCACGCAGTTCACGCCTTCCGGCAAGAGGGTCTGCGGGGCGACCCCGCGCAAGGTGGGACAATAGGCATCGTTGGTGGAAGCCGGCAGCGCCTTGTACTTGGATCCCGGCTTGCTCCCGCTCCGTACCACACCGTCCGGGAACGGCAAGATCACCCCCGGCACCCGCATGGCTTCCACCGCCGCCTCGACCGCTTCGAGGGTGACCGCCAAATCCCTGCCCAAAACCAGGAAATTCCCACCGCCGACGGCCGGCTGCACCCCGAATGCCTCATCGACCATGAACTCGCCCTCCATCACCGGCACCCGCCACAGACGGCGACCCGCCAGTTGCTTGGCGATCTGGTAGCCATCGCCGAAATAGCGCAGCTTGCCACCGACCGCGACGGTCTTTTCCGCGTCGAGGCCATTGAAACAGGCGGTAGTGGGACAGGTCATCACGCATTGCCCGATGCGCTCGACCAAGCGCTTGCCCACCCCGTCGGCGCTGCCGCCGAACAGGAGCACGCTCACCCCCGGCCTTCCGTCGGGGGTTTCCTCGGCGGGAATCTCGCTCTCGATCCCCGCCTCGCAGCGACAACCGATCACCGAGGTGGCAAAACCGGTCATGGAACGAGCGGCCGCCGACGCCCATTTTCGATTCTCCGCGGTGATGATGACCCGCGTCCCCCACATCTGAAAAGCCTCGGCGAAGGTATCAACGATTTCTGTCGAGTGGATGAACATGAAGTCTCTGTTGTTGTTCTGTTTTGGATTCCGCAGCGGTCATCCCCGCGACCGCCGTTGGCGGGGCCCCGGACAGGCCGATCAGCCGGCGATGGTCGGTACGCACATATGGCTGTGCAGATACCGATCATCGACCGGATAGTTCTCGAACTGGATCGAGTAATAGTCTTCGAAGAACGGCCTGAGCCGTTCCTCGATCTGACGATCATAGTCGGGCGCGACATGAAGCACTCGGCCTTCGCAATCGGCATGGAATTCGTGATCGGCGATGATCATTTCCCCGCCCTTGATGACATAGCGGGCGGCGTTGAACATGGCTTCCTTGTCCTCCATCTCGTCGTAGATTGTGATGTCGGCATCGGCGCCGACCCCGAGGTGCCCCTTGTGCTCGAGTCCCAACAGCCGCGCCGGCCCGGCGCGGGTGACGATGGCGATTTCCTGCAGCGTGAATTCGCGGTCGATGTCCAATAGCTGGGTGTTGGCAATCGCTTTCGGGTTGACCGCCCGCGCCTGCTCATCGCGGTATGCTTTGTCCATCAACAGGCGGATCAGCTTGGGGTAGTTCATGAACGAACCGCCGTTGGGATGATCGGTGGACAACACCATGCGCCAAGGGTCCTCGCTCAGCAGGAACAACTCCAATCCGATCGCCCACTGCAGGGCATGGGTATAGACGTGCTCCTGATAGGAAAAGGGCAGGATGCCACAACCCGATTCGCACTCGGTATCGGCGTTGATCCACTTGTCCCGGGTCATGTTGCGGATCAGCCAGGTCAAGGGCGCATCCCCGGTCATGAGGGTGGCGGTGCCGAACATCACCTGCCCGACATCGGCACTGATGTTCGGGTTCCGGTTGATGAATTCCGCGATTTCGGCGGCCTTGGAGGTCGGGTTCTTGCCCCGCTCGCCGCCGTAACTGTGGAACTGGATATGGGTGATGTGGACCCTGCGACCCTCGGCGGTTTTCATGGTTTCGAGCGTGGTCCGGTAGTTGCCGCTGTGGCCGAGGTTGTTGCAATGGATGTGGGCGGGATGGGGAAGCCCTAGGTCGTTACTGACGTCGATCAGGGCCTTGATGATCTGCCGCGGTGTCAACTCGAAGCCGCTGATCTTCTCGTCCAAGTCGGTGATGTTGGAATTCTTGCGCCCTTTCCAGGGTTCGTCGCCGCCCGGATTGACCAGCTTGATGGCATAGGCCTTGGTAGCGTTCAGCCACCAGGCCACCGCCGCCCGGAATTCCTCCATGCGCTTTTGTTCGAGCAATTGGTTCAAGCACACGTTATTGGCGAGGAGCACGTAAAAGCCTTTGTCGATGACCGGGGTATCGTGAAACTCCTCCAGCACGTGGCGGGCACCCAACGGCGGCACCGCGGCCTCCATGGCCGTGGTGTACCCCAGGGTGGCGTAACGATAACCGGTGGTGAAGGTGGACGGGACGATGCCGCCGGTACCGGAGCGCAGGTCCTTCACCCGTGGGTGGACGTCGCGACGATGATCCTCGGGTAGGAATTTCCGCGCCATGTTGACCTTGTGCCCAGCGATGTGGCAGTGGATGTCCACCCCCCCGGGCATCACCACCATGCCGTGGGCATCGAGACATGGGGCGTCCGGCGGCACGCTGTCGACGATCTTGCCATCCTCGATGCAAAGATCCCGCACGAGCCCGTCGATCTGGTTGATGGGGTCGTAGACCTTGCCGTTTACGATACGCAGTCGAGAGCCCATGGAATCTACCTTATTTCTTTCGTCCGGATTTCCTCACCAGTCGCTTCCCGCCGCGCCGGCTTCGCCATTTCACCGGGAGCGAAATGGGACGCACACGGTGCGCCCGAAGGGGGCGCGCCAAGGAAGGTGCGCATCAATGCATCGCCTCCGGCGACTTGAGTCCGCGCAGTTCGAGCACGCGTTCTTTGATCGCCCGCAGAACCTCTTCATCGCTCGGATACGGGGACGCGAACGCCGGTCGCAGACTCAATGCCACGTTGTCCATGCGATACACCGTTCCGGGTGCGCTGATGCCGTAAGGGGCGGTGAAGAAAGCGACCTTCGCCAGGCTACTGGTCACCGTGGGCTTGGGATCGAGCACGATCACCGGGATCTTCTTGATGTGCTCGATGGCCTTACGCGAAAAGTTGGCGGCGGGATCCGAGGCGATCACGCACAAAGCGTCGGCCTCGCCCCGCGCCAGGATGTCCGAGGCGGTAAATTCACCCGGATTGAAACGCGGGTAGCCACGATTGAAATTGACCCCGAAGGGATACCCAGTCTGCCAGGAAACCACGTTGTCGGCGCCGGTGACATTGCCGTGGCCACGCACCGGATTGGCGACGAAATGGGTGAATTGGTTGAGGTCGGTGACCAGCGCCAGCAGCGCGCCGATGTTGAAATGGCGGCCGCGCGTCATGGTCAGCCCCATGCCGAAGAAGATCACCCCGAAGCGGCAGTTTTTCATTTTCTCGACCAATTCGCGCAGGATGGGCAAGGGAACCCCGGTGCGTTCCTCGATGGAGGCATCCAGCGGGCGGTCGCGGACCAGCGCCCGGAGGGCCCACAACAACTCGAAATCGGCGCCCGGCTTCACCTTGACGAAGAGGTCGGCCTGATGCGTGCTTTGCGTGGGACGGACGTCGACCACCACCAAAGTGCGATCGTCCTGACCGTGCGGGATGTGCAGTCCGGTCGGATTGACCGAATAGCGCGTGAAATGGCGGGGATGCGCCTCGGCGGGATTGCCGCCCCAATACATCACGAAATCCGCCCGATTCTTGATCTCGCCGAGACTGGCGGTGCTTTCGCCGACTCCTTGGAAGGCCATTCCGGAAGGTCCGTGACAAACGGAGGAAGTGGTATCGATGTTGCCGTCGATGTAATCGGCGATGGCTACCGCCTCCCGTTGTGCTTCGCAGGTGGTATCGCTGAGCCCGTAGATCAGCGGAAATTTCGCTTCCACCAGAATCCGCGCCGCCGCATCGACGGCCTCCTCCAGGGGGGCTTCCCGGCCATCGAGCAATGCCACCGGGTGATCCTCGTGGCGATGTTCCAGAAACCATGCCCGCCCGAGTTGGCAGGCGCTCACCGCTTTGGTGATCCTGCCGGCCTTGCGGTCGACGGTGAGCTCGATGTCGTCGCAAACACAGCCACAAAACGTGCAAACCGCGTTCTTGACCGTGGCAATACCTTCTTCTTCGCCCATGGCATTCCTCCTCGCTTCGAGTCGTGGGGCAAAAGCGGGCCTTCCGTCTTTTGGCCAATACCGAGATTTCCTCGCCTTCGGGCACCATGACTCCGCGAACCGCTCGACCTCGCCGCAAGCAGGGCAGAGCGGGGATGACGGGATCTTCGCCGAACGCCGGGAAAGCGTCGTGAGGGATGTTTGCCGCACCACCCGCATGCGACATTCCGGGTCCACGCAGGAGCCTCTGCCGAAACAGTCCGATTCCTTTCCCGCGATAATGGCCGTGTGCGACTTATACTACAAGTGCCTTCGCTTTTTCCAGCCTTGCGGTGCAGAGCCCCCGATCAAGCGAAGACGGGCGGATTCCCGCCCCGCCCGGAGCGAAACGGACGGGGGCGAAGAGGAAGACGAACACTAAAGCGGAAGCCCGCTGCCGGGTTTGCGGCACGGGCGGAATGGTCAAGGGACGAACCGGTACCGTGTGCTCACCCCCTCCCTGGGGTTCGCCCTGCGGGCCGCACTGCGTGCGTCCAAATTCGCTCCCGGCGAATTTGTGCTCACCCCATCCCTGGAGTTGGCCCCCGCGGTTACAGGGCCTGCTCGATGTCCCGCAGCACCTCGGACGCCTTGGGCAGACCGATGTCGCGCAGCCGATAGAGCGGCAGGGCCACGACGTTGTCACAGCGGAACGCATGGCCGGAATGGTCGATGCCCGGCACGCCCACCGGGATGAAGACTTCCGGCTCCCTCTCGAATTGCATGCCGGAACGACCGATCACCACCGTGGGAACCTCGGCGACCGGGGGCGGTGCGAGCGAGAGGCTGGAGACCCAGACCAGCACATCCGCCTCGCCGTCCCGCAACAAGCGGGTGGTATCGTTGAGGCAGGGATTGTACTCGGGATAACCGCGGGCAAAGCTGATACGGGTGGGATAACCGGTGAGCCAGGCGCAGACCTGACTCGCGGTTCGGTCACCGTCCTGGCCACCGAGAGGCAAGATGCTCGCGCGAGTTTCCCGATTCAGCCATTCCACCATCTGGCAAATCTGCTGCACCGCGAGATCGGCGTGGGGAAAATCCAACTGTCCCGCCACCCAGGTCACGACACTGTAGCGCGCCTGCCGCAGCCGCTCGACGATCTCCCGCAAGACCGACAAGGGGATCCCGGCGACTTGGTCCGCCTGCAAGGACGCCCCTCGCGCCAGCGCCGCCAAGGTCGCGGCCACCGCGGGCAGGTTCTCGGTGACACATTCGACCACCCGGGGTGGCCGGCCATCCGGCGCCACCGCCGCGGTTCCGCTCGGCGCACGTCCCAAGAAGATGACTTCACGCTGCGCCGGATCTTGACCGAACAGGGTTTCCTGCGGCCAGACGAAACGCTCGAAAAACCGCGGAAAACCGGCTTCGACGTCGCTGCCGAACACCAGCAGCACATCCACCCGGTTCTTGAGTTCGCCCAGGGTGGTGGCGACCCAGCCGGAGTCGGCCAGCACCAGGAGGTTGCGCAAACCCGCTTCCGCTCGCATCTGATCGAAGACGCCCCGCGTCCTGTCGATGAGGGCGATGGCGGCCCGCGTGTCGTCGACGTCGGTACCGAAACCGCTGAATACCGGCAGACGGGCCTCTCGGAGGATTTCCGCCGCCCGTCGTACCGCTTCGGCGCGGCTTGCCGGTCGGCCCCCAACGCGCGGCGAGGGATCCCCGACCGGCTGCTCGAAGCCCGGGCGGGTCACCGCGTCGCCGTTCTCCAGGACCCGCACGGTCGCATCCGAAACCTCGATTTTCAGATCATCCGAGGCGATCCCGCAAAAAGGGCTAGTAACGTTTTCCCAAACTCTGGCCGTGCTGTCGGTCATGCTCTTCCCTCATTGATCCAAGGTCCTACCAGGGTAGTTCACGAAAAAGCGGGTACTGTCCGTACCGTGCGCGCCAGAAATTCTATCCCAAGCTGCCCGGGTTTGTTTGCCCAATGGAGTCGCTGCCGGGTCCGTCGCCGGTTCCCGGCCCTGCCGCAAGCTCGGCCAAACCGCTCGCCCGCCGCACCCGGGTCGCCAAGGCGCGATCGAAAACCTCCGGATTCGGCAACAGCAGGCTGAGCCAGCGCCTGGCGCGGGTGATCCCGGTATACACCAGCTCGCGCGTGAGGATGGGGTTGGGAGCGTCCGGCAACACCAAGGCCACGTGGTTGAATTCGGAACCCTGCGACTTGTGCACGGTCATCGCGTACACGGTTTCGATGGCGGTGAGGCGACTGGGCAAGACGGTCTTGAGTACGCCATTCGGCAAGAGGAAGGCGACCCGCAGGCGCTGGCCCCGGTCCTTGCGGGGACGATGCCGGTCCGCGCCAATCTCCCTCTCGAAGGATGCGAGCGGTGCGGGCCAGCGCAGGGCGATGCCGATATCCCCATTCATGAGACCCAGATCGTAGTCGTTGTGGGTGACCAACACCGGCCGTCCTTCATACCACCCTTCTTCTCTTTCGATCCAACCTTCGCGCCGCAGGGCGGAAGCGATGCGCGCGTTGAGCCCGGCGACGCCCCAGGGTCCGGCGCGCAAGGCACACAACAGTTGGAATTGCTGGAAGGCGGTGAGCACGGCGCGAGCCCAGTCCGCGAATTCTTCGGGATCGGCCGCATGTGGCGGCCGCGTTCGGCGAAGAAGCTCGAGATAGTGGCGATAACCCAAGGCGGGTTCCGACCCGTCGGGGAACATTCCCCCTCCGCCGCCCACCGCAAGGCGCTCCAAGAGGCCATCCTCCGCTCCCCCCAGCGGGATCACGGCGACGTCACGGCAACGCCCCCCGTTGCACAAGATTTCGCGGGCTTCTTCGATCGAGCCGCCGTGGACGGCCCTCGCCAGACGACCGATCCCGCTCTCGCCGCCGAAACGGTGGCTGACCGTGAGCATGACCGTGTGGTGGGCGAGAAGATCGGCCTGTGCGGCGAGCTGGTTCCGATCCGCACCCGTGATGCGGGCAAGCTTTTCCACGAAGCCGACCGGACCGGCCCCACCCGTGCACCCGGACGCGCTCCGACACAAGTCCCCCAGCACCGAACCCGCCTCGACCGAGGCGAGTTGGTCTTTGTCGCCCAGCAGGATCAGCCGCGTCTCCGCACGCAGGGCCGCGAGCAGAGCCGCCATCATCTCCAGATCGATCATCGATGCCTCATCGACCACCACCACATCGGCGTGCAGGGGATTGTCCGCGTGATGGCGGAAATGACGGCTGCCCGGCCGGCTGCCGAGCAGCCGATGGAGGGTGACGGCTTCCCTGGGAACGCCGTCGCGCAAGCGCTCCGGCAATTGGGCGAGGGCTCGGGAGATGGACTCACCGATCCGCGCCGCCGCCTTGCCGGTGGGGGCGGCCAAATGAATCCTGAGGGTTCTCCCCTCAGCGAGGGCGAGACCTTGCAGGAGCGCAAGCAGTTTGACCACGGTGGTGGTCTTGCCGGTACCGGGGCCGCCGGTGATGACGGTGAAATCCCTGCAGGCCGCGAATGCGCAGGCGACTTTCTGCCAGTCCGGTTCACCCTGGGCGCTGGCACCCGAGGGAAACAGTTCGTCCAGCCGGACCCGCAGGGTTGCTTCCCATTCCGGAGCCTCCGGGATCGGGCGCGCCCGGCGCTCCCGGAGGGCTGCGATCACCTCCTGTTCGTAACGCCAATACCGGCGCAAGTAGAGCCTCGGGCCGGCCAGGACCAGGGGACTCGAACCCGGTCCATCGCCGACCAGGGGCGAAGCACGGAGTGCCCGCCGCCAGGCAGACAGATCGATCCCCTGCAACAGCGTGGAGGGCGGCGGCAGACGCACCATACCGGTATCCCCCTCCGGCGGCAGCGACAAGGTGCCGTCCGGATCCTCCAAAGTAGCGGCGAGGTCCAAACAGACGTGGCCCCGCCCGAGTTGGTGGCTGACCAGGGCCGCTGCAAGCAGGACATCGGGCTCGGCCGCAGGGTCCAAGCCGGCGAGGAAACACGCGAAGGCGCGATCCAGGAGGCGCAGCCAGCCGTGTTCAGCCCAGGAATCGAGCAGGGAGAGGATTTCCCCCCTTCGCCCGCCGCCGGCGCTAGCGAGCATCGCCCCCCTCCGCCACCCCGTCGAACCAGCGGTCCAGGGTTTCCAGCAAGCGACGGGGCGGTTTTTCCACGAACACCCCTCTGCCGGGCGCCTCGATCCCGCGCAAAAACCAATAAACTGCGCCACCGACGTGACGATCGTAGTCGTAATCGGCCAAGCGCGCCTTGAGCAGCCGATGCAGCGCCAGGAGATAGAGTACGTACTGGAGGTCGTAACGTTTCTCCAGGATCGCCGCACGCATCGCCGGGGCCGTGTAGGACTGGTCATCGGGCCCCAACCAATTCGACTTGTAATCGGCGACGTAATACCTCCCCCCGTGTTCGAACACCAGATCGACGAAGCCTTTGAACATCCCGTGCAGCCGTTCGGGGGAAAGCAGCGGCCGCGCTTCGCCGTCCAGGGTATGTTCGCGAACCAGGCGGTCGAGCGGCAGGGTGTCCACCCGCTGCGCGGCGAACCAAAACTCCATCTCCACTTGACACTTGTCGGGATCGAGCTCGCACAAGGCGAGAGAACCCGATGGCAGAGGCAATCCCACGGTAAGAAGGCGCGCAAGCCAATCGCTCACGGGTTCGCCCCACCATCCCAAACCGCGTCTGCGGCAGCGGCGGGCCACGGTATCCTCCCGTAATACCCGATCCCGGCTGACGCGCGCGAACCCGGTTCGGGCCGCCCATTCCAACAGCCCGTGCAGGAAGATCCCCGGCCGCGGACCGCGAGGGAACCGGTGCCAAGGCGCGCCGTCCGAAGTTGCGGGGTGTCCCGGACCCTCCGCTTCCTCGCATGCTTCCGCCAGATGGGCCTGCCGCGCCGTTTCCTGCCACGCCTCGCGGCCCGGAAGCAGACGCAGCGCCGGCCCCGGCTCCGCGGTGTACGATTCCAGCCCGTCTCCGGCCAGGTCCCAGCGCAGCGCGCTGTAGCTGGCGATCCACCAGCGTTCACGGGGGGGTGAGTCGAAGCGCCTTGCCGGCCCGAGCTCCCCCGTCTCCGCCGGCGGTTCATAGCAACTTGGGTTCGCTTCCGGCAAAGGCCGAACCGCGATGGACCGGCACTCTCCTCCGAGCTTGCGCAGTCGTTCTTCGATCTCCCCTGCCTCGATGGGGCTGCCGCCGGCCAACACGTGGCCCACGGCACTCCGGTGGAGCTGGCAGTCCGCGCCTGGCCCGACCTTGACCGGTGCGATTCCCAGCCAACAGGCATGGCGCGCTCGCGTCAGTGCCACGTAGAGGAGCCGCAACTCCTCCTGCAAACGTTCTTCGTCTGCCTGCCGTTTCGCTTCTTCCGTTACCGCCAGGTCCACCATCAGGCGACCTTCCGTATCGTGGAACCGGCAATATCGGGATCGGCCGACGGTGTCCCGGAAAGAACAGGCGAAGGGGAGAAACACCAGCGGGTACTCCAGCCCCTTCGACTTGTGGATGGTCACGATCTTCACCCGCTCGGCATCGCTCTCCAGGCGAATGATATGTTCTTCGGGGGTGTCGCCTTCATCGAGCATGGCCTCGGCGAGATGGCGGATCAGCGCCGCCTCGCCATCCAGGCGGACACTCGCCGTCTGCAGCAATTCGCTGAGATGGAGCAGGTTGGTGAGGGCGCGTTCGCCATTCGGAAGCAGCAACAGGCGCGCCGGCACGCCGAACTCCAACAACAAACGACGCAACATCGGCAACACCCCCTGGGTGCGCCAGATGCGGCGAAACTCGTAGAACCTCTGCACCTCCCTCTCCCACAGCGCCTCGTCCCGCTGGAGCGCGTCCAGGCGCACGTAGTCCAGGGCCAAGGTCGTGGTAGCGAGCGCCGCCCGCAGCAAGCGGTCCCGGCCCGGCTCGGCGCAGGCCCGAAGCCACAGCAGCAAGTCGCGGGCCTCGGGACTCGCATACACCGACTGACGGTCGGACAGGTAGACCGAGGGCACCCGCCTTGCCGCCAATGCGGCGCGAATCTCCGCCGCTTCGCGCCGGTCGCGCACGAGGATGGCGAGATCGGAAGGAAGCAGCGGCGACAGTGCGCCGTCCCGGCGGAAGCCGGCCCGCCCGGCGCGCCCCAGGTTCAAGAGGCGCACCACTTCGGAGGCGGTCGCCTGCGCCATGGCCGCAGAATACACCCCCTTGGCGAGCGGTTCGGGGGCGTCGAGATGCCAGAGGACGAGGGCCGGTTGGGGGATTCCGTCCACTTCCAGGAACTCCGACCGTCCCTGCGCCTTTACCGGCAGAAAGGGCAGCGGATCGGCACCGCCGCCGGAACGGAAGCGGAACGCCCCTCGCGGATGTTGCCCGGCATGTTGGAACAGCCGGTTCACGGCCTCGACATAGGATTCGGTCGAGCGGAAATTGCAGGGCAAGGTGTAATGACGCCCCGTGGTCTGCCGTTTCGCCCGGAGATAGGTGTGGATGTCGGCACCGCGAAACGAATAGATCGACTGCTTGGGATCCCCGATCAAGAACAGGCCCGCGTCGCGACGTTCCTGCTCGACCCGATAGACGGAGTCGAAGATCCGGTATTGCAACGGATCGGTGTCCTGGAATTCGTCGATCAGGGCGACCGGAAACTGGCTGCGCAGGATCCGCGCCAGGCGTTCCCCGTTGTCACCCCGCAGCGCCTCGTCGAGCAGCAGCACCAGATCGTCGAAGTCCATCCGGGTGCGGCGCAGCTTCTCTTCGGCATAGCGCTTTCCCACCCAGGATGCCGCGTGATGGAGCAAGGCGGCCTCGAAGACGGGCTCGGTTTCGAGGTGATCCGCCAGAACCTCGAGTCGTTCGAAGGCCGCATGGCGCGGTGCTTCCTTCCCCGCGTTGGTGCGAATGCGTCGCTGGGCGAAATCCCGCAGCCATTCCGGTTTACACTCGTCCGCCGCTTCGGCCCAGTCGCCCAGGGCCTGCAAGCGGTTCTCCAGGTTGCGGTACTTGCTGCCGTTGAGTACCCCGTCCCGCAAGGCTTCGCGCAGCACGACCTCGATCTCGCCCCTGGCCTTCCTCCAGCAGGCACGCGCCGAGGTTTCGAGCTCCGTCCTGCGTCGTTCCCACGCCAGCCACTCGGCAAGGAGTTCTCGAGGACCGTGCGAGGTCTCGATCCGGGTATCCCCCATGCGCCACTCGGCCCGTTCCGGGGTCGGCAAGTCTCGGAGGCGAACCAGGAGATCTGCAGGGTCACGGGCTACGCGGCCGATCGCCCGCACCGCCGTCTCGTCCAATGGGTAGAAGAATCTTCGCCAATAGTCACGGACGACCTCGGCGAACAACTCGGTATCGGCCGCATCCACCTGCAGGTCGAACAGACTGCCGCTGTCGAAGGCATGTTGACGCAGCATCCGCCCGCACCAACCGTGGATGGTGTGGATGGCGGCCTCGTCCATCCACTCGACGGCCAGCTCCAGCTTGCGGGCGCAGATCCCCCATTTCGGTTCGGCGTACTCGCCGAGGAGGGCCCGCAGGAACTCGTCCTTCGTCTGACTGCGACCGCGGAAGCAGCGCGCCGCTTCTGCCAGGCGCTCGCGGATTCGCTCCCGCAGTTCCCGCGTGGCCGCTTCGGTGAAGGTCACCACCAGGATTTCCGGGGGAAGCAACGGACGCTCGTACGGAAACCCTTGCGGTCCGCCGTGGCCCAGCACCAGCCGCACATAGAGCGCGGCGATGGCATAGGTCTTGCCGGTTCCGGCGCTGGCCTCGATCAGGCGGGTGCCGAACAAGGGGAACCGCAGCGGGTCCAAGGGTTCGGCCGCGATCATCGACTCACCCCTTCAGGCCCCACCGATTCAAACAATGGGCGATAGAGGAGGCGCGCCCAATCGAAAAATCCGAGCCCCCCTGCCGGTCGGTCGGCCTGAATCTTCGCCCCGTCGGGGAAGCCTTCCAATCCCGTCATGGACGGAGGCGCGGTCAAACGGGCGAAATCCGGATAGGCGCGGGTCAGATACGAATCTTCCTGCACCTCGCCGCCGAAACGCTCGGAGTCCCCCTCATAGGTCTGCCGTGCGGCCCGGAGCGCCGCGTCCGGATCATCGGCCTTGCTCAGCCAGACGAAAGCGGTCTTGCACGCCAGCGGCAACGGCCAACGCATCCCCGCATCCCAGGCTGCCACCAAGGTATCGAGCCGGGCGCGCGCCAACTCCGACGGCACCGGCGGGAAACGGAAGCTCGCCTCCGGCCCAACCAGGAAGCTCCAAAGCTCGATCCCGGCGGCACAGGCGGCAAGGTGGGAGACCCAGGGTTCGACCAACACCTGCCATTTCACGTTGTTGCCCTGACGCACCGGTTGCGGCCGCAGCCCGATCCACGCCAACCGGCCCCTGCCGTCGCTGCGGAGACCACCAAGCCAATCTTCGAGAAGCAGCGTCGGACCGTCCGGCAGGGAAAATTGCAAGCGCAGTTCCACCGGCCCGGTGACCCGTTGCCACTCCCGCCACAATTCCTGCGCCCTCTGCCAGGTCGCACGGGCGGGTACGAGGTATTCGGCCATCGCCTTTTCTGCGAAAGCGCCCATCGGCAGTTCACCCCGCCGCCGCTGACGCGCCACACATTCCGCAGTCACCTCCTCCCAATCGGCATCGGCTTGGGCCAAGGAGTCCAGCAGCTCGCTGCCAAGGCGGAATCGCTGCAGGCCGTCGAAGGCGAAAGGTTCGAGATCCTCGGCGGGAGCATGTTCCTCGTCGAAGCGGACGCGCAGACGTTCGGTAAAAAAAGATTGCACCGGCCGCCGCAGAAAACCTGCTAGGATCTTTAGGCTCAAAGGCGCGTCGCGCTCGATCGGCGGCAGGGGTGCGGGCTCCGTGGCGGTTTTCCCTCCGTCGTGGATGCCGCGCCATTCATGGGCGTAGGTGAACAGCCGCGGGTCGTGCCCGCAAGCCGAAGGCCCGAGGAAATAGCGCGGGCTGAACGGCTGCAACGGGTGTTCCACGGTGAGTCGCCGCAGCAAGATCTGCCCCGGATCTTGCGACCCGTTCGCTGGGAGTGGATCTGAACCGCACGGTTGCAGGGAATCATCGCTTTCCTCCGCCCGCCAACCGGCGGCGAGATACTCGCGGAGCTGCGCCACCAGCACCGAGGGTGGACACTCGCCGTTGTCCTGCACGCTACGCCCCACCCAGCTCACATACAATTGCCGCCGAGCCGAGAGCAGCGCCTCCAGGAACAGATAGCGGTCGTCTTCTCGGCGCGAGCGGTCGCCGGGACGCGGATTCCCCGCCATCAGATCGAAATCCAAAGGCGGCTGGCTGCGCGGATAATCCCCATCGTTCATGCCCATCAGGCACACTACCGGGAAAGGGATGGCCCGCATCGGCAACAGGGTACAGAAATGCACGCCGCCGGCGAGGAATCGCTGCGACAAGCCCGGCTCGTCGAGACCCGCCAACCAGTCCTCGCGAACCACCACGAGCGGCAAGGGTTCGCTGAGACGCGCCTCGACACAGGCATCCTCCCAGCGTTCGAGACTTTCCCAGAGCCGCTCCAGGATCAGCAGGTCCTCCTCGTCTTCGGGGGCGAAGAAATCTTCCAACAAACGGCGCAGCCGATCGCCCCATTCGCAAGGCTGCGCCGGGGCGGCGAGAATCCGCCAATGCCGATCCAAGGTCTCGAACAGGGCCGCCAATGGGCCGACCAAGGCCGCCTCGAGTCCGCCGACCTCGTCATAGGGTTCGATTTCCCCGTGGGGGCTCCGCTGCGGACCCTCTCCCGCCCGTTCCCCACCGGCCGACGGATCCTGCCAGGCCGCTCCCCTCCCCACCGCATATCCCCACAGCATGCGCGCCAAGCCGAAGCGCCAGCTGTTCTGCTCGAAACCCTGAGGCAAACCCAGACGCGAGCGCTGCTCCGCATGCAGACCCCAGCGGATGCCGGAGCCTTCGATCCAGGTGTGGAGTTTCGGCAAATCTTCCTCGTCGATGCCGAAACGCCGTCGCAGGGCCGGAACTTCCAACAAATCCAAGAGTTCGGTCACGGTGAGGCGCGCTTCCGGCAGGTGCAGCAGCCATTCCACGGCGAGAGCCAAGGGATTGCGCCCCCGTTCACGCTGATCCGCCAAACTGAACGGAATATAGCGTGGATCGCCCACATCGATGCTCCCGAACACGGCACGGATGTAAGGGGCGTAACGGTGGATGTCGGGCACCATGACGATGACGTCACGCGGTGCCAGCGCAGCTTCGCCGCTTTCCGCGAACAGCGCCAATAGGTGGTCGTGGAGGATTTCGACCTCGCGTTGCGGACTATGGGCGATGTGGAAGACGATCGAACGGTCCGCCGCCGGTACCACCGCGGCCTTCTCCGGACACCCCGGCAGTGGCTCCCGCTCGAGGATGGCCTGCTGCACCTGTTGCAGCAAAGTCCTGTTTCCCTCCTCGCCATAGTCGTCGAAAAGATCGATGCGGTCGTCGAACACCTCCAACGACCGGATGTAATCACGGCCCTGCTTTCCCCATGCCGCGAGGAGTGGATTGGCGTCGAAGGGTGACGCCCCGGCCGCTGATTCGTCGGGAACGACGAAGCGGAAGAACCCCCGCTCTTCGATGAGATCCGCCCAGTAATGACGACAGGGATCGTGCACGCACAGGACGATTTGGACAAACCGCGCCAGACCAGCCAGGGCGCGCAGCATCTGCTGTGGCAGGGAGGAGATACCGAATACCACGATCCGGCGCGGCAGCCCTTCGGCGCGTTGGTCGGCCCGCGCCAGGGCTTCGATAAACCGTTCGTGCAATGCCGCGCGATGGAACGGGCGTTGGTCCTCGGGCAGGTCGGCGAGGATTTCCCTCCACAACCGGGGTTGCCACGCCTGCTCCGCGGGAACGGTGGCAAAACCGCCCCGCCCGTCGCCGAGCCGGTCTTCACCACGGCCCCAATCCATCAGCCAATCGGCGCGATAGACCTGATACTGGTCGAACAGATCGGCCAGCGACCGCGCCAATTGGTAGCGCTTCCGAGCCGCGGCATCCTCCGCTCCGGAACCGTCCAGGAAATGCCGCAAGGGCGCGAAACGATCGTCGGCGAGGCACTCCGGCAACAAGCGGAACAGCCGCCAGACCAGTTTCGCCTTGTCGAAAGGGGATTCCTCCGGTACCTGCCCGGGCCCCAACACGGCGCGATAGGCAGACCACAGGAAACGCGCCGGAAGTTGCGGCGATATTGCGGCGCTGATGCCCAGCCCGCCGGAATCGGCCAACGCCAGCTGCAGCCACTGCGTCATGCCATTGCTCTGCACCCAGACCACCTCGGTCTCGAGGGGGCGCAAGGGATGTCGGCGCAGCCAGTCCACCACCAGGTCGCGCAAGTCCTCCACCCGGTTAGCATGGATCACCGCGAGGCCCGGTCGAATGCTCACCCCCTCCCTGGGGTTCGCCCTGCGGGCCGCACTTCGTGCGTCCAAATTCGCTCCCTCCCTGGGGCTCGCCCCTGCGCGGCCCGCTCTGCGGTCCCGGTTCGCTCCCGGCGAACTGGTGTCGGTTTCGCTGTATGACTCCACGGATCCTCCGTCAGGAACCCGCGCTCATCCGGTCCATACCGCCCCGTGCGTTTCTGGCTGTCGCGTCCATTTTGCACCAACAGGCGCAGTTTGGCATGCTAAGCGCCCATCGTTTTACTGGGCTCCCATCGCACCCCATCCACCAGAAGGAACCGTTGATGTACAAGATCACCCTCATCCCCGGCGATGGCATTGGGCCATCGATCATCGATGCCGCCGTCCAGGTCATCGAGGCCACCGGCGTGCCGATCGCCTGGGACCGACAGATCGCCGGTATGGCGGCCGTGGAGAAATGCGGCAATCCCTTGCCCGATGCCACCCTGGACTCGATCCGGGCCAACCGGATCTGCCTCAAGGGCCCACTGACGACACCGGTCGGCGGTGGCTATCGGAGCGTCAATGTCACCTTACGGCAAACCTTCCACCTCTATGCGAACGTACGCCCGGCCATTTCCTTCGAGGGCGCCGATACGCCGTTTCGCAACATCAATCTGGTGACGGTACGCGAAAACACGGAAGGGCTCTATGCCGGCGTCGAGCATTTCATCAAAGTCGACGAGGAGAAAATCGCGGCCGAAAGCATCGCCGTCGTGACGCGCAGAGGATCGGAGCGGATCATCCGCTATGCCTTCGATTACGCCCGCAAGACCCAGCGGCGGAAAGTCACCCTGGTGCACAAGGCCAATATCCTCAAATGCACCTCGGGACTGTTCCTCGAGATCGGCCGCGACATCGCGAAAAGTTACCCGGACATCGAATTCGAAGACCGCATTGTTGACGCCTGTTCCATGCAGATGGTGATGCGACCGGAGTCTTTCGACGTGTTGGTGACCACCAATCTGTTCGGTGACATCCTGTCGGACCTCGCCGCCGGGCTGATCGGCGGCCTGGGACTCACCGCCGGCGCCAACATCGGCGACGATGCCGCCCTGTTCGAACCGGTGCACGGTAGTGCGCCTGACATCGCCGACAAGGGGATCGCCAATCCCACTGCGATGATCCTGGCCGGAGGCATGATGTTGGAACATCTCGGCGAACTGCAAGCAGCCCGCCGCATCGAACGGGCCGTGCGGGAAGTGATTCGGGAAGGCCGGTCGGTGACGCCGGATCTCGGTGGTGCATCCCCCTGTGGGACGGCGCAGATGGCGGAGGCGATCGTCGCCCGCCTCGGCTGAACGGCGCGCTCGCTTTCCCGCCGACGCCTTTCCCCGGGTGTCCTGTCGTCAAATCAGGATCGCCACGTCGAGATCCTCGCGCCGCTGTTCGATGTGCATCGCCACGTCGTTGCCGTGGCGCCGAATCGCGAGGTCCACGCTGTTGGCGCCATAGCTCAGGCCCTTGATCCACCTCAGACCTATGGAATCCGGCAGGCGCGGATGGTGGAAGCGGAGGTGCGGGGCCTCTTGGGAGAAACCGATCCCCAAACAGGCTTGCAACAACATGAACACGGCGCCGCTGGCCCATGCCTGCGGCGAGCAAGCCACGGGGTACAGGGTCGGCGCCTGGCCGGGCAAGCGATCGAAGCCGCAGAAGAGTTCCGGCAAGCGGTGCAAGTCGAGGAACTCCGAAGCGTTGAACATTCCGGTCAGGAATTGCAGCGCCCCGTTGTGAAAGCCATAGCGCGCCAGGCCCGCCGCCGCCAAGGCGGTGTCGTGCGGCCAGACCGAACCGTTGTGATAAGACATGGGATTGTAGCGCGCCTCCCCCGCAAAGACCCTGCTCCCGGAGCCCGATACGGCTGATCTCGCCGTGCCAGTCGAACACGGCGAAGGTATCTCCCCCCTTCAATACGCCGGCACGGTCGTCAGCGCGCGGCGATACGGCCGAGATGTACCACTGACTGCCGATCTGGATGGCGTCCTCCATGACTCAAAGACTCTCGATTTCTTCATACACGGGGGCTGCCGCCGCAGAAGGGCGATTCGACCACGGTTCTTCTACCGTTCGTGCGGCACTCCTTTACGCGATGCGCGCCGGATTCCCGCGGTACGCGCGTGGGCGCCGGTACCGGCGCCCCGAGTGGGCGTGTCATATTGCAGGCGGCGATAGATCTGCACGTATCTTTCCGCCATGCGGCGGGCCGAGAAGTGCTGTTCGAAGTGGCGTCGACAGGCGGCGCGGTCGATCGCCTCGATACGGTCCAACGCCCCGACGGCGGCTTCCACCGAATCGACGATATAGCCGGTGACTCCGTCCTGCATGACTTCCGGTACCGCACCGCGGGGGTAGGCGATCACCGGGGTGCCGCATGCCATCGCCTCGATCATCACCAGCCCGAACGGTTCCGGCCAATCGATCGGAAAGAGCAAGGCCAAGGCCCCGCCGAGCAATTCGTTCTTGCCGCGTTCATCCACTTCGCCCAAGTATTCGATTCCCGGATGCTGCAGCTTCGGCTTGATCCGCTGTTCGAAATACTGTCGGTCGAACCATTGCACACGAGCTGCCATCTTGAGGGGAATTCCCGCCCGGATAGCGATCTCGATGGCCGTCTCCGGCCCCTTCTCCGGCGAGAACCGGCCGAGGAACACCAGGTAATCTCCCGGCTGCGCGCGGAACCGGTACTGATTCTCCGGCAAGCCGTTGTAAACCGTACCGACCCAACGCGCCCTCGGCAAAGGCGCTCGCTGGTGGTGAGAGATGGAAACCACCGCCATGTCCTGGAAGCGGTCGAAAATCGGTTGCAGACCGGGAAAATCGAGCCGACCATGCAAGGTGGTGAGCTGCGGCTGATCCATGTGGCGCCACAAGAGAAAGTGCCAAAAATCGGTGTGGAAATGGAGGATATCGAAATCCGCCGCGGTGCGAGCCACCGTGTCCAATTGCAGCATATGCCAGGCCAATAGACTGCGGTGTTCGCCGGCGAGCCGAAGGGCCTCGGGGATGGTGGGCCAGAGTTCGGCGCTGGTTTGGGAATCACCGCTGGCGAACAGCGTCACCTGGTGTCCCTGCCGGACCAATTCTTCCGTCAGATAGTGCACTACCCGCTCCGTCCCCCCGTAGGTACGGGGTGGCACACTTTCGAACAAGGGAGCGATCTGAGCAATCTTCATCGTCTTTCACCTGAAAACATTCCAAGGAAAATCGATGCGCTCCGCGCGCCAAGTCGCTGCCACGACCGGCGCGCGGGGTACCCACCCGTTCGGGTAAAAAGCGTGGTTTCAGACTAACAGAAAATATGGGAGCGCCGGTTTCTTTTTTTACTAAGGATGGCGGTCTCGTCTAGAATTGCGCCGGAACTTCCTTCGCCTGCCGACCATGCGATCGACCCGATTTCCCTATCGCAGAATCCACCCGCGAACCGGCTCCGTCACCCTCTTAGCATGGCTGCTGACGGGCTGTGTCAGTGACGCGGAACTCTTGTCGGAAAATACCGCCGTCGCACTCCGGACCGCGAATGAGCGTGCCCGCGCGGACCTGCGCTGCGAGCGAACGAGCGCTTCGATCGTCACCGAGGCCGAAGAACCCGGCCCTCCGCTGGGCGAACTGTACAGCGCCTACCGGGTACGAGTGGAAGGCTGTGGCAAACAGGTCGTTTACCGGATCGAATGCCGGGACGAAAAGATTTGCGCCGTCCTCGCCCCTTGAAATCGAAGGAATCCCTGCGTTGCCCGACGACCAGGGGTATCGATCCCACAGTCGATGCGGTTTCCGCCATCCCCACGGCAGATTTGGTCCATGACCACCAGCGCCAGCAAAATCACGGCGACGCCGTCTCTCTAACCTGTTGGATTTCCTCTGATTGACCGAATTGGCATCTTCCCTGCTCGCGAGTCGCCAAAGCTGATCCCCCAACCGTTCCATCCCCTCCATTGGCTTGGCTCGACAGGAAGAATCCCATGAAAACTCGATCCCCAAGCTCCGCAATCCTTCTGGCGGCCGTCCTGGTCACCGCCGCGATCCCCGACGCCAGTGCCGACTTGACCGCAGACTGGGGGAGTTGGGCCCAGGTGGTGGCCGAAGGCAGCCTGAAATTCCTGGATCCCGGTCTCGCGAACGGACGGCTCTGGTTGGAAGGGCAGTCGCGCTGGGATGACGACTGGCAACACTGGTATCAGGGCATGGCACGCGCTGCGCTCGGCTATTCCTTGAGCGACCGGGCGACGGTCTGGGTGGGTTATACCTTTCTACCCACCCAGAACCTCGGCAAACCCTACATCGCGCAACAAGATCTTTGGCCCGCCTTCCGCTATGTGCTGCCAACGGAGTTCGGTACCTTCACGTTTCGCACCATGTTTGAAACCAATTTCCTCCGCGGCGACGATCCACGCTTCCGCCCGCGGCAGATGATCCGCTACCTGCGACCGCTCGGTTTCGAACCGCGTCTCAGTGTGATCGCCTGGGACGAGTTCTTCGTCCGCATCAACAGCACACCGTGGGGTGGACAGGCCGGTTTCGATCAAAACCGTGCCTTTCTCGGCTTCGGCTGGAGCTTCGACCCGAATTACCGCGCCGAGATCGGTTACCTGAACCAATACATCGAAGACGCCAACCAACAAAACCAGACCATGCATCACCTTCTCATGGGATCGCTGTTCATCAATTTTTGAGATTCCTTCGCAATCCTCCGGAATCCGAACTCACCAGAAACTGCGGCGCGCAGCCCGGATGGCAATGGGCAAACCGCGACCGGAGGCTGGAACGGGGTTACAATCGAAACCGTATGGAAAGCGTCCCACCGACCGAATCCGGTCGCACCCTCCCGGCCCGATCTTGCCGCCCGGAACAGGGAGACACCCCGATGCAGCCTTCCGTCATCGAGCTTTCGATCATCGTTCCGACTTATAACGAACGGGACAACGTCGAGCGCGTGGTGGCCGCCCTCGACGCAGCCTTGCCCGGGGTAAGATGGGAAGTGATTTTCGTCGATGACGATTCGCCCGACGAGACCTTCCGCAAGGTGTGCAGCCTGGCGCAACGCGATGCACGGGTGCGCTGTATTCGGCGCGTCGGTCGCCGCGGCCTCGCTTCCGCTTGCATCGAGGGGATGCTCGCGAGCTGCGCGCCGCTTCTGGCGGTGATGGATGCTGATCTGCAACACGATGAGTCGCTGTTGCCGCGGATGCTGGACGCGCTCCGCAGCGACGCCGCGGATCTCGTGATCGCGAGCCGGTACGCCGAAGGCGGCGACACCGGGGATTGGTCTGCGGAACGGAAACGGATGAGCCTCATGGCCGCACGAGTGGCCAGATGGACCCTCAAAACCGAGCTGACCGACCCCATGAGTGGGTTTTTCATGTTGCGGCGGCGCTGCTTCGACCACTGCGTCGAGCGGCTGTCGGGCATCGGTTTCAAGATCCTCCTCGACATCCTTGCGTCGACGCCGGAACCTTTGCGCATCCTCGAACTACCCTACCGGTTCCGCACCCGGCAATTCGGTGAAAGCAAGCTCGATCCCAAGGTCCAACTGGAATTTGTCTGGATGCTGTGCGACAAGACCCTGGGCCGTTTCGTGCCGACCCGTTTCATCGCCTTCTCCGCGGTGGGGGGCATCGGCATCTTGGTGCATTTCGCCGCCTTGTGGCTGCTGTTCAAGATCTACCTGTTGGACTTCCTGGTGAGCCAAACGGGGGCGACCTTGATCGCCATGACGGGCAACTTCGCCTTGAACAACGCCTTCACCTATCGCGATCGCCGCCTGCGCGGCTGGGCCTGGCTGCGGGGATGGCTGTCTTTCGTCCTGATCTGTAGCATCGGCGCCGCCTCCAACGTGGGCGTCGCCGCCTACCTGTTCCACAGCCACCAGGAGCGCTGGGTCCTGGCCGCGCTCGCCGGGGTCCTGGTCGGGGCCGTGTGGAACTATGCCGTCAGCTCCGTCTTCACCTGGAGCGTACCCGGTCGGATGAGGCCCTGAGCCGAGCTACCGGCGCCCGCCCTGCAGCGCCGAGCGAAGCCGTTCCATGCGGGCCAACATGGTATCCCGCAACTGCTTCCTGCCGATCGCATGGCGCAGCCCGCCGGCCAGTCCCGCGACCTGATCGGTCGACACCCGGTGGCTGTAAAACACCAGGCTGCCACTTTGAAACGGCGCTATTCCCAAGGTCAACTGGCTGCAATTGTAGGAATGCCCGACGTAATACTCCCGCAGCACGAATGCTGCGCCGCTGCCGGAACGCAAAAGCAAACGGTGGGTCAGGGTGAACGTAGGGCGACCCTCGGTCTTGCGGTTGACCCAGCGGAAGACGCTGACGGCATCCGCCGGCATGGCGGCCGGATATTTCAGCAAGGCTGCCTGCAACTCCGGAAAGAAACGCGCGAGTTCCTCGCTGTGCTGGGTGAACACGCGCAGTTCGGCCCCGACATCCACGGCTTGACCGCCCTCCCGCGCATAGGAGGCGATCCCGCTCAGACCGGCGTTCCGGTAAGCCTGAAAGCGCTCCCGAAGCAGCTTGCGGTACTGTTTCGCCACCCCCTCGCGCAAAGCTTCTCCAGCGCCAGAACCTAAGGTCGTCTGCAACTCCCGGAACCCGGCGATTTCCGAGTCCGACAGGTTGAACTCCGAACCGGGGCCCACGGAGAGAAGTCTTTCCGCCTCATGGGCTTGCTCTTCCGTGAAGACCACCCCGGAAAAAGCCTCCGGATCCGCGCTCGGTGGAATCGTGCCGATGGCGAGGAGATCGGGATCGTCGGCGATCATGATCCCCTGCTCGACGAGCGCCGTCACGCGTTCCCAGGGAGCCTCGAGATACATGGCAAGCCCCGCCGCCAGGGATTTTTCCGTAGGCTCCTCGACGTCGTAGGAAACGATCTCGGCCTTGGCCAGAGCCGACCCGTCCTCGATCGCCAGGGTTTTCAGGAGTTCTTCCGCGTTGGCAGGAAACCCGGCGGCCACACTCGCTGCCGTTCGCGCCAGGAGAAGAAAACCCATTCCCAGGAGCAGGCGCCAGTTGCGCAATGCACGCATTCGATCGTTCGATGACATCTTTCGTTTCCCCCATCCTTCCCGAGCCTGATCACCCGGCGGACGCAGTCTACCGCATCTGCCGGGACCGCGCCGAAACCAGGGCTTGCCCGCCCCAGCTCGGGTCTGTCCGCTTTTCGTGGAGATCGGTGCTATGCTTTCCCGAAAAGACCAAGAACGCAGCCGTCGCGCTTTCGATGCCAATCCAATCCCGCATCTTTTCTCCCTTCCGCCGCCATGGCTTCGTGGTCCTCGGCTGGGGGCTGTGGGCCATGCTGTGGGCCAGCGGTCATGAGTTGGGCCCGACCGATGCTCCACTGTTTCTCGCCGCCATCTCGGCCCTGATCTTCGTCGTCATGCTGGGCTGCGTGTTCGCCGTGGTCCATCATGCCGACCGGCTCGCGGAGATCCTGCGCGAACCTTGCGGCACCCTGGTATTGACGCTTTCGGCCACGATCATCGAAGCCAGCCTGATGCTGGCGGTCATGCTGCAAGGTGAGCAAAATCCCACCCTGCTGCGCGACACCATCTTCGCCACCTTGATGATCGTGCTCAACGGCATGGTGGGGATGTCGCTTCTGGCCGGCGGTTGGGTCAATTACGAACAGGAGTTCAACCTGCGCGGCGCCGTGTCCTTCCTGCATCTCATCGCACCCTTGTCGCTCATGCTGCTGGTGTTTCCCAACTACACCCAGTCTTCCCCAGGCCCGACCCTGGCGCCCAAACAGGAAGCCTTCCTGGGACTCCTCTGCCTGCTGGTGTATGCGCTTTTCCTGTGGATCCAGACCGGCCGCCATCGCTCCTACTTCGATCATCTGAGCGAGGCCACCGACGGGAATCGGCCGGCATCTTTGGAATCAGCCCCGGTCGATCCCCACCGCGCCCCGGAACGCAGGGGACTCGCGGCGGCCACGCTGGGTTTGCTTCTGGCGCTCCTTCCTGTGGTGCTGCTCGCCGAACATCTCGGCGCGGCGATCGATCTCGCCATCGAGAGAACCCGGGCGCCCGCGGCCCTCGGGGGTGTGGTGATCGCCAGCCTGGTGCTGTTCCCGGAAGCACTGGGCGCCTACCGCGCTGCGCTGGCGGATCGGATGCAGCGCGCCGTGAACATCTGTTTGGGATCGGCCCTCGCTACCATCGGTCTCACCATCCCCACCATCCTGGTGGCGGCAAGCCTCCAGGAACATTTCCTCATCCTGGGCATCGATGGCATCAACCCGACCTTGCTTTACGCCAGCCTGTTCATCGCCCTGCTGACTTTCAGCAGTGGACGTTCCAACGTGCTGCAGGGGCTGGTGCACCTGATGCTGTTCGCGACCTATCTGTTCTTCAGTCTGGTTCCGTGAGCGGGAGGTGATCACCGGCGAAGCTCCGGATTTGGGTCACCGCGGCCCGGATCTTCAGACGCAGGAGGACCTCCCCCAGGGAGGCCGACGCCCGCCAGTATTCTCCCGATATCCCCGGCTGCGGAGGATTCGTCGCCTCCAGATAGACGCGGCGAACCGCGGCAGGGTCCACATACAGGAGTTCCGAGGTGTCCCGAATCCCACCGTGGGTGCCGACCTGCGCGACGTCCCAGCCGTGCTCCCGCAGCCATTCGATCTGGCCGTTGCCGGCATAGTAATCCGAGACCTGCAGCACCCGGATGCCCCGGCCCTGCCATTCCCGTCCCAAACGCTCGGCCACCCGCGCCTGTCCGGGCTGGTTCCCGCCGCTGTCGCCCAGAAAAGCGATCGTCGTGAATCCGTGCACGGCGAGACTGCGAGCGGCCGCTTCCAGCACCTCTTCGAAGACCGCTTCCGGAACCGTCAAGGTTCCCGGAAAACGCATGTGTCCGTCCGGGGGATCGACGTTTCCTTCCGGGACGTAATCCACCACCGGCGCGACCAGGGTATTTCCCAATTCGCGCGCGATGCGTTCTGCCGCATGGCGGACGATGCGGTGGTGTTTGCCCAGGACGAGATGCGGACCGTTCTGTTCCGTGCCCGCGGTCGGCACGAGCACGGTGCGATACCCACTTTGCAAAAGCTCAGCCACCTCCGTGGTGGTCAGGTCTTCCAAAAACACGGAGGAGGGCGCCGCTGACCGGTAGTGCGCGAGCCCCCGGGCCGCGAGGAACGTCAGCAGGAAAATCGTCAACCCGGTAGCCCACCGGGCCTGTTTCAGCCCCCGGGCGAACGGCCGGAAATACAGGCTGGCAAGACTCCGGTAGGCGTCCGACTCACCCCCGCTGAGACCCATGGAGAAACGCTCCCGGCGTTCGGGCACGTACAAAGTTCCGGCGGCGAGATCCCAGAATGCGAACAGGAAACCGAGGTTGCGGTCCCGATGCCGGGGCAGGGAACTGTGGTGGATCTGATGCTGGGCCGGGCTGATGAAAACCCGGCTCCAGAACCGGCCGTAACTCAACCAGACATGCGAGTGCCGCAGGTTGTAGCCCAGCAGATAGAATAGAAACGTCAACAGGTTCACCCCAGCGAAGGTGATCGTGTGCAAAGGGGAGGTGGCGATCCAGTCGAACCCGGCGTAGACGGTGGCGGAAGCGGTCGTAGAAAACGCCAAGGCCAGCAAATCGTCCACCGGATGCATGCGGTATACCGTGACCGGGTGGAGCACCGTCGCCGAGTGGTGGATCTTGTGGAACTCCCAAAGAAAACGATTTCGGTGCTGCAGCCAATGGGCCAGAAACAGGGCAAGATCCACCGCCAGGACGTTGGCGAAAGTGTAAAAAGCGATCCACGGGAAATCGGGATCGACCCGACCGGCCAGGCCGGGAAAAAGATGTTCCAGGCCCCTCCGCACCGTCGCCGCCGTCGCCCTGCCCAAGCCGGCGAAGCAGGGTGCGAACAAAAAGCCGAAGACCCAACGATTGACGATAAAGAAGCGGAAATCGAGGCGGGCGGAAGGCGACAGAAACACCTTGCGTGGAAAACAATAGCGCAGGAAGTCTCGAATCCTGCGCCTTCGCCCCGGTTGACGCCGGAAGACCCAGACCGCCAAAGCCAGCGCCGAGACCAGATACAGCCAGAAGATCCGTTCCTGGGGATTCCAGAGAAAGGCGATCGGTTCCCCGAGCCGAACCAGAATTTCATTTTCCATGGCGCGCACATCCAGGTTTCGCGCTCACCCGTGCAGCATTCGGGGTCACATTGTCGCCTCCCAACCCCACAAAGCCCGCACCGGGCGCAGGCAAGCGTCCCCCACGGGCTTTCACCCTTGGCGAATTACACGCTACCCCCGGTAACAACATGTCGCGATCGAAGCTTTCGCAGTCCGCTCCCGGCCCTTCGTTGAGGGCCGTGACCCGCCGAGGTATTGTGCGCGGCGCGAAAATCGCTCGTCAACGCCTTCCTTTGCACGAGGAGACGCCGGGAGCGGGAAGGTATCGGCAATGGGGGCCGGAAGCCCGGGAAAGTCGTTCTCTCCACAGCCGGACTTCCAAACCACGGATACCGAAACCGGGTTTCCCCGCTCCCCTAGAAACCTCACATCGCCTCCGTGATCTCCCTCTCGGCATCGAGCCAGTCGAACAGTTCGAAACCAGGTGCGAACCCTCGCTTCTCCGCCCGAAAATAGGCGGCCTCGGCGATCATGGCCCGCAAGGTCTGCTGATTCGGCAGATAGGCATAGACGAAGCCGAACTTCAGCAACTCCAGGAAACCCTGCTCACGCACATAACGCAGCCCGACCCGGTCCGGTTCGATCTCGACTAGGGTCCCGAAGAGACGGTCCCACAGCGAGAACACGGCGCCGTAGTTCCGATCATGTTCCGCGCGCAAAGCCGAATGATGGGCACGGTGCAGGCGCGGCACCACCAACAGGCGTCCGAGCAGGCGCTCGCCGCGGAACGAGACATCGAGGTGGTGGAACATCACAAACAGGGTGATGATCGCCTCGTTCACCAGCACGAGCGTACTGCTGATACCGGTCACGACCACGAACAGGGCTTTCACTGCCATCGTCAACAAAACTTCGCCGACATGTAAGCGAAAGGCTGTCGTCACGTTCATCGAGCGATCGCTGTGATGCACCTTGTGGAAGATCCACAACCACGGGAAGCGATGGTTGGCCCAGTGCCAGAAATAGAGCGTCAAATCGAGCAGGACGAAGCCGAGCAATCCTTGCAGCCAAGGACTCTCGACCTCGGCGAGCACCCCATGGTCCGCATACCGATCGGCGATCGCCAGGAGCGAGGACACCGAAAGCAGCGACATCGCAATGTCGTTGAAAAGGAACGTGGCGAGATTCGCGCGGTACGACGCACGAACCGTCCGATCGTGGCGAACGCCACGGCCGGCGCGGATCTCCACTACCATCAGGAGGGCGAACATCGCCAGAATCAAACCCGACAACACATCACGGGTCGCAAGCTCCGGCCACGCCAGATCGACGGCGGGGAGCGTGAAATGCGACGTAACTTTGTTCAGCAACATGGGTTATCCTCCGTGCGAATGTAAAGAAACGGCTCTCCGAAAAGTAACCATGCAATTTGGCTGCCCGTTTTTGCGAATATCATGGCGCATGACCTCGGGAACCCTACCCGATTGCGAATCTTCCGGTGGCCTCATGCGTCCAAGACCGAAGGCGCTCGGCGAGACCCACGAGCCATATCGAATCTTTTCGCGATGACCTTCTGTAATCAAATTGTCACTTTTTGGTAAACAAAATCAGCCAGATGCCTTTCATTGTTTACAATGGAAGCATGGACACGGCAAGTCAAATCGTGATTCCTTATCGTATCGATAAAGCTTCCCGGGGATCGCGCACGACCCATCCTTTGGCTACGAGGCGCGGCCGGATTGTCCGATGATTTTTGGCCTTCTCGCCGACCTGCTCGTTCTGATCCACTTCGGCTTCATCCTGTTCGTGCTGTTCGGAGGTTTCCTGGTCCCCCGCTTCCCGCGCCTGCTTGCGTTCCACCTGGGCGCGGTCGCATGGGGTGTCGTCGCCGAGTTGCGTCATTGGATCTGTCCCCTAACCCCGTGGGAGCAATGGCTACGCGCCCGCGCCGGGCAGGCCGGATACGAGGGGGATTTCATCGAGCGCTATCTCGTCTCGCTGATCTACCCGAGCGGCCTGACCCCTCGTATCCAGGTACTGCTTGGGCTTTCGGCCTTGACCCTCAATCTTGGGATCTACGCCTGGATCATCGCCCGACATCGCCGTCGGCACCGCCCATGAATCCCTTCCATACGGCGGAATTCCGCTTTTACGAAGAACTGAACGACTTCCTGCCTCCGGCGCAACGGAAGCGCACGCTGACTTATCGCTTCCGCGGGAATCCTGGCATCAAGGATCCAATCGAGGCCTTCGGCGTACCGCATACCGAGGTGGATCTGATCCTCGTCAACGGGGAATCGGTCGGTTTCGATTATCGGCTGCGGGAAGGGGACCGGGTGGCGGTATACCCGGTATTCGAGAGCTTCGACATCTCCCCATTGGTACGATTGCGGGAACACCCTCTGCGCAAGACGGCCTTCGTGCTCGACGTCAACCTCGGCAAGCTGGCGCGCCGCTTGCGCATGCTGGGCTTCGACGCACTCTACAGCAACCGCTACCAGGATGCGGAAATCGCCGACATCGCAGCCGCCGAACACCGGATCGTATTGACGCGCGACCGGCGCCTTCTCTTCGCGCGGAGGATCACGCACGGCTACTGGGTGCGCTCCGTGCTAGTCGAGGAACAGGTCGAGGAAGTGCTGCGTCGCTTCGATCTCTACGGCCAGATCCGCCCGCTCCGCCGTTGTCTCGCCTGCAACGGGTTGTTGCAGGCGGTGCCCAAGGCGGAAATCCTGGAGCGACTGGAACCCAAGACAAAGCTCTATTACGAGGAATTTTACCGCTGCGAAAACTGCGGCAGGATTTACTGGAAAGGCTCGCACGTCGAAGACATGCAGCAACGCTACCTCGCTTCCAGGGAGGCGCCGTCCTGACCCGACGGCCCTGCCTCCGGCCTCGAGCATGGCGCGAGGCAGCACCGCATGCGGGCTACCTCTTCTGATCCGCTCCGTGACCGGAACCAGCGGGGGCGAGCGCCCCCTCTACCTGGATCTCGCCCTCCTCGGCTGCCGAGCAAGAGATGAGCGGGAAGGGCGAGGATGGGACGTGGATCGATCCGATCCCGACCCCTCGGCGCCACCCGCGGACCGCCATGGCCGCTCGGACGGAGAACCGGATTCCGGGCGCGCCGCCGGCACGAAGCCCTCGGCCGTCGCTCGCGGAATCGGACGCCGGAGGAGCCGCTCGATGCTGTGGAGCAATCGGATCTCCTCTTGCGCGACCAGGGACACGGCGGTCCCCGAACCGCCCGCCCGACCGGTACGGCCAATGCGGTGCACATAGTCCTCCGGCACGTGCGGCAATTCGAAGTTCACCACATGGGGCAGGCGCTCGATGTCCAGACCGCGGGCCGCGATGTCGGTCGCCACCAGCACGGGTAAGGAGCCGTCCTTGAATCGCGCCAGCGCCAGGGTGCGGGCCGACTGACTCTTGTTGCCATGAATCGCGGCTGCGGTGATACCATCCCGCGCCAGCTTTTCCGCGAGTCGATTAGCGCCCTGCTTGGTGCGCGTGAAAACCAGTACCTGCCGCCAATCGTGATGGCGGATCAGATGGCTTAAGAGATCCCGCTTGTGCTGCTGCGCGACCAAGTGCACCGTCTGCTCGATCGCATCGGCGGCGGCATTGCGCGGCGCGACTTCGACATGGCTCGGCTCATGCAGCAACGTTTCGGCGAAAGCCCGCATCTCCTCCGAGAAAGTGGCCGAGAACAGGAGGGTCTGCCGCGCCTTTGGCAAACGCGCGAGGATCTTACGGATATCCGGGATGAAACCCATGTCGAGCATGCGATCCGCTTCGTCGAGGACGAGGATTTCCACGCCCGAGAGGTCGACCGTTTTCTGGCCGCAATGATCGAGTAGGCGGCCGGGCGTCGCCACCAAGAGGTCGATACGGCGGCGCAAGGCCTGAATTTGCGGTTGAATCCCCACGCCGCCGAACAAGACCATGGACTTGACTGGCAGGTACTTGCCGTAGGTCGTCACCGATTCCCGCACCTGGGCGGCCAGTTCGCGGGTAGGTACCAGAACGAGACAGCGCGGACGGCCCGGCTTGCAGCCTTCGGCGCCGCTCGCCGCAAGACGCTGAAGGATGGGCAGGGTAAAACCGGCGGTCTTGCCGGTGCCCGTTTGTGCCGCGGCCAAGAGATCGCCTCCGGCGAGGACAACGGGAATGGCCTTGGCCTGGATGGGCGTCGGCGCAACGTAGCCCGTATCGGAAATGGCGCGCAACAAGGATGAAGAAAGACCCAGGTCGGCAAATGCCGGACCCGGCACATTGGATGGATTTGGCATGAAGATGGATTCCTGCGACGGCCCGACACTCGCGAGGAGCGCCACCAATCGAGGCAGACGAATTGTAGGGATTGAAACGACCGGAAAGGAAGCCGTATGGCGATTGGTTGAACCTACGACGTGGACATAGTTTACGGGGGTTTGAGAGAAAAGTCACTCCCATCGCGCTCCCCGCCCAATGGATGTCAAGGCCCTGACACCCCGCCGATGCGCATCGACAGACAATAATTTTGCCTTCCCCCCTGTTGATCGGGATGCTTTTGCTTTATTGTTGTGATCGGCTTTTCGTGAGCCTCAACTAGGGAGTCTATCCATTGGGCAGCAAGTTATATGTCGGTAATTTGGACTATCGTATTGGCGATAGCGATCTCGAGCGGATGTTTGCGGCATACGGGACGGTGAAATCGGCGCAGGTGATCATGGATCGCGATACCGGCCGATCCAAGGGGTTCGGTTTCGTGGAAATGGGAACCGACAAGGAAGCGCAAGCCGCCATTGCCGCACTCAACGGCAAGGAGGTAGAGGGACGCAGTTTAACGGTCAACGAAGCCCGTCCACAGGAAAAGCGTGGCGGTGGCTTTGGAGGCGGCTTTGGCGGCGGCGGTGGCGGTAGACGAGGCGGTGGCGGCGGACGCCGTTATTGAGTTCGGTCATCGCGTCGGGTCCTTTGCTCACCCCCTCCCTGGGGTTCGCCCTGCGGGCCGCACTGCGTGCGTCCAAATTCGCTCCCGGCGAATTTGTGCTCAACCCCCTTCCCTGGGGTTCGCCCCTTCAGGGCCCGCTGCGCGGTCCAAGTCCGTTCCCGACGGACTTGTGGCGAGGGATGAGATGATAAAAAGCACCTGACCCGTTTCGATCGCCTCGTAGCTTTTTTGAGTGGGGATCGCAACGGGGAAGATCGGTGGAAACGCAACACGGCCGGACCCCTCCGCCGGGAGCGGAGGGGGATGCAGCAGCAACCGAAGGAAGTAAACCAGGCAAGGTTTGCATCAATCCGGTCATCCCGCCGTCCCATCGGGGGCAAGAGTGACGCTTTACGTACTTCATACGCACTGGGTCATCGACGCTCCTCTCCAAGCCGTGTGGGAGGTCGCCTACGATATCGAGCGCTGGCCTTCCTGGTGGAGGTACGTGGATGCCGTCATCCGGCTGGAACCGGGCGAACGTACCGGGGTCGGAGCCGTCTACCGGTGCATTTGGACCACCCGGCTTCCCTACACCCTCACCTTCGACATCCGGGCCACACGGGTCCGGCCGTACCGTTTGATCGAGGGCGCGGCCA
The DNA here is from genome assembly GCA_035559395.1 of Methylococcus sp. Lineage (GTDB taxonomy): Bacteria > Pseudomonadota > Gammaproteobacteria > Methylococcales > Methylococcaceae > Methylococcus. The sequence goes on along the minus strand of DATMAX010000028.1, from coordinate 67,978 downwards.
GCGGGGAGATCGAGGGGATCAGCCGCTGCATTTTTCGTAACCTCGAGTTCGGCACCTCGATCCACCACGAATGGCGGGTACGAACCACCAAACCCTGGATGAACCGTCTCGCCGCGCCGCTCAAACCCGTCTTCATTTGGAACCATCATGCAGTCATGAAGGCAGGCGGCGACAGTCTCGCCAAAAGACTGGGGGCGACCCTGTTGCGCTTCGAGACGAGGGAACCTTCGATGGATTTTCAGAGCCAGGCGGAGACTCGATCAGGGAGCCGGTGAGTCAATGCTGCGCAGCAGCCGCCACAAAGCCTCCTCGATGCGCGCGGTCATGCCAGCGTAGCTCTCACCCTCCTCCGCCCGCAAGGGTTCCCCGAGATGCACGGTCACCACGGCGCGCCGTCTTGGCACGATGGCTCCAGCCGGCATGACCCGTTCGGTTCCATCGACGATCAGCGGGACCACGGGAACCCCCATCTCGACGGCGATGACGCCGGCCCCTCCTTTGAGCGGTTGGATTCCGGTACCGGAGCGATTCATCTGACCTTCGGGAAAGATCAGCACGTTCCAACCATCATCCAAGAGATGCCCGATGTACTCGAGCCCCGGGCGGATGTTTCCCCCGACCCCCGTGGCGAGCGGGAACGAATTCAGCGCCAGTTCCCCGATCGGCACGGCCCAGAAAAACTTGCGGTAGAGCACATCGATCGCCGCGGCGATGGCGAGGCGATAGCGGATCGCCTCGGGCAGGGCGAAGGTGGCCACCGCGGAATCCAGGTAGCTGCGGTGATTGGCCATGAAAATGGCAGGACCTCCGAGTCTCGCCAGATGGTCGAAACCCTCCACCCGAAGCTTGCAACACAACGAAATCCACGACTCCAGGAACAGCCACTGCGCGGCGGGGCGCAAGGCACAGGCCCAGGGCGCGAGCGACCAGCGCGGATAGTGGACCAATTGGGGAGGCTCCCCCTTGCGCTTCTCGAGGAGGCGTTCGAGTTCCGCCACCGTGGTGGCCGGGCCGATCTCAGCCTCCTCCAAAGAGGCATTGAATTCCTCCTCGAGCCGAGCGACCAATTCGATGCGAAGGAGCGAGTCCAGACCGAGATCGGCTACCAGGCGCGCCTCGTCGTGAATCCGTTCGGGCGCGCACTTCGTCACCTCGGCGAGGAGGCGCCGGAACGGCGTGATCCGCGCGGCGCCGAGGATTTTTTCCTCGGGTTCCTCCCGCAGCCTGCGCAAGACATCTTCTTTCTTCACCTTGCGCGTGACCGAACGGGGGAAATCCGCTTCCGGCCATACCGACCAGCTCATGATCCTTTGGTGCGGGGCCAACCGGCGGTTGGCCTCGGCGACATGGGCCTCGGCCGAATCGGGATCGCACAGCAACACGGCGTGAATCACCACGCGGCCGGCCCGCTCGAGACCCACCACCGCACTGTCGACCACACCCGGAAGGCGATTCAGCACTTCCTCGATGTCTTCGGGAAAGACGTTTTCGCCCCCTGGTCCCAGGATCATGTACTTCTTGCGGCCGTATACGTAAAGAAAACCGTCCTCGTCCATCCGCCCGCCGTCGTCGGTCCGGAACCAACCGTCCTCGGTGAACGCGGCTGAGGTGCGCACGGGGTCGCGGTAATACCCCGCCATGACGATCGGACCGCGCACGAGGATTTCCCCGTCGGGAGCGATCTTGACCTCCACCCCTTCCAAAGGCTTGCCCACCGAGCCGAACTTGTGGACCGCGGGGGTATTCGCGGTCACTACCGGACTGGTCTCGGTCAAACCATAGCCCTGCAGCACCTCGAACCCCAACGTCCACCATTTTTCCTCGACGACCGGGTCGAGTGGCGCACCGCCGCAGACAATGGTGCGCAGGGTCTTGGAAATGCGGGCGCGGATGCGGTCGCGGAGATAGCCGCGCAGAAACCCGGGGATCCGTCCGAGGCGACTCTCCAGGCGATCCATCATGGTCTTGAGCACTTCCGGAATCACCACCAGATGGGTGGCCGGGGTATGGGCAAGGGCGTCGAGCAAGGCGCGCGTGGTCGGGGTCGCCAGATAAGTGACGCCACAGCCCGCGGCGAAGGGGCAGAGGAGGCTGGTCATCTGCCCATAGACGTGAAACAACGGGACCAGGCTGAGGACGTGATCGTCCTCAGCCAAAGGCACGGCCCGGATGACGGCCTCGAGGTCGGTCAGCAGGTTGTCCTCGGTCAGCATCACGCCCTTGGGATCGCCGGTGGTCCCCGAGGTGTAGATGATCTCGGCGAGTTGCGGCGGAACCTCGGCGTTGGGAGCGGAGGTCTTTTTTCCCTCACCGGGTATGAGAACCCCCGTTTCGAGGCCGATCCGTGGCAGCGGACTCGCCAGCCAGGGCAAGCGGACCGAGAGCAAAGCGGCGCTTGGCTCGGCCGCGGCGAGAATGCGATCGATCTGCTCGGGCGGACTTTTCGGATTCAACGGTACGGCCACCGCCTCGCGGGCACGGATCGCGAAGAACCCCGCCACCCAATGGGGCGAATTTTCCCCATACAGGAAGACCCGGTCGCCGGAGCCCACCCCTTGCTCGGCCAGCGTCGCGGCAATCTTCTCCGTCCGCATCCCCAGTTCGTCGTAACTCCAGCGCACGGTCCGATAACGCGGCCGGTACTGCACCGCAAGGCGAGGGCCGTAACGATGGATCCTGTTGGCGAGGAATTCCGTCAGCGACATGATCGAGTCCAGGCGAAAAACAAAGCCGAGAGCATAATCCCGATCGCAGGATACCGAAACCTCGGCTTGCGGAGTTGGGCAAAGCCGCTCCTTCCGGTTCACCGATAGACCCGGATCACCCATCGATGGGCCAGGCTGGAAATCCGGGGCGGAAGGCGACCACGCGCCGGCGCCGTCCGTTCCTTTCCGACCCGGAATTTTTCCACCTGCCGTGGCGGATTGCTTGGAGTTTTTCTAGCCCGGCAAACCGATCGAAATCAATTTTCGCAGCAGATCTTCCGATTTGGTGACCCCGAGTTTTTCGTATACTCGACGTACATAGGTTTTCACGGTGGTCGGACGAATATTCAAATGCCCGGCAATGGCCGAGTGGCTCAGACCTTGCGCCAACAACAGACAGACGGCCTTCTCCCGATCGGACAGCGGCAAATCCTGCATGGCCCGCGTAAGCTTTAGGGACAGTGGTTCCTGGTACTGTATGGTGACGCCGATCAGCGATCTTTCCGTGGACGAGGTGTCGACGACGGACTGGCTCCCGCTCGGGTCCGCTATGGCCTGCTCCAACCAGTAGGCCCGAAACACGAACCGTCCCCACGCGTTCCGGTGATGGATCACGGGCGGCGCCATTTCGTGGCCGCCGGCGATGGCGGCCAGCCGCCGAGCCAAACCGGCAACCCCCTCGGACAGGCTCCGCTCCTGCCCATGGGACCTCCTGTCGGGCGCGATTCGGGAGTGATTGGCATAGAACCAGAGCCGCCGCGCGCGGGGGCAAAGGAATTGCAGACGCCCGGCGCGGTCCAGAATCATCAATCCGAATTCGCCGCTGTCCGTCAAGGCCGGATCACTCGTTGGTGGATTTTCCAAGGCATGGCGGAGATAGGGCACGATCCGTTCCAGAAGCGCCAGGTCGCTGCCCATGAACGGCTTCTCCCCGGAGCCGCGATCCAGCATCAAGACACCGCGCAGCCGGCCCTCGACGCGAATGGCGGCATGGATGGGTTCGTAAGACCCGCGTGGGCGTAAACAGGTCTCATAGAACTCGGATCGGAAGAATTTCTTTCGATCCACTTCCCGTAGGGTCCAGTCCACGTCGGCAGCGGTCTTCATGACCTGCGTGGCGCCCGGCCAGGCCTCCAGCTCCTTTTTGCCATAAAACTCCGCCACATACAGGGCGGTGAGCTCAGGTGTGACCGGATACTGGTACATGTTTACGACGCGACAGTTTTCGTCGACCCAGAAAAACGTCCAAGACGTCGCGGGAACCGCCAAATGAACGGTGCGCAGGAGGGTCGGCACCACCATCTCGCTCGGGAGCCCCAGACAGCAGAGCTGACGGATCTGAGCCAAAACCCTCGTTCGCCCTGCCATCCTTCCTCCGGGTATGCGTGTTTTGTCCCCTCGTCGGAGGACATCTCATTGCGGCGCTTCGTGTTACAAAAACCACATCGCTTTTGGAGTATGCACCATGCCGGATCATTCTTCATCCACGACATTGCAGCCGCCGGGAGCGGGCTTGCCGCCTCTCGAACGGGAGTTCGTGCATTGGTACGTGAAACTCCAGTTTGCAATCACGAATCAAGCGCAAGCGATGCACCGGTTCACCCGGGAGGCGGAACGAATCCTGCGGCTCGTGGAAAGCATTTCGAGTGAACGAGGCGCGACCCCCGTGCTCATCGACCGCGTCTTGGGTATCGAGGACAGCAGCCGCTGCTGGTCGATCTACATGGTGCTGGATCACCTTCGCATCGTGAACGAAAAGATCACCGGCCTGCTGGAATTGCTACAAAGCGGTCATGTCCCGACCACCTCGGAGCGGATCCAGGACCTGAAACCGGACCCGACGATCAAAGCGGAAGCCGTGGCGCGATTCCGCTCCTGCATTTCGGCCTATGAACGCACCGTCAATCGTCTGGGACCGTTGGGGCATGATCCGCGCTATCGCCATCCGTGGTTCGGCCCGCTATCGGCGCACGACTGGCATTGTTTCATCGGTATCCACCAGTGGGTTCATCGACGTCAGATCGAGAGGATCGTGGCGCATCCGCCTTGAGGTGGACACCACCTTCCACCCGCCGGTTCTTGTCCGAAAAAGTGGGAACTTCGTCATTGTCGGGGATCGTCATGACGCGTGAGTATTTCACCCGGGGCGCAAAGGCGCTTAGCAAACCGGCTCGCCGGATTCGCCGCACAAGAGGATGCAAGACATGTCACCTCCCAAAGCCGCAGGACACAAGCACCGCAGACGCCAGAACCAGGGCTTCACGGCGGGCCTGTTGCTCGGCGCCGGAGCGCTGATCGGTCTGCTGCTGCCGCGGGACGAGCATTGGCACGAGCGCGGTCCCATGAACACCGGGCACGAGACCCTGCACTGCGCGAGCTGTCACCGGCCCGCGCCGGGGACGATCCGGCAACAACTCCAGGCCGGGGTGCGCCATGTCCTGGGACTGCGGAAAACGACCGCGGATTTCGTCTATCGCGAAGTGACCAACGAGGTCTGCATCGAGTGTCACGACCGTCCCGAAGACCGCCACCCGGTCTTCCGTTTCGTCGAGCCGCGCTTCGCCGAGGCACGGGAAAAACTGCAACCGCAGCTGTGCACTTCCTGCCATCGCGAGCACCAGGGCCGGCGGGTGACCCTCGATCGCGTCACCTACTGCGCGACCTGCCACGAGGACACCAAGCTGAAGAAAGATCCGCTCGACATCCCGCACCAGACCCTCATCACTCTCAAGCAATGGCAAAGCTGCCTCGGATGTCACGATTTCCATGGCAATCACGTGATGAAAACCCGCACCGTGGTGGCGCAGGCCTTGCCGCCGGAAACCCTGTTCAATTATTTCGCCGGCGCGCCTTCTCCTTACGCGCAACAGAAGCGTTATCCGGCCAAGAAGGAGGACCTGCGTGAACCTTAGACACTTCGTCCTTGCCAGCCTGGCGCTTTTGGCACTGGTGGTTTACCTGTTCGTGAGCGCCCCGCCGCCCTTGGCGGGGAAAGCCCTCGCGGGCCCTGCCATTCCCGTCGAACGCCTGTTCACCCTGGTGGAAGCGGAAAACGATGCCGTGCGCGCCTTGTGGACCCAGGACATCGTTGGCGCCGGCAAGGCGGCCGGTCTCAAGTTCGACGAGCACTGGCGCGACGCCGACGTGGAGGCCGGCCCCCTGCCCGCCCTGTTCCTGCGGGCGACGGCCGTGTATCTGGAAAAAGACCCCGCGCGCCTGAGTCTGTTTCTCGGCTCCGACTTCCCGATCAACCCGGCCAACCGTTTCCAGGGCCCGCAGATGGAGAAGTTCCACCTGATCAAAGAGACCCAGGCGCCGCAGTTCTTCTTCGCCGCCGACACGGGGCTGTACACCGCCATGTATCCCGACACTGCGGTGGCTTCGCCCTGCGTGAGCTGCCACAACGAACATCCGGACTCCCCGAAAAAAGACTGGAAGCTGCACGAGGTGATGGGGGCGACCACCTGGTCCTATCCGGAGGCCAGCGTTTCCACCGAGGAGTTGCTACGGATCGTCGCCGCCCTCCGCCGCGGCTTCCAGGAAGCTTATACGGCCTATGTGAAGAAGGCCGAGGGGTTTGCCAGACGGCCGGAAATCGGCTCCAAATGGCCCAAGGATTGCTATTGCCTGCCCAGCGTCCCGACCTTCATGGCCGAAGTCGAACGGAGAACCTCGACCGACACCCTGAAGGCCCTCTTCGCGGCGGTCTCGCCCCCGATCCCGGCCGGTGGTATCGCCAGCACCCAAGCAGGAGTCTCCGCACCATGAGAACGTTTCTTCCCTTCGAGCACTTCGGAGCGGCCTTCTTCCGAGGGGAAAGCTCGATCGCGTCCCGCGAGCGGCCTGGCCGGATCGGACCGGCGGGCAAGGCCCGGTTCTGGATCGGCCTGATCCTGCTTTCGGCGTTCTTCGCCCAGACCGGCCTGGGCTGGTACTGGGGGTGGCTCGCCGAGCAACAGACGCACGAGATGCACAAACAGATGACCGGCCTGTTGCTGGTGCTGTTCATCGGCCATCAGTGCTGGCTCTCGCTGCAGCGGACCCGGGGCGAACCCGGCGCCGCGCGACACGCCCTGGCCCGGCACAAACGCTGGGGCACGATCGCCCCGCTGCTGTTCTACGTCCACTCCGTGAGACTCGGCCACGCCTACCTCTTCGCCCTGAGCCTGTCCTTCTTCGCCGTGTTCGCCCTGGGGCTCCTGCATCAGCAACTGCTGAACCTGCAGAAGAAGTGGCTCAACCAGGCCTGGCTGATCGCCCACGTGGCCCTGTCCACGGTTCTTCTCATTCTGCTCGGCTACCACGTGTATGTGTCCTTCGCCTATGAATGACGCAGAGGGCGGCGTCGGACGGTTTTTGCGATGCAACTCACGCGCTGTACCGACTATGCGCTCCGGGTCCTGATCTACGCGGGGATGCACGAGCAGCGCCTGGTGACGATCCCGGAGATCGCCCAGGCGTTCGGAATTTCCTACAACCATCTGGTCAAGGTGGTGCATCGCCTGGCCAGCGCCGGTTACCTCGAAAGCACGCGCGGCAAACATGGCGGCATCCGGCTCGGCCGGCCGCCGCAAGCCATCGGCCTCGGCGAAGTAGTGCGGCACATGGAGATTCATCTTGCCATCGCCGAATGCTTCGACGCCCACACCTGCTCCTGCCGCATCACCACCGCTTGCCTGCTGCGTCAGGTGCTGCGCGAAGCGGCCTTGGCGTTTCATGAGGTCCTGAATCGTTACACCCTGGCCAATCTGCTGGAAAACCGCTCCTCGCTTCAGGACCTGCTCCTGCCTTCCCCGCAGAGCCCGGCTTCCGTTTCAGGAACTCCAACATGATGTTCCCGATGTCGATCGGGATCGGACGGATTCATACTCGATGACGGCTGAGCAAAATCGGCCTGGCAAGGGTTCGGATGTCTCCAGCAGGCTGGTGAAAAACGCCTAGCATTCCCCCCTGCCCATCCCCGGAAGACTTTTTCCGGGTGGAAAAGCGGATTTTCGACCGCTTTTGATGGAGCCTTTTCACCCCGTTTTGGGGTTTTTTCCACCCCGAAATCCGCCCAAAAGGCGGATTTCGGGCGCAACCCACATCGGTCCGGCCTCGCCCTCCTCGCGAAAGCGCCTGAGCCATTTGTAGGCGGTGCGAACACTGACGCCCGCACAAGCCGGTCTTCTTTGATGATGCCATCTATTCCGTCATCGCCGCTTCTTCCTACGGCTCTTCCTGCATCCTGCCGGGTACCGCCGTAGCCTATCTTCACGAGCACGTCCACAATCAGGCGCTCAAAAAACGTGGGCGAACAGTTCTTCATGGTTTGGAAGAGTTCAGCCACCAAATTCTGCCTGACCTTTTGGTAAGCGGTTTCCAATGACTCTTCCGGGGTTTCCTTGGATGACTCCAATGCCTCCGCCGGCCCTGCCTCTCTTCGAAGGGAACGAAACTCCACGAATTCCGGGAATTGCTCCAGAAAAGAGACATCCATCGCGGGCGGGTTCTTCTGCAAGACTCGGAGACCGCGCGGCGTAATACGGAAATAGCCGCGCCGGGGTGATTCCAAAAGGCCTGCTTTTTCATGTAGGTGCGAGCCCAGCCAATGCGGTTATCGAAAGTCGGCTGCCGGCCGCTTGGCAGTAATTCCTTTTGCTCTTCTTTGGTAAGTCGAAATTCAGTCCCCAAGACCGCGATCGCTTCACGGAGAGAATGCTCTTCCTCGTCATCCGCCAAGCGGAGTAGCGGCAACATGATGGATTCGTGGTCTGGAATTGTCATGGTTGGTTCTGATTGCGTAGTCCTTTTGTTCCTCGGCACTATCGGACCGCGAGTTGAGCGTCATCCCGCACGGAGGGACCGGCCGCCCCTTCCATGGATCACCGGAGTTCCCACGATTTGTGGTGGGCGGCTGGGACGCGAATCCAGGACGACGCAGTTGCCGCAAAGGGGTGACGCTCGAACGAGTGATGGCCGGCGCGAGCGACGCAGCATCGCTCAGATTAACCGGACGGCTTTGGAGCGCCAGCGGAAAAGTCGGTCTATCTTGAAGTTGTTGTTATGTTTCATTCGTAATGCGTCCACATACGTAGGATTTTCACCATCTTCTGATCTTCAAGTACTTGATAGACCAAGCGGTGTTGGATATTGATTCGGCGCGAGTAAACGCCGCTGAGATCCCCGACGAGTTTTTCATAAGGCGGAGGATTCTGATATGGGTTAGCTGCCAAAATCGCCAATAGCTCTTGCGCTTTCAGTTTGAGCCCGGAAGCCGAAAGTTTCTTAGCGTCTTTTTGTGCCTGTTTGGTGAAGATCAATTGCCAACTCACCAGTCGAGTTCCTTGTCGCACTCCTCGATTGGTGTGTTCATGCCTTCCGTGATGGACTCTCGCATCCCGGGAATCGAGAGCAAATAGAGGGTCTCCTGAATCGAAAGCCAGTCTTCCTCCGAGACCAGCACTGCATTGTTCCTCTTGCCAGTGATCAGCACCGGTTGATGGGACGCAGCTGCCTCATCAATCAGACGGTATAACTTGGCTCGGGCTTCACTTGCGGTAATCGCTGCCATGATCGGTCTCCTTGCTAACAATTGGGTTGTAGCGTACGCTTTTTAGTACGTCTGTCAAGCCTTACTATCAGTGGGATTACGAGACATAACAGGCCGCAAGTTGAGCATCATCCCGCACGGAGGGACCGGCCGCCCATTCCATGGGGCATGGGAGTTCCCGCGATTTCCTGAAGGAGACCGGTATCCGACGGCTCGGCTTGCCGGGAATGACCTATTGCAACTTCACAGCCAGGCGCAGGTGGTAAAAACCCTTTCTGGTGTTTCACCCTCCGGCCCGGTTCCGAATGGAGGGTCAGGCGAGATCGAAGGCGTCTTGCGTGAGGCAAACGTCGACGCCGCATTCCGGCGTGATGGCCGCGGCGGGAAGCATCTCCCCGCAACGCCAGCGCTGCACCGCCCCGTACTTGCTGACCCCGGTGGCCAGGAAAACCACCTCCCGGCTCCGGCTCAGGCGATTCGCGCTGAGGCTCAAGCGGCAAGGCGGCGGCTTCGGTGCATCGCGGACGATGAGGACATCCGGGCTGTTGGGCGCGGTACCCCATTCGCGCCCCGGGAACAAGCTGGCGGTGTGGCCGTCTTCTCCCAGACCCAGCAAGACGAGATCGAAATCCCCCAGCCCGGCCAGAAGCGCGGCATAGTGCTCGGCCGCCGCCTCCGGTCCCAATTCCCCAGGGATCGGATGAACCTGTTCCTGCGATATGGATACGTGATCGAGCCAGGCATGGAAGGCCACGCGGCTGTTCCGGAGCGGATCCTCGGGGGCGACACAACCTTCATCGCCCCAGTAGACGTGCCATCCTCGCCAATCCATGTCCGCCTCCGCCAGGCGACGATAGATCGACTCCGGCGTCTTGCCGCCGGCCAGCACGATACGGAAGAGGCCACGGGTGGCGATGGCTTCGTGCGCCGCCCGCAGGATGCCACGCACCACCCGGGTTTCGAAGTCCATCGCCGTGGGATAAATGTGCCAACGCTTCCGCTGTTTCATGTCGCCCCTTCACAATTGATTACGCCAGGTCTGTGCATCCTTGTCGAACAAGCGGTTCGCTTCCTCCGAACCCCAGGATCCCGCCGGATAGGTGTGGATGAACTCGCGATTCTGCGACCAGTGCTTGAGGATGGGATCCACCACCCGCCAGGCCCATTCCACCTCGTCGAAACGCAGAAACAGCGAACGATCCCCTTCCATCACGTCCAGCAACAGCGTCTCATAGGCATCCAATGCTTTCTCGTGCCCGTACCGATAGGAGGCATTGAGCTGCACGATCCGGGTATCCATGCCGAGACCGGGCTGCTTGGAATGGATTTCCATGCGCATGCTTTCCAAAGGTTGCAGGGAAAGCAAGATCCAATTCGGCTCGATGAACTCCAGCGGGGTCTCCCGAAACAATTGCTGCGGTGGGTGGCGGAACTGGATCGCGATCAGCGAGAGGGGTTTGGCAAGGCGCTTGCCGGTCCGGAGATAGAAGGGGACACCCCGCCAGCGCCAGTTGTCGATATAGAACTTCGCGGCCACGAAGGTTTCCGTGACCGAATGGGGTTCGACACCGGGTTCGTCCTGGTAGCCCGGCACCGGGATGCCATTGATGGTGCCCGCGGCATATTGGGCGCGGAACGCGTGCGCGTGCAGCGCCTGCTTGGCGATGGGGCGAACCGATCGAAGCACCTTGACCTTTTCGTCCCGCAGGGCATCCGCCTCCAGCGCCGCCGGCGGCTCCATCGCCACCAGCGTGAGCAGCTGGATCAGATGGTTCTGCAACATATCGCGGAGCGCACCGGTCTTGTCGTAATAGTCGGCGCGGGTGCCGATCCCGATCTGTTCGGCCACGGTGATCTGCACATGGTCGATGTAATTGCGATTCCAGAGGGGCTCGATGAGCGTGTTGGCGAATCGGAACACCAACAGGTTCTGCACGGTTTCCTTGCCGAGATAGTGGTCGATGCGATACACCTGCTCCTCGTCGAAATACTCATGCAGCAAACGATTCAACAGGCGCGCACTCTCGATGTCCTCGCCGAAAGGTTTTTCCACCACGATGCGGTGCAACCCGCGCGGCTTGTTCAGTCCGGCCTGATCCAGGCGCTTGACCACGGTGCCGAAATCCGTGGGCTTGATGGCCAGATAGAAGACCGTGTTGGCGCATACCTCGTGCGAACAGACGCGCGCCGCCAGACGCTGATAAAGTGATGGATCGTGCAGGTCTCCGGAGAGGTAACTGAACCGGCGCGAGTACCGCTCATAGACCTTGTCGCTGAAATGCTCTCCGATCGCTTCGCGCACGACCGATTCCAGATGCCGCTGCCAATCCGCATCGCTCCAGGCACGACGCCCGAGCACGATGATCGTCATTTCCGGGGACAAACGCCCGGACGCATCGAGATGATACAGGGAAGGCAGCAGTTTGCTGGTGGCGAGATTGCCCGTCGCGCCGAAGATGACGAAATGGCAGGGGGCGGCCTGCGGTGGTCTTGGCAATGTCATGGCGGAACTCTTCCTTCTCCTTCCCCGTGTCGCAGGATTTGTGAAGCGCACGCGTTCGCGAAATCAGGGCAGGAAGTCCGGGCGACCCCTCGGCCCGTCGAACTAATGGAAACACGAAACATCGCTACCGGACAAGCCGGCGCAGCGCCGGATTCCGCCTTGGCGGCGGGAGCCCGTCCCGCCCGAGGCGGCACCGACCCGAGGAAGGTCAAAGGGATTTGCGATCGGCGCTGTGACGGGATCAGTCCAGCGCTTCGACCTCGACGCGCCCCAATCCGTTCAGACGCAAGGCCTTCGCGGCGCCATAGGAAAGATCGATGAGACGGCCATCGATGAAGGGGCCGCGGTCGTTCACCAGCACTACGATCGAGCGACGATTGGCCAAGTTGGTGACCTTCACCCGCGTCGGCAGCGGCAAAGTGCGGTGCGCCGCAGTCAGTCGCCTGGGATCGAAGCGCGTGCCCATGGAAGTCCGACTGCCCGACTCCCAGCCGTACCAGGAGGCGATCCCTCGCTCACGGTAGCCACGGGCGGTTCGCAAGGGATGATAGACACGCCCGCGCACTTTGTAAGGCCGATTGTAGGCGGCACCGGATCGCACCGCTCCCTGGACATGGGGCGGCGATCCCCCATGAATGGCGGTTCTTCTGTGATCCACCTGGGTGGCGCAACCGCTGAGCAGGAACACGACGCCGAGTCCGCACTTGATGCCCCGGGCGATCCATTTTCGACGGAACCTTGGAACTCTGCCGACGATTCGACTCATCACGGGAGGACTCTCGATAACTCGGATTCACAAGATTTCGGGCTCCCCGTCGGAGCGCCCCGCATCCACCAGACGTTCCGAGACGCAGCGTTCGGCTGCGGTTCCGCAGGAGGGTGGATCCGAGGGGCTGCCGATTCATCCGCTGTCCCCCGATGCAAGATCCATGACACTCCTTCCGATCGCGGCGAAGGCTAGCCATGGCGGGCCGATCCCGAGGCTCTCCGGGGGTTTCCTCTCGCAACGTGCGTTTTTTGAGGAGCGAATCCGGTTTCGGGGTGTCGCCGTCGAGCCACGTTCCAACACCTGAATCCGCGTTTGGTCGCTGGGGGGGGCGGTTTCAACCCGCCAGCGGATTGGCGGGCTGACGCCCGCCCACAGTGCCTTCGCTCGATCGGGCCCGGATTCGGGCAAAAAGCTAGAGTGTCTGCCAGCAAAAACACGCTCCTGCGCACTCCATCGATCGTCGCCATCAGGCGTCATATGTGCGACGTTTTTTTGTTTTCGACAGCGATTCCATCGAAGCGCCGCAGGACTCTTCACTGCTCCAAGCCACAGTTGTCCTTTGTGATCCACAATGGTGCAATAGATCAGTTATGGTGCATCACGCCAAACAACGGTGGACTTTTTCGAATCATGGTTGACTTTCACGGGATCGCTCGAAATCGCCATTGCAAATATCATTCATATTCGAAGAAACAATAAGTTATGTAAGTACCACTCCAGTCGAAAGCGCCCCTTTGTTATCTTTTTTGGCGGCAGAAGGTTCCTGTCTATTTCGTTTTGATCCGATACGCTGTATCCTTTGATGCCACACCATGGTGCATTCAATAAATATGCACCATGATGGATCATTCATCCGGTAGGGTGTGAAGTCAGGAGCGCCGTATGTTCAAGAATACCAAGACCGCCGCCATGGCCTATCTCCTCGGTGTCCTCTCGATCACGGGCTTCGCGAGCGGTTCGGTACAAGCCAAACCGCACGTCGTTAGCGAAGCAGACGTCAAGGACTGCCGTTACCTTTCCATCGTGACCGGCTCGTCCGGCTATGGAAAAAACATGCAATGGAAAAGCCTCGCCGAACACGCCGCCGAGCGCAAGGCGCTGGACCTCGGCGCGAGTCATATCGTATGGTCCGAATTCCGTCCGATCGGAGCATTCAACGGTTTCGCCAGCGCCAAGGCTTATGTTTGTAAGTGAGGCCAGGTTGTAATCCCACATTGGCGGCACGGCGGGCTCGACTTCACGAAGTCTCGATCGCCCTGCTTTCCGAACCGGAAACCGCAGCCTTGGGGATAGCGCCTCCGGGCTCGTTTTCGTCATCCCGGCAAACGCTCCGGGGTGGCATTGGGGCGACGCCCATCCCTCGTCCCTGCGGAAGATCGGCGAAACCCGCTGGCGGGTGATAAGCTTTTGGCGGCTGCCATTCCGTCACCGCCAAACCGGTGAGCGGTCCTTGGAAGAGTCCTCCCGATGAACCCCTCCCCGCGTCTCATCGTTTTCGCCAAATCCCCCGAACCCGGTCGGGCGAAGACCCGGCTGATCCCCGCGCTCGGCCCCGAGGGAGCCGCCCGCTGCGCGGCGGCCCTGGTCCGTCATGCGCTGCGCGCGGCGGTTGCTGCCGAGATCGGGGAAATCGAACTCTGGTGCATGCCCGATTGCGACCATCCATTTTTCGCGGCTTGCCGTCGTGAATTTGGCCCAAGCCTCAGGCGACAGCGGGGCAGTGACCTGGGCGAGCGCATGTACCACGCGTTCGCGACTTCCCTTGCGGACTGTGGTTACACGCTCCTCATGGGCACCGATTGTCCCACGCTGTTCCCTTCGGACCTGCGGGAAGCCGCGGCACTTCTTCACCGTGGTCACGATGCCGTTCTAGTACCGGCTTTCGACGGTGGCTATGTGCTGATCGGTCTCCGACGCGTTCGGCCCGAGCTTTTTTCCGGAATCGAATGGGGCACGAAACGGGTTTTGTCGCAAACCCGCGCCAGATTCCGCATGCTCGGGTATCGATGGCGGGAACTACCGCCTCGATTCGACATCGACCACCCCGATGATTTGAATCGTCTCGTCGCCGAGCATCCCGAGTGGCTCCCGCTCTTGGCCGGTCTTCCCGACGCGTAGCGCCGGCCCATATTTCTGTTCGTTGCGCCCCGTCGAATCGATTCCGGCGCCTGGGTTACACTGCCACCGCCAAAAGCCAAGCGAGCGACGGGAGAAAACATGCCGTGACCACAACGGGGCATAGGGGGCGAAACGATGGCGACAGCAGCGAGCGCCTGAGCCAGGTCCGCGCCTATCACGAACGATCCAAACACGGGTTCCACGCCTACGCACCGGGGCCCGGCTTCCTGGACTGGGATACCCAGCCCGAGCCCTTTCGGCGTTACCAAGGCGCCGAGCAGGTGCCGCTGCCTTTGGGTCGGGACCCGACCTCCGTCGCCTTCCCGGAGCTTTACCAGCCCACTCCCCCTGTCGTCCATCCGCTATGCCGGGATACCGTATCCGCTTTGCTGGAACTCTCGTTCGGACTGTCCGCATGGAAGGGCTATGGCGGGGAGCGCTGGGCCCTGCGCTGCAATCCTTCGAGCGGCAATCTCCATCCCACCGAAGCCTATGTCGTCACCGCGGCAATCCCGGGACTGGAAGCGGGCGTCTATCACTACGTGAGCTACGATCATGCGCTGGAACGGCGCAACCGGACCGTCTTGCCCGAACCCGGCGGGTTCCTCGTGGCGCTGACTTCGATCCTTTGGCGGGAGGCATGGAAGTATGGGGAACGCGCCTATCGCTATTGCCAGCACGATGTCGGCCACGCCCTGGGAGCATTGCGCTATGCCGCCGCGGTGCTGGGCTGGAGGATCGAGCTGCTGGACGAGTGGAGTGACGAAGAGGTCGCGGCGCTCCTGGGTCTGGACCGCGACGAAGATTATCCGGGTGCGGAGCGGGAGGCTCCCGATCTCCTCTGTCGCATCCTGACCGCGGAGAAGGGCCCACCTCGTCCCGCTCCGGAGGTTTGGGTGACTGCCGCGAAGAAGGGCCAGTGGGCCGGACGCGCCAACGTCCTCAGCCGAACCCACCGGCACGCCTGGCCGGCTGCCGAGGAGATGGAAAAGATCTGCCGCAAGCCCCGCACCGCCCCCGCCGGGCGCTACCGGGCGGAGAATCACCCAGCCCTGCTGGTCTTGCGCTGCGAGACCTCTGCGAGCGTACTGATCCGGCAGCGGCGCAGCGCCCAGGCATTCGATGGCGCAACCTCGATCACCGTGGATACTTTCTACCGCATGTTGGACACGACGCTGCCCCGGTGGGGAATTCCACCGTTCGACGCCTGGCCATGGCCGCCACGGATCCATTTTTGCCTGTTCATCCATCGGGTCGAAGGGCTGGCTCCCGGGCTGTACCTGTTCGCACGCAGCCGGAGCGGTGCCGAAGAACTCCGCCGCGCGGTAGGCAGCCGCTCGTCGGCAAACGGTCGGTTCGAATGGACACGCCCCGCGGGTTGTCCGGAACATTTTCTTCTGCATCGCCTGTTGCAGGGCGATGCGCGCCTGGCCGCGAAGGCCCTGTCGTGCCACCAGGACATCGCCAAGGATGGCGCGTTCAGCCTGGGCATGGTGGCGGAATTCGAAGCAGCGCTGGAGGAAGGACCGTGGGTCTACCGGAGATTGTTCTGGGAGGCTGGGCTGATCGGTCAGGTCCTCTACCTGGAAGCCGAGGCGGCCGGGGTACGTGGCACCGGCATCGGCTGCTTCTTCGACGATCCGGTGCATGAGCTACTGGGTTTGGCGGACTCGCGCTTGCAGAGCCTTTACCACTTCACCGTCGGAAAGCCGTTACCGGACACCCGCCTCGAGAGTTTTCCGCCTTACGCCCATCTCTCCGCCACACGGCGATCCGAGACCCAACCCTGTTAGAATGGCACGCTCCCGAACGATCCCATTCCAGGCCAAGACGATCGACCCATGACCCGGGGAACGCTGTATGTGATTTCCGCCCCGTCCGGAGCGGGCAAGACTAGTCTCGTACGCGCGATGCGGGAGCGGATTCCGGATCTCATCATTTCCGTTTCGCACACCACGCGTCCGCAACGTCCCGGCGAAATCGCCGGGCGCGATTACCACTTCGTGGATCGAGCGGGATTCGAGCGCATGATCCGGGAGCAGGCCTTTCTCGAATACGCGCGGGTATTCGACCACTATTACGGCACGGCGAGGGCGACGGTGGAACAATCGCTCTCGCAAGGCAAGGACGTGGTTCTCGAGATCGACTGGCAGGGTGCCCGTCAGGTGCGGGCCTTGATTCCCGAAAGCGTCTCCATCTTCATCCTGCCACCCTCCCGCGAGGCGCTGGAGCAACGCCTACGCAACCGCGCGCAGGACTCCGATGCCATCATCGCCCGGCGCATGCAGGCCGCGATCTCGGAGATGTCCCATTATGCCGAGTACGACTATCTGGTCATCAACGACGAGTTCAATCTGGCTTTGAGCCAGCTTCACAGCATCGTCGTCGCCCAGCGGCTCGAAACGGATCGGCAAACGGAACGGCTCAAGGATCTCCTGCGCCACCTGTTGGACTGATCATTCCTTCACCGGTCGCTTTTCCAGCTTGCGCTGCAAGGTGCGGCGATGCATCCCGAGCGCGCGCGCGGCAGCCGAGATATTGCCGTCGTGTTCCACCAGGACCTTTTGCAGGTACTCCCATTCGAGCCGCTTGACCGACAGCGGCTTGTCCTTGATCTCCACGGTGGTATCGCCCTCGTCCCGACGCAGGGCGGCGAGAATCTCGTCGGCATCGGCCGGCTTCGTCAAATAATGGGTTGCGCCCAGTTTGATGGCCTCCACGGCCGTGGCGATGCTGGCAAAACCGGTCAGCACCACGATACGGGTATTGGAATCCAGCTCGTGCAAGCGCTTTACCAGGGTGAGTCCGGACTCATGGGCAATGCGCAGGTCGATCACGGCATATTCCGGCTCGATCTGTCCGGCCAGATCGAGCCCGGTGTCGACGTCGTTGGCCACGTGCACGGTATAGCCGCGCTTGGTCAACGCCTGGCGCAACACCTCGCAATAGGTGGGATCGTCGTCGACCAGGAGCAGGTGCGGACCTTCGGCCTTTTCTTCGGTTACGGTCATGGTTCTGGTGGCAACAAAGGAAGAATCAGACGCGTGCGGGTTCCACCCTGGACCCGCGTGGCCATGGAAATGGCTCCACCCAGTCGTTCGATGGTGGCGAATGCCAGGAACAGCCCGACCCCCAGGCCATGTTCCTTGGTCGTCACCGGCGACTTGCCGATCTGCGTGGAGAGTTCCGGGGCCACACCGGGTCCGCGGTCGATGACGTCCAGGGTGACGCGTTCCGGGGTCCAGCGCGCCTCCAACCGGATGCCATGGGGGGAGACCTCCGCGGCGTTGTTGAGGATGTTGACCAAAGCATGGGTGAGGGTCTGTTCGGCGATGATGGAGGGCACCGGCCGGGTTCCTGCTCGATAATAACTGAGCGGGGTCGGAAGATTTTGCTGTTTCCAGTCCTCGACCACGGCGTCCAGGTACTCCGGCAACGGCATGGCGTGGCCCTCTTCGGCTCGCCCCTCCCCGGCCGAGGCGGACATCACGGCGAGAGCCTTTTTACAGCGCTTGACCTGCTCCCGGAGGATCCTCATCTTCCCCTGCAAATCGGCACGTTCTTCATTGGCGAATTCTTGCTCCAATTCGTGGATCAAAATGGCCATCGTCCCCAGCGGTGTGCCCATCTCATGCGCCGCCCCGGCGGCCAGGGTGCCGAGGGCGACGACGCGCTCGTTGCGGAGAGCCTGTTCCCGTACCTCGGCGAGCCGACGCTCCCGCTCCCTGAGGTTTTCCGCCATTTCCGTTACAAAGTAAGCGACCAATGCGGCACTGAACACGAAGCCGAACCACATGCCAAAAGCGTGCAGCTGGACGTGATGTTCTTCCATCACCGCATGCAGGAGAGCGTGTTGTTCATCCAGAATGAAGCCGCGGGTCGGAATCGTCGGGAGCGACGGGGCCATGGCGTGCTCGAGTACCTCCGGGGAAAGTTCCGGCAAGGGCTGATAATAGCCGATCAGGATCGTGTAACAACCGGAGGCAAAGATCACCAGGTACCAAGTCAGGGCCTGGGGCAAGACGGTAGCGGCGATGATGAGCGGCAACAGGAAAAACCAGGCGATCGGGTTGCTGGCACCGCCGGTGAAATACAAGATGAAGGCGATGGTGATGACGTCGGCGGCGAGCTGGATGAACAGGTCGATATGGGTGGTCGGTTCGGGGTCACTGAGCTTCAACCACGTCCACCAGTTGAAGACCGACTGAAGAGTGACGATACCCCAAAGCGGAATTTGGTTCAGCGGGATCTCGAGACCGTGGACACTCAGCAGGATCATGAACGCCTGGGTACCGATCATCAGATTCCGCAACACGAACAACCATTGCAGATTTTTGCGGTTGGTGTTGTCCGAATCCGATGGAATCGGAATGTTCATCGTGTCCGTATCGAGCATGATGGCATTGTACTGACGGGTTGTCTCCCGGGGATGCGACAGTTTGCCACGCGACAATTTGTCACATTCACGTCACATCTGTTGCTTGCTAAGCTAATACCGTCCTCAAGCAAACCTCCCTTGAGTGACCCGCCGCACGGTAGTGCGAGCGACTCCTCCTCTTTCGACGCAGGGGCTCGGTTTCCCTGCGTTTTGTTTGTCTACGGATTGCCGCCGTCTTTACGTTCCCTGTCGCACTGCGGCTTTCGGCCCGTGGCATTCGCCCGCCGTTGTAGCTCCAGCGCCATCGGCATGCGCTGCCGCAAATCCTGTATGCGGGTTGCGTGCGAAGGATGCGTGGACAAGAATTCGATGGGTTGGCTTCCCCCCGCCTGCTCCATGTTGACCCAAAGATCGACGCTCTGTCGCGGGTCGAAACCCGCACGCGCCATGAGATCCAACCCGAACAGGTCCGCTTCACTCTCCTGCAGCCGGCTGTATGGCATCAACACCCCATATTGGGCACCGAGTCCAAGGATCCCCAACAACGCCTGCCCCGTCGGCGAGGTCGGTTGGGTCATGGCCTGGATGGCGCCCAAACCCTGTCGCAGCGCCAGTTGCTGGGACATGCGTTCGTTGCTATGCCGGGCCAGAACATGCGCGACTTCGTGAGCCAACACGGCGGCCAACTGATCCTGATTCCGGGCCACCCGGAAGATACCGGTATGTACCCCGATCTTGCCGCCGGGGAGGGCGAACGCATTGGGTGTCTGCTGCCGAAACAGAACCACTTCCCAAGTCCCGCCGATCTCCCGCGTGATGGCATCGGCGACACAGTTCACGTAAGCGTTCGCGCGGGGGTCCGACTCGATGGGCATGCTCTGCTTCAGTTCGACGAATGCTTGGTCTCCGAGCATCGCCACTTGACTGTCTGGGAGCATGGTGAACTGCCGCCGTCCCAAGGGAGAGACGGTGCAAGCGCAGAGGGAAAGGGTGAGGACCCAAAGGAAAGCTTTCTTCATGTCGGCTGCGGGCAACTCGGGCGGGCGCGATGATACCGAACCGGCTCACCCGGATTCAATCGTTCCCCGCTTCGGCTTCTGACCAGGCGCAAGCCACTCCGGTTCCACGCAGTCCGCAGTAGCCGCCCGGATTCTTGGCGAGATATTGCTGGTGATAGGTCTCGGCGTAGCAAAACGGGACAGCCTCCCGGATCTCCGTGGTGATCGCTCCACGGCCCGCCCGGCTCAGCGCTTCCTGGTAAGCACTGCGTGAAGCGAGCGCGGCGGCGAACTGCGCCGCCGTGGTGGTGTAAATGACCGAGCGGTATTGGGTACCGATGTCGTTGCCCTGACGCATTCCCTGGGTGGGATCGTGGGATTCCCAGAATACACGGAGCAACTCCCGGAAGGAGATCCGTACGGGATCGAACACCACCCGAACCACCTCGGCGTGCCCGGTCATTCCGGAACACACTTCTTCATAAGTCGGGTTGGGCGTGAAGCCGCCGGCATATCCGACCGCCGTGGAATAGACACCGGGCAGAGTCCAAAAGAGTCGCTCCGCTCCCCAGAAACAACCCATGCCGAACAGGACTTCTTCCATCCCTTCCGGGAAGGGCGGCCGGATGCGATGACCGGTGACGAAATGGGTCTCCGGAACACTCAACGGCAGCGAACGCCCCGGCAAGGCTTCTTCCCGGCTGGTCGGCAGCGTAAGGCTCTTGATCTTTCCCATCGGCATGGCAAGTAAAGACACCGCCCATGCGGTCGTCATATGAGCATAATGCGGCGATGAGCGGTGCCCGAAGGGCATCCGTTCTATTGCCTTGTTCTCCCCGAGCGGAGCGAGGGGGGAATACTGCGCGTAAAGAGAAGAAATGTCAGTTTTACCCGTCATTCCGGCATGGATTGCCGGAATCCAGAGACCAAGGATGGCGAGCCTTCTACGTCCCTGGAATCTGGACCCCGGCACTCCTTGCCGGGGTGACGATGTGGCATTACCTTCGTGACAAGCAGTAATTCTGATCGTGACGAAAATCGGGGACCGGATCAAGTCCCCTGACTCGGGAGGCCCTAACCCATGAACGAACCCGTGATTCCCCAGAAAGCCCCGTTCGGGCTCGAACTCCCACCCGGCAAGTATTGGTGGTGTGCCTGTGGCCGCTCCGCCAAGCAACCGTTTTGCGACGGCTCGCACAAGGGTACCGGTCTCAGCCCGATCCCATTCGAGCTCACCGAAACCAAGACCCTCTGGCTCTGCGGCTGCAAACACACTTGCAACCAGCCGTATTGCGACGGCACCCACGCCAAACTCTGAACTGCGCGGACGCCCGGTCTCACTCCCAGCCGCCGCAACCCAAGGCCAGGAAGGTGGCCCGGAGGCCGCTCACCACGCGGGCGAAGGGCTCGTAACAAAGATGTTCCGGAAGGTCGCCGGCGGTGTGATACCAATGGTAACGGCAGAAGGCCGTGTCGGTTACCATGATCCCGGGATACCCTTGCCGCCAGAAGGAGAATTGATCGCTCATCGCCACCCCCGGCACGAAAATCGGCGCCGCCAGACTTTCCATGGGAAAGTCGGAGTGCTTGCGGAACACTTGGCAGAAACGCCGCAGGATTTCCCGCGAACGCCAGTTCGAAATGAAGGCGATGAAGTTGCCCCGGTCCGGATAGAAATGGCGGAGCAAAGGCGGGTACGATTGACTGCCGGGGGTGTCGAGATAACAGCCGAGCATTTCCAGCGACACCATGAGGCGAATCCGATCGCCCCGGCGTTTCGCCGCCCGTGCGTAGACCAGGCTTCCCATGCGTGATCCGGCGAAGAAGGGGGGCTCCTCGTTGACGAAGGCGACGAAGCGGAGGGTCCGCTCCGGCTCCACGGTGACGAAACTGCGCGACAGCTCCAACAAGGCCGCCACGCCACTGGCGTTGTCGTCGGCGCCGGGGCTGCCAAACACGCTGTCGTAATGCGCTCCGATCAGGATGATTTCCTCGGGCCAAAGACTGCCGCGGCGTTCGACTTCCAAGTTGGCGCACTCGATCCCCCCTGCTTCATAGACCTGCCGGCGGACGGCATAGCCCTGACTCTGCCACGTCTCGGCGATATAGGACTCGGCGGCACGCAAGGCATCCGGCAGTAAAACATTGCGCTCGCCGATTTCCCCGGCAAGAATGGCGACGTGGGTTTTGAGATTGGTCGGGAGGTCGGTCATGCGAAGCTACGATTGGACGCGGGAGCAAAAACACCCGCACCGGGTTCCGGCAGTGCCCTTGACGC
The DNA here is from genome assembly GCA_035559395.1 of Methylococcus sp. GTDB lineage: Bacteria > Pseudomonadota > Gammaproteobacteria > Methylococcales > Methylococcaceae > Methylococcus. Next base: position 45,697 of record DATMAX010000028.1, on the reverse strand, counting down.
GGAGACATGGCGGCGCCTCGATCATCGCATCCCCTGTGAGCCCGAGGGAAGAGCACTCTCCCGGTTGCCGTCGTTGCGGTGAAATTTCCTCCGCCGAAACGGGAGGCGCGTCGCAAGAGCATTCACCCGAAAAAGCTTGCCTCACGCTTCTGCTACCGATCCTGTTCGGGTTCCTTTTCTGCAGTCCCCTCCCCGCCGCTACCACCGATCCGTTCGCGGAGCGGCGGGGGCGCCTGGTGGCGGAAATCGAGCAGGACATTCGCGAAACCCGCTTTTTCCTCGGCAAGGATACCCTGGACCCACGCGTAAAGGAGGCGCTGTTGCAAGTGCCCCGTCATCGCTTCGTCCCGGCCGCCCTGCAGGATGCAGCCTACGAAAACCGCCCGCTGCCGATCGGCGAGGGGCAAACCATCTCGCAGCCTTACATCGTGGCGATCATGACCGATCTGTTGCGCCTCGAACCCGATGATGTCGTGTTCGAGCTGGGGACCGGCTCCGGATACCAGGCGGCGATCCTCGCCCAGTTGGTGGCGCAAGTCTACAGCGTGGAAATCCTCCCGGTGCTGGCGGAACGCGCGCAGAGGACACTGCAGGAACTCGGTTACCGCAACATTAGCGTGCGCTTGGGAGACGGTTACTTCGGTTGGCCGGAACACGCCCCTTTCGATGCCATCCTGGTGACGGCCGCGAGCGACCACATTCCGCCCCCGCTGGTCCAACAGCTCAAGCCTGGCGGCCGGATGATCCTGCCGGTCGGCAGTCGTTTCCTCGTCCAGCAACTCGTCCTCGTGGAGAAGAGCGCGACAGGCGAGATCCGCACCCAATCCCTGCTTCCGGTCAACTTCGTGCCTCTGACCGGGGGGCATTGAGGGCGAAGACATGCGTGACGGTATCGCGACCGCGATCGGGGCCCTATCGGCCACCGCCCTGGCTTACGAAGTGCTGCTCACGCGCCTGTTCGCCATGATCCAATGGCATCACCTGGCCTATATGGTCATCAGCCTGGCACTGCTCGGCTACGGCGCTTCCGGCACTTTCCTCGCCCTCATCGGAAACTGGCTTGGCCGACACTTCGCCGGCTTCTTCGTGAGCAATGCCCTCGCCTTTGCCGCTTCGACCGTCGCCGGATTCTGGTTGGCCGGGCGTATCCCCTTCAATCCACTCGAACTCGGCTGGGATCCGGGGCAATTCCCAAAGCTCCTCGCTACCTATCTGCTGTTGGCCATCCCCTTCTTCTGCGTCGCCAACTGCCTGGGTGCTGCGTTCCTCCATCGATGCGACCAGATCCATCGCCTTTATGCCTTCGATTTGATCGGCGCGGGAGTGGGGGCTTGCGGGGTGATCCTGCTGCTGTTCCTTCTGCATCCGGCCCAAGTACTGTTGTTCTTGGGAACCACGGGTTTCTTGGCGAGCCTGCTGGCCGCATTCGCGACCTCCTGGCGCGCGCCCGGGGTGCTCTCCATCGCGGCAGTCGGTATCGGCACGCTGCTCGTGCTGCCCGAACCGGGGGCGATCCTCTCCTGGTCGCAATACAAGGACTTGATCCAGATGTCGCGAGTCGCGGGTGCCGAACGGGTGGTCGAGCGTTCCGGCCCTTTGGGGTTCATCACCGTGCTGCGGAACCGGCAGGTGCCGTTCCGCCATGCCCCCGGACTCAGCCTCACCGCGCGCTCCTTGCCGCCGGAGCAACTCGGTCTGTTCGTCGACGGCAACCTGGCGGGAGCCATCACGCGCTTCGACGGAAGACTCGAAAGCTTGGCCTACCTGGACGCTCTCCCCTCGGCTCTTCCCTATCACCTGCGGCGCGCGGATCAAGTCCTGGTGCTGGGCGCGGACGGCGGGGCGGAAGTGTTGCAGGCTCTCTTCCATCATGCCAGCCACGTCGATGCCATCGAACTCGACCCCAACCTGGTGCGCCTCTTGCGCCGGGATTTTCGCGAATTCAGCGGCAGTCTGTTCGACCGGCCGGAGGTTCGGGTTCACGTCGGCGACGCCCGCGGATTCGTGGTCCGGAGTCGCGAGCGCTACGACCTGATTCAACTGTCGCTGGTCGACGCCTCCGGCAGCGCCGGTCTCGGCACGCTCAATGAAAGCTACCTCTATACCACCGAGGCCTTCGAGCAATACCTCCGGCACCTCGTCCCGGACGGGCTGTTGGCGGTGACGCGGTGGGTGCAATTGCCGCCGCGCGATGGCCTCAAAGTGTTCGCCACCGCCATCGCCGCCCTGCGCCGGATGGGCATGGCAAGCCCCGGCGAACGCCTGGCCCTGATCCGGGGCTGGAACACCAGCACCCTGGTGGTGAAGAACGGCGTCTTCTCGGATCCGGAGATCGCGGCGCTGCGCGATTTTTGCCAGGAGCGCGCATTCGATACGGCGTGGTTTCCTGGCGTGAGCGCTGCCGAAGCGAATCGATACAATTTCCTTTCGCCCGATCCGTGGTACGAGGGCGCCGCGGCACTCGCCGGCAGCGGCGCAGGCGAATTCCTGGCCCGTTACAAGTTCAATCTGCGGCCCGCCACCGACGACCGCCCTTTCTTCTTCCACTTCTTCAAGTGGCGAATGCTGCCGGAATTCTGGTCATTGCCGGCCGGGAGTGGCCTGAGTCAATTGGAATGGGGTTATTTGATCGCCGTCGCCACGCTCGTACAGGCGCTGCTCGCCGGAGTGGTTTTGATCGTGTTGCCTCTCCACTTGGGACGGCGTTTGATGCAAACCTTCCCTGGCTTGCCCCCTTCGGGTGCTGCCGCATCCCCCTCCGCTCCCGGCGGAGGGGTCCGGACGACCGGGGATGGCCCGTCCCGCCCCTCAGACTTCCAAGCCCTTGCGCCGGCAGGGGAAAAGGTCGGGAGCAGGGAAGGCGATCCAAGTTCGCTACCGGCGAACGGATCGCGGACACGCTGGAAGACTTTCGCTTATTTCACCGCGATCGGGCTCGCCTTCCTGTTCATTGAGATCGCTTTCATCCAGAAATTGGTCCTGTTCCTGCACCATCCGCTCTATGCCGTAGCGGTCGCACTGTCCGCGTTCCTGGTCTGGGCCGGGCTAGGCAGCAACTACTCGCGACGGTTGGACAGCCGCCACAGCGGACTCCCGTTCGCCGCGATCGCCTGCTTGGCGCTCGCGGAACTCCTCGTTTTCCCGCACTTCGTCGCCGTGGCGGTTTCCTGGTCCGAGCCGATCCGGATTTTCTGTGCGCTCGGCTGGATCGCCCCCTTGGCCTTCTTCATGGGAATGCCGTTTCCCCTGGGACTCGCCCGGACTGCGGCCGAAACGCCGGAACTCCTGCCATGGGTATGGGGCATCAACGGTTGCGCCTCGGTGGTCAGTGCGGTTCTGGCCTCCCTTCTGGCCGTGGAAGTCGGCTTCAGCGGGGTGGTGTTGGCAGGCGCCGGGTTGTATGGGTTGGCGGCGTTCCTGAGACCGGGTCTTCTCGGTTCGAACCGGATTTCGCTTCGCCGGCCTCAGCCCCCGAACTCGTAGATCGCTGTGACGTCACTGGTGCCGGAGCGTGAAGCCCCCGGAAATGGCCTGGACGGTTGCAGGGAAGGCCGGATATTTCGGGTGGCGCCGGCCGGATCGAGTCGGTTCAGGTCCGCAGTGTGGCGAGCAGCCGCCGGGCCTCGCGGTGCAAGGCGGGTCGTTGGAACAGGAGCTTCCAGCGGGCGCCGCCGCACTGCCGCCACAGCACCACCGAGCGAATCCCCGCCAGCAGCAGGGCGCGGATGCGATTGGCATTGGCGACATCGGTGAGATGCCCAGGCTCGCCCTGGACCAGGACGCGAGGCCGCAAGCGGCTCACGGTCTGCTGGTAGACTTCCGCCAGAAGGGCGAAAACGCCATCGTCGATTTCCCCGGAAGATTCGGCCTGCTGGGCGGCGCGCATCACCGCTGCGCGAATCTTCTCCATCATCTCGGGCTGGCGAACCAATTTCCGCTCCAGGAACACCAGGATCGCCATGTAACGCGCCAGATCAGCATCCGCCGGGACCGGGCCGACCAACTGGCGCTCCAGCAATTTCAGGCCAGTCTTCAGCCGATCCACGCCACCGTACACTTGCGGAACATCTTCGGCATCGATGCGGAACACACTGCGGATGGCGGTTTCCATGTCATCGGCATCGGCGGTACCGCGCTGGGCGATCTGTTTCACCAGGAAAGTGGCCTGGATCAGGCCGGCCAGGGCGATCACTTGATTGGTCAGCGTCTTGATCATTGCGATATCGATTCGAGGACGAGCGGGATTGCGGCGACGGACCGCCGGGAAAATCAGGGACTCTTGCGCCGATTGTATTTCACGGCATTGCCCCTGGCTAAATCGATCGGGTATTTTTTCTCATTGAGCAGGATCTTGGCGGAAACCGCGGTCTCCAGATCTACGCCCAAGCGATCGGCCAGTCGGATCAGATAGATCGCAACGTCTGCGATCTCCTCGGAGATGGCCTGGAGTGCCTCGGCATCGCCCCGCAAGGCCAGCGACTCCTCCGCGGTCAGCCATTGGAAGTGTTCCAGCAGTTCGGCCGCCTCCACGGCCAATGCCATCGCCAGATTCTTCGGGGTATGGAATCGCTCCCAATCCCGCGCCTCGGCGAAATCCCGCAGTCGTTCTTGTATCTTTCGCACGTCCATCCTCTTCTCCCGGTAGTCACCTTCCGCAGGCTTCGGCCTGCCCCGGAGCGGTCCATCTACCCAAGGGCCAATGATCGCGGCGGGGAAACGATTTCCACGCGTCATGACCGCGAATGCGCTACATTTGTCAAATCCGGAGCGTCCATTGCTCACCCCATCCCTGGGGCCCGCCCTGCGGGCCGCACTGCGTGCGTCCCAGTTCGCTCCCAGCGAACTGGTCCGATGACTCGGGATAGCCGGCGCGTACCCAGGGTCGGTGTCGACGGACGATCCGGGTGATAGGTTCTACGTAATCTGGGACGGGGGTCAACCGACTATGGACCGACTGATTGCCGATCTGCAAAAAACCATCCAGGCATTAGAGACCGTCAGCGAAACCCTGCCGGAACTGGCGGAGCAGGCGGACGAACTGCTGGATCAGTTGTTCCAGCAAAAGACCGATCTGGCCACACTCTCTTTCAATCCCGGTTCTCCTTTCTATCAGCAGGCACTGCAAGCCGTTTCGTCGGCCGCCGGCAAGGTGGAGCGGCTGGCGAAGAATCCGGGCTCGGCGGCCGAAGCGTTTCAGGCCGTCGAAACCGCGATCACCCGGCTGGCACAGCTCCTCGATCAGATAGCCCATGTTCCCTGAGGCGGAGGAATCGGGTGCATGCTCCGGAACCTCAAGAGCCCACGTGCCTCGCATCTCTCCTGCCCGCCGATCCACCCCGATGCCTATGTCCGGCTGGAACACCGGGTCGGGCGCTGCCACTTGAACCAGCGCCTCGGAATCGAACACGATTTCGAGGCGCGCGTGTTCGGCCAGGGCCGCAATTTCTTCCACATCGAAAACTGGTACAGCATCCACGGCCTGCTGCGGGGTCTGTTGCGGGCGGTCTCGCTCTACCGGCGAGGCCAGCGCAACGCGCGAGTGATCCAGATCCGCCACAACGAATTCGTGCTGGAACGTCTACCACCGTCTTTCGACGGTTATACCCTGCTGCACATCAGCGATCTGCATCTGGACATGGCGGCGGATCTGCCGGACGCCTTGATCGACGCGCTCGGACGGGTCGGATCCTATGACATTTGTGTCCTGACCGGCGATTTCCGCGCACGCACCTTCGGACCTTATCAGGCCGCCATCGATGCCTTCGCCCGCGTTCGGCCATACCTAAAGGCCCCGGTTTTCGGCGTCCTCGGCAACCACGACACGATCCGCATGGCCCCGCCGCTCGAGGACCTGGGGGTGCGTCTGTTGCTGAACGAAACCGTCGAGATTTCACGGAATGGCGCCTCGTTGTATCTCGCGGGGGTCGACGATCCGCACTATTACCGTGCCGACAACCTGGAAAAAGTCGTCGACCCGATCCCGAGGGAAGCCTTCTCGATCCTGCTTTCCCACTCGCCGGAATTGTACCGGCACGCCGCCTACAGCGATTTCGACGTCATGCTCAGCGGACACACCCATGGCGGTCAAATCTGTCTGCCCGGGAGTTTTCCCCTCCTCCTCAACGCCAACTGCCCGCGTGCCTTTGGCCGCGGTTACTGGCGCTTCGGAGCGATGCAGGGTTACACCTCGTGCGGATCCGGGGTTTCCATCCTCGACGTGCGCCTGAATTGCCCCCCGGAAATCACGATCCACCGTCTCAAACGGCCTCACCCCTCCGCCGGGAGCGGAGGGGGACGCGATAGCGCCCTTCGGGGGCAAACCAGGGACGGTTTGCATCAATAGGGCCGTTTACGGATGTGCAATCGGTACAGAACGGCCGAGAGTCCCAATTCCGCCACGAGGAACAAAAGCGTGGCCCAGGCGATATACGACCAGGTCAGATGGAAGGATTCGCGTATCCACAGCAAGGGAAACAAGACTTCGGGGATCTGATCGAGGCCGAGGGCCATTCCGCTTGGTGGGATGCCGAGCCGTCGCTTGAGGAAACTCGAAGCCAAATCGCCGAGCAGGGAAACCGTGCCGATCGAAAGACCCACGGACCACGGCAAACCGACCCAAGGCGCCACCGCGGTCGCGGCCAGAACACCCCCCACGAAACCGCGCCAGGTCTTGGACGGCCCGAACCACGGGCGGCCATCGCGAAAACGGCAACCACCATCCAGCGGATGCTGGAACCGATCTCCCGAAATCCGCTCCAAAAGAACGGGAGTCCCGTTCGCGGCCAGAAGCAGGATCATGATTTGCGCCGTGATGTGAACCGCCTCTGGTCCCATATCGATGAGTCGCGGAATTCGCGTTATCATGCCGGATATCCCGGTGCCGTGCTCCGTATCGGCAGCGCGAATGATAACCGCTATATCGCGAGGGACCTACCGCCATGACCCATCCGTCCACTTCGACCAAGGCATATTGGGAACACTTCGGCCACATGGCCGATATCGGCGTGCGCGGCTTCGGCACCACCTTGGCCGAGGCCTTCGTTCAGGCGGCGTTGGCGCTGACGGCGGTAATTTGCGACCCGGCCACGGTGCGCCCGCAGGAAAGCGTGACGGTGCGTTGCGAGGCGGCGGATCCGGAATTTCTGTTCGTCGATTGGCTCAACGCCATCGTCTACGAGATGGCATTGCGGCACATGGTGTTCGGACGCTTCGAGGTGAATATCGATGATGGCGTGCTGACGGCCACCCTTTGGGGCGAGCCGCTGGACCGGGAGCGTCATCAACCGGCCGTGGAAATCAAGGGCGCCACCTTCACCGAACTGGCGGTGACCCGGCAACCGGACGGGCTTTGGCGCGCGCAATGTGTGGTGGACGTGTGAGCCGGAGGGGATCGCCGTGAATATCGATCGCTTGCATCGTGTCAATGACTATACCTGGCGCTTGGACCCCACCGGGGCCATGCGCGTGCCCGCCATTTTTTATGGCGACGAAAATCTGATTCGCGCCATGGACGACAAGGTGCTGGAGCAGGCCGCCAACGTGGCTTGCCTGCCGGGGATCGTCAAGGCCAGCTATGCGATGCCCGACGCCCATTGGGGTTATGGCTTCCCCATCGGCGGCGTGGCGGCCTTCGATGCGGCCCAGGGAGGAGTGGTTTCCGCCGGCGGCGTCGGCTTCGACATCTCCTGCGGGGTGCGCACCCTGCTCACCGGCCTCCGCCGGGAGGACATCGAGCCGGTGAAGGAGTCCCTGGCCGACGCCTTGTATGCGGAAATTCCGGTCGGTCTGGGCAGCCGCGGGCGCATCCGACTGGATGCCGCCGCCATGGACGCGATGCTCCGGGGCGGGGCGGAATGGGCGGTAGAGCAGGGCTACGGGGAGGCGCGCGACCTCGACCGCATCGAGGAACATGGGCGCGCCGCCGGCGCCCGTCCCGAGGCGGTTTCGGCACGCGCCAAAGAGCGCCAACGCGCCGAGATGGGCACTTTGGGCTCCGGCAACCATTACCTGGAAGTGCAGGAGGTGGCGGAGATTTTCGACGCCCAGACGGCCGAACGTTTCGGGCTTCACCAAGGCGACGTGGTCGTCACCATCCATTGCGGCTCGCGTGGGCTCGGCCACCAGATCGGCACGGAGTTCCTGCGTTCGATGCAGGATGCGGCCCAACAGCATGGCATCGTCCTGCCCGACCGGGAACTCGCCTGCGCGCCGATCGAGTCCGAGGTCGGTCAAACGTATCTGGGAGCGATGCGGGCCGCCATCAACTGCGCCTTGGCCAACCGGCAGATCATCACCCACCTGACCCGGCAGGTGTTCGCAAGATTGCTTCCCCAAGCGCGACTGGAACTCCTCTACGACGTTTCGCACAACACCTGCAAGCTGGAGGAGCATCGTGTCGACGGCGAGCGGCGCCGGCTCTACGTGCATCGCAAGGGCGCCACCCGTGCCTTCGGACCGCACCATCCGGATCTGTCCGCGGCCTTTCAGGAGACCGGCCAGCCGGTCCTCATCGGCGGATCGATGGGGACGGGGTCTTACATTCTCGTCGGCACCTCCGAAAACGACGAACTTTCCTTTGCTTCGGCCTGCCACGGCGCCGGTCGAGCCATGAGCCGGCATCAGGCGACGCGGACCTGGAAAGGCAAGGACGTCATCGCGCGTCTGGCTGAACGCGGGATCTTGATACGCAGCCCCTCCGCCCGCGGGGTCGCCGAGGAGGCGCCGGAAGCTTACAAGGACGTCCGCGCCGTGGTGGAAGCCTCCGATCGGGCGGGGCTGGCGCGGCTGGTGGCGCGCCTGGTGCCGCTCCTCTGCATCAAGGGTTGAAGTTCCCACGTCCCAGCAAGTGCGGCCGTGGGGCCGTAAAGTGCCCCTGGGCGGATGATGGGACACTCCAAGCTTCCGGATCCGCGTTGAGCAAACTGCCGTGACTGGACAGAACCTCAAGGGTATCGCCCGAATCTACGCCGCGCTTTTCAATTCACTCGCCGGTTTCCGCGCCACGTGGCGCGACGAGGAAGCCTTCCGCCAGGAATGCGGGTTGGTGCTCATCGGGGTGCCCCTCGGCCTGTGGTTGGGGGAAACCGGGGTCGAGCGCGCCTTGCTGGCCGGGGTCCTGTTGAACGTCCTGGTAGTGGAACTGCTGAACACCGCGATCGAGGTCACCGTGGACCGCATCGGCTCGGAACGACACGCCCTCTCCGGGCGGGCCAAGGACATCGGTTCGGCGGCGGTATTCACCGCCTTCGTTCTGGCAGGGGTCGTCTGGCTGTCCGTCTTGATTCACTGAAACACTGCCGTCACACTATCCCGGTCGCTCCGTGCTCGAGACGCAGCAGCGGCCTTTCGCCCTCCGGGGCAAGTCTAGTTTTCGACGAGGATCCAATACCGGTATGAGCGCCCTCATCTGCGGTTCCATGGCCTATGACACCATCATGGTGTTCCACGACCGTTTCCGGAACCACATCTTGCCCGAGCAGGTCCACATCTTGAACGTATCGTTCCTGGTCCCGGACTTGCGTCGCGAATATGGCGGGTGCGCCGGCAATATCGCCTACAATCTCAAGCTCCTGGGTCAGGATCCCCTGCCCATGGCAACCGTCGGCAAGGATTTCGAGCCCTATGCCCAGTGGCTGGCTTACTGCGGCATCCGGCGCGACTACGTGCGCACGGTGGAAGACAGCTATACCGCGCAAGCGTATATCACCACCGATATGGACGACAACCAGATCACCGCCTTTCATCCGGGCGCCATGTCCTTCTCCCACCTCAACCGCGTCCCGACCGATGCCGGCATCCGCATCGGCATCGTCGCTCCCGACGGCAAGGAAGGCATGATCCAACACGCGCGGCAGTTCGCCGAAGCGGGCATTCCCTTCATCTTCGATCCGGGTCAGGGCATGCCCATGTTCACCGGCGAGGAGTTGCTGGAACTGGTCGATCTCGCCAATTGGGTGGCGCTCAACGATTACGAGGCACGGCTCATGCAGGAGCGCACCGGACTCGCTCCGGAGCGCATCGCCGAGCGCGTGGACGCCGTCATCGTCACCCGCGGAGCGGGTGGTTCCTCCATCTATGCGGCGGGGGTGTGTCAACAGATTCCGGCCGCCAAGGCGCGCAGGGAAGTCGACCCCACCGGCTGCGGCGACGCCTACCGCGCCGGATTGATCTATGGCCTGCTGGAAGATTTGGACTGGGCCACGACCGGGCGGATCGCCTCGCTGATGGGGGCCATCAAGATCGAAACCGCGGGAACCCAGAATCACGCCTTCGCCATGGCGGAATTCCGCGATCGCTTCCGGGACGAATTCGACTACGTCTTCTGACGGTGGAACACACGCGCCGTCTCCTCGCCATCCTGGCGCGCCTGCGCGACCCGGAAGCCGGCTGTCCCTGGGACCTGCGGCAGGACTTCGCCAGCCTGGTCCCTTACACCCTGGAAGAGGCCTATGAAGTGGCCGATGCGATCGCACGCGGCGATGTCGCCGACTTGCGCGAGGAATTGGGCGACCTGCTGTTGCAGGTCGTTTTCCATGCCCGCATCGCCGAGGAACGCGGTCTGTTCGACTTCGAAGCGGTCGCGGCGGCGGTTTCCGACAAGCTGTTGCGCCGGCATCCGCATGTGTTCGCCGGGGTTTCCTTCACCAGCGACGCCGAGCGCACGCGGTTCTGGGAGGAGTCGAAAGACAAGGAACGGACCGACAAGACCGGCGAGCGGTCCGTGGGCGTGCTCACCGGGGTGGCGACCGCGTTGCCGGCGCTGATGGAAGCGCAGAAACTGCAACGACGCGCGGCTCGCCATGGTTTCGACTGGGACTGTGCCGACGCCGTGGCCGACAAGATCCGGGAGGAACTCGGTGAACTGGAAGAGGCCCGTGCCTGCGCCGACCCGGGGCGGATGCGGGAAGAAGTCGGCGATCTCCTGTTCGCGGTCGTCAATCTGGCGCGACACCTCGGCGTCGAGGCAGAAACCGCTCTGCGCGACAGCAATCGCAAGTTCCGCCGCCGCTTCGGGTTCATCGAAAAGCGCGTCGAGGAATCCGGCAGACGCCTCCGGGACTGCACCCTGGCCGAGCTGGATGCACTCTGGGACGAAGCCAAACGGGCGGGGCACTGAACCATTGCGACTCGCCTTCGTGCATGACTGGGATCTGACGCCCAGAGAAGCGAGGGAACTCCAGGAACGGCTCCGCCATCGCGTGCGCCTGGAGGACGATCTGCCCGCCCGGATCGAGACCGTGGCGGGTGTCGATGTAGGCTTCGAGGATCAGGGGAACCTCACCCGGGCAGCGGTCGCCGTGCTCGGATTCCCCCACCTGGAGCTCGTCGACCACGCGATCGTGCGGCAGCCGACGCGCTTTCCCTATGTGCCGGGTTTACTCTCGTTCCGGGAGGTGCCCGCCCTGCTCGAAGCCCTGGGCCGGCTGTCCATCCTGCCGCAGATCCTCTTCGTCGATGGGCACGGTTATGCGCATCCCCGCCGTTTCGGCATTGCCTGCCACCTCGGAGTGCTGACCAACCTTCCGAGCATCGGGGTGGGAAAGACGCGTCTCATCGGCTGCCATGAGGATCCCCCGCAGGAGCGGGGGGCGTGGACACCGCTCAAGGACAAGTTCGTCGGGAACGAACCTGGACCGCGGAGTGGGCCCCGAAGGGGCGAACCCCATGGAGGGGGTGAGCAAAAGGAAGAAACCATCGGCGCGGTCCTGCGCACGCGGGCGGGGGTGAAACCCGTATACGTGTCCGTCGGTCACCGCATGAGCCTGACCACCGCCGTGACCTGGGTCATGCGCGTGACCGGTCGCTTCCGCCTGCCGGAGACGATCCGGCAGGCGCATCGTCTCGCCTCCGGCTGAAGGCGAAGAGGCGTTATTTCTTTTTCAGCTCGCTGTCGCGGTAGTGGACATCCACCCAGCAACGGGGAAGTTCTTCGCCCGAAGGAAAGATCAGATCGGACTTGTCGAATTTCTCCGGGTCTTGCATTTCTTCCCCATAATGCAAACGGCCCGGCACCATCTTGTGGTTGGGATTGAACAAATCGCTGAGGCCGAGCACTTCGACCAGGTGTCCGTCTTGTTTTCTCTTGAGGAACATGGCACTACCCTGTAGTGAATGAAAAGCTTTTTCCGATGGCGTGTGCCGCACCGGCGAATCGCTCCATCGGTCCCGCGGGCAAGACCTGCCCGCGCTCGTTACCCGCTTCGGCCGCCGGGAGAGCGGCCGGCAGCGGAAGTTTACCGCAAGAGTCTATGGGAAACCGGAGCTCCCGATCAATCGAGTTCGCGCGCGACCGGCACCTCAAGACTCGGGTCAATAGCGGTAGTGATCGGGCTTGTAAGGGCCCTCGACGGGGACACCGATGTAGGCGGCCTGCTCCGGCGTCAGGCGCGTGAGCTTGGCGCCGATCTTCTCCAGGTGGAGCCGGGCGACTTTTTCGTCCAGGTGCTTCGGCAACACGTAGACCCGATTCTGGTACCGATCGCCATGACAGAACAGCTCGATCTGGGCCAGGACCTGGTTGGTGAAGGAGTTCGACATGACGAAGCTCGGGTGTCCGGTGGCGCAGCCGAGGTTCACCAGGCGTCCTTCGGCGAGCAGGATGATGCGCTTGCCGTCGGGGAAGATGACGTGGTCCACCTGCGGCTTGATGTTTTCCCACGGATACCGCCGGAGGCTCGCGACATCGATTTCCGAATCGAAGTGACCGATGTTGCAGACGATGGCCTGATTCTTCATCGCCCGCATGTGATCGTGGGTGATGACGTTGATGTTGCCGGTCGCCGTGACGAAGATGTCGGCCTTGTCGCAGGCTTCGTCCATGGCCACCACGCGGTAGCCTTCCATCGCCGCCTGTAGGGCACAGATCGGGTCGATCTCGGTGATCCACACCGTCGCCCCGAGGCCGCGCAGCGATTGTGCACAGCCCTTGCCGACATCGCCGTAACCCAAGATCACCGCGATCTTGCCGGCGATCATCACGTCGGTGGCACGCTTGATCCCGTCCATCAGCGATTCCCGACAACCGTAAAGATTGTCGAATTTGGACTTGGTCACCGAATCATTGACGTTGATCGCCGGGAACGGCAAGCGACCTTCCGCTTGCATCTGGTACAGCCGGTGTACCCCGGTGGTGGTTTCCTCGGTGACGCCGCGGATATTGGCCTGGATCCTCGAATACCAACCCGGCACCGAGGCCAAACGCTTCTTGATGGCGGCGAACAGGACCCTCTCTTCCTCACAGGTGGGATGGTCCAGCAGCGAGGGATCTTTCTCGGCGCGCGCGCCCAGCGTGACGAGAAGCGTGGCATCGCCGCCGTCGTCGAGGATCATGTTGGGCGTGCCGCCATCGTGCCATTCCAAGATGCGATGGGTGAACTCCCAATATTCTTCGAGACTCTCCCCCTTGTAGGCGAATACCGGGATGCCTTCGGCGGCGATGGCGGCGGCGGCGTGATCCTGGGTCGAGAAGATGTTGCAAGACGCCCACCGCACCTCGGCGCCGAGTGCCACCAGGGTCTCGATCAGCACCGCGGTCTGGATGGTCATGTGCAGGGAACCGGCGATGCGCGCGCCTTGCAAGGGTTGCTGGGCGCGGTATTCCTCCCGGACCGCCATTAATCCCGGCATCTCGGTTTCGGCAATGGCGATTTCCTTGCGGCCCCAAGCGGCCAGGGACAGGTCGGCGACCTTGTAATCGTCGCGTGCGGCGTTCATTACAGCGTTCATGTCGAATACCTCATTCTCGGTCCTTCACCGGCGCGGGCCGCCGGCGAAGAAAGGGAGCGCCGTTGGAAAACCGGTCGCCCGCACCGAGCCTGGCGGCTCGCAGCGAGCCGTCGCAGCGCCCCTCGGCGCGGACAACACCACCTTGCCAACCCGGTGGCGGGGGAAATCGAATGGACCGCGCCAGCGCGGAAAGCTTAGGCGGCCGGCAGTCCGGCCGCCTCGCGCAGGATCTCGGCCTTGTCGGTGTGTTCCCACTTGAACGAGACCTCGCTGCGTCCGAAATGGCCGTAGGCGGCGGTCGGGCGATAGATCGGCCTGAGCAGATCCAGCATGGTGATCAGTCCCTTTGGGCGCATGTCGAAATGCTCGCGTACCAGTTTGATCAATTGCTCCTCGGGGATCTTGCCGGTGCCGAAGGTCTCGATGCTGATCGAGGTCGGCTCCGCCACTCCGATGGCGTAAGACACCTGGATCTCGCAACGGTCCGCCAGGCCGGCGGCGACGATGTTCTTGGCAATGTAGCGGCACATGTAGGCGGCCGAGCGGTCCACCTTGGAAGGGTCCTTGCCGCTGAAACAGCCGCCGCCATGGCGCGCCATGCCGCCATAGGTATCGACGATGATCTTGCGCCCGGTCAAACCGCAGTCGCCTACTGGTCCGCCGATCACGAATTTGCCCGTCGGATTGATGAAATACTTGGTGTCTTTGTGCAGCCACTCGCGCGGCAGGACGTGCAAGATGATCTCGTCCATGACCGCATCCCGGATGTCCTTCTGGTCGATTTCCGGCGAATGCTGGGTGGATAGCACTACCGCGTCGATCGCCACGGGCTTGCCGTCCTCGTAGCGGAACGTGATCTGACTCTTGGCATCCGGCCGGAGCCAGGGCAACACCTTGTGCTTGCGGACTTCCGCCTGCCGTTGCACCAGACGATGGGCATAGGTGATCGGTGCCGGCATGAAGACGTCGGTCTCGTTGGTCGCATAGCCGAACATCAGGCCCTGGTCGCCGGCGCCTTGCTCATGCGCTTCGTACTCGTCGACGCCCATGGCGATGTCCGAGGACTGCTTGCCGATCGCCGTCAACACGGCACAGCTCTGCCAGTCGAAGCCGATTTCCGGATCGTCGTAGCCGATCTCGTGCACCACTTTGCGCACCAATTCCTCGATATCCACCCAAGCACTGGTGGTCACCTCCCCCGCCAGGAGGACCATGCCGGTCTTGACCAGGGTCTCGACGGCAACACGTGACTTGGGATCTTGACGCAACATCTCGTCGAGCACGGCATCGGAAACCTGATCGGCGATCTTGTCCGGATGCCCCTCGGAAACGGACTCGGAGGTGAAGATGAAAGATTTGCTCACGGCCTGTGGTTCCTGCGTGGTAAGTCGGGTGTTCAGAACAAAGGCCGAATTATAGGGCACGGATCGTCGTGGACCAAACCGAGCCCTTCACCTTCCGTTCCCGTTCGCCGGACCGGCGAGAACCGCGAAGATCCCGAAGGCGTGATCGACCCCGAGCAGCAGCAACGTATACGGGATCGAAACCAGGAGCAGGGCGAGCGCGAAGCCGAGACCCACCTCCAGCCCCGCCGGGACCCGAGCGCGACATCGGCGGATCGCCTGGCCGTAACAGCCGGCAAGCAGAAACACCGCCACCGCCAGCGCGAAGACGAAGATCCAGCGCTCCTCGAAGCGAAACGAGTGGCGCACCACATCGCCGACCAAGGTCAACATCAAGGGGAAATACAGCACCACCGAAGGCAAGCCCAGCCAGAACGCCGGCCACCAGTCGAGCCCAGCTCCCGCCATCCGGGCGGCAAGGTAACGGAAGGCGGGCATCCAAGCCAGACCGAGCAGACCGAAGATCGCCACCAGCCACAGCCAATCGGCGATTCCGTGGGCGGACGGATCGGCGACGAGCTCGATCGCCCGGTGCAGCAAAGGGTGAGATCGGAACAGGAATGGGTTCATGGGCTGGGTATCCGCGAGCAACGGGAGAAGGAATGCGGCGTGGATCCTGCCCGGGTGGGCAGCGGACTCGCCTCGCCGCCCCGCGCCGGACAGGCGGTGCGTGCTTGTCTACTTCGATTTTCATAAAATGAGGGATTTTCTGTCTTCTGGAGAGACCCCATGGCGTTGATGAAGGTCAGTTCCGGCAAACAGGTGCCGGATGACATCCACGTAATCATCGAGATTCCGGCTTTCAGCGATCCCGTCAAATACGAAGTCGACAAGGAAACCGGAGCACTGTTCGTGGACCGGTTCATGGGAACCGCGATGCAATATCCCTGCAACTACGGTTACATTCCCCATACCCTGTCCGAAGACGGCGACCCGGTCGACGTCCTGGTCATCGCCCCTTGGCGCCTTTTGAGCGGTTCCGTGCTGCGCTGTCGCCCCATCGGCCTCCTGCGCATGGAGGATGAATCGGGCAAGGACGTGAAAGTCCTCGCCGTGCCGGTCGACAAGCTGACCCCGCTGTACAGCAAGGTCGATTCCTTTCGCGACATTCCCGAAGCCCAACTGGCGCAGATCGCCCATTTCTTCGAACATTACAAGGACCTCGAAACCGGCAAATGGGTCAAGATCGACGGCTGGTATGGCCCCGACGCGGCGAAGCTGGAAATCACCGCCGGTATCGACCGCTACCAGAATGCCAAGAAAAAACCCCGGTTCTGAGTGGCGCGGGCCACCCGGGGGATACTTTCCCGGCGGCCCGGTCCGGACGGCTACAGGCTTTTCTTCAGCAAGAGTCGGAGTTCCTCGTAAGAGCGCGTGTTCAACACATCCTTCGCTTCCAGCCAGCCGCGCCGCGCCTGGCCGATGCCGAGACGGAGGTGATCGAAATCCAGGACGCTGTGGGCATCGGAATTGATGCTGACGAGCACCCCTTCTTCCTTGGCGATCTGGCAATCGGTGTCCCAGAGGTCGAGTCGCTCCGGCTGGGCGTTGAGTTCGAGGTAACAGCCTCGCTCGCGTGCCTTGCGAATCACGCGCAGCATGTCCACTTCGTAGGGCGGCCGCCGGCCGAGCAAGCGCCCACTGGGATGGGCCAGAAGGGTGAAGTGGCGATGATCCATGGCCCTGAGGATGCGCTCGGTTTGTTTGCTGCGGGGAAGATCGAAGTAGCCGTGCACCGCACCCACGACCAGATCGAGCCGCTCCAGCACCGAATCGGGAAGGTCCAGGCTGCCGTCCTCGAGGATGTCCACCTCGATCCCTTTCAGCAAGGTGATCCCATCGAGTTCCTCGTTGAGGCGGTCGATTTCGTCGATCTGCCGGGCGAGGCGGATGGGGTCCAAACCGCGGGCAAAGGTCAGCCGTCGCGAGTGATCGGTGATGGCGAGATATTCGAAGCCGAGTCTCTGCGCGGCTTCCGCCATTTCCCGCAAGCTGTTGTGGCCGTCCGTTGCCTGGGTATGGGTGTGAAGGTCGCCCTTGAGATCGCTGAACTCGATGAGATGAGGGAGCCTGCCGCCGCGCGCGGCTTCGATCTCGCCGCGGTCTTCGCGCAGTTCGGGGGGAATATAGGGCAACCCCACCGACTGAAACACCGATTCCTCGGTCTCCCCCGCAATCCGACGCTGGCCACGGAACACCCCGTATTCGTTGACCTTGAACCCGTGTTCCTGGGCCAGGCGGCGAAGGGCGATGTTGTGTGCCCTGCTGCCGGTGAAATAGTGGAGCGCCGCCCCGTAGCTTTCCGGTGCGACCACCCGCACATCGACCTGGAGCCCGCACCTCAACACCACGCTGCTGCGGGTCGGACCATGGGACAAGACTTCGGCGACTTCCTCGTAGTCCAGCAAGCGGTCCATGACCGGACTGTCCGCCTCTGCGGTCACCACCAAATCGAGATCGCCCACGGTTTCCTTCATGCGCCGGTAACTCCCCGCGATGGTCACTTGCCGGGCCCCGGGCACGGACCGCAGGTAGGCGGCCAAGGGTTCGGCGTACTGGGCGGCGATCACGCGGAGAAAACGCCCCGCGCCTCCCTCCTGCAAGGAAAGGGCTTCGGCGATATGGGCCTCGGTCTTTTCGCCGAATCCCGGCAACTCCCGGATGCGGTGTTCCTGGACCGCGCGTTGCAGTTGCTCCCGCGTCTGTACCTGGAGTTCCCGGTACAAGGTGCGCACCCGTTTGGGCCCGAGTCCCGGAATCTTCAACAGTTCCGTGAGCGCCGGCGGCAGCCTCTGGTGCAGCTTTTCGAGAGCGGTGCAGCGGCCGGTCTGCACGATTTCCCGGATTTTGTCGGCCAGGTCTGGACCGATTCCCGGCAACCGGGTCAAATCCTCCCCCTTCTGGACCAGATCCCGCATGTCCCGACCGATTTCCTTCAGGGTTCGGGCCGCGTTGCGGTAGGCACGGATGCGGAAGGTATTGGCCCCTTCGATCTCGAGGAGATCGGCGATTTCCTCGAACATCCGGGCGATGTCGGCGTTATGCACGGGCATGGCTTCCTCCGCGTGAGAGATCGGTTCCGGTGATTTCGACCGTCCCCGATCCGTCCGACTCGCGGGTGATCGTGATCGGGCCGAAACCGAAGCGTTCGACCACCCAGGCGCAGGTTTCGAGGTGTTGGCTGACCCGTTCCACCCGGTACCGACTCGGGCCCGGACACAGGGCTGCCGGTAATACCAGCTGATCGGCGAGGTGCACCTCGCAGGCGGCCCCGGACCGGACATGCGACAAGAGGGCGGCCACCGCTTCTTCGGCCACCACCTCGGCCGGCTTGCCCCGTTCACCGAGAGCGTTGAAGCCGGCACGGACGGTTTCGTAGTGGGCGGTGAGGAACAGACCGGCACCCGGGCAGGCGGCTTCCAGACAGACCGGTTCGATGATCGCCGCGATCCCCTCGGCGCCGAGCAGAGCGGTGGCACGGGATGCCATCCGCTCGCCCACGTGCTCCGGCAGACGCGAGGTCAAGGCGCGCCCGGTCACCCGCAGCAGACGACCGCGCGGATCGAGGGACAGCGGCGTGAGGGTACGGGATTCCACTCGACCCTGGATCCGCAAGTGAATCTCGCCCCTGCCCACCGGGTACCAGCCGCAGCGCCGCAGATCGATCTCGGCTCGAAACCCCATGCGCGCGAGCATCGGCAGCCAAACCCCCTGGACATAGTCGAAGGGCGGGCTGAAAGACACGTGGGTGCCGCCGTGCAGCGTGAGATGGGAATCTCCCGGCGCCAGGGCCAGCGGCAGCAACAAAGTCTGCACCACGAGCGAGGTCGAGCCGGCACTGCCCCCCTGGCGCACCGCGGCCACGTCGAAGGTATACCGACCGGCGCGCACCGGCTCCTGGGGCGCGAATTCGAGACGCGCCGATCCCAGGGAGGCGCCCTCGACTCTTGCCGAGCAGATCTCGGCCGCCGACTGGACGGCGGTCAGATGCTGGGCGGCCAGGCCTGGATTCCTGCGACGGGCGCGGATGTTTTCCAGGCAAAATGCGCGACCGGTCAGAGCCGACAGAGTCAACGCGCTGCGGAGGATTTGACCGCCGCCTTCTCCATAGGAACCGTCGATGTGCAGCAAATGCATGGCGGGACGTTCGCCGGCGAAAACCTTATGATGCCATCGCTGGGCGGATTTTGCGCCAGGCAAGTCCCTCGACGCAGGTGGCGGACACTGGAAGTAGGCGCCGTCTCCGGTTTCGACACGTATTCGGCGCGAGTCAATGGTCTTGCAGTCCTCAACAGAAATTTGAGGCACTCCGACGACAGAGTGGTAAGCATGAATTCTCATTTTTGGGGCAAGCTTAGTTCTTGTGGACGGATTCATCCCCTCGTCGACCACGCGCTCGATGTGGCCTGGGTCTTTCACAGCCTTGCCGCCCGCTTTCGGGCGCGCCTTTCAGCAACAACCGCCACGCACCTTTCGGAGGCCCACCTCCATCGTCTCTCCGCCGTCGCCTTTCTCCATGACCTCGGCAAATGCAACCGGGGATTCCAGGCCAAGCGCGATCCCAACGCCAAAGAGACCGCCGGGCACGTCTTCGAGGCAGTGGCTTTTTTGCTCGATGAAGGGATTCACAAGCGCTGGCCAAAAGCTTGGACAGAGCTGATCGAGGAGATGAGCGCCTGGTTTGCCGACGAAGACGAACTCTGGACGATGCTGATCGCCGCCATCTCGCACCACGGCCGACCGGTGTCGGAAAGAGACTATCGCGCCTGGGGGGACCGCAACCCCGCCCGCTGGTGGCAACCCCAAAATGGCCTGGATCCCATGCAGGGTATCGAAGAGCTCGCCCATACGATCCGTGCAGTGTTTCCGGAAGCGTTCGCAGCGGACATTCCTCCCATAACCGCCACGCCCGCTTTCCAACAGCGCTTTGCAGGGATGGTGATGCTGGCGGACTGGATCGGTTCGGACACCCAGTTTTTCCCGTACCGGCAAAGCGAGGCCGAGGATCGGCTGGTCTTCGCCAAAGAGGCCGCGCAGCACGCTTTGCGCGCGATTGGGTTGATGCCTCCGGAGTCGCGCCGCCCCCATACCTTCCAGGATGTCTTCGGATTCGGGCCGAACCCCTTGCAACTGGCTTTGGCCCAAGACCTGTCCAGCGATGATGCCTGCCGACTCGTGCTCGTAGAGTCCGACACCGGTTCCGGCAAGACCGAAGCGGCCTTGGCCTGGTTTTTCCGCCTCTATGCCGAAGGGATGGTCGAAGGGCTGTACTTTGCCCTGCCCACCCGCGTTGCAGCGCGCGAGCTCTACGGTCGGGTATTGCGGGCCATCGAGCACGCTTTCGATGACGATGCCCGCCCGCAGCCGGTGCTTCTGGCCGTCCCCGGTTATGTGCGGGTCGATGGCGAACCCGTACTTCCGGATCCCGAAGGGCGACTGTGGGACGACGATACAAAAGCGCGCCAGCGCGAACGGATCTGGGCCGCCGAACGTCCCAAGCGTTTTCTGGCCGCGCCCATTGCCGTCGGCACCATCGACCAGGCGCTGCTTTCGGTGCTTCAGGTCAAACACGCGCTGCTGCGCTCGGTATGCCTGGATCGCCATCTTTTGGTCGTAGACGAGGTTCACGCCTCCGACCCCTATATGCGCGAGGAGCTGTGTACCCTGCTGCGCGGCCACCTTGCCCGTGGCGGCTGGGCGCTCTTACTTTCGGCCACCCTGGGTGAAGCAGCGCGCAGTGAGTTTTTCGAAAGCCAAACACTGCCGCTCGCGCAAGCCATCGAGCGCCCTTATCCCTCGCTGACCACGCGATCCCGAGAGCACCCCGTTGCTGCGCGCGGCGCCTCCAGGCGCATCGAGGTGGCGCTATTTCCCACCCTGGCAGACGATGCCTCGCTGCTGCCAGAACTCAAAACGGCGCTTGCCGCAGGCGCACGCGTGCTCGTGGTGTGCAACACCGTCGCCCGCGCCAACGCCTTGTTGCGCGCAGTCGAGCAAAATGATGCCATCTCGAAAGACGCCCTGTTTGCGGTGAATGGTATCATTTGCCCTCATCACGGCCGCTTCGCGCGGGCCGACCGCGAAGTGCTGGACGCAGCGGTCAGCGCCCGGCTCGGCAAAGACACACCCGCAGGCCCCGTGCTCGTCGTCGGCACCCAGACCTTGGAGCAAAGTCTCGATATCGACGCCGACTGGCTGATCACCGACCTATGCCCGATGGACGTGCTGCTCCAGCGCCTGGGACGCTTGCACCGCCATCCACGCAGCACGCGACCCGAGGGCTACACCACCCCGCGTGTGCTGGTGCGGATTCCCGAGGGCGAGCTGGCAAGCTTCGTCGGGAAGGGCGGGCAACTGCATGGACCGGCAGGATTGGGGCCGGTATATGCCGACGGCCGCGTCCTTCAGCGCACGCTGGATGTCCTGCGCGAGCGATCGATCCTCACCATCCCCGAGGACAACCGCTTTCTGGTCGAATACACCACCCACCCGGACGCCCTAAGCACGCTTGGCGAAGCATGGAAGCCCCATGTGCAATGGATCGAGGGCAGCGTGCTCTCGGAAATCCGCCAGGCCATGGCCAGCACCTTGAAAGACGCGCCCTTCTGGGATCTGCACTACCCGGACAAAAGCGAGCGCGTCCTCACCCGCCTGGGCGAGCAAGGCTGGGATTTGCCTCTGGCAACGCCGGTTGCATCCCCCTTTGGCGCGATCGTCGATCGCATCGTCATCCCGGCGCAATGGCTACCCGATGGCCTGAACCCGCCTGAATGCATCGAGGCAGGATATACCGCCAAAGGCTTTGCTTTCGCCTTGGGCGCGCACCGTTTCCGCTACACCCGCTTTGGATTGGAGAAAGAGGATGATTGACCTGCTCAGCGAAGAGGTGATCGGTATCCGCACCCCGCAAGGCGTAACCAAAGTGAGCTTGCCCGCGCTGCTTGCGCGTCTTGCGACAGGCGAGGTCGAAGGCTACACCGGCCTACGTGCCCACCAGGCTGACCCCTGGCATGTGTTCCTCGTGCAATTGGCGGCCAGCATCTTGGCGCGTCATCCCCGCGACCCTTTGCCTCAGGAAGAGTCCTTCTGGCACAAGGGGCTTCTCGACCTGGCCGAAGGCAAGGCCAGCGCCTGGCATCTGGTGGTCGAGGACGTCACCCAGCCGGCGTTTCTGCAGCATCCGCTCAAAAGCCAAGAAGAGATCAAGACATTTAAGCGCAAAGCGGCTACGCCAGACGAACTCGATGTGCTCGTCACTGCCAAGAACCACGACGTGAAAATGGCGCGCATGCAGCCCGATACCGTCGAAGCCTGGATGTTCGCCTGCCTGATGTATCAGACCACCAGCGGCTATCTCGGTGCGGGCAAGTACGGCATCTTGCGCATGAACAGCGGCGCTGGCAGCCGGGCGATCCTTGCCCAAATCAAGAGCCTCCACCCTTCGGCCCGTTTTCAAGAGGAGGTTGAGGTCCTCTGCGCCATGCGCGACGAGGTGCTGCAAGGGAGCTTCGGTTACAAAGCGCGAGGGGTCGTGCTCACCTGGCTTGCACCTTGGGATCGGGCCGGCCACCAATATACGCTCGGCGACCTCGAACCCTGGTTCATCGAAGCCTGCCGCCCATTGCGACTGACTGCCCAAGGCGGTGTCCTCCAAGCCCTTGGGACAACCAGCAAAGCCCGGCAAATCGGCCCCAAAGCCGTGGAGAACGGAGACGTGGGCGACCCGTGGACCGCGCTCAACGTCACCGACAAGAAAAAGGGCCGTTCGGCCTTGACCGTATCCTCCACCGGCTTTACCCCCGAACTGGTTGCCAACCTGCTATTCCAGCAGGGGTACGAGTTGACGCGACTGCAAGACGTCCGCGACGAGCAAGACGGCTGGTTTGCGGGAAGCGTGCTTGTGCGGGGCCAAGGGACGACCGAGGGTTTCCACCGTATTGCCGTCCCCGTTCCAGGCAAGGCCAAAGGCTGGCTGCGCAGGGAAAACAAACGCAAGCAACTGGGAAAACTCGCTAGCGACCTGCTCGGTGATGCGAAAGAGATCCAAAAAAGCCTGCGCGCTGCCCTGATGGCGCTCGCCGAAGGCGGACCGGAGCAAGTCGATTACGACCGCGATGCCATCAAGGCATGGGTGCAGGCGGCGCTGCAGGACTTCGCCCGCGCTTGGGAAGACACCTTCTTCCCCACCCTCTGGCACGCCACCGATGAGGAGCCGGATGCCATTCAGCGCATTTGGCGAGAAAGGCTTGCGGCTCATGCCCAAACGATCTTGCGCACGTCCGAAGAGCGCCTGCCGCTGCCCACGGCGCGCCGCTACCGTGCGCTGGTGAATGCCGAGGGCGCGCTGATCGGCGGGTTGATCAAGAAAGGATTGTTTGCCAAAGCCACTCAAGAGGAGATGTCATGACCCAAGCCCAGCCCAAACCGGAAGGCGACTCGCTCGCCACCCGCATCGCCAAACTCGCCGGGGTGCTGGCCAGCGCCCATTACCCCGGAGGCGATCGCGCCGCCCTCAAGCGCTGGTCGCCGGACCAACCCGTGCCGCTGGCGTTCTACCGCCTGTGGCTCAGACACCTAGGCACGGAGTTGCCACCGGAAGAGCAGACCGCGACCTGGGCGCTGATTGCCTGGGGTCTCGCCCTCATGGGTGAAGGCACCCATCGCCCCGACCGACCATTGGGGCAGGTGCTCGCAGAATCGGGCTTTGCCGAAGCCCGGCTGGAACGCCTGCTTGCGGCCCTGGACGCTGCGCGCCTCGATCTTTTCGCTTCCGCCGTGCGTTTCCTCGCCGCCAAAGGCGAAGGGTTCAACTGGCGTGATGCGGCTTTGCTTCTCCTGACTGCCGATGCCGACAAGCGGGAAAGCATCCACCGCCGCATCGCTGCCGATTACTACCGGCAACTGCGTAAGCAAGAATCTCTCAAACAAGGAAAGGAGTGAACCCATGTTTCTGCAAATCCATACCCTCACCAGCTACCCCGCGAGCCTACTCAACCGTGACGATGCGGGCCTGGCCAAACGCATTCCCTTCGGCAACGCTACCCGGCTGCGAGTGTCTTCCCAATGCCTCAAGCGCCACTGGCGGGAAAACCTGACCCAGGCGCT
The DNA here is from genome assembly GCA_035559395.1 of Methylococcus sp. Lineage (GTDB taxonomy): Bacteria > Pseudomonadota > Gammaproteobacteria > Methylococcales > Methylococcaceae > Methylococcus. The sequence goes on along the minus strand of DATMAX010000028.1, from coordinate 21,464 downwards.
GTCCGATGTCCCGGACGGTCTGCGCACCCGTTCCTTTTTCACCCGCGCGGTGCTGCCCCACGTGATTCGGGCCGGCGTGCCCGAAGACCTCGCCGGCAAATTGAGCGAGACCTTGGCCAAGGCCGTCGTCCGAGGCGGTGTCAAGGAGGGCGGCGACCTCAATCAGCCGATTCTTTTCGGTCAGCGCGAGGCCGACTACTTTGTGGACATGCTTGTGACCGCCCACCGAGAAGCAAACCCCATTCAGGCACTCACCGAACGGCTCAAGTCGAAAGAAGAAACACAAAACCTCGCCGCCATGAGCAAATCGGCAGCGGGACTGACGGCTGCACTCTTCGGCCGCATGGTCACCTCCGACCTCCTCGCCCGCGTCGATGCGCCAGTGCACGTCGCCCATGCCTTCACGGTGCATCCTGCCCAGGCCGAAATGGACTACTTCACCGTGGTAGACGACCTGAACCGCGACGACGAAATGGGCGCGGCGCACGCCAACCAGACCGAACTCGGCGCGGGCGTCTATTACGGCTACGTGACCGTGGATATGCCGCTCTTGGTCTCCAACCTCACCGGCAGCGAGCGCGGAGAATGGAAGAAGCAAGATGCCGCCGCACCCCGCCGGGTCTTGCAGGCCCTCATCCACGCCATCACCCGCCAAAGTCCGGGCGCCAAGCTCGGCAGTACCGCACCGTACAGCTATGCCGACCTCGTGCTCCTCGAAGCCGGAACTCAGCAGCCGCGCACCCTGGCCAATGCCTTTTTGGAAGCCGTCAAGCCCCACTCCGACCTGCGTCAACAAAGCGCCCAGCGCATGGCGGACTACCTCCAGAAAATCGACCGCATGTATGGAGCGACCGCCAAGGTCCGCACCCTGTCCACCCACCTCGATGCACAGCCGTTCGTGCCGCTCACTCCGAAGCCGGTCGATGACGCGATCCAACAGATCCTCGATGCCATCTGGGAGTAAGCCATGGACTGCTTGCTGTTGCGACTGGATGCTCCGCTCATGAGCTTTGGCGGGGTGGTGGTGGATCAGATCAATCCCATCGAGCGCTTCCCAGGCCGTTCGATGCTGGCCGGACTTTTGGCCAATGCCCTGGGTTGGGATCACCGCGACGCCGAACGGATCGATGCGCTGCAGGCACGCCTCAAGCATGCCGCCCGCTGGGACGTGGAACCTGAGCGCCTGGTGGACTACCACACTGTAGATCTGAGCGAGGATTTCCTGGTCGACACCGGCTGGACGACGCGGGGTTACCGCGAAGACCGCAAGGGTGGTTCCGCCGGCGAACTGACCCACCAACGCTGGCGCCACTATTGGGCCAACGGCATCGCCACCGTGGCACTCACCGTCACGGGGGAAGATGCGCCGACGCTTGCCGATCTGGAGGTAGCCTTGCTCCAGCCCGCTCGACCCTTGTTCATCGGCCGCAAGACGTGCTTGCCTGCAAATCCCGTTCTGCTCGGGCGCAGAGAAGCGGAAAGCCTGCGTGCGGCCCTGTGCGCCGAGCCTTTGGCCGATCCGGGGCCCAGGCCTAAGCCTTCGCGCGTCTCCGCCTGCTGGCCCATTGAGGAAGGAGAGGGCCGCGAAGTGCGAGAGGTCTATGACTTGCGCGACTGGCGTAACAACCTGCACCGCGGCAGCCTTCGGTATGCGCAGGGCTTTCTGGAGGCTGCGCCATGACGCTACATTTACTGCGACTGCGCGTCGATCCGCCCAAACTCATGCGTTTTGCTGCCGAGCAAGGGCTGCTGCGTCAGGACGACGAAGGCTTCGGCTATACCTTGCACGCCTGGCTTACCGCCCTGTTCGGCAAAGACGCGCCCAAACCCTTCCGCTATTTCGAAGGGCGGCGGGAACTATTGGCTTACAGCACCATGGATGCCGAGCGGTTGGGCGAACACGCCCAAACCTTCGCCTTGCCCCAGGCTTGGGCTACGCTGGATGCAGAAAGCCTTATCAGCAAACCCATGCCTAATTTTGCGGAGGGGCGGCGTTTGGGCATCGAAGTGCTTGCTTGTCCGGTCAGCCGCAAAGAGAACCAGGAAAAAGACCTCTACTTGCGCGCTCTGGATCGGTTGGGTGATGCTGCGCCCAGCCGCCAAGAAGTGTATTTAGACTGGTTCCGGCGGCAATGGGAAGGTGCGGTGGCGTTCGAACACTTGGCCTTGACCGGCTTTCGGCGCGTGCGATTGACACGCCGCGGCGGAGAAAGGCGGCTCGCCAGCCTAGAACGACCCCAGGCTTTGTTCCAGGGGAATATCGTGATCCGTGATGCGGCGGCCTTCGAGCGCCTGCTTGTGCGCGGCATCGGCCGGCATCGCGCGTTTGGCTTTGGCATGGCGTTACTGACGCGGCCGCAATGAGCGACGCACCGGGTCTTTTGCCTGGCCGCCTGGGGCTGGCGGCCTCGCGCATTCCCCATGCCGACCGGCACGGGCTTCTTTGGCTGGAATACGGGCGGCTATCGGTCGAGGACGGCACGCTGCGCTTCGTCGCCGCCAAAAGCGAATCTTTCGATGCCGGCGACTATGCCATTCCCTACCAGGCAGTATCCATGATCCTTTTGGGACCGGGCACCAGTCTCACCCAAGACGTGCTGCGCTTGTGCGCTCGCCACGGTGTGCTGATCGCCGCCGTAGGCGAAGGGGGCGTCAAAAGCTACACCGCCCCGCCCATGGGGCAGGGCCGCTCCAACGTGGCCAGGGCCCACGCCGAGCGCTGGGCCGATGCCAAAAAGCGCCTCGACACGGCCCGCCGCCTTTACGCCTGGCGCTTCGGCCGCGTGCTGCCCCATCGCAACATCGAAACTCTGCGCGGCATCGAAGGCGCGCGCATCAAGGAAAGCTACAAACATGTCGCTGCGCGTTTTGGCATCGACTGGAGAAGCCGACGCTATGACCGCGACAATCCCAACGCCGCCGATTCTCCCAATCAAGCCATCAATCATGCCGCAACCTTCGTCGAGGCGGCGGCCGACATCGCCGTGGCTGCGGTCGGTGCCCTGCCGCCTTTGGGTTTCATCCACGAAGATTCCAGCAATGCTTTTACCCTGGACATTGCCGATCTTTATCGTGTCGACGTGACCCTGCCGCTCGCCTTTGCCTCGGTTAAAGCCTACCAGGACGGCAAAGCCGACAACCTCGAACGCGAAGTGCGCAAACGCGCTGCCCGCCTGTTCCGGCAGGAAAAGCTCATCCCGAAGATGATCGATCGGATCAAGGAGCTGCTCGATGTCCATGACCGTGGTGGTGACGCGTAACGTCTCAGCGCGGGTGCGAGGCTTTCTTGCCTCGGCCATGCTGGAGCTCGCTCCGGGCGTTTACAGCGCCCCGCGCATCTCACCCGCAGTTCGCTGTCGCATCTGGCAGGTATTGGAAGACTGGTTTCCCAACGAGATGGACGCCTCGGTGGTTATGGTCTGGCAGGAACGAGACATGCCGGGCGGCCAGGCGGTCAAGGTGCTGGGTAGCCCACCGATCGAGCTCGTAGAGATCGACGGAATCGTGCTGACCAAGCGTCCCCTCCCAGTGACAACGGAAAAGAACGAATAAAACAGGCAAAATGCGAACCGGAGCTCTTTAAAAATCGGTTTCTTGCAATTTAAAGAACGAGTTACAATTTAGGGTCTCCCCCGCGCATGCGGGGATCGACCTCCCTCCCCCAGTTTCGGAAGCTCCTCAGACTCGTCTCCCCCGCGCATGCGGGGATCGACCTTTTGTCACTGTGGGACTGTTGGCAGCGGTTTTGTCTCCCCCGCGCATGCGGGGATCGACCCACATGCGGGCGCTTGGGGTATCCGCCGAGGACGTCTCCCCCGCGCATGCGGGGATCGACCTGCAACACGGTCAGGGACAGCCTGACCGCCGACGTCTCCCCCGCGCATGCGGGGATCGACCCATTCTTTCTGGGTCGGCATAGTCAATCGCTTTGTCTCCCCCGCGCATGCGGGGATCGACCGCTTGGCGATCCCCCGAGCAAGCGGCGCGGATGGTCTCCCCCGCGCATGCGGGGATCGACCCCGCTTTGGCGGTGGTTTGTCTTTCTCGTTGCGGTCTCCCCCGCGCATGCGGGGATCGACCTTGAATTGGAGCGCCCGGCTGGATCACCAATACGTCTCCCCCGCGCATGCGGGGATCGACCTGAGCATGCGAAGCTGATCCAGGATCGCATCTGGTCTCCCCCGCGCATGCGGGGATCGACCCGCCCAGGGGCTCCTCCGATCCAGGCTCGAGATGTCTCCCCCGCGCATGCGGGGATCGACCGCAGCGCAAGCTCAAGGACCGAGTCCGGTACAGGTCTCCCCCGCGCATGCGGGGATCGACCTCGCGCAGCAAAAACAGCAGGCTCTTAGCCGGCGTCTCCCCCGCGCATGCGGGGATCGACCTCAGCCCACGGTCATCCAGCTGGATCCATCTATGTCTCCCCCGCGCATGCGGGGATCGACCCCGCCGGCAAAAGCAAAGCGCTGGCTTTAGACCGTCTCCCCCGCGCATGCGGGGATCGACCTTTTCTTACCGGTCTCTAAAGCAAGCATTAGTTGTCTCCCCCGCGCATGCGGGGATCGACCCTAAGACAGGAGCATCGTCATGATCGGCACCGAGTCTCCCCCGCGCATGCGGGGATCGACCCACTTCATGACCCCAATAGATGCCCCAGGTGTGTCTCCCCCGCGCATGCGGGGATCGACCCCAGCGGGAACGGACACGAAGAAGCCGGGAGAAGTCTCCCCCGCGCATGCGGGGATCGACCCTCACAGCCCACGGTTGGAAAAGTACCGTATGCGTCTCCCCCGCGCATGCGGGGATCGACCCGTCGACGCAAGACTTATCAGCAAGGCAAGGCCGTCTCCCCCGCGCATGCGGGGATCGACCCTGTTGCAGCCACGCAACGCGTTCGTGATAGTGGTCTCCCCCGCGCATGCGGGGATCGACCCTCGGCATAGTCAATCACTGTGGGACGATATTCGTCTCCCCCGCGCATGCGGGGATCGACCCCTTTGTACAGGATTCCTCCGGCAAGTGGAGGAGTCTCCCCCGCGCATGCGGGGATCGACCCGGCCCTAGCGGCCGGCGGACGGCTTGACATCAGTCTCCCCCGCGCATGCGGGGATCGACCCCAGCATTATTCCCATTTCCCCATACATTCCTCGTCTCCCCCGCGCATGCGGGGATCGACCTTATAAGCTCCTTGACCTCCTCTTCCTTCATCGGTCTCCCCCGCGCATGCGGGGATCGACCTTCCGATAAGCCGTCCTTGGTCATCGAATCGGAGTCTCCCCCGCGCATGCGGGGATCGACCTGCGCTTGGTATTTAGCCACATCGCCCGCGACGGTCTCCCCCGCGCATGCGGGGATCGACCTGTGGATGAGTGCGTCAGGCATCGGCCTTGATGGTCTCCCCCGCGCATGCGGGGATCGACCTCATAGGTGGCCATGCCGATGCAGGTGGCGCTGGTCTCCCCCGCGCATGCGGGGATCGACCCCGAATTGGAGCGCCCGGCTGGATCACCAATACGTCTCCCCCGCGCATGCGGGGATCGACCTCGGACTCTGGCCGATACATCCTGGATGGCTAGGTCTCCCCCGCGCATGCGGGGATCGACCCCTTGCGACTCAGATATCTGACCATACACCGACGTCTCCCCCGCGCATGCGGGGATCGACCTAAGTTCCGCCACCGCTACCACGCGCCGGGAAGGTCTCCCCCGCGCATGCGGGGATCGACCCGACGACGCAGGCATCGTTTGATGCCATTGCTGGTCTCCCCCGCGCATGCGGGGATCGACCCTTTGATGTATTCACCATTTCCGCTTTTCGTCTGTCTCCCCCGCGCATGCGGGGATCGACCCTACGCGCCTCCTATCCAACGCCCAGGGGCTCCGTCTCCCCCGCGCATGCGGGGATCGACCTTTCGCTAAGGGAATGCGTCGGTGCGGGGAAGTGTCTCCCCCGCGCATGCGGGGATCGACCCTTCCCACGGCGCGTGAACGGGGGATTGATCCAGTCTCCCCCGCGCATGCGGGGATCGACCCTCGCTATTGCGAGTTTTCCCTGCTGCATGGCAGTCTCCCCCGCGCATGCGGGGATCGACCCATTGAACAACCGATGGGGGAATAGGAACTTATGTCTCCCCCGCGCATGCGGGGATCGACCTGGGCCTGCGCGTTCCAGGATCCTATATCCGCCGTCTCCCCCGCGCATGCGGGGATCGACCCAGATTCCACAAGAGCGACGCCCCCAAAATATCGTCTCCCCCGCGCATGCGGGGATCGACCCCTGGCTTTGGATCGGCGGAGCGGCGGCTGCCGGTCTCCCCCGCGCATGCGGGGATCGACCTTGCCCCAAGGTCTGGGGCTTCCCACATGGCAAGTCTCCCCCGCGCATGCGGGGATCGACCTCATCCTCATAGTACTTCGGTCCAAGCCTGAACGTCTCCCCCGCGCATGCGGGGATCGACCCTCACATGGGAAAAACAGCTAATCTCGACACTGGTCTCCCCCGCGCATGCGGGGATCGACCCTACGGCCTGCGCCGGCCGGGGGCGGTGCGCTGGTCTCCCCCGCGCATGCGGGGATCGACCCGGCACATTCGCCTTGTTGAGGGTCAGGACCTGGTCTCCCCCGCGCATGCGGGGATCGACCCTCCGGCCTCCCCTGGGCCTACGCGGAAGCTATGTCTCCCCCGCGCATGCGGGGATCGACCTCACTTACGAGCTGCTCGGTATCCCGGTTGCGGGTCTCCCCCGCGCATGCGGGGATCGACCCATAGCGATAACCGACAGCCACGGCACGGTGGCGTCTCCCCCGCGCATGCGGGGATCGACCTGAACAGAGTAGAGAAACTGCCGCTGAACGTGCGTCTCCCCCGCGCATGCGGGGATCGACCGTCACGGTCACTGTCCGATCTCTTGGAGCCGCGGTCTCCCCCGCGCATGCGGGGATCGACCCTTCGCAAGATTAACCGCGAGAAAGAACGTCGTGTCTCCCCCGCGCATGCGGGGATCGACCCAGTCAGACAATCGGCACCCCATCCAGGTCCACGTCTCCCCCGCGCATGCGGGGATCGACCCCGTGATGCTATTGACCGCTACGGTGCTGCTTGGTCTCCCCCGCGCATGCGGGGATCGACCTGACTTAGAAGATCGGAAGCGGCTTGCCGAGTTGTCTCCCCCGCGCATGCGGGGATCGACCCGTTCATGACCACTTTGGCAAACAAGCGGGTGAGTCTCCCCCGCGCATGCGGGGATCGACCAAAAACAGCAGGCTCTTAGCCGGCTAGCCAATCGTCTCCCCCGCGCATGCGGGGATCGACCTCCGGCGAGATACAAAGGCGCTTATGGCGGCCGGTCTCCCCCGCGCATGCGGGGATCGACCGTACGCGATGGAGCCCGGCGCGGCCGAGGTAGCGTCTCCCCCGCGCATGCGGGGATCGACCTCACGGCGCTGCCGGCGAACCCGGATACTGCCAGTCTCCCCCGCGCATGCGGGGATCGACCCCTGCCCGCGCAGGCGGGGACGAAATCCACCCCGTCTCCCCCGCGCATGCGGGGATCGACCTGGGGTGTCGCCTACGTTGGAGGCGGTCTTAAAGTCTCCCCCGCGCATGCGGGGATCGACCCCGGGTGAGTCCGATCGGATTGCCGCCTATCAAGTCTCCCCCGCGCATGCGGGGATCGACCCGCTTCAGCGGCATTGTCCCCGTGCTCGTTGCGGTCTCCCCCGCGCATGCGGGGATCGACCCATTCCGCGACAACACAAGCGCATCCTGAAAACGTCTCCCCCGCGCATGCGGGGATCGACCTACATCCTCGTTCGCCCGCCCCCGGAAGAGCTTGTCTCCCCCGCGCATGCGGGGATCGACCCGCGCCGCGCGCCGATGGATAGCACCGTGTAGAGTCTCCCCCGCGCATGCGGGGATCGACCCCCTGTTCAAGAGCCGTCATCATCCGAGCAAGGGTCTCCCCCGCGCATGCGGGGATCGACCCTCGACGCGTACATCACGGCATCCCTCATAGGAGTCTCCCCCGCGCATGCGGGGATCGACCCCATAGCCGACCCCCCGCCCAGCCGCCATTTTGGTCTCCCCCGCGCATGCGGGGATCGACCCATCTTTCTCTTGCGAAATCGTCCAGTCGTTTCGTCTCCCCCGCGCATGCGGGGATCGACCCTGCGTAGCATTGCCTTTCGCTGCCGACTTAATGTCTCCCCCGCGCATGCGGGGATCGACCCGAGGCGGCGGCTCGCAACATCCTGCTTGCCGAGTCTCCCCCGCGCATGCGGGGATCGACCCTTCGCCTCAAGCTCACGAATACGACGTTCTTTGTCTCCCCCGCGCATGCGGGGATCGACCCTATCCCACCTCTCTCCTCTTTTCTATTTTCTCGTCTCCCCCGCGCATGCGGGGATCGACCCCGATCCGTCACCAGCTGCGCCACGCTGTCAAGGTCTCCCCCGCGCATGCGGGGATCGACCTTTCCTGAGGGGAGAGCCCAAATACGGGCTTGAGTCTCCCCCGCGCATGCGGGGATCGACCTCTGCCATCGCGCAGTGTCCAGGCCGCCCGTCCGTCTCCCCCGCGCATGCGGGGATCGACCCTGGTCTTTTCCATGCTGCTGCAGGGATTTACCGTCTCCCCCGCGCATGCGGGGATCGACCCCTTCTCCAGATCGGCCTGGGTGCAATAGCTCAGTCTCCCCCGCGCATGCGGGGATCGACCTCATCAAACCGCAACATCACGATCGTAGATGATGTCTCCCCCGCGCATGCGGGGATCGACCGCCCCAGACTTCAGTCTGGGGTGGTTGACGTTAGTCTCCCCCGCGCATGCGGGGATCGACCTTAGATTTACCGAAAAATCGGCGCGAAAGCCCCGTCTCCCCCGCGCATGCGGGGATCGACCCGAAGTTGAGACTTGCTCCACCAGATCATCGCTGTCTCCCCCGCGCATGCGGGGATCGACCTCAGGCTGCGGCTGAAGGTTTTAAAAGAGCAGCGTCTCCCCCGCGCATGCGGGGATCGACCTCACGCGGCGGAAACCCCTGTCTTCAGACAGGGGTCTCCCCCGCGCATGCGGGGATCGACCCTCGTCTCTGAGAGGCTCTTATCGCGTTTAAGAGTCTCCCCCGCGCATGCGGGGATCGACCGTTTGTACAGCTCGGTGAGTCGCTGCTGGAGGGGTCTCCCCCGCGCATGCGGGGATCGACCCCTCGACGCGCCGCGCGCCGATGGATAGCACCGGTCTCCCCCGCGCATGCGGGGATCGACCTCATCGTGCGCGTTCACACCATAACCCCCTGGGGTCTCCCCCGCGCATGCGGGGATCGACCTGATGTCGCCGCGCTCGGAATAGGCGGTGACTCGTCTCCCCCGCGCATGCGGGGATCGACCCTCGGTCTGGAGTTCCTTCAGGGCCGCGATCGGGTCTCCCCCGCGCATGCGGGGATCGACCCATGCGGGGACTATCGATCATTACCCCGACATGGTCTCCCCCGCGCATGCGGGGATCGACCCTCGGCATGACCATGATAGATGGGCGACGAGCAGTCTCCCCCGCGCATGCGGGGATCGACCTGGATGGGTCCAGCTGGATGACCACGGGCTGATGTCTCCCCCGCGCATGCGGGGATCGACCCCTTTGCCTCCCTTCCGGCCAGCGCCACGAAATGTCTCCCCCGCGCATGCGGGGATCGACCTGTTGTTGGCGGCAAACCATCGAGTGATCCAGAGTCTCCCCCGCGCATGCGGGGATCGACCCTCCCCAAGAGCTACGCGGCTATTGACGAAGCTGTCTCCCCCGCGCATGCGGGGATCGACCCTAGGAACGACCCGTCAGTAGTCATGAAATAGCGTCTCCCCCGCGCATGCGGGGATCGACCTCGCAACCAATTCCGAGCCCATCACACGATAACGTCTCCCCCGCGCATGCGGGGATCGACCAGTCTCGCCAATTGTGCCAACACGATGAGGATGGTCTCCCCCGCGCATGCGGGGATCGACCGCATTCGAGACGGCGCGCGATCAGGCGGTAGAGGTCTCCCCCGCGCATGCGGGGATCGACCCCTGGAGCGACAGCTAAAGATTACGCTGATCTTGTCTCCCCCGCGCATGCGGGGATCGACCGCAAAGCGCGAGCGATTGAACGCGGTAGTGCGTGTCTCCCCCGCGCATGCGGGGATCGACCCTCCAGACCGGGGAATTCCGGAGGAGGGCGTGAGTCTCCCCCGCGCATGCGGGGATCGACCCTATCGATCATTACCCCGACATGCGCGCAGCCCGTCTCCCCCGCGCATGCGGGGATCGACCCGAACCCCAGGTGGTCGTCGCGGGCGAGGATGGGTCTCCCCCGCGCATGCGGGGATCGACCTCGGGCCATCCTCGCCTTTCATTCCATGGAATAGTCTCCCCCGCGCATGCGGGGATCGACCCCGATCCGGAGACCGGCGAGCCGGTGGGAATCGGTCTCCCCCGCGCATGCGGGGATCGACCCCGGCTGTCCCAGCGGATGAGCTACGCTGGGACGTCTCCCCCGCGCATGCGGGGATCGACCCGCGTGGGGTGGGTGGACGACGAGTCCGCCCATGTCTCCCCCGCGCATGCGGGGATCGACCCAAGGTCGATGCCTGGACAGCTTCCGACATAGCGTCTCCCCCGCGCATGCGGGGATCGACCGAAGATTATCCCCAGAAATCCCAACAACGCGCAGTCTCCCCCGCGCATGCGGGGATCGACCCGGTGTAGGTGGTCGTGGCGCCCGCCTTGGGAAGTCTCCCCCGCGCATGCGGGGATCGACCTCTGATTGGAATCGGGGCTGGGTTCCGGAAGATGTCTCCCCCGCGCATGCGGGGATCGACCCGTATCTCCGATACCTCGCCCGCGCCGGCTACAGTCTCCCCCGCGCATGCGGGGATCGACCCCCCATCCGGAGCCGAGTTGCAACCCTTTGGCTGTCTCCCCCGCGCATGCGGGGATCGACCCTCCCACGGGAAAAGCCGTCCAAAAAGACTCCAGTCTCCCCCGCGCATGCGGGGATCGACCCGAAAAATCTATATATGGGGCCGGGTAGGGTCGCTGCGCGTCTCTACGAGGCTCTGAGAACGTCCCTGCCTGTGCGTGAAACACAGTCAGGCAGGTCGAGGTAGTTGTCGATCGTCACCGGTCGGTTCGGCGCCCAAGGCGTGCCGTCCGGAGCCGTGCCAGAGGCGAAACGGCGCTTGGTGGATTCGACCAGGTATTCGCCGATGTCAGCGAGGACGGGGTGGATGTTCTTCACCCGCTCGGCGAGATCGTTCAGCGCCGCTTGGATCTCGCGTTCGTCGATTTCGATGGTGATCTGATCATGGCTACACTATGTGGTCGAGTGACGAGGCGAGGAAAGCCGGAGTCCACGCCACCGCGGGTAACCGCGCCGTGCATGGGGGAACGTCCGCCCCCCGTCACTCGATCTTCCCACGCAGTAGCTCCAGGTCTCCGCGGGCGATTCGCTGTTGGTCGTCGATTTCGATGGTGATCATGAGGTATTTTGTCCCTTGGAAGACGTCATCGAGGCGCGGGCTCATACCCCGAACGTTCAGGACGTTGAGCGCGGGGACGTCTTCCGATGGTGATCATCTCTGGCAGAGATATGGGCGACAGTCTAAACTGATTTTCACAGGGGCCGGTTGCATCCCGCCGTCGTGCTCATACCACGAAGTGTTACGGACGTAGGGCGGGGGGACGGCCCCTGATCCACATTGATTGCAGGGCCAACATGCGTCGCCCGGTCCGAACCTCGAACACGGCCCAATACTCCAATTTGCCGATGCGTTTGATGACCCGCACGACTGGATGGCGAGTGCGGTCGGCCAGCGAGGGCAACGGCACGTCCTCGCCGCGTTCCAGACGCACGGCCAGGATGCCGGTGAGTATCTCCTGCGCGTTGAACGCCGCCTGTTCCTGCGTTTCGCCCTCGGTGAAGGCTTCTTCCAGATCGATGAATTGCACGAAAAAGCCGCCGTCTTCCCCATAGGAACCGTCGATGTGCACCATATGCATGGCGGAACGTTCGCCGGCGAAAGCTTTATGATGCCATTGCCCGGCGTGAGCGAACCGATGTGATCGAACCTGTCCAGCAATTTTGCCCCGTCCGTCGTGCCTATGCGCAACACGTCGGCGACCGTGGGGAGGATGCCCGCTTGGAGGGATCTGGCACGCTGCAACCCCAGCGCGATGCGCATGTCGTTGAACATGTCGCTGGTGTCGTTCGTCCCACCATCGATACCCAATCCCACCTGTACCCCGGCCCGTCTCAACTCCGGCAAGCGCATGACCCCGGAGGCCAGACGCATGTTGCTCAGCGGGTTATGAAGGAGACGCACGTCATGCTCGGCCAGCGTAGCGATTTCTTCATCGGTGAGGTGAATCCCATGCGCCCCCAGGAGATTCGGTCCCAGGGCGTCGGCCTCTCGCAGCACCTCGAACCCCTTCTCGCTGCGTTGTGCCGGGTTCTCGAGCAAATGCACGTGGAGTTTTACGCCCAACTCCTTGGCGAGCTTGGCCATGGCGAGGAGATCGCGCCGGCGCACCTCTGCGGGGTGTGAGGCGACTTGGAAGATGGCCTTGGAATTGGGATCGATCAGGGTTCGCTTGACCAGTTTCATGTCGGCGATGACATCCGGATCCGCGATTCCAAAAAATGAGAGCGGCGTTCCGAATCAGCGTCTTCGTGGGCACACCCGGTACCGGTGGCGAGAAGAAGCCGACGAAAACGCTGAGGAAGGAAACTCCGACTCGGCAGTGCCAGCGCTCATATCCGAACATGTTTGGATCCTCACTCTCTAAGGTTTTTGTGGGTGGGTTGCCCAGCGAGGCGGCGCGAGCGATCCCGTTCCGGTGCCTACTCCTAATTTTTACCGTCTGCCGGACAGGGGCGCGCAAGTCCTTCCCCAAGGCATCTATGGAGGAACGCCGTCGCCGATGCGAGCGTGGGAATGAGGGGGAGGCGCGGATCGAGAAATCCGATCGGGGCTTCTGGGAAATCCGTCTACGGTGTGGCAGGAAAAGGGGAGGGTGGGATCTTGGACAGACGCTCTTTTTTGGCAGGGATAGTCGGTGGCTTCGCCGCGATGGGCTCGGGTTTGTGGCTGCCAGCCGCATGGCGTGCCGGTATCTCGCCGGCGGGCGCGGCAGAAAACGGGCTGGGTGCTTTCTCCGGCAAGAGGTCTCTGATCCGGCGCACCTACCGGCCACCGAATTTCGAGACGGAGATCCTCGCCTTCGAGGAGATCATCACGCCCAATGACCGTTTCTTCGTGCGCTGGCATCTTGGCGAGATTCCCCGTATCGCCGCCGAAACCTGGCGGCTCCGCGTGGGCGGCGATTCGGTGGATCGTCCCTACGAGTTGACCCTGGATCAACTCAAGCGGGAATTCGAGCCGGTTGAATTGCTGGCCGTGTGCGAATGCGCCGGAAATCGGCGCGGCTTTTCCCATCCACCTGTGCCCGGCGTGCAATGGGGCCACGGAGCAATGGGCAATGCGCGCTGGAAGGGCGCTCGTCTCAAGGATGTGCTGACGAGAGCAGGGCTCAAGGCCGATGCCCTGGAAGTCGTCTTTGACGGGGCCGATCGGGGCGTCATCGCCAAAACGCCCGACTTCGTCAAGAGCCTTCCGCTGTGGAAAGCCCTCGACGAGAACACCCTGCTCGCCTATGAGATGAACGGTGAGGCGCTGCCCCACTGGAACGGGTTTCCCGTGCGCCTGGTGGTGCCTGGCTGGGCCGGGACCTACTGGATGAAACAACTGGTCTCCATCAGCGTGGTGCCCGAACCGGAAAAGGGGTTTTGGATGAGCACGGCATATCGGATCCCGAAGGGCAAATTCCCTCTCGCCGACCGGTTCTTTTCCCAGGAAGAAGAAACCACTACGCCGGTCACGACAATCATGGTCAACTCCCTCGTGACCAACCTCCAAGAAGGGCAGCTTTGGCATGTCGGTAGTCCGATCACCGTCCGGGGGCTTGCCTGGGACGGAGGTTCCGGGATCCGATCGGTGGAAGTGTCCGTAGACGGTGGCAAGATGTGGCAGGAGGCACGACTCGAACCGGATCCAGGCCGTTTCTCGTTCCGGGCCTGGCACTACACGTTCACTCCTCGCAAAGATGGCGAGTATGTGCTCATGGCGAAGGCGACCAACCGACAGGGGAGTATCCAGACCCGGGAACCGATTTTCAATCCCGCCGGATACCTCAACAACGGAATGCAGCGGATCCCCGTGGAGGTAGTATGAGTGCGCGGATCCCGGAGAGGGTCGGCGTGCTGTTGGCGCTGAGCATGGCTTTTTCCGCCACCGCATCTGCGGGTGAGGAGCAGATCGAGCTCAAGGAAGGCACGGGGCGCGACACCGTCGTAACCCATTGCGTACTGTGTCACAGCCTCGATTACGTCCTGATGCACTCCCGTTTCATGAAGAAGGCCAACTGGCAAGCGACCATCGACAAGATGGTGAAGGTCATGGGAGCACCGATCCGCCAGGATGACATTCCGGTGATTCTGGATTACCTGACGAAGCACTATAGCGCCGAGTAGCGACAGGCGTTTCAAAAATCGCCTCGGAACCGGTGGGTCTTTACGGATGCAACGCCACCGCTCCACGCTGCTCCGGAGGAGGTGGATCCGCCAGGGGATGGAATTCGAGGAATCGGTGTGACCGCCCCGCCAGCGAGCCAGCCCCGGATGCTCGATTGACAGACGTCGGTCGACCAGATACTGTTTTTATAAACAGTATTCTTTCTTACAGCAATGAAGTCATTGCCCCCCCGGCAGCAGGAAATCCTGGATTTCATCCGCGCGAAGCTGGAACGTGAAGGATTTCCGCCGACCATCGCCGAGATCGCCCACGCCATCGGAGTAAGCTCCCCCCATGGGGTACGTGAGCAATTGCACGCCCTGGAGCGCAAAGGGGTGATCGAGCGGATTCCTTCCGCCTCCCGCGGCATTCGCCTGCTCGCCAGGAGCGAGGAAGAGCGGGGACTGCCGCTGATCGGCAAGGTGGCGGCCGGCCGGCCGTTCGAGATCCTGGCGCACGCAGAACGCTATTGCCGGCTCGGACCCGAGCTGTTCGAACACAAGGGCGATTATCTGCTGCGCGTGCAGGGCATGAGCATGCGCGACGCCGGGATCCTCGACGGCGACCTCTTGGTGGTGCAGCACTCCCCGGAAGCGCGTTCCGGCCAGATCGTGGTGGCGCGCATCGACGATGAGATCACCGTGAAGCGCCTACGACTGGAAGGCGCCATGGCTTATCTGGAGCCCGCCAATCCGGATTTTTCCGTCATCGCCGTCGATCTCGATCGCCAACGGCTTTGCATCGAGGGCATCGTCGTCGGCGTGATCCGCACCCGGGTGGGCTGAATGATCGAGACTCGAAGGGCTCCGGAGGAGAAAGCCAATGCACTGGATGCATTGCTGGACCGCGATCCCCGGATCTGGCGCGGCCGGCGGCCGGAATACTGGCGGGCGCCGGTCATCCCGAGCGGCCATGCGGCGCTGGATGCGGTGTTGCCGGGCGGTGGCTGGCCGGTGGGCGCCCTGACGGAGATCGTCGCGCCGGTCCACGGCATCGGCGAGTTGCGACTGCTGCTGCCGCTCATGCGATGCCTCGGCGCGGACGGGCGCCGCCTGATCTGGGTCGCGCCACCGTTCGAACCCCATGCGCCCGCGCTGGTCCAGGCCGGGATCGAGATCGGACGGACGCTGGTGCTGGCGGTCGCGGATCGTCGCCGGGATTTGGGCTGGGCGCTGGAACTGCTGCTGCGCCATCCCGAAACCGGGCTGGTGCTGGCCTGGCCCAAGGTGCTTCCGCCGGTCGTTTGGCGCCGTTTGCAGCTGGCGGCGGGGGAAGGGGGTACGCTCGGCATGCTGTTTTCCCGCGCTGCATCCGGCGGCACCACGGCGGCCCTGCGCTTGGGCCTCGAAGCCCGCGAGGACGGGATCGATCTGCGGATCCTCAAGGCGCGGGGCGGGTTCGGCGGGGCGCGTGTCCGGCTGAAGCTCTAGAGAGGCGGCGGCCCATGGCCCTGGCGTGTGCCTGTACTTTCCCCGTTCTCCCCGCGGAGCCGCCCTGCGAGACGCCGGCAGCCGGCCCTGCACCGCTGTGGCTGGCGCTCCACTTCCCGGACCTGGCGCTGGAAGCCCTGGGGTTGCCGGTGCCGAAGCCGGTCGCCATCAGCGAAGCCCGCGCCGGGCGGGTACGGGTCCATTCCCGCTCACCGGCGGCCGTGGCACGGGGCGTCGCATCCGGAATGACCCTGGCCGAGGCCCATGCGCTGTGCCCCGGACTCGTGGCGGCGGACCGGGACCCAGACGCCGAGCGCAGGACGTTGGCGCGGCTGGCGGAACGCTGCCTGGAGTTCACTCCCTGGGTCAGCCTGGATTTCGAGGCCACCCTGCTACTGGAGGTGCGCGGCAGTCTCGGACTGTTCGGCGGTCCGGTCGCACTGATGGAAAAGGCGCGGCACGCCTGCGTCGCCGCCGGCCACAAGGTGCGGAGCGGTCTGGCGCCGACGCCCGCGGCGGCCTGGCTGTTGGCGCGCTGCGGTGCAGCGGAGCCGGTCCTCGAAGTCGGGGCGCTGCGTTCCGTGCTGGGCGATCTGCCGATCGGCGCGGCTTCCCTCGACGAAAAACTCGCCGGCCGGCTGGTCCGTGCCGGGCTCCGGGGGTTGCGCGATCTCTGGCGCATGCCGCGGGACGGCCTGGCTCGCCGCTACGGCCGCGAGCCGTTGTGGCGACTGGATGAAATCACGGGCAGCCGGCCCCGGCCGCTGCGGCAATTCCATGCCCCTCCGAGGTTCCACGCCGAACATGAACTGGCGATGGAAACCGAAGCGCTGGAGCATTTCTTCCCGCTGCTGGAGATGTTGCTCGCCGAATTCGAGGCCTTTCTGCGCCGCCGCGACGCCGTCGCCTCGGGGCTGGAGATCGAGCTGCGCCATCCCCGCGTCGCGCCGACGCGGGTCCGCCTGGGGCTGCGCCGGCCGGGGCGGAAGGCACGGCATTTCGCCGCCCTGCTGCGGGAACGACTGGAACGCATCGCGCTGCCCGGCCCGGTCCGCAGTCTCGCGCTCCAGAGTGCCTCTCTCCAGCCGTTCGCGCTTCCCGCGACGGACCTGTTCACTCCCGCCGCCAGCAGCGGCGAGGACTGGGACGAACTGCTCGACCGCCTGCGGGCACGGCTGGGACCGGAAGCCCTGCGGCAGCCCGCGATCCGCGCCGATCACCGGCCGGAACGGGCGGGTGCCGGCACCGGCCCGGGCGAAAACGCAGTGCCGCGCGCACCCCGACCGCTGTGGCTGTTGCCCCGGCCCAGGCCCTTGTCGGTGGCAGGAATCCGCATCCTGCCTGGGTGCGAACGGATCGAAAGCGGCTGGTGGGACGGCGCCCCGGTGCGACGCGACTATCACATGGCGGTCGATGGGACCGGTGCGCGTCTATGGGTGTATCGCGAGCCCGGCACGGCCGGGTCCTGGCATCTGCACGGGCTGTTCGGCCGAGCACCATGAGTGCAGGCTTCGCCGAGTTGCACGCTGTCAGCAATTTCAGTTTCCTGCGCGGGGCTTCGCATCCGCAGGAACTGGTCGCCGAGGCGGCCGGGCTGGGTTATGCGGCCTTGGCGATCACCGATGAATGCTCGCTCGCCGGCGCGGTACGCGCCCATCTCGAGGCGAAACGGCTCGGCTTCAAGCTCATCATCGGCAGCGAGTTCCGCCTGCAAGACGGTCCCAAGCTGGTGCTCTTGGCCACGAACCGGAGCGGTTACGGCCAACTCGTCGCGCTGATCACCTTGGCCCGCCGCGCGGCGGAAAAAGGCGAGTACCGACTGTTACGTCACCAACTCGAAACGCAGGCGCTCGACCATTGCCTCGCCATCTGGCTACCCGACGCCGAGCCCGACATCGAGTCCGGCGCCTGGCTCAAGCGGCGGTTCCCGACACGCTGCTGGATCGGGGTCGAATTGTTCCTCGAGGGTACGGACGGGCAGCGCCTGGCCGCCCTGCAGGCGCTCGGCCTGCTGAAGGTGGACGTCCTGTCGTTGGGGATGCTGACCGCGATCCGCAAGGCGCTGGCCCATGTGAGCGAAAGCCTGGGCCGGCCTTTCACCATGGCCGACATTCCGCCGGAAGACCCCGAAGTGTACGCAATGCTGCAGCGGGCCGACAGCATCGGCGTGTTCCAGGTGGAATCGCGGGCGCAGATGACCATGCTACCGAGGCTCAAGCCCAAGAATTATTACGACCTGGTGATCCAGATCGCCATCGTCCGGCCGGGACCGATCCAGGGCGACATGGTGCATCCCTACCTCGCCCGGAGGGCCGGGCGGGAGCCGGTCTCCTATCCCAGTCCCGCCGTAAAGAAAGTGCTGGAGCGGACGCTGGGCGTGCCGATCTTCCAGGAACAGGTGATGCAACTGGCCATGGTCGCGGCCGGATTCACGGCGGGCGAGGCCGATGAGCTCCGCCGGGCGATGGCGGCCTGGCACCGCAAGGGCGGGTTGGAGCCGTTCGAAAAGCGGCTGCTGGATGGCATGCGCGAGCGCGGTTACGAGGAACGCTTCGCCCGGCAGATCTACCGCCAGATCCAGGGCTTCGGCGAATACGGCTTCCCCGAATCCCATTCCGCCAGCTTCGCCTTGCTGGCCTACGTCTCGGCCTGGCTCAAATGCCATCATCCGGCCGCCTTCGCCTGCGCCCTCCTCAACAGCCAGCCGATGGGGTTCTATGGCCCGTCGCAACTCATCCAGGATGCCCGTCGCCACGGCGTCGGGGTATGTCCGATCGACGTTCGCCACAGCGCCCACGACTGTACGCTGGAACCGCCGGACGCATCCCGCCCCGCCCTTCGACTCGGTTTGCGGCTGGTGAAGGGGCTGTCGGTGGCCGCTGCGGAACGCCTGGTCGAAGCGAGACGATCAGGGCCGTTTGGCAGTGTGCAGGATCTGGCCTGCCGCGCCCGGCTCGACCGCCGCGATCTGGAAGCGCTGGCCGCAGCCGACGCCCTGCGCGGTCTCGCCGGCCATCGCCACCGCGCCTTCTGGGAGGCCGCCGGGGTGGAAACGCCGACCCCGCTGCACGCCGAACTGGAGTTTGCCGAAGCCGCGCCCTTGCTGCGACGGCCGGACGAAGCCGCCGAAGTGATCGCCGATTACGCAACCGCGGGCGCCACCCTGCGCCGCCATCCCTTGAGCCTCCTGCGGGAGCGGCTGAACCGACGGGGCTTCCGCACTGCGGAAGCGCTGTGGCGGATGCGGAACGGTGCCGTCGCCCGCGTCGCGGGCCTCGTGGTTTGCCGCCAGCGGCCGATGACCGCCGGCGGCACGACCTTCGTGACGATCGAGGACGAAACCGGCCAGGTCAATCTCATCGTCTGGCCGTCCACCGCCCGCGCCCAGCGCCGGCCCCTGCTGCGGGCCAGCCTGCTGGCCGTCACCGGCACGGTACAGCACGAGGAGGGCGTGCTCCACCTCGTCGCCGGGCGCCTCCAGGACCTCGGCCACTGGCTCCAGGGCCTCGTGGCCGCGGCGCGGGATTTTCGCTGACGCGATCGTTCCGGCCCGAGCGGATCCCTTCCACCGAGAAACGGCCGATCTCGACAGGCGGGGAGCGAATCCCGACAATATCGCGTTTCCTGACGACCACCGATCGGGAAATCCAGCGCACTTTCGATCACGGGATTCTGCTTCGCAGCCCTTCGGGTCGGCTGGCGTGACGCGCTCCCAATAGCGCTTCGGATCGCTCGAAGCGGCAACGGGAGAAGGTTTTTCGTTTTCAAAAACCCTGGTAGGAAAGAGAACGCATGACAAGAAGAATGAGTCGGCGCAGCTTCTTGCGCGCCGGTACCTGGTTGGGTCTGGGACTGCCGCTCCTCGCCCGCAGCCCGTGGGGATGGGCCGACCCCAAGGGACTCCGTTTCGGCCCGGCCAAGTCGTTCAGCTACGAGTGGCTGCTGGCGCGTGCCGAGGACCTGGCCAAGCAACCCTACCACCCCCCGCAACCGCTGCCGGCGGAGGTGGCGCAGAAACTCGATTACGAGGCTTGGGGCAAGATTCGCTTTAAACCGGAGTATGCCCTGTTCGCCCAAGGTCCCGGCGTGTATCCGGTGACCTTCTTCCACCCGGGCCAGTTTTTCCCGAAGCCGGTGACCATCCATGCGGTGGAAGGCGGCAAGGCACGGCGAATCCTCTATCAAAGCGAATACTTCGACATGCCGGCGGACAGCCCGGCGCGGCAGATGGGGGATCATTCCGGCTTCGCCGGCTTCCGCCTGCAGGAGTCACGCAACCGCCCGGACTGGCGGACGCAGGACTGGATCGCCTACCTGGGTGCCTCGTATTTCCGTGCCATCGGGGCGCTCAATCAATACGGCCTGTCCGCCCGCGGCATCGTCATCGACGCCGCCGAACCCACCCCGGAGGAGTTTCCGGACTTCACCGAGTTCTACATCCAGACCGCGCTCAGGGAGTCCGACCCGGTGCTGGTGTATGCCCTGCTGGACGGACCGAGCGTGACCGGCGCTTACAAGTTCTCGATATGGCGGACCGAGGGCGTGGTCCAGGAGATCGAGGCGGCGGTGTTCCTGCGCCACGGCGTCAAACGGCTGGGCCTGGCGCCGATCACCTCGATGTACTGGTTCAGCGAATCCGAGAAGCGGCGTCTGGAGGACTGGCGTCCCGAAGTCCACGACTCCGACGGGCTGGCGATCTGGACCGGGACCGGGGAACGCATCTGGCGGCCGCTCATCAATCCGCCCTACGCCGTCACCTCCAGCTTCCTCGACACCAACCCCAAGGGTTTCGGGCTGTTGCAGCGTGATCGCGACTTCGAGCATTACCTCGACGGCGTGTACTACGACAGAAGACCCTCCCTGTGGGTGGAACCGATGGATACCTGGGGCGAGGGTGCCGTCCAGTTGATCGAGCTGCCCACCGACGACGAGATCCACGACAACATCGGCGCCTACTGGCGTCCCGTCGAGCCACCCAAGGCTGGCGCCTCCTATCGTCTCCATTATCGCCTGCACTGGCTGGCCGACGAGCCCTATCCGGCCAACGTGGCTCGCTGCGTCGCCACCCGCATCGGCCGTGGCGGCCAGCCCGGCAAACCCCGCCCCAAAGGGGTCTACAAGTTCGCCGTGGAGTTCGCGGGACCCTCTCTCGATCCCTTGTGGGGCGACACCGTCAAAGCCTCGCCCGTGGTCACCACCTCGCGCGGGTCGATCCACAGCGCCTTCCTGGAACCGATTCCCACCACGCGCCGCTGGCGCGCGATCTTCGACCTGATCCCGGATGGCACCGATCCGGTCGAACTGCGCTTGTACATCCAGGGCAACGGCGATGCCTTGACCGAGACCTGGCTGTACCAGTTCCGCCCCCCGGCTTAGCGGTCGAGGCTAACGGAGCGTGGATGATCGTACGGCGGGGGCCTACACTGCATCGGCCC
>DATMAX010000027.1:0-59710 GCA_035559395.1 Methylococcus sp. | reverse complement strand
GAGCCGTACGGATCGCTACCGCCGATCGATCCCACTGGAGTCGTTGCGATCCGTTCTGGGGATACCCGGGGTTCGGTGTGTGAGCCTTCAGTACACCGATTGCAGGGAAGAACTGGCGCGGATGCGGGCGGATTTTGGCGTCGATCTCCCGCATTGGCAGGAAGCCATCGAGGACTATGAGGAGACCGCCGCCTTGGTCGCAAGCCTTGATCTCGTCATCACTGTGTGTACGGCGGTGGTGCATCTGGCTGGTGCCCTCGATACTCCGGTCTGGGTGTTGGTGCCCTGCGCACCGAGTTGGCGTTACCTGCGTCACGGCACGGTATTGCCCTGGTATCCTTCGGCGCGGCTGTTTCGGCAACAGGAGCCGTTATGCTGGGAGCCGGTCCTGGAAGCGATCAAGGGGGAACTGGCACGGCAGCACGGCGTGGTCCGGCAGGCCACGCCGAAAGTGGAGACGCGGGAGGGGGTATGCCCTTGCTGAGGGGATTGGCTGCCGGTCTACCCGGGCCACAGCAGACCGCCCCCAGTGCCCTTTACCACAGCGGCAAGGAAGCCAAGGCGGCGGGCCGGATCGAAGAGGCGCGAGAGCTTTGGGAGCGGGCCGTCGAGCTGGACCCGGAATATGCTCCCGCCTGTCTTGCCCTGGGTTTTCTGTATCTGGAGCTGAGCCATACGGAGGAGGCGGAATACTGTTTTCAGTTAGCCCGTTACCATGTCGGAGATTCTCCGGATGTGTTGCTGGCCCTGGCCAATCTGTGTGTGGTGGAACGCCGGTGCGAAGAAGCCCTGGAGTATCTCGCTACTGCGCGACAGCTCGCGCCGGAACGGGTGGAAGTGCATGCCCTGGCGGCCTCGGCCTATACCGCGCTGGATCGGATCGAAGAGGCGCTGGTGGCGTGGGAACGGGTATTGCGCTTGGACCCGAATCATGCCGAAGCATGCAACAACCTTGGCCGGCTGTATCTGTTGACCCGTGGCCAGATTAAGGAGGCACGCGTCTTTCTGCTTCGCGCCCTGCAGTCGAATCCAAACCTGCTTGAGGCGCGGCTCAATCTGTATCAGGCACTCGCCGATGAGGGTGACATCGAGGGGGCGATTGCCGGCTTCGATAGGCTCGTCGACAGTCCGCTGCGCGAAGATGCCCTCTGGCATCGGGCGGTGGCTTCGCTCAAAGCGGGGCGTTTCGCGGAAGGTTGGCGGGACTATGGCTGCCGCTGGAACCGGCCGGAGATGCCGCGGCGTCCGTTTGCGTTCCCGCCGTGGCATGGAGACTCCCTCAATGGCAAAACCCTTTTGGTGTACGCCGAGCAGGGACTGGGAGACGAAATTATGTTCGCTTCCTGCATACCCGATCTGATCCGGCAAGCGCAGGGGCGAATCGTGTTGGAATGCAATCCCAAACTGGAGCGGCTGTTGCAACGCTCCTTTCCTGCGGTGGAAGTCATCGGCATGCCGCGCACCTTGGGCACTCCGGCCTGGCTCGCCGAGCGAGGGCCAGTGGACTATCAATCGGCCATCGGCGATCTCCCCGGCTGGTTTCGACCCGATGGGTCTTCTTTCCCATCCCATGGGGGTTATCTTCGCCCCGATTCTCGGCGGGTGGAGCATTGGCGAGGGCGTCTCGCAACTCTGGGAGAAGGTCCCAAGATCGGCATTTCCTGGCGCGGGGGGTTAGCCAGGACACGGCGTGATCTCCGTTCGATTCCGCTGCTGGAATGGCTGCCGTTACTGACCCTTGCAGGCATCCATTTCGTTAGCCTGCAATATACCGACTGCAGCCAGGAAATCACGCAACTCAGGGAGTGTTGTGGCATCCGGATCCAGCACTGGCAGGAAGCGATCGACGATTACGATGAGACTGCCGCCTTGGTGACCGCCTTGGACGGGGTGATCAGCGTCTGTACCGCCATCGTGCACTTGGGGGGTGCCCTCGGCCGACCGGTTTGGGTCTTGGTGCCGAAGATTTCGGAATGGCGTTATCTCGCCACGGGGGAATGTATGCCCTGGTATCCTTCGGTGCGTCTCTTCCGTCAGGGGAAGGATGAAGACTGGGCGGACGTGATGGATCGAGTGGTTGCGCGGATGCGGGAAGAAGGGTCGTTTGTCGTGCCGCTATCCCCTGAGCGGTAGCAAGAATCGTTTTTGCCATCGAGTCGAGGGTTTCCATCCACTCGATAAGCTCTTCTACTTTCCCCCAAATATTCCATGTGAACTATACTTTGTGCGTCGTTGAAAAGCGACGCGGAAAATCTCCTTCCGGAGACGACGAAGATACGTTTATGGCTTTCGGAATGGCTTGGCCGCTCTGATGGCGCCGGTCAGTTTGGGGTCTCGCGTACTGACGAAAAACAACAAAAGGAGTCAACTGAATGAAGACGATCCAAAAAGGTTTTACCCTGATCGAACTGATGATCGTGGTGGCGATCATCGGCATCCTCGCTGCGATCGCCCTGCCCGCCTATCAGGATTACACCGTGCGGGCCAAGGTATCGGAACTCATCCTGGCGGCGAGCAAGTACCGTACCGACATCACGGAAAAGTGCCAGATCGCTGGCGGCTGTGCTTCCTCGGGTGTAAGCATGACAGTCGTCGCGGCGGGGAAAGTTGCGGGAGGAAACGTAGACACAAATGGCACCGTGACGGTGTTCGGGGATACGGCTACGGTCGGCGCGGCCGTCACGATCGTCCTCACCCCAAGCTGGAATGCAAGCTTGGGGTCGGCGGTGTGGACTTGTTCCGGCGATCCGGCCCGTTACGTTCCCGGCTCTTGTCGCGGTTAGCGCTTCGGTGACCGGATAACGAGGGTTCGAGACGACGGTAGGACTGTCATCCTCCGATGAGCCGAATGTGCGCCGTGATCGATCCGATCTTTCTGCCGGCGATGTTCCCCCACGCAGTTTCCCGATGCACTGTGAGGGAGCATCCGCCGGCCTGTTCCAACGCCGGGGGCGGGCATCCGTGAGCTTGCCAAGGCGCGACGAGGGGCTGCACACGTACGGAGAATATCTCTCTTGGTCGGAGGATGCCCGCTATGAGTTGATCGACGGCGTGGCGTATCTCATGGCGCCAGCGCCGACGCTCGAACACCAGGAGGTTGTCGGAGAGATCTTCTTCCAACTGCGGCGGGCTTTGGAAAACCGATCCTGCCGGGCGTTCATTGCGCCGGTGGATGTGCGTCTTCCGAAAGCGGAGGAGACGGATGAAAAGGTCGATACGGTCGTGCAGCCCGATGTGCTGGTGGTATGCGAGCCATCGAAACTGGATCGACGCGGCATACGCGGAGCACCCGATCTCGTGGTGGAAGTGGTATCGCCGGCGACGGCAGGGCATGACCACATCGTAAAGAGGAGAGTCTACGAACGTGCCGGGGTGCGGGAGTATTGGCTGGTGCAGCCCAGGGATCGGATCGTCACGGTGTACCGCTGGCAAGGCGGAGGCTTCGGGAAGCCGGAGGTCTACGAGATGTTGGGATGTACCCCCGTGGCGGTACTTTCTGGGGTAGCCATCGAATGGGATCCCTTGATCCAGCGTTTGCCACAACCGGAACCTTGATCGCGGGGGGCTCTCCAGCGCTGTTTTGCTCCATTTTGATGCGTACCGCTCACTGTTTGGGCAGTGAAGGGCAATCTCGGCATCGGTCGAACCCGCTTCTACCGAAGTAGGATTCCATGAGTTCATGGACTTCCTGAATCACCTGATGGTGGCATGAAGAATGCTTAGATAAGGACAAAGCCGCGCCAAAGGCGGTGCGGGGGATCGGACAAAGGCGTCCTTACGGTTTCCGGAAAATCGTTTCGGGAATCGGAGGGCGCCTTTTTTTGTCCCGAAAATCCGGGCCGGCTGGCCCGGATGTGGTGGTGGCGAATCTTCTCTGAACGGGGGTACCGGGTAATGAAATGGGAGGAATTCAAACGGGCCGGGCATTGGCCGACCTTGTTGTCCGCTTTCCTGTATTTCGACGTGTCTTTCATGGTTTGGGTGATGCTCGGTCCCCTTGCCTTGTACATCACCAAGGAATTGGGGATGCCGGTGGAAGAGAAATTCACCATCGTGGCGATTCCAATCCTGTGTGGTGCGGTCTTGCGCATTCCGCTTGGCATGTTGGCCGACCACATCGGTCCCAAGCTCACGGGGATGTTGGCGCAGCTGGTCGTCATACTGGGCATGGCGTATGTGTTCGCGTTTGGCCTGCATTCCAAATTCGAGGTGGAAGCCCTGGGTCTCCTCCTGGGGGTGGCGGGCGCCAGTTTCGCCGTGGCCTTGCCGCAGGCGAGCCGTTGGTATCCCCCCAGATATCAGGGTGTGGTGATGGGAATCGCCGGTGCCGGCAACATGGGCGTGGTGCTGGATTCCATGATCGTGCCGTGGCTCGCGGAACGCTTCGGTTGGCAGGCGGTGTTCGGGTTCCTGCTGATTCCGCTGCTTGCAGTGTTCGTGGTCTACGCTCTGCTGGTGAAGGATGCGCCGGAGAAACGGGCTCCGGTGACTTGGCGGAACTATGCCACCCTGATGAAGGATCCCGACACCTGGTGGTTCATGTTCTTCTATTCCATCACCTTCGGTGGCTTCGTCGGTCTCGGTAACGCTCTCCCCCTGTATTTCAGCAATTGGTACCACGTCTCCGGCGTCGCCGCGGGCATGATGGCTGCACTCGTGGTCTTCGCCGGCTCGATGTTCCGCCCGGTGGGTGGGTATCTCGCCGATCGCGTCGGCGGCGTTCGTGCCCTGCAGGTCTTGTTCGTGGTGGTTTCGCTGAGCTATGCGAGCATCGCTTTCCTGCCGGAAGGGCCGGCTCCCGAACTCGGGCAAGTCAAGGTCGCCAAGATCGCGGGTTGGAGTTTGACGGAGATGCCTGCGATCGCCTGGGTGTCGACGGCGATCTTCTTCTTCGGCACGATGGCTTTGGGGATGGGTAACGGTTCCGTGTTCCAGTTGGTGCCATTGCGCTTCCGTGGCGAGATCGGCGTGATGACTGGCCTCATTGGTGCCGCCGGGGGCTTGGGCGGTTTTGTTCTGGCCAAGTCCCTGGGGGTTTCCTGGGAGCTGCAGCACGGTTTCGGTGCGGGTTTCTCCGTATTCGCCGCACTGCCGTTCCTGGGCTTGTTCGGATTGTTGCGGGTGAAGCGGCGCTGGCGCACCACCTGGGGAGCCGTGTCGGGAGCAAGGGTATGAGACCGGTGGGGACCGGTCCTCTGGTAGGGATGGGATGGGCCTATGCGGGGTTGGGTGCGGCATCGTGCTTGGTGCCCAGAGATGGCGGCGTGTTCCACAGCGCGCGCCGTGGAACAGCGGCCATGAGCGAAGAAGAACTCACCGTCCAGGCGGCACTGGTTTCCCTCCAGGGGCGTCGTGACGACAACCAGGATTTTGGTGGTTTTACTTGCCCGACCACCCCAGACCTTGCGTTGCTCGGTGTGGTGGCGGCGGTAGCCGACGGGGTTGGCGGAACGAAAGGGGGTAGGGTCGCGGCGGAAGTGTGTATCCAAACTTTCCTGGATGCGTTCTACGGCTTGTCGGAAACGCTGCCGGTGGAACAACGGGCCGCGCGAGGGCTTGCCGCCGCAAACCGGTGGATCCACGCTCAAGGGCACAGCGACCCGGCGCTCGCCGGGATGGCGACCACCTTCAGCGCCTTGATCTTGCGCAATCGTCAGGCGCACGTGATCCATGTCGGGGATTCGCGGGTATACCGGCTGCGCGGCAATGTCTTGGAACGGCTGACCGAAGATCACACCTTGCGGAGCCCGGGCATGGATCACATCCTGCATCGCGCCGTCGGCATCGAGCGCAACCTGTGCGCGGATTTCGTGACTCATACCCTGGAAGCACACGACCGTTTCCTGCTCTGCTCCGACGGACTGCATGCGGCGTTGCGGGATGACGAGATTCGTGCCGTACTCCTCGAACGCATGTCCCCCGAGCGTAGTGCCGCGGTCTTGGCGGAGACCGCGATCGAACGGGGGAGTCACGACAACGTCACCGCCCTGGTGGTGGATGTGCTGACGCTGCCGGCGCCGAACCGCTTGGTGCTGCGCAGTACCATCGGTGCGTTGCCCCTGCTCGAACTGCCGTCGCCGGGAGATACGGTGGACGGCTTCCACCTGCAGGAGGTGATTTCGCGAGGGCGATACAGCAGCCTGTTCCTGGCTTCGGATCGGCAACAGGGAAGAACGGTGGTGCTCAAATTTCCGCATCCGCGGGTGGCGACGGAACGGGAATATCACGATGCCTTCCTGCGGGAAGCCTGGATCGGAGCGCGCGTGCGCAGTCCCTGGGTGATGGAGGTCATCGAGCTGCCTCCCGGTCGCCAAACCCGGCTTTACTCGGTGTTGCCATATTACGCCGGTACGACTCTGGAGCGGCGCATCGAGCGGGCTTCGATCCCGGTCACCCTCGAAGAAGGGGTGCGTCTGGCCTTGCAATTGTGCAGGGCGGTACATGCGCTTCACCGGCAGCACATCATCCACCGCGACATCAAGCCGGAGAATATCCTGGTGCTCGAAGGGGGCGACTTGAAGCTGTTGGATCTCGGCGTGGCACGGCTTCCCGCCTGGGAGGAAGACCCCGAGGAACCGATCCCGGGCACGCCGAGTTACATGGCGCCGGAGCAGTTCCGCGGCGAACGGGGATCCGAGGCCAGCGACATCTTCGCCGTCGGAGTGACCTTGTATCGGCTGTTTGCCCGCGGCGCCTACCCTTATGGCGAGATCGAGCCGTTCACCCATCCCCGCTTTCGCGCCCAGCCCAAGAGCCTGGCCGTCCATCGTCCCGATCTTCCGATCTGGCTGGACGCGGTGCTGGCACGCGCTTTGGCGGTGCGGCCGGAAGACCGCTACGGCGACATCCTGGAATTGGCTTACGACCTGGAGCACGGTCTCGCCAAGGGTGGGCAGGTGCGCAGCACCAAGATTTCCCTGTACGAACGCAATCCGCTGGGGTTCTGGAAGGGCGTGGCCCTGGTCTTGTTCATCGCGCTCGTCATCAGCGTGGCGACGGGGCACTCCCAAGAAGCGGGCAGGCAAGGGAGCGCACGTGCGCTTCAAGCGGGCCGGTTCACGACGCACGCGCTCCCCGTCCCATCCTCCGTTGTGCGAACCCCGGGGGATGAACCCGCCGAGGGATCGAGGTCGGCGGATTGTCCTCCCCGTGGAGGAGGATGCGTCACCAGTTCGCCGGGAGCGAACCGGGATCACGGAGCGGGTTTCCCACGGCAGTAAGTCTACGAATCCCCCGAAAGGGGGAGGTTTCGGATCAGCAAGGTGTACTGATGAAAGAAAAACTCGTACTGGTAGGCAATGGCATGGCAGGCGTCCGGACGCTGGAGGAATTGCTGAAGCTGGCGCCGGACGCCTACGACATCACGGTCTTCGGTGCCGAGCCGTATGGCAATTACAACCGCATCCTGCTTTCCCCGGTCTTGGCCGGCGAAAAAACGGTAGCGGACATCATCCTGAACGAGGAGTCCTGGTATCACGAGCATGGCATCACCTTGCACAAGGGGAAAGCAGTGGTTCGTATCGATCGCCGCTATCGGGTCGTGACGGCGGAGGACGGCACCGAAGCGCGGTACGATCGCCTGTTGTTGGCCACCGGTTCCCGCCCCGTGATCCTCCCCATCCCCGGCCACGATCTCTCGGGGGTCATCGGCTTCCGTGACATCCGCGACGTCGAGGCGATGCTGTCGGCGGCGCAAGTCTATCGCCATGCGGTGGTGATCGGCGGCGGTCTGCTCGGCCTGGAGGCGGCTAACGGGCTCAAGAAGCGAGGCATGCGCGTCACCGTCGTGCATCTCCTCGACACCCTGATGGAGCGCCAGCTCGACAAGCCGGCGGCGGCGCTCCTGCAACGGGCATTGGAAGAATCCGGTCTGGAATTCCGTATGGAGGCGCAGACCGAAGCGATTCTCGGGGATAACCGGGTGGAGGCGGTGCGCTGCAAAGACGGCACGGAAATCCCGGCCGATTTGGTGGTGATGGCCGTGGGCATCCGGCCCAACATCGAATTGGCGAAGGCGGCGGGAATCTATTGCGAGCGTGGAATCGTCGTCAACGACACCCTCCAGACCTACGACCCGAGGGTCTACGCGGTCGGGGAATGCGTGCAGCACCGCGGCCAGTTGTTCGGCTTGGTCGCGCCGCTGTTCGAGCAGGCCAAGGTCTGTGCCAACCATCTGGCCGGCTTCGGCATCGCCCGCTACGAAGGTTCGATGACCTCCACCAAGCTCAAGGTCACTGGGATCGATCTGTTCTCGGCGGGCGAGTTCCAGGGCGGTGCGGGATACGAAGAATTGCTGTTCCAGGACCCGGCGCGCGGCATCTACAAGAAGCTGACGGTAAAGGACAACCGCGTCAAGGGGGCGGTGCTCTATGGCGATACCGTGGATGGTTCCTGGTATTTCCAGCTCATGCGGGAAGGCGCCGATATTTCCGCGTTCCGCGAGAACATCCTGTTCGGACAGGCGCATCTCGGCGATTCCGGCCACGGCAGCGAGAACCGCGCCGCCTTGTTGCCGGACAGCGCCGAAGTGTGTGGCTGCAACGGCGTGTGCAAGAAGACCATCGTCGATGCCATCGTGCACAAGAAGCTGTTCACCCTGGACGAAGTGCGCGCCCACACCAAGGCCTCGGCCTCCTGCGGTTCGTGCACCGGCCTGGTGGAGCAGATCCTGCAATCGACCCTGGGCAGCGATTATTCGGTCAGCCCCAAGAAAAAACCGCTGTGCAAGTGCACTGAGCACACCCATGACGAGGTGCGCGCGGCCATTCGCGAGCGGGGCTTGAAAAGCATCCCGGAAGTGTTCCACAGCCTCGACTGGAAAACGCCGGACGGCTGCCATCAGTGCCGCCCCGCGATCAATTTCTACCTGTTGTGCGCCTGGCCCGGAGAATACCGGGACGATCCGCAGTCGCGCTTCATCAACGAACGCGTGCACGCCAACATCCAAAAGGACGGCACCTATTCGGTGGTGCCGCGCATCTGGGGGGGAGTCACGACTCCGGCGGAATTGCGCGCCATCGCCGACGTAGCCGAGAAATACCAGGTGCCGACCGTGAAGATCACCGGCGGTCAGCGCATCGATCTCCTCGGCGTGAAGAAGGAGGATCTGCCGCGCATCTGGGCGGACCTCAACCGCGCCGGACTGGTCTCGGGCCACGCCTATGGGAAGTCGCTGCGCACCGTGAAAACCTGCGTCGGCAAGGAGTGGTGCCGGTTCGGCACCCAGGATTCGACCACCATGGGCATCGACCTGGAGAAAATGACCTGGGGTTCATGGACCCCGGCCAAGGTCAAGATGGCCGTTTCCGGCTGTCCGCGGAATTGCGCCGAAGCGACGATCAAGGATCTCGGCGTGGTGGCGGTCGATTCCGGCTGGGAGATCCACGTCGGCGGCAACGGCGGAGTCAAGGTGCGTGCCACCGATTTCCTGTGCAAGGTCGAAACCGACGAGGAAGTGAAGGAATACGTCGCGGCCTATCTCCAACTCTATCGCGAAGAAGCCCATTACCTGGAACGCACCGCGCACTGGATCGAGCGGGTAGGGCTGGCTTACGTGAAGAAGCGTCTGGTCGAGGATCCCGCAGGCCGCCATGCGCTGCGCGACCGGTTCCTGGAGTCGCAACGCTCGGCGCAGGTGGACCCTTGGGCGGAACGGGCGCAGGGAGCGGAACGCCACGAGTTCGAACCGGTCCGGCGCCTGGAGCAGAACGATTATGCACGCTGTGCGTGAGGAGGAAACCTTGAAGCAATGGATCCCCATCGCTCGCATCGATGAGATTCCCCGGCAGGGGGCGCGGGTGGTGACCACGGCGACCGGCAACATCGCCGTGTTCCGTTCCATCGACGATCGGGTATTCGCGCTCCTCGACCGTTGCCCGCACAAGGGAGGGCCGTTGTCGCAGGGGATCGTGCACGGTCGGCGCGTGACCTGCCCCTTGCACAATTGGGTCATCGAGTTGGAGTCGGGACAGGCGGTCGCCCCGGACGAGGGCTGTGCGCGAAGGTTCGAAGTGCGGGTCGAGGAGGGGATGATCGCCATCGCATTGCCTGCCCATGAAGCCTGACGAGGCGATGGCTGCCGCTCCCGTTCCGGCGATCCGCACGACCTGTCCCTATTGCGGGGTCGGTTGTGGTGTCTTGGCACGGCCTTTGGCGGACGGCGTCGCGATCCAGGGGGATCCGGACCACCCGGCCAATTTCGGTCGTTTGTGTTCCAAGGGCTCGGCCCTGGGCGAGACCCTCGATCTCGCCACCCGGCTCCTCCATCCCGAAATCGACGGCATCCGCTCTACCTGGGATGAAGCTCTGGAAAGCGTGGCATCCCGTTTCCGCGAGACCATCGACCGCTACGGCCCGGACGCGGTGGCATTCTATGTGTCCGGGCAACTGCTGACGGAAGACTACTATATGGCCAACAAGCTGATGAAGGGGTTCATCGGCTCGGCCAACATCGACACCAATTCGAGACTCTGCATGTCCTCCACGGTGGCCGCCCAGAAACGGGCTTTCGGCGAGGACCTGGTGCCGGGTTGCTACGAAGATCTGGAATTGGCCGATCTGGTGGTCCTGGTCGGATCGAACGCGGCCTGGTGTCATCCGGTACTGTTCCAGCGCGTGCTCGCCGCCAAGCGCCTTCATCCCGAACGGCGTCTGGTGTGTATCGACCCGCGCCGGACCGCCACCGCCGAGTCGGCCGATCTCCATTTGCCGATCCGCCCCGGTAGCGATGTCTTGCTGTTCAATGGGCTTTTAAACTACCTGCGGCAGAATGGCGCCCTCGACTTCGATTTCCTGGAACACCACGGCGAGGGCTTCGCCAGAACCTTCCAGGTGGCGCGCGAGACGGCGCCTACCATCCCTGCGGTGGCGGCGGGGTGCGGGATCGCGGAAGCGGACGTGGCCCGATTTTTTCACTGGTTCGGCCGTAGCGAGCGTACCGTGACCGCCTGGTCGCAGGGCGTCAACCAGTCCTCCAGCGGTACCGACAAGGTCAACGCCATCCTCAACGTACATCTCGCGACCGGTCGGATCGGCAAACCCGGCGCGGCTCCGCTTTCGCTGACCGGGCAGCCGAACGCCATGGGGGGGCGGGAGGTCGGCGGGCTCGCCAACCAGCTCGCCGCCCATCTCGATTTGGAAAACGCCGAGCATCGGCAACTGGTGCAAGATTTTTGGGGCGCGCCGCGCATCGCCGAACGCTCCGGATACAAGGCGGTCGACCTGTTTCGCGCCATCGGGGCAGGGAAGGTGCGCGCGCTGTGGGTCATGGCGACCAACCCGGCGGTGAGCCTGCCGGACGTGAACGCCGTGCGGGAAGCATTGGCGGCTTGCCCGTTCGTGGTGGTGTCGGAATGCGAACGGGACACCGATCTCTCCCGTTTCGCCCATGTCCGCCTGCCGGCCGCGGCCTGGGGCGAGAAAGACGGTACCGTAACCAACTCGGAACGGCGTATTTCCCGCCAGCGGGCTTTCCTCGACCCGCCGGGCGAAGCCCGTCCGGACTGGTGGATCATCTGCCAGGTCGCGCGCCGCATGGGGTTTGGGGAGGCTTTCCCCTACCAGCACCCGGAAGAAATTTTCCGCGAGCACGTCCGGCTTTCCCGCCTCGCCGCCCGGTCCGGGTCGGTGTGCTTCGACCTGTCCGGGCTGCTCGATGTCCTCGATCGGACCGGGTACGAAGGCATGGCCCCGGTGCAATGGCCGGTCCCAAGCCCGGAAGCCACCGCTACCCCGAGGTTGTCGCCGCCACGGGCGGGGCGAAAGTTCCGTCTCGTCGCGGTGGCGCCTAAGCCTCCGGCACACCCCGTCGATCCGGACTATCCCCTGGTGCTCAACACCGGCCGGATTCGGGACCAGTGGCACACCATGACCCGGACCGGCAAGACGGCCCGTCTGTCGGCCCACCTGCCGGAACCTTATCTGGAAATCCACCCTTCCGACGCCGAGCGGTTCGGCCTGGTCGAGGGTGCCCTGGGGTGGGTGGAAAGCCGCCATGGCACGGCCGTGCTGCGCGTGCACGTGAACCAGGGGCAACGGGCCGGATCGGTATTTGTGCCCATGCACTGGAGCGACCGCAACAGCCGGCGGGGGCTGGTGAATGCGCTGGTGAACCCGGCGGTGGACCCGATTTCCGGGGAACCGGAATCCAAGCATACCCCGGTGCGCGTACGCCCCTATCGGGCGGCCTGGTATGGTTTCGCCTTCGCGCGCCGGCGGCTGGCTTTTCCCGAGGCCGCCTATTGCGTCGTGCTGCCGGTGGAAGGGGGATGGCGGCATGAACTGGCCGGGGATGCCACACCGCCGAGCTGGCCCGCTTGGGCAAGAGGGCAAGCCGGTCGAGAGGCGTCTCAGTCGCTGGACTGGATCGAGTTCGCCGACGTCCATGCCGGGCGCTATCGCTGTGCTTCGATCCGCGACGGCAGGCTCGAGTTCAGCCTGTTCGTGAGCGCCGGTCCTGAATTGCCGTCGCGCGACTGGCTGGGTGGCTTGTTCGCCCAGGAGAGCCTCTCCGAGGAGGCCCGTGCCAGTCTGTTGGCGGGCAAACCGGCGCGCGCCGAGGACGATCGCGGTCGTATCGTCTGTGCCTGTTTCTCGGTGGGGGAGAAAACCTTGCGCCGCGCCATCCTGCTCGAGGGGCTGTCGACCGTGGAGAAAGTCGGCGAGCGCCTCAAGGCCGGGACCAATTGCGGGTCTTGCGTGTCGGAAATCCGAGCGCTTTTGGCGCAGGCGGGCCGGTAGCCGGGAGGACGGGATCGCGACGGAACGGTTCAGGCAAAAAATACCCCGGCGGCGTGGTTGCGGCAGCCGCCGAGGTCGAGGGGGATTCCCCGGTGTCTCTGGCAAGACGCCGGGGCAGGGGGGTTACATCGCGCCTTTCTGCGCCGGTGTGAGTTCCTTCAGCCAGCCTTCCACGTCTTGGCTCAGCTTGCCGGTTCCGGCCAGCTTGGCGGTTTGCCGGATCCAACCGTGGTCGGCCACCGGCAGGGGCAGTACGCCCTGGCCGCCGAAGCCGTTGTGGGCGGTGATTTCGCTGTCGGCGGGATCGGCGAGCAGGATGCGTCCGGCAATCTCCAGTTTGTCCATGTCGACCACGATGAGGTCGTTGGCGAACTTGCTGGCCACGTAGGCGTAGTAGCCGCCGCCCTTCTTCATGCCGTAGTTGACGCCGTGGCAACCCGGTTCACACGGCAGGGTCTTCACCACCTGGTTGGTGGCGGTATCGACGATGGTGACGGTGCCGCTCAGGGTGTTGGCCGTCACCACGTATTTGCCGTCGGGTGTGACCGGGGTCTGGATCGGCAGGAGTCCCGTCGCGGGGCCCTTGCTTTCCCCGCTGATCGGATCATAGTCCTTGGCGAGGTCGATGTCCTGGAGCTTCTTCTTGGCGTTGAGGTCGAGGACGGTGATCGTGGCCAACAGAGGAGGCGTGCCCAGGAGGTTCGCCGCATAAGCGATGTTGGGCTTCTGCGGATTGCTCCAGATAGCGATCGGGATGATCCCGCCGGTCGGGATCTCGACGACTTTGTCGCTGTCGAGGTCGAGTACGGACACGCTCGAAGCCAAGGCGTTCGGCGTCAGCACGTATTTTCCGTCGTCCGTCACGTGATGACCGTGGGGACCCGCGTGTTCCCCGACCTTGACACTACCCAGCGGATTCGGGTTGGGGCCGGGCGAAAGTTTGAGCACCCGATCCTCGGCATTGATGGCGACCGTCAGCACATCATCCTGCGGCCGGGTCATGACGTGGGAGGGAGATTGCCCCACTACCTGCGTGCCGTAGATCTTTCCGGTTTGACGGTCGAACACGGTCAGCCGCTTGTCGAACCATTCGGTCTGGTAGATGTACTTGTATGCCCGGTCGGTCCACATGTTGTGGGGGTTGTTGAGGTTGACCTCCACCCCTTTGACCTTCTTGACGATCTTCCACTTCGAGGCATCGACTTGCGTGGCCGATCCGGGTTTCTTCTTGCCCTGGATCCCCTCGAACTGGGTGTTGACCCAGACCTCACCCACGCCGGGCGTCGTCGGATTGGACAGCTGATTGGGCGCCGATACGTTCAAGGCGCTCAGCTTGATGACGGTGCCTCCCAGATTGAGGGGGAGATCCGGCAGACTCACTTCCCAGGTCGGCTTGCTGTAGTCCCGCCAGAGACTCGGCGTGGTCGCCACGAAGAAAGTGCGTAGCAGCTTCTTGGCGATGTCGCTGGTGGTCGGTACCTTGGCGCCGGTGACGAGCTGGATTTCGCCGCCGAGGTCCAGGCCTTCGGTGGCAGGATCATCCACCACCACGGCCCCCAGCATGTAGGGATGCACCTTGCAGGTGAAGACGTAAAGCCCCGCCTTGTCGAACTTGTGCGTCACGCTGCTGTTCGAGGCCTTCTCCTGGTCCACCGGGAAGTCGCTCGCACCCGGCTGCCACAACAGGCTGGTGATGGTGTGCTCGGTGTTGGTGTCGCTTTGCTTGATGAGTACGGCTTCACCGGGTTTGATCACCACCAGGGCGTCGCCGTCGGTCGGGTCCTTGAACCATTTCCCGGGATCGTCCGTCATTTCCAGAGTCGCCGAGGGCATCAGGCCGGGCACGCTGAGGATCACCTCTTCTTCTTTGGGAGTCTCGGCCAAAACGCCGGTGGTTCCGGCGAGGGTGGCAAGGGTCAGTGCCGTGATGAGCGGTTTTTTCTTCATGGCTTCTCTCTCTTAGTCTTTTTTTACAGGAACGACACGGAAATTTCCCATCATGCCGCTTTGCATGTGCTGCACGACATGACAGTGGTAATGCCATTCGCCGGGGCCGACCCCTTCGCCCGCCTTGACGACGAAGGATTGCCGGTAAACGGGCCCGACGTTCACCGTGTCCACCACGTGGGTGGTTCCGGGCTCGATCCAGCGATGGCCGTGGAGATGGAAGGTATGAAAGGCGGTGCCCATGCCGAGCACGTGGAAGCGCACCTTCTCGCCGAGACGCGCTCCCACGGTCGGATTGGTCCACAAGGGGATCTCCTTGCCTTTCAGGATGTGATTGACCTCCTGGCCCCAGAAGGTGGTCTCGTGCATCCACAGGATGAATTCGCGTTGGATTTCATCCGTGTTCACGGTCTGCACTTTGCCGTCGACCAGCGCCTCCACCTTTTTGTCCCGGGGATTGACGATGAGGGTTCCGAACAGACCCTTGTCTTCCGAACCCAGCATCGGATTGCCGAAGGTATGGTCGTGGTAGGCCCACGTTCCCGCGGTTCCCAGGGCAGCGGTCCATTTGTAGGTATAGGGCTTGCCGGGGAAGGCCGCTTCGTCGGCATAGCCGTTCAGCGCCTTCATGGTACCGTCGCTGTCGATCTGATAATGGACCCCATGAACGTGAATGCTGACCGGCTGCTCGGAACCCGCGATGGCATGTTCCAGGGTCACTTCGGCTTCGTCGCCTTCGGTAAGGAACAGGGTCGGCCCGGGAATGGTTGGCTCTGCCGGGTAACGGGAGGTGACGTCCTGGACCTGACCGTTGGCCGACTGGATTTGGTGACGCACCATCTGGTACGCGAGCTGACCGGAGGGCAGATTGACCGCCTTGAGGGTGATCCGGTGGCTACTGCCACCTTCCAAGACCGCCGCGGTCGCCGCCATCGGCCACCCCAAGGCGAGACCCAAAAGCATCGTGATCGGGATTCCCCGAGACCTTCGTCGATTGCATCGATTCATGGCATAACCTCGCGTTTTTTTATTGATAGCGTCGTCCCGGCGAGTGTCGCGTTTGCTTTCCGCCTCGCGGAACGGCGGCGTTGTCACGGAACCTATCCCAATAGGGGGAGTTCGATTGCCCTCACCCAGTACCCCGGCAAGTCACCTCCTTCGAGTTAAAGATGCACAAAGAATATATGTTTTGTCGATACTAATTGTAAATTCGAGCAAGTGCAAGTATCGAGGGTGAGCTTTTTCGACGAAAAGGAGCGCGGGGCGACGGAACCCTTGTGCACGGCCAGGGAACGCATCGAGGGGAGTGCCAAAATGGCGCGCTTAGGTATGCGCGCCGCACCGGCTTGTGGCACGGCGGTGGCAGGCGGCCGGCGGATCTTCTCTGTCAGGGGGTCTGCCAGTTGGGTATGAGTTTTGCTAGATACCGATAGGTCCCTTTGACGCGGAGAATACTGAAGCCATGGTTGACAGACGATCGAGCCTCTCCCGTGGAATCTGTAAGGGTTTCATTCCATGGTGACGGTGGCCGCCGCGGAGCAGCACCCGGGTTATGCGGGTGGCAGTGAAGGATTGGAGAAGACCCGCCTGGTTCTGGGCTTCATCCCGCTCACCGATTGCGTCCCCCTGGTGGTCGCCCAGGAGAGAGGCTACTTCGGGAAATACGGGCTCGAAGTGACGCTGTCGCGGGAATCTTCCTGGGCGAACATCCGCGACAAGGTCGCGACGGGCGTACTCGATGGCGCGCACATGCTGGCGCCGATGCCGATCGCCACGACCCTGGGTCTCGGTGGGGTACGGAAAGCCACCATCGCACCGCTGGCCCTGGACTTGAACGGCAACGCCATCACGATTTCCGGTGACCTCCATTCCCGGCTGGAACATGCCGACCCGAGGGGCATGGCGCAACGGCCGGTCAACGCGACTGCCTTGCGACGTCTCGTAGGGGAGGGCGGAGAAGCAGGGTCGCTGCGCTTCGCTTCGGTGTTCCCCAGTTCCTCGCACCATTATCTGCTCCGCTACTGGTTGGCCGCCGCCGGCATCGACCCTGACCGTGATTTGGGGCTGACGGTCATCCCGCCGCCGCAGATGGTGGCGTCCCTGCGAGCCAGGGAAATTTCCGGCTATTGCGTCGGGGAACCGTGGAACGAGTACGCCGTGGCCCAAGGGGCCGGTCGCGTACTCACCACCAGTTACGAAATCTGGAACAACCATCCGGAGAAGGTTTTCGGAGTCAACCTGGAATGGGCGGAAGCCCATCCCAACACCCTGCAAGCCTTGCTGATGGCCCTGCTGGAGGCGGCGCAATGGATCGATCGGCCGGAAAACCGGATCGAAGCGGCGACCTTATTGTCGCGCCCGGCCTACGTGAACGCGCCGGTAGAGGTGGTGAAAAGGTCGATGAGCGGCTTTTTCCAATATGCCGCGGATGAGCCCGCCGTCCCGCTGCCGGATTTCCATGTGTTCTATCGCTATGCGGCGACTTTTCCGTGGCGCTCCCATGCGCTCTGGTTCCTGACTCAGATGGTGCGTTGGGGGCAAGTCGCCGAACCGATCCCCTTGGAGCGGGTCGTCGAGGCGGTCTATCGACCCGACCTCTACCGACAGGCAGCAAGGGCGCTCAGGTTGCCATGCCCGGACACGGACGCCAAGGCGGAAGGAATACACGCCGGTCCCTGGGAACTGGAGATCGGGTCCGGCACGCTGCCGATGGGTCCGGACCGGTTTTGCGACGGAACTCGCTTCGATCCGAACGATCCGATCGCCTATCTCGCAGACTTCCAGATTCATCGGCGCAAGGTGCGATTGGAAGATTTGGCCCGTTGTTCGGCGTGATCCGGTCATGAGTCTCAAGATCTTGATCGTGGACCAAGATTCAGGCCGCAGTGCGATCTTGGAGCAGGCGCTTTCCGATGCCGGCCATACGGTGGTGGCACGGCTGCGAAGCGAGCGAGACCTGGCCTCGAAGGTGGCCGAATATCGGCCGGACGTGGTGATCATCGACATGGAGGCTCCCGGACGGGATACCCTGGAGCAGATGCGGGAAGTGAGCCGCGACAATCCAAGGCCAATCGTCCTGTTTTCCAACCAGCGTGATCCGGAATACATCCGTCAGGCGGTGCAGGCCGGGGTCAGCGCCTATGTCGTGGATGGTCTGCAAAAGGAGAGGGTGCTGCCCATCGTCGAGGTAGCGATGGCCCGTTTCCGGGAATTTCAGGCACTCCGGCGCGAACTCGAGGAAACCCGTAGTCGCCTCCAGGAGCGGAAGATCATCGAAAAGGCCAAAGGAATCCTGATGCAACGGCGTGGACTGAGCGAAGACGCGGCCTATCAACTGATGCGCAAGATGGCGATGGACCGCAATCTGCGCCTGGTGGAAGTCGCACGCACCTTGTTGGCGCTGGAGGACCTGGTTTGAAAAGCCTGAGCGAAGCAGCTTCGGCAATTGGGGCTGCAGCGCCCCTCGGGAAACTGCGGACAAATCCATCCGGGACTTGCCCGAGATCCATCCTCATTGGCCCCAATCCCGCCGGGGAGTTCCTATCCGGCCCTTTTCGCGCGGTCGTACCGTAGAAATCGACCTCGCCGCGCGACGCAACCGGCCGCAAAATCGGCAGCCGCCGCAAAGCAGACCTATACTTTCGCTAATACAGTAAGAAATCAGACAAGGGGGGATCCATGCAAGACGTCTTACTGTACACATCGGCGGGACACCGGTTCATCCTGCTCAACGAAAGCGACCCCGGCGAGGAGGAAGGGATCCGCTCCAACCAGTATCTGATTCTCCACCAGGGCCAAGGCGTGCTACTCGACCCGGGTGGCTTCGGGGTCATGCCGCGGGCACTCGCGGTCATGCTCAAGTATCTGCCTGCCGAAGGGATCCGGGCCATCATCCTCTCTCATCAGGATCCTGACATCGTGGGCGGTCTGGCGACCTGGCTGGAGATCGTTGACTGTCCGGTCTACATCCCCCGCATCTGGCTGCGCTTTTTACCCCATTACGGCGTACGCCGGTTGCAGAGCTTCATCGGGATACCGGATCCAGGAATGGAGATCGAGGTGGCAGAGGGGTTTCCCCTCAAGCTCCTGCCGGCGCACTTCCTGCACTCGGAAGGGCAGATCAACGTCTTCGACCCGGTCTCGTGGATCCTCTTCTCCGGCGACATCGGTGCAGGGCTTTTGCCCGCCGGAGTGGATGCAGCCTTCGTGGATGACTTCGAGCGGCATCGCCCCCATATCGAGGGCTTCCACCGCCGCTATATGGGCGGCAACCGGGCGGCGCGGATCTGGGTCAAGCGAGTGGCGGCGCTGAACCCGGCGATGATCGCCCCGCAACATGGCCCGGTCTATCGGGGGCAGGCGGTCAGCGGGTTGCTGCGCTACTTGGAGACCTTGCGGTGCGGGATCGACCTGATGCAGGAAGACGGCGGTTTCCCTGAGATGGGTGCG
The DNA here is from genome assembly GCA_035559395.1 of Methylococcus sp. Taxonomy (GTDB): domain Bacteria; phylum Pseudomonadota; class Gammaproteobacteria; order Methylococcales; family Methylococcaceae; genus Methylococcus. The sequence continues at coordinate 40,576 of DATMAX010000027.1, read as the reverse complement.
CCATGACCGATGCATCCGCCTTGCCCGGATCTCTCGAGGCCTTGCGCCTGAAATTCCTCGAGCAGTGCGCTTTTCTGCTCGAAGGGCAGGCGCGTTCCCATGCCCTTGCCGCTGCCACTACCGCCCTCACCCACGGCGAGCACCAGGCGATCCTCGGTGAGCTTGCCGCCCTCAAAACGGGGCGGCTGAAGAAGAACACGTTGCAAGCGATCACGACCCGTTGCCGGGCTCTGGAGCAGACCCTGGCACTCCTTGCCGACGAACGAAGGCGACGCTGGCTCAAGAACGGCGACTACGTCAAAGCCATGATGCGCGAGTTTCAGGGGATGTTGGGAGAACTCTCCGGCACGCTCGTCGAAAAATCGCTTCTGCAACGGCAAAGCCGGGTGCTGGAATCCATCATCCTTTCTTACGAGAAGATCGCCCAGTGGAAGACCTTCATCCAGGAAATCCTGGCCGATTTCCATGCCTCCTTTCCCTTCCACCTGTTCCTGGTCGCCTTCCGCGAAGAAAGGGCGCTCTCGCTCCACTTTTACTTCATGGACGACTACCCCGACCGCCTGCGCGCGGAGTTACGTGGGCGTTTCACCGTGCAGTTCCTGGAAATGCTTGGCCTGCCGCCGAATTCCGCGGTGGATGTGGAGGAATATTTCGTGCGGGAGACAAATTCGCCGGAGGCGAGCTTGGATGCGCGCAGTGCGGCCCGACAGGCGAGCCGCAAAGAGGGGGCGAGCAACGCGCCGCCCACGGTCGAGGAAATTCAGCTTGTCACGGTGACGTTGCCGCCGCACCTCCCGCACGTAACCGGGATTCTCGGGGTGGGCTATGCCTCCGTCTTTCCGCTCTCCTCCCAGGAGCAAGAAGCCGTGCGCAGCATGCTTGCGGTGATGATGATGGTGGTCGGTTCCAGCAAGACTCTAAGCCGCACGCTCTCGGAACTCGAATATTATTCCACCCACGACCCGCTGACGGGCTTGTACAACCGGCGCCATTTCAACGAAGTGCTGGAATACGAACTCGGCCGCTCCGAGCGCCACCGGCATCCTTTCTGCCTGTTATTTTTGGACTGCGACGACTTCAAGGACATCAACGATTCTTACGGGCACCTGAGTGGCGATGAGGTGCTGCGCACGATCGGCGAGACCGTGCGCTCCAGCCTGCGCAGGAGTGACCTCGCCTGCCGCATCGGCGGTGACGAGTTCGCCGTGCTCCTGCCGGAAACGCCTTTGGAGGGAGGGCTGACGGCGGCCGAGCACCTGCGTGAACGGGTTACCGGGTTGCAGTTCACGGCACCGAGCGGAAAGACCTTCCGCACCAGCGTCTCCATCGGCGTGGTGAGCTTCCCGCGCGACGCTCAGACCCTGAGTGAACTACTGGCGAGCGTCGATGTCTCGCTCTATCACGCCAAGGTCCTCGGCAAGAATACCGTCACCAGCGTCGATGCCGCCCAGGGCACTGTGGAAAGAACCCGTGCCATGCGCACCCACATCGAGGCGTTGCGCCAGGCACTGGAGGGGGATCGCGTGGTCCCCTATTTCCAGCCCATCCTCGACTGCCGGGGCGGTCGACTTTATGGTTACGAAGCGTTGGCCCGCCTCGTGGAAATGGATGGCCAAATCAAACCGGCGGTCAGCTTCGTCCCCATCATTGAGAGATACGGCCTGGCACACGAGCTCGATCAGCGCATCCTGGAAAAGACCCTGGAGGAGAAGGCCAGGTATCTGCGCGCCGGGGGGCCACCCGTCAAGCTCTTCGTCAACCTCTGTCCGCAGGAGACCCAAGGGCGAGGCATCTTGGAGTTTGCCGAAGATCTTTGCACCCGTCTTGGCGTGCCGCCCGCCTGTCTCGTCTTCGAGATCAGCGAACGCGACGCCATCGGCGACGCCTCCCGGATGCGCGCCTTCCTCACGCAACTCCGGCAGCTGGGTTTCGCCTTCGCGCTCGACGATTTCGGCAGCGGCTATAAGTCTTTCCATTCCCTGCGCGACCTCAGGTTCGAATACGTGAAGCTCGATGGTACCTTCGTGCGCGACATCGTCGCCTCCGGCATCGATCTGGCGCTGGTACGCAACCTCTCGCATTTATGCGACGACCTCGGCATCCGCACGATCGCCAAATGCGTGGAAAGCGCCGGCATCCTCGAGCGCCTGCACGAACTCGGCGTCGACTATGCCCAAGGCTATCACCTCGGGTTGCCGCAGCCGCACATCGGGATCCACGAATGAGCCCACTTGGAAGAAGTCCAGCAAGTCGCCCGCCAGTGAAGAGGACGTATTTCCGGGTTTGGGAATACCGGATGGCGGCGCGGGTCTGAGAAAAGACCCGCCGTGGTCATTCTTTCGGTCGATGGAATCGCGCCAGCGCAGCTTCCAGGTGTGTTTTTTCGAGAAACTCGCTACCCGTGAAGCTCATCTCTGCCACTGCCCGCCGCAGGACGCGCTTGATCTCGGCGTGAGACAGCCCTTGGAACAGGATGACGATATTCTCGTCGTCGATGTCGAAGTTGCGACGCAGATCCGAGAGTTGGAGTGCCAGGAGACGCTCGATCTGTTGGAGATTGGGCAGGTCGAAGTGGACGACTTCGTCGAAAGAGCGCCGGACGGTGGGGTCTAGGAGGGATTCCTCGTTGGTGATGGCGATGAGGAGGCTTTCTCCCCGGTAGTTGTTCATCATCTCCAGCAGGGCATGGGTCGATCGCTGCAGTTCGCCGGGATCGTTGCTATCGCCCCGGCCTTGGGTGTAGGCGTCGAATTCGTCGAACACCGCCACCACGGGGTGCCTGGCGAAGAATGCGAACACCTCGCGGAGGTTGGCTGCCGTGGAGCCCTGGAGCGGTGAAATCACCGAGCCCGGCCATAGGAGCACGAGCGGCAAGGACAGGCTGTGGGCGATGACTTCCGCGGCCAAGGTCTTGCCGCAACCCGGCGGGCCGCAGAACAAGAACTTCCGCGCTGGCCTTGCCTCATCGGAACGTAGCCGGTCGGCACGTTTTTGTTCGAGCAGGATCGTCTCAAGCGCGGATCGGGTCGCGTCGGACAGAATGATGTCTTTTTCTTCGCGCACGACTGGGTGTGCTTCCAGCAAAGCCAGGCCGCTATCTCTGTTCGTTGGCATCTCGCTTACCATAAGGGCTTCCGAATAGGCGGGCCAACCGCCGCTCGCTCGGGCGAGATGTCTGGATGTCCCCTTACACTGCCTGGGTGGCCCGGGATTGCTGGTAAGGGCAAACATTCATGACGGTTGGCCTGCAATGATTTGACCCAACACCTCCCGAAGAGTGCTGCGGATTTCCAAGAGAGCATAACTCCTTCGCGGAAAGGGATCGCGCTGGACGTAACCCGAAACGGCGTGGTGGTCGCAAAGACCGGCACGGTGCCCCAAGGAAAGAGGCGGCAGGGGGCGTCTGCGCTGGACCTTGGCCCGGGAATTCTCCCCATGATCCGGACTTGGGTTTGCCGCAAAACAGGCAGTCACCGTGCCGCCACGGCGTCGATGGTTTTTGCGAGATCGCGACTGAAAGCCGCCAGGGTTTCGCTCTGGGCGTTCACGATCGAACCGAAATTTCCAGGCTGGGCCGACGCCCGGTAATGGGAGCGCTTGCGGTGGACCGTTTCTCCGCCTCTCGTGAGGCTCCAGTCGACGTCGAGAACGCTGCTTCCGTCGGCGATGGTATGAAAACGGTCGATGCGGATTTCGATCTGTACATCGGGCGTTTGCCGCTGCCTCCACGGATAGAAGATGACGTGGTCCCAAGGTTGCATGCGCGCCAAGTTTTCGACGATGACGCGGGTGAGATTTTCGTCGAGCGGCTCCGACCATCGCTGGAATTCATCGAGTTCGAACTGGTTGCTGCCCTTGGCGATGACGATTTGCGGTCGGTCGAGGTAGGAGGCCAGCTTGACTGGCCCCACGCCAATGACCAGGGAGGACCGGGCGGACGTTTCCCGGGCGGGGGGCGCGAGCGGCTGCAACTGGTAGAAATTGGCGGGCTGGCTCGCACGAAAGCAACCGCTTCCGGCGACGACGAAAAGCGCGAGCGTGAGCGGGCGGACGAATCTGCTGGGATGCATCGGATTCCGTACCTCGAGATTTTCACTTGCCAACGATCAAGGCATTCGGGTTGCGTTGGATGAAGTCGCTCAGTACCCGGATCGATCGGGCCGTTTGCGAAAGCTCGTCGATCGCCGTCTCCAGGGTGTTTTGCAGGACCGGGTCGTTGACGCTGGCAGCGGCACCGTCGATCTGATGCATTGCCGCAGCCGTGGCCGTCAGCGCTTCGCTCAATTTCTCGAGCACCGGTTGGAGTTTCTGGTCGAGATCGGTGGTAAGGCGCCGGTGATCGCTGACGGCCTGGTCCAAATTGGACAGCAGCGGGTTGAGGCGGGCGCGGGACTCCCTGAGGGTGGCATTGATCTGGACCAGCGCCTCGTCCGTCGACTTCAGGATCGATTTGATTTCCGGGGAACGCAGTAATTCTTCGATCCGCCGGACGGATGCCACCAGGGTTTCGGCGATTTCATCGAGCGGGAGTCTGCGGAACTCGGAGATCGCTTGATCGATGGTGTTGGAAATTTTTTCCTTGCTCGAGGGAACCGCCGGAATCTCGGGATAGGGGTGGTATTTCACCGTGTCGCCGATCATGTTGGCCGGCGTGCCCGGCATGAAGTCGAGTTCGACGTAGAGCTGGCCGGTGACCAGGCTCTGCACCTGGAGCTGGGCCCGCAAGCCGCGCTCGATCAATTCCCGTTCGCTGCGATGATGGTCGCCGTAGACGCGGCCGCTTTCGTCGACCATTTTTTTCGGGTCCACCTCCATGATGACCGGGGTGATGACACGGCTGGTCTCGAAATCGGCGAGTACGCGGATGTCGACCACGTTGCCCACGGTGACCCCTTTCACCTTTACCGGTGCGCCGACGTTCAGCCCATTGACCGATTCGGTGAAATACACCATGAAACGGCGCACTTCGTTGACTTTCAGCTGGGTGAAGAGCAGCAGGCTGAGCAGCAACAACACCACGCCGCCCACCACGAAACCGCCGATCACCACCGGGTTCGCTTTGTTCATGCAAGACTGCTCTTGGCACGCCGCGGCGGAACCGTACTCTCGCCCCGGGTCAGGAACTGAATGACCTTCGGATCCGAGCTTTCCGTGAGCAGCGTTTTGGGATCGCCCGAGGCGATCATGGTTTTGCTTTCGGCGTCGAGGAACACCGAGTTGTTGCCGATGGCAAGGATGCTGGCCAGCTCGTGGGTGACGACGACGACGGTGGCGCCCAGGCTGTCGCGCAGGCTCAGGATGAGATCGTCCAGGAGCTTGGCGCTGATCGGGTCGAGCCCTGCCGAAGGTTCATCGAAAAATAGGATCTCCGGGTCCAAAGCCATGGCTCGGGCGAGTCCGGCTCGCTTCTGCATGCCTCCACTGATTTCCGACGGATAGTAATCTTCGAAGCCCGCGAGTCCGACCAGGGCCAGTTTCAGCGAGACGAGTTCGCGGATCTCGGCCGGGTCGAGACGCGTATATTCGCCGAGCGGCAAGGCGATGTTCTCGGCCAGGGTCATGGAGCTCCACAGTGCCCCGCTCTGATATAGTACGCCGAATCTCCGCATCAGGCGCGCTCGCTCTTCGTCGGAGACTCGCCACAGACTCTCGTCGCCGTAATAGATTTCCCCCTGTGCCGGTTTCTGCAAGCCGATCATGTGGCGCAGCAGCGTGCTCTTGCCACAGCCGCTACCGCCCATGATGACGAAGATATCACCCCGATTGATCGTAAAAGTGAGGTCTCTCTGGATGACGAATTCCCCATAGGCCAGGGTGAGGTCGGTGACCCGGATGTGCGGTTCGGCCATCGGTGATGCTTTCAGAACTTCAGGATCGTGGTGACGACGGTGATGATCGTATCCGCCACCACGATCAGGACGATGGCCGTGACCACGGCCGAAGTCGCCGCCAGCCCCACCGCGGAGGAACTGCGCCCGCATTCCATACCACGCAAACAGCCGGATAACGCGACGAGAATGCCGAAAATGCCGCCTTTGACAAGACCTACCGCGATGTCGTCGAAGTGCACGAATTTTTGCAGTTCGTTCAGGAATTCTTGCGCCGAGATTTCGTACATACCGACTCCGACCAAGGCGCCGCCGAGGATGCCGACGACGTCGGCATAAATGCACAAGATCGGCGTCATGAGAACCAGTGCGAGCATGCGCGGTAGGACCAGGAAATCCAAGGCGTTGAAGCCCATGGTCGTAAGGGCGTCGATTTCCTGGTTGACCTGCATGCTTCCCAGTTGCGCGGCATAGGCGGCGCCGGTACGCCCCGCCAGGATGATCCCGGTCATCATGGCCCCCATCTCCCGCACCATGCCGATGCCGACCGCACCGGCGATGTAGATCTCGGCGCCGAACATGGCCAGCTGATGCGCGCCGACGAAAGCGAGGATCATTCCCACCAGCAGGCTGATCAGCGTCACGATGGGAAGCGCCCGGGCTCCGCATTCTTCGACGAACTGCCAGAAATCCACCCGGCGGAAGCGGGCTCGACCCGTAAACAGGCGGTGGAGGCTCAACGTGGCTTCCCCGATGAAGCCCAACAGACTCACGGCTTGCCGCCACACTGCAATGGTTCGGATCCCGATGCTTTCGAGGAACCCTTGATCCCGGACGATACGCCTGACTTCCTGCCGTTCCGGGACGGCGGAGAGGAGTTGCAACAGCGTCTCGACGCCGGCAGGCAGCCCTTCGAGTTCAACGGGGATGTGGCGATCGCCACAGAAGGCGACGATCTTGTTCAGAAAAGCCAGAAGCGTGCTGTCCCAGCGATTCAGGTCGCGCGTATCGAAGTGCAGGGGAGCGGAGGGTCGCAGCTCTTGCAATACCCTCTGGAGTTCCGTGTCCGTGATCTGACGGGAGTCGATCGTCCAGTCACCGGAGAGCCGCAACGTCGCCCCTGTGTCATGGGCCTCGATTTCCAGCTTGCGGTCGGTTCCCGCGAATTCCCCGCGTTCCAAGGAAGAAGTCAAGAACTCTTGTTCCGTAGTGGCCCGAGCGAGAACCGATTATCCCAGCATCGTACGCGCTTGTCATGCCGGGGTCGTGATGGTTCCTCGGTCGATAAGGAAGGCATGAGCCCGCTTCGAGGGGACCAATATAGCTTGACACGGGACCCCTGGCCATTATCATTGGCACTCACTTCTCCGGAGTGCTAGCAAGATCTGCGACAGCCTCCGTGAACTTTGACCCTGTATCTTCCAGCGAGCCAATCAGGAGAACTCGAAGGTGAAAATTCGTCCCTTGCACGATCGTGTCATCATCAAACGCCTCGAAGAGGAGCGGACCACCAGTGCCGGCATTGTGATTCCGGATACCGCGGCCGAAAAACCCATGCGGGGGGAGGTCATCGCCGTCGGCAACGGCAGGGTCCTCGACAACGGGGAGATCCGCCCCTTGCAGGTCAAGGTGGGCGACAAGGTTTTGTTCGGTAAGTACGCTGGAACCGAGGTGAAGGTTGATGGCGAGGAGTTGGTGGTGATGCGGGAAGACGACATCATGGCCGTTCTCGAAGGCTGATTCGGCTTCCCGTCGCAAACGCCGATCCATTCCGCATTCGTTTTATTTTCCCAACCAGATCCTACAAAGGTAATCATAAATGGCAGCCAAAGAAGTAAAGTTCAGTGACGATGCACGCGCCCGTATGTTGCGCGGGGTCAACATCCTGGCGCATGCAGTCAAGGTGACGCTCGGTCCGAAAGGTCGTAACGTGGTGGTGGAGAAGAGTTTCGGTGCCCCCACGGTGACCAAGGATGGTGTTTCGGTGGCAAAGGAAATCGAATTGCTCGATAAGTTCGAGAACATGGGCGCACAGATGGTCAAGGAAGTGGCTTCCCAGACCTCCGAGGTCGCCGGTGACGGTACGACCACGGCTACCGTGCTGGCTCAATCGATTCTTGCCGAAGGTTTGAAGGCTGTCGCCGCCGGCATGAACCCGATGGATCTCAAACGCGGCATCGATAAGGCGGTGAATGTCGCGGTCGAGGCGATCCGCGCCATGGCGGTGCCGTGCACCGATCGAAACGCGATCGCCCAGGTCGGCACGATTTCCGCAAACTCCGACGAATCCATCGGCAAGATCATCGCGGATGCGATGGACAAGGTGGGCAAGGAAGGGGTAATTACGGTGGAGGACGGTTCCGGTCTCGAAAATCAACTCGACATCGTCGAGGGCATGCAGTTCGATCGCGGCTACCTCTCGCCCTACTTCATCAACAACCAGCAAAGCATGAGCGCCGAGCTGGAGAACCCCCTGATCCTGATCAACGAAAAGAAGATCTCCAACGTTCGCGAGCTGCTGCCAGTGCTGGAAAGCGTCGCCAGGGCGGGTCGACCGTTGTTGATCATCGCCGAGGACGTCGAGGGCGAGGCGCTCGCGACTCTGGTGGTCAACAACATGCGTGGTATCTTGCGAGTCGCCGCAGTGAAGGCGCCGGGTTTCGGCGACCGGCGCAAGGCGATGCTGGAAGACATCGCGGTGCTGACGGGCGGTACGGTCATTTCCGAGGACGTCGGTCTCAGCCTGGAAAAAGCGACGCTGGCCGAGCTCGGTAGCGCGAGAAAAGTCCAGGTCGCCAAAGAGAACACCACCATCATCGACGGTGCCGGGAGCAAGGAGAAGATCCAGGGCCGGATCGGGCAGATCCGCAAGCAGATCGAAGACACGACCTCCGATTACGATCGGGAGAAGTTGCAGGAGCGTCTGGCGAAGCTGGCGGGTGGGGTCGCCGTGATCAAGGTCGGGGCCGCCACGGAAGTTGAGATGAAAGAAAAGAAAGCCCGTGTGGAGGATGCCTTGCATGCAACCCGGGCCGCCGTCGAGGAGGGCATCGTCGCGGGTGGCGGAGTGGCCCTCGTGCGTGCGCTGGAGAAGTTGGTGGACTTCAAGGGCGCCAATCACGATCAAGATGTCGGTATCGCCATTGCCCGGCGGGCCATGGAGGAGCCGCTGCGGCAGATCGTGGCCAATGCCGGTGACGAACCGTCGGTAGTGCTGAACAAGGTTGCCGAAGGTTCAGGGAACTTTGGTTACAACGCAGCGACCGGAGAGTTCGGTGACATGTTCGCGATGGGAATCCTGGATCCGGCCAAGGTGACCCGGACGGCCCTGCAGAATGCCGCCTCGGTCGCGGCCCTGATGATCACCACGGAAGCCATGATCGCGGAAGAGCCCAAAGAGGAAGCCCCGATGCCGGGCGGCATGGGGGGTATGGGCGACATGATGTAAGCCGTTCGGTTTCGCATCGGATCGATGAGTAAGGAACAGCCCCACCCCGCACGGGTGGGGCTTTTTCGTGTCCGTGGGATCACCGAGGATTCCTCCGGCGGCCTTGCGTGGGATGCATTTCTCGGTACCATTCATCGGCGGGCAGCGAAGCGATGAGGTGGATGAGGTATTGGAATCAGGGGACAGACGGTCATCTTTCGAGCCAACGACGACATCATGGGATTCTATTTCGAGCGATTCGAAGATCGAAGGCCACCGCAGCCCATACCGTACTCGCCGGGAAGGGAATTGCTCTACCAATATCTGGCGACGATCAGCCTGGTCCTGGGTGCCTGGTATCTCACTTGGCGCTGGACGTCCTCTCTGAATCACGACGCGCTCTGGTTTTCGGTTGCCCTGGTGGTGGCAGAGACTTGCGCCTATGTGGGCCTGGTACTTTTCACCATCAATCTTTGGAAAGCCAGGGACTATCCATTAAAGCCCCCGCCATTCTGGATTTCCGAATGCGTAGCCGATTTGAACACCCCGCATCGTCCGATCGTCGTCGATGTTTTTTTCACAACCTATGACGAGGATCCGGAGTTGGTCCGCCTGGGCGTGCGCGACGCCAGGAAGATCGCCTATCCGTACCCGATTGATATCCGCATCCATGTACTCGATGACGGGCATCGAGCGGCGGTGCAACAGATGGCGGAAGAAGAGGGGGTCAATTACATCACGCGGGAAAACAACATCGGGTTCAAGACCGGGAATCTGCGTCATGCCATGGCAAAGACTTCGGGAGACTTCATCCTCATCTGCGACGCCGATACGAGGCCGTTTCCGACCATTCTGGAACGCACCCTGGGGTACTTCCGTGACGCGGATGTGGCCTGGGTGCAGACGCCGCGATGGTTTTACGACCTTCCCGAGGGGAAACCGTTCCGCCGCTGGTTGGGGCACCATCTCGGCAAACCGGGGTTTTGGATCGGGCGTTCGATCGAGGCACTGGTGGGACCGATTCGTATCGGTAGAGATCCTTTCGCCAACGATCCCCGAATGTTTTATGACGTCGTCCAACGCCGGCGCAATTGGCTCAATGCCTCGTTTTGCTGCGGAGCGGGCTCGATCCATCGGCGCGAAGCGGTCATGGAGGCGATGGTCAAAGCTCATGCCCGTGAGATCGAGCGAGAAGTGCGGCGGTTTGCCAAAGGAATCAAGGACGAAGAAATCCGTGCCGACTTTACCGAGGTCATGACCCGGCAGGTCGCTCCGGACACCGGGTTGCGCCGGTATAAGTTTCGTATCTGCGAGGATCTTTACACTTCCATCCTCTTGCATTCCGATCGGACCCGGAAGTGGAAATCGGTCCTCCACCCGTGGGTCGAATCGAAGATGCTCTCGCCGCAGGATTTGCCCAGCTCGATGGCGCGGCGCTTCAAGTACGCCTGCGGTATCCTCGACATCGCTTTTCACGACAACCCGGTGTTCATGCGTGGCATGAAGCTGCCGCAACGCCTCATGTATGCCTCCACCCTTTGGAGTCATTTCGGCGGCTTGTGGAATGCCGTGTTCCTGCTGTCACCGGTTATCTTTCTGTATACGGGAATCGCGCCCGTGGCGGCTTATTCCCTGGAATTTTTTATGCACATTCTGCCGTTCCTGTTTTTTGCGGAACTGGCGATGATGGTGGGAACCTGGGGCATCGAGGGGTTCAAGGCGAGGGTGAGTTACCTCGCCTTTTTCCCGATCCATGTCCGCGCGCTGGGGACGGTCCTCAAAGGGGGGCAGTGCCAGTTTCCGAGCACTCCAAAGGAGCTTCGGGAACGGAACCCTCTCCATCATGTGATCCCCCAGTTCGCTGTCATCGTGCTCACCTTGGGTGGCATACTCTATTCCGGGCTTGGATATCTGCTGGGTTGGCGCGATGACTTCAACGGCTGGTTGACGAATGTTTCCTGGGGACTCATCAACCTCGTCGCCATGTCGGGAGTGGTATGTGCGGCATTCTGGGAACCGGATCATGAATGATTCGACGGCGAACTGCGCGGTAGCGGGATTCCCGGTCCTGCATCCCGTTGCGACAGTCGTTCTGCGGCCGCGACTGCCCCGTCGCGGGTATTCGGGAAAGAGGATGAGAATATGACGTTCTGGGAAGGTCTTCTTTGCGCACGCCATCACATCATTTTTCTCCTCGGACTGCTCACCGCATTCGGATTGATCACGCAACTGGAAACGGTCAGGCAACGACAGGCGGCGACACGATCGTTCGAATTGAACCTCAGCGACGGCATCCCCCGCGCCCGCCAAGGACCGTTGACGGCGGAGCAAATGGCGTGGGGGAGGATTGCCTGGCGCTATTTCGAGCGCAACTATCGCCCCGCCACCGGGCTCGTGAATTCGGTCGACGGTCATACCACCACGACCATGTGGGACACCGCTTCGTATTTGCTCGGAATGATTTCGGCCCATCGGCTTGGAATCCTCGAAAAGGCGGAGTTCGATCGTCGCTTGAGCCAAGCGTTGACCACGCTCGCGAGAATGCCGCTGTTCCAGGATCGCCTGCCCAACAAAGTATACGATACCGAAACCCTGGCCATGGTCGACTCTGGCAATCAGCCTTCCGAGCGCGGCACAGGCTGGTCGGCCATGGACATCGGGCGGGTCCTGGTACCGTTACACATCATCGCCTGGAACTATCCGGAGCACCTTGCGGAAGTGAGGGCGATCGTAGGACGCTGGGATTTCGCGCAACTCCTCAAGGATGGGCAGCTTTGTGGCGCGGTCATGAACGACCAGGGTGAGGTGACCTGCTTGCAGGAGGGGCGCATCGGGTATGAAGAATATGCCGCGAAGTCGCTCGCGCTGATGGGTTATGACGCCGTCCGCGCCCTCGACTATGCCGACGGTCTCCGCTTCGTGGAGATTTACGGGATCGAGGTACCGACCGATAACCGCGAACCCGGACGACACCACGCCCGCAACTACGTGGTGAGCGAACCGTATATCCTCGATGGGATCGAGTTCGGCTGGGATCATATCAGCCGGGAATTCGCCTACCGGGTGTATAAGGCGCAAGAGAAGCGGTTCCAGGCCACCAAGGTGTTGACGGCGGTCAGCGAGGACCACATCGACGAGGCGCCCGGGTTCGTCTATAACACGGTGGTCACCTTCGGAAAACCTTGGAATACCGTCACCGAGAAGGGGGAAAACGCTTCCGCCTTCCGTTCATTGAGTACCAAGACCGCCATCGGTTGGTACGCGCTGTATGACAGCGATTACACGCAGAAGTTGGTGGATCGCGCCAAGACGCTGTTCGATCCGGACAGGGGCTGGTACTCGGGATGGTATGAGGTCAAGGATCGGCCGAACAAAGCCATCACGGCCAATACCAACGGCATCATACTGGAGAGTTTGCATCACCTGCGGTTCGGAAAACTCGTTGCCGTCTATTCTTCCGATACCGGCGCTGCGGCTGAGACCTCGACGCTGAGTACGGGGTCTGCGCCGACATCGCCGGCCGCGGCCAGCACGGCCGAGCCGGAGAAAGAGTCGAAAAAGCCGGTCCAGAAGCCCGCCGTCCACTCGCGGTCCCTTTCCTCTGGAAAGGGCAAGGTTCGGAGAACGGGGGATTCCCCGAGTGAGAGGAAGACCTCTTCTTCGGCCTCCAAAAAATCTCCGGGCAAGAAACCTTCCAAGTCGGCGGCCAAAGGGATTCGGGAAAGACGCTGATCGAGGTGGTTTTTCTTGCCGCGTCGCCGGCAGAACGGTTCGAGGCATGCGGCCCCACGATGTGGGACAAAGTCTCGGTGGGGACGCGCGCCGATGTTGGGAACGTTCTTCGCCGAATTTGACCGGCTGCCCGCCGCACTCGTGACGCCGCACTGAAGGGCAGGGCGGGGAAAGGCGCTCGTTCCCGGTGGGCTGCCGAAGTTTCGCATCTTCCATGAGAATTCTTCTTCTGATCGGTCTCTCGGTGCTGACCGCTTGCGTTACGACTCCGCCTCGCGATCCTTCGAATCTTTGCGCGATCTTTGCCGAAAAGGAAGAATGGTACGAAAGTGCCAGGAGGTCGGAACTCAAGTGGGGTCTGCCGATCCCAGTGCAAATGGCGATTCTTTGGCAGGAGTCCTCCTTCGTCGAAGATGCCCGTCCGGAGCGGATTCGCTTTCTCGGTATCCCGCTGTGGCGACCCAGTTCGGCTTACGGCTACGGACAGGTACTCGACGGGACTTGGGATTGGTACACCGAAGCCGCCGGGCGGAGTCAGGCCGCCCGCGATGATTTTGCCGATGTGGTGGAGTTTCTCGGCTGGTACTCCGACCAGTGCCGGCGGAAACTGGGGATCTCTCCACACGACGCCTATAACCTCTATCTCGCCTATCACGAGGGCTTGGGCGGTTGGCGAAATGGCGCTCATCGGGGCAACCCCAGGCTGCAACAAGTGGCGAGACGAGTGGCTTGGACCGCACGCCGTTATGCCGGGCAGCTGACCCGCTGCCGGCTCCACCTGGAAAGCCGATTGGAATAGATGGATTCGATGATCGGGAAAAAGATCCTCATATGGGCACGTGCCTCTGGGGCGGGTGTCTATATGACCGTGCGCGCGGGGTTTGGCGTCGTGCTGCGGTGGGTTCTGGCCTTACTGCGCGAAATCCACGCAGGCGGTCTCGATTACCGTGCCATGGGTCTCGTTTATACCAGCCTGCTGGCCCTGATCCCGCTCCTCGCGGTGGCTTTCTCGGTGCTCAAGGCATTCGGCGCCCATACCGAACTGGAGCCGCTACTCTCGGAGTTGCTCGAGCCGCTCGGCGCCAATGCCGACGAAGTCAAGACCGCCATCATCGACTCGGTGCGCCGCTTGCGCGTCGGAGTGCTCGGCTTCCTGGGTTTTGCCTTCCTGTTCTACGCCAGCATCGCCATGCTGGACAAGATCGAGGAGTCCTTCAACCAGGTCTGGCGGACGCGCACCAGCCGCAGTCTCCTGCGACGTTTGGGCGATTATTTGAGCTTCACGCTGGTCGGGCCTCTGCTGGTTTTCTCCGCCTTCGGTGGCCTGACCGGCTTGCTCGGTCGTTACAACCATACGACACGGGGAATCGCCGGCTGGGCTTGGGGGGTGATCGATGTGCTCCTGCCCTATGCAACCATCATTCTCGCCTTCACCCTCTTTTACCGGGTCATTCCCAGCGCCCGGGTACGGTTGAAGTCGGCGTTGTTCGGTGGTGTGATCGCCGGACTGCTGTGGAAAGCCGCCGGTTGGGCCTTCTCCGAGTTCGTTGCCGGCTCCGCGCAATATCACGCCGTCTATTCCAGTTTCGCTATCCTGGTCCTGTTCATGATTTGGCTCTATGTGAGCTGGCTCATCGTCTTGCTGGGCGCGCAGCTTTGCTTCTTTTATCAGAATCCGCAATGCATCGATCGGATCGACACACACGCGCGGATCGGCAATCGCGACTGGGAACGAAGCGGATTGGCCGTTCTTTACCTGATCGGAGAACATTTCCTTGCCGGCAAAGCACCGTGGGAAGTCGGCGCCCTCGCCGAGCGGCTGCGATTGCCGGAGCATCTGGTCGTAGAATTGCTCGCTATCTTGCAACGAGGGGGTTTCCTCGCCGGCCTTGACCCGGAACGACTGCGCCATCTCCCGGCGCGCGACTTGGAGCGGATTTCCATGCAAGAGGTGTTCGCGGTGCTGCGTGCCGGGAACCAGGATGAGGGCGGGGTCGTCGTTCCCCCACCGGTAGAGAGCGTCGTACGGCAAGTGGATGCCGCCATCGCTGCTACCCTGCATGATCTTACCCTGCGTGACTGGATCGAATCTTCTTCCGTGGAGAATTCCTACGACAACCCATGAACTTCGCTTACACCGGTTTTGCCACCGTTCCCAAGGGTCTGGAGCCACTCCTGGCGCAGGAGTTGGAAGGTCTCGGCGCCCAGGGCGTGAAGCCCGTTCGGGCCGGCGTCGGATTCCATGCACCCTTGATGATCGCCTATCGAGCCTGTCTATGGTCGCGGATCGCGAATCGGATCTTGCTCGTACTGGACCGTTTCCGGGTCGATTCCACGGAAGATCTGTATGGAGGGATTCAGGAGATCGACTGGAACGCTCACTTCGATCCGGATACCACCTTCGTGGTTGATTTTTCTTCCCGCCATGCATGCATCTCTCACTCCCTCTTCGGGGCGCAGAAAGTCAAGGATGCGATCGTGGATCAATTCCTCGCCCGAGGGGGACGAAGGCCTTCGGTTCGGATCGACCGACCCGATCTCCGCATCCACGTCCATGTCGATCAGACCACGGCGGCGGTGAGTCTCGATTTGACAGGGGAGAGCCTGCACCGGCGGGGTTACCGGACGGAGGCGGGGCCCGCGCCCTTGAAGGAAAACCTGGCCGCAGCGGTATTGCGGTATGCGGGTTGGCCGGAGGTGGCGCAGATGGGCGGTGGTCTCATCGATCCCATGTGCGGATCGGGGAGCCTCCTGATCGAGGCGGCGCTGATGGCGGGGAACATCGCGCCGGGCCTGTTCCGAAGCGGTTTCGGTTTCGAGGCGTGGAAGGGCCATGACGAGGGCCTTTGGCGCAACCTCCTCAAGGAGGCGCAGGTTCTGGCCGAAGCCGGCCGCGAGCGGATCCCTCCTATCGTCGGTTACGATCTCGATCGTCGTTCCATCCGCATCGCCGCGGAGAACGTCGAGCGGGCCGGGCTTCGCGGGCGGATCCACCTGGAGCGGCGCTCGGCGTTCGATACCCGGCCCCATCGCCCGTCGGGGCTGCTGGTGGTCAATCCGCCCTACGGGGAGCGCCTGGGAGAAGCCGAGAGCCTGTTCCCGCTGTATCGTCGCTTGGGGGATGCGCTCAAGGAGCATTTCCGGGGTTGGAAGGCATCGCTCCTCACCGGCAATCCGGAATTGGCATTCCAAGTCGGAATCCGCGCCAAGCGTTACCACACCGTCTACAACGGGGCGATCGAATGCCGCTTGTTCCACTTCGAAGTCGATCCGGAGCGCTTCTTCACCCCCCGGTCGAATGCTCCCGAGAGCGAGGTCCAACGCCGGGTTCGGGAGATGGTTCAGAAAACGGCCAAGAGGGTGTCACTGCGCGAAAACGCGACGATGTTCGCCAATCGCCTGCGCAAGAACGCGCGGCGCTTGGGCGCCTGGGCGCGAAAAAACGACGTTTCCTGTTATCGGCTGTATGATGCCGATCTCCCCGAGTTCGCCGTGGCGGTCGATCTTTACCGGGGAGAAAGGGATTGGATCCACGTGCAGGAATACGAAGCACCCCCGGGCATCGATCCTGACAAGGCGGAAGCCCGGCTGGCGGCCGCGCTGGCCGTGATTCCGGAGGTCCTGGAAGTTCCTCGCGAACAGATTTTCCTGAAAATCAGGAAACGCCAGAAAGGGGATGCCCAATACCAGAAACAGGACCAGAGCGGCCGTTTTCATTGGGTCGAGGAAGGAGGCTGGCGTTTCTGGGTGAATTTCGAGGACTATCTGGATACCGGCTTGTTCCTCGACCATCGCATCATGCGGAGCTGGATCCAACGGGCGGCGGCCGGCCGCCATTTCCTGAATTTGTTCGCCTACACCGGTACGGCGACGGTATACGCCGCGGGCGGCGGGGCGCGATCCACGACCAGCGTGGATCTGTCCCGGACCTATCTCGACTGGGCCCACCGGAATCTGGCGCTGAACGGCTTGGATGGGAAACAGCACCGCCGGATCCAGGCGGATTGCCTGGAGTGGTTGGATCAGGCTCGGGCCGAACGCCGGCGCTACGGCCTCATCTTTCTCGACCCGCCCACCTTCTCGAATTCCAAGCGTATGTCAGCGACTTTCGACGTACGGCGGGATCATGTGGCCTTGCTGAACCAGACCTTGCCTCTGCTGGAGCCGGATGGGGTCCTGCTTTTTTCCACCAATTGCCGCAAGTTTCGCTTGGATGAAAAGGCGGTGGAGGGTTATGCAGTGGAGTCGATCACGCATGCGACCTTGCCCCGGGACTTCGAACGGAATCCTCGAATCCATCAGTGCTGGCGGATTCGCCGTGCCGCGGCGGGAGGCTGAAGAAATGGAAAAGCGGGTTCACTTCTTCGTGTCGGGGCGCGTACAAGGGGTATGGTACCGCGCGCATGCGGCCCAGAAAGCCACGGAACTGGGGCTCTCAGGATGGGTGCGCAACTGTTCGGACGGACGCGTCGAGCTGGTGGCCGAAGGTGAGTCCTCGGCGGTCGACACGCTCGTCGCGTGGTGTCGACGCGGACCCCCACGTGCTCAGGTGGAAGCCATGGAAGTGGTGGAGGAGTCCTCCCCCATAGGGGAGGCACATGGATTCCGTGTCCTCCGGGATGGATCCTGACGACGGGAGTTTGGGTTACCGGCGTGCCGCGAAGACCGCGACGGGAGTCTGCGTCTGATGGAGCACGAAGCTCACTGGATAGCGTAAGTCCGGGCCAGACTGCGCGGCCTGGAACACCTTGATCTTGGCGGCCCCCGCGAACTGGAGATAAATGCGCCGGGCGTGCAGGATCCAGGGCAGGGTCAGACTGATGCGCTCGGTCGGCGCCACGGCGCCGACTTGGGCGAGACAAGGGGAGGTGTCCGCGACGGTGCGACCCAGGGCCAAGCCTTCGCTCAAACGGGGGCTTCCCGGAAACAGCGAAGCCGTGTGGCCATCGTCTCCCAGGCCCAGAATCACCGCCGCGAAGGGCAGGGGCAGGTCCCGGAACGTGGCGGCCAAAGTCTTCTCGGCCGCTTCTGCGGAGACGGCGCCGGTATAAAGTGGCACGAAGCGGGCCGCGGCCGCACGGTCTCGCAGCAGATGGGTCCTGACCAGCGCCGCATTGCTGGCCGGATCGGTTTCCGGTACCCAGCGTTCGTCCACCAGCGTGACGATCACCCTTGTCCAGTCGAGCTCCTGTTCGCGCAGGATTTCGAACACCGGCACCGGCGAGCGACCTCCGGAGACGGCAAGCGTGGCGAGAGGCTGGTCTTGCAGCGCCGCGCGCAGGTCATTCGTTACGGCGGAAGCGAGCGCCGCGGCGAGTGTCGGTTGGTCATCGAACCAATGGATCTCCGGCATGGTATCAGTCCTCTTCGTGCCAGCGGAAACCGTCACGCGACAACAGCGCGGAGGCGGCGGCAGGTCCCCAAGTGCCGGCCGGATAGGATTTGGGCGGATTCGGATCGGCGCTCCAGGCGTTCAAGATCGGCTCAATCCAGCGCCATGCCTGTTCCAGTTCGTCCTGACGCACGAACAATGCCTGGTCTCCGCGGATGAGGTCCAGCAGCAAGCGTTCGTAAGCCTCTTCACGACGTCCCCGCAATTGCGTGGCGAAGTCGAGATCCAGATAGACCGGCTGGAGTTCCATCCGGTCACCGGGGGTCTTGGCCAGCAAATGCAGACGAATGAACTCGTTCGGTTGCAGGCGGATTTCCAGTTTGCTGGGGTTGATTGCGGCGCCGTTCTTGAGCGGGAAAATCTGGTGCGGCACCTCACGGAAAGTGATCACGATTTCCGCCAGACTCTCTGCCATGCGCTTCCCGGTGCGGAGAAAAAAGGGGACTCCGGCCCAGCGCCAGTTGGCGATTTCGGCGCGCAGGGCGACGAAGGTTTCCGTCTTGCTGTCGGCGGGGATGTCATCCTCCTCCAGGTATCCCGCGACTGGTTGGCCGGCGATGGCCCCGGCTCGGTATAGTCCACGAACGGTCTTGGTGAGCACTTCGTCCTTGGTGAATTCGACCAGCGACTTCAGAACCTTAAGCTTCTCATCCCGGATGGCGGTCGATTTGAGGCTGGCCGGCGGTTCCATGGCCACGAAGCACAACAGCTGCAGGAGATGGTTCTGCACCATGTCACGCAGGGCACCGGTGCTGTCATAGAATCCGGCCCGGCCGCCAATTCCCACCTGTTCGGCGATGGTGATCTGTACGTTGCTGATCCAGATCCGGTTCCACAACGGCTCGAACAAGGGATTGCCGAAACGCAGGGCCATCAGGTTTTGCACCGATTCCTTGCCGAGGTAGTGGTCGATCCGATAAACCTGCTGCTCTTGGAAATGCTGCGCGACCTCGGCGGTAATCGCATTGCTCGATGCGAGATCGTGGCCCAAGGGTTTTTCCAGGACCACCCGGCAGTTGCAGGCGTTCAGCCCTTGCCGGGCCAAGTTGTTGCAGATCGTCGAAAACAACGACGGGGGGACGGACAGATAAAAAACGTTGACTTCGGCGGGCGACTTGCCGAGCAGTTCTTTGAGTTGCCGATAGTCGTCGGCTTGCCGGGCATCGAGTTTCAGGTAAGTGATGCGGGAGCAGAATGCATCCCACACCCCGTCGTCCCAATCGGCGGGAGGCAGAAATTGCCGCACCTTATCGGCGGCGAGACTCAGGTAACGATCCTGGCTGTAGTCCTCCAAGCCCAGACAGATCAGGCGTCCCGCGTCCACCAGCTGGCCATCCTTGTGGCATTGGTACATCGCCGGCAGCAGCTTGCGGGTCACCAGATCGCCGGTGCCGCCAAAAAACACCAGATTGAAAGATGGAGGAAATGGAAGCTGATTCACTGCTGAATCCTCTTCGGTGGTTGTGAGTGGACCCGCCGGTCCCGCCGAGTGCGGCCCGCAGGCCTAGTGGCACCGAAAACCGGGAAAAAAACTCAAAAATAATAGTCGCCTCGATTGCCTCTGTCTAGCAATGGAACTCATTGCCACAGGATTCAAAGCACAGCCCCGTAGCTGCTATCCGCACCGAAACGGTGCGGAATCGTGTGGGATGTCCGGCTCGTTTTCTTGACACCCCCGTTCGGCTTGGATTTAATGACCAGCAGCCATGCGTCGTTGCGGGGCATGCGCAAGGCGGGCGGTCGCCGCAAACCACTTCCTTGCCACACAAGCGGTGAGGCAAGACCGCATACTGCCCCCTCGTCCCCCCCCTGTTTTTGAGGAAGAGGGGCGAGGATCCCATTCACTTAGCCGCCATTTCAGTCGAGATCGTATGTCCCTTAACCCCACACTGTCTGCCGTCACCGAGCGGATTCGCGCGCGCAGCCGTGCCCGCCGAGCCGCTTACCTGGAACGCATGCAGCGCACACGAATGGATGACGTCGAGCGGACCCGTCTCGCCTGTACCAATGTCGCCCATGCCTACGCGGCAATGCCGGCGAGCGACAAGCTGACGTTGAAGGCGGCCGTGGCGCCCAACATCGGCATCGTAACGGCATACAACGACATGCTGTCGGCACATCAGCCCTTCGAGCGGTACCCGGCGATCATCAAGGCCGAGGCGCGCGCCCAGGGGGCGACGGCACAGGTCGCCGGAGGCGTGCCGGCGATGTGCGATGGAGTGACGCAGGGCCAGAGCGGCATGGAGCTTTCCTTGTTCTCGCGCGACGTGATTGCCCTGTCCACCGCGGTGGCACTTTCGCACCGCGTTTTCGACGCCAATTTGTATCTGGGGGTCTGTGACAAGATCGTGCCCGGATTGTTGATCGGTGCGCTGCGCTTCGGGCACTTGCCGGGACTGTTCGTGCCGGCGGGGCCGATGCCATCCGGCTTGCCGAACGCCGAAAAAGCGAAGATACGCCAGCTGTTCGCCGAGGGTAAAGTCGGGCGCGATGCCCTGCTGGAATCCGAGATGGCGTCTTATCACAGTGCCGGTACTTGTACCTTCTATGGTACTTCCAACAGCAACCAAATGCTGTTGGAGATCATGGGCCTGCAACTGCCGGGTTCATCGTTCGTCAATCCAGGTACGGCATTGCGCGAAGCCCTTACGCGCGCAGCCACCCGCCAAGCGATACATCTGGCCTGCGACAAGACTGCGGCCGCCTTGTGCGACATCGTCGATGAATGCAGCGTGGTGAACGGGATCGTGGGGCTTTTGGCGACGGGAGGGTCGACCAACCACACCATCCACTTGGTGGCCGTCGCACGGGCTGCCGGCATCGAGATCAACTGGGACGATTTCAATGATCTTTCGGCGGTGGTGCCGCTGCTGGCGCGCGTGTACCCCAATGGCAAGGCCGACGTCAATCACTTCCATGCCGCAGGCGGCATGGGTTTCCTGATCCGCGAATTGTTGGATGCGGGTCTCCTGCATGAGGACGTACAGACCATTCTGGGGCGCGGACTGCGGCGCTGGACGGAAGAGCCTTGGCTCGACGACGGTGAACTGGCTTGGCGCCCCGCCGCCGAGAGGAGCCACGACCCCGAAGTGCTCGCCTCGGTCGAGGCGCCATTCAGCCCAGACGGAGGTTTGCGGTTGCTGACCGGCAATCTCGGTCGCGCCGTGATCAAGGTGTCCGCGGTGGCGCCGGAGCATCGGGTGGTGCGCGCGCCGGCGATCGTATTCGAGAATCAGGAAGAATTATTGGCCGCCTTCAAGCGCGGCGAGCTGGAGCGCGACTTCGTCGCTGTCATCCGCTTTCAGGGACCGCGTGCCAACGGGATGCCGGAACTGCATCAGCTCACGCCGACGCTCACCAGCCTTCAGGACCGGGGATTTCATGTAGCGCTCGTCACCGATGGTCGCATGTCCGGCGCTTCCGGGAAAGTGCCGGCGGCGATCCACATCACGCCGGAAGCCGCGATGGGCGGACCACTCACCCTGGTGCGCAGCGGTGATACGATCCTGCTCGATGCCGTCCAGGGGCGTCTGGAAGCCCAGGTTCCGCACGAGCGATGGAAACTGCGGGAGCCCGTGATGGCCGACCTGTCGGAGAATGGTTTCGGTACCGGCCGGGAGTTGTTCACGGGATTCCGCCGTCTGGCGGACACCGCGGAACGGGGTGCTTTTACTTTCGCTTTCGACGACTGACCCTCGGCGGGGCGAACCCACCGAATCGAATCAAGCAGGAAACCGAGACATGAATCTAGATGAGATCGTCGCCCTGACCCGGGTGATGCCGGTGATCGTGGTGGAACGACCGGAAGACGCAGTGCCCTTGGCCCGTGCCTTGGTGGACGGGGGAATTCACGTACTGGAAATCACCTTGCGCACGGCTGCCGGGCTCGAAGCCGTGCGGTCCATACGTCGTGAAGTCCCGGATGCCATCGTGGGGGTTGGCACCATCACCACTCCGGCCCAATTGTACGCCTCCATCGATGCAGGAGCCCAGTTTGGGGTCTCTCCGGGCACCACGGCCAAATTGTTCGATGCGATCCTCGAAAGCCGTCTCCCGTTCCTGCCCGGTGTCGCGACCACTTCCGAAGTGATGCAGGCGGTCGAAAGAGGACTTTCGGTGCTGAAGTTCTTTCCCGCGGTGGCTGCGGGCGGAATTCGCATGCTGGAGTCGTTCTTCGGGCCTTTTCCGGAGGTTCGTTTCTGCCCGACGGGGGGCATCAACGTGGACAACGCGCCCGATTTTCTGCGCTTGCCCAACGTCGTCTGCGTAGGCGGATCCTGGCTCACCCCGAAACCCCTGATTGCCGACGGGAACTGGGAGGAAATCACCCGGCTCGCGCGGCAAGCGGTGGCGCTCGCGGCATCACGATAGCGGATGGTCACGGGCGAGGCGTCATCGAGATTGCCTCGCCTCACCGCGGGGGAACGCCCCGGTGGCTATGCCGACAGCAACTTCCGGTGTACGCTTCGGCCAGGAGTCGAGGGCGTTCGCCGCAGCGCCGTGAGACTGGGGTTGATTCATCAGGAAACGCGAGGTGACATCATGAAAATCGGCATCGCTTCTGATCACGCCGGATTCAATTACAAGGAGGTACTCCGCAATTGGCTGACTACCCTTGGCCATGAAGTCGTCGATTATGGCTGCTTCAGCGCCGAGCGTACGGATTACCCGACCTGGATTCGCCCTTGCGCCGAGGCAGTGGCGCGCGGCGAAGTGGAACGAGGCATCGTGCTGGGAGGGAGCGGCAATGGCGAAGCCATCGTCGCCAACCGGGTCAAAGGTTGCCGCTGTGGCTACTGTTTCAACGAGGAAAGCGCCTACCTGACACGGCTACACAACGATGCCAATTGCATCGCCATCGGAGAACGGCTGGTCAGCCTCGATATGGCCAAGAAGATCGTCGAGATCTTTTTGAACACGGAATTCGAGGGCGGACGACACATTCCGAGGATCCAGGCAATCGACGCCTGAGGGGAGGTCGGATCGCGCGGCGGGAATGCCTGCTGCGGTCCGAGCTCTCGCCCTGATCCCCATCGTCGGATTCCCGGTTCGAGACTTGGGGATCGCACGCCCCGGTTTTCATCCGACCGATAAGCGTTCCAGAATTGCCTCCGCACTCGACACGGCGAACTTGCCAGGAGGATCGATGGCAAGGTGCTGCACCACGCCGTTGTCCACGATCATGGCGAAACGCTGACAACGCACACCCATGCCTTTCGCGGTCAGATCGAGTTCGAGTCCGAGCTTACGGGTGTATTCGGCGCTGCCGTCGGCCATCATACGCACCTTGCCGTCGGCTTGCCGCTCCCGTCCCCAGGCAGCCATCACGAAACCGTCATTGACCGCCATGCACCAGATTTCGTCGATTCCTTTTTCCTTCAGCTTGTCGAAATTCGCCACGAAACCCGGTAGGTGCTGGGCGGAGCAAGTCGGGGTAAACGCTCCCGGTACCCCGAAGATGACGATTTTTTTGCCTTTGACGGCCTCGCCGACTTCCAACGTCTGCGGTTTCATGGGGCAGCCGGTATCCGGATCGAATTCGGCGCTCTCACTGAGCATGCCTTTGGGCAGATGGGCTCCCACTTTAATGGTCATGGCGTTCTCCTTGCGAAGGATCGTTGTGAAGGGGTTAAATACGGTAACCGTATCCCGTTGCGGCGGCAAGGGAAGACTGCGTCGGTTTCCACGGCCCATTCCAATACGGAGTCATTTCCGCCTCTGCCCTGAAACCGATGCAACCCGCTAGAGCAGTGGATAATGAAAACGCTTGATCGAATCACGAAGAGGATGAGTTCATGAACCAAGGACCCAGACTCCGCTGGGGTATTCTCGGCGCCGCGCGTGTCAACGAACGATTGCTTCCCGCCATCGTGGAAGCGGCCAACGCGGAATTGGTCGCCATTGCCAGTCGCCGCCCCGGTGCGGCAGCAGAGACGCTGGCGAAATATGCCCCAGACCAACGCTCGGTGAAGACCTATGATCGCCTCGAGGCCCTGCTCGACGACGCCGAAGTCGAGGCTGTGTACCTGCCGCTTGCCAATCACGAACATGCCGAGTGGGCGCTACGGGCCATCGAGCGGGGCAAACACCTGCTGTGCGAGAAGCCGATGGCGTTACGGGTGGCGGACATCGAGGCGATCGAAGAGCAGGCAAGGCGTCATGGCGTGGTGGTGATGGAAGGCTTCATGTACCGTTTCCACCCGCAACACGCGCGTGTGGCCGAATTGGTCCGCTCCGGGGCGATCGGCGAGGTGCGCTTCGTGCGGGCCAGCTATTCGTTCCGGATGCGCCCTGCACGCATGTATCGCCTGGCCGAGAGTGTAGAGCGGGGCGGCGGGGCCATGTGGGACATCGGCCCCTACGCCATTCATTCATTGCGGCTGTGGTTTCCGGAGGCGCCGATCGCGGTGACGGCGGTAGCCAAGTATGTAGAAACCGGTGCCGACATCACGACGAGCGGGATTCTCGATTTCGGCGAGGGCCGGCGCGGTCATTTCGATGTCAGCTTCGAATGCGCCCGGCGTTCCGAATACGAAATCACCGGTACCGAAGGCGGAGTGAAGTGCCATACCGTCTGGCAGAATCCGGGTGACTTTCCGGTCATTTCCTGGTGGACGGAGGATGGACGGTATCACGAAGAACGTTTACCGGTCGCCAATCATTTCCGCCTGGAAGTCGAGCATTTCGGCGAGTGCGTGCTGACTGGCAAACCGCCCCTGCTTTCGTTGCAGGATGCCAAGGCCAACTGTCGGGCCATCGTCGCAGCGTTGCAATCGGCGGCGGAAGGGCGGGTCGTGAGTCTCGCGGATCAGTGAGCACGTCTCTTTATTGGCGCGGGGCCCCGGTTACCGGAATTGCAGCAGGCTGGGGTCCCAGATCGCAGGCGCTTCGAAGCCAAGCAAGTTCACGGTGGTGGCGGCGATCGCGCTCAGGCCGGCCCCTCCTTCGTTGTTCAAGGACAAGAGATCTTTGGCCGCCGGTGCGTAAAGAATGAGCGGCACCGGGTTCAGGGTATGGGAGGTTTTCGCCTTCGGCAGCCCATTCGGGTTCCGGCTCGGGTTCCCAGTTTTCTTGTCGAGTTCGTACATTTCTTCGGCATTGCCGTGGTCGGCGGTGATGAGTGCGGCGCCCTCGAGGGCATCGATCACGGGCAGCAGCCGAGACAGGGCGAGATCGACGGCGGCCACGGCAAGAACGGTGGCTTGGTAGTTTCCGGTATGGCCGACCATGTCGCCGTTGGCATAGTTGACCCGTGCGGTGCGATGCTTGCCGGTCAAGAGTTCGCGGATGAGCGCGTCGGTGATTTCCGCCGATTTCATCCAAGGTCGCTGTTCAAAGGGGACCCGGTCGGACGGGATCTCGATGTAGGTTTCGAGTTCTTCGTCGAACTTGCCGCTGCGGTTGCCGTTCCAGAAATAGGTGACATGGCCGAATTTCTGCGTTTCCGAAATGGCAAGCTGGGAAATCCCGGTTTTTGCGAGATACTCTCCCAGGGTGTTGCGGATCGCCGGGGGCGGGACCAGGAATCGCTTCGGGATGCCGAGATCGCCGTCGTATTGCAGCATTCCCGCGTAGACGACTTTCGGCCAGCGGATCCGGTCGAAGGGGGTGAAGTTTTCCTCCTCGAAGGCACGGCTGATCTCGATGGCACGATCTCCCCGGAAGTTGAAAAAGACGACGCTGTCTCCGTCCTGGATACGGCCTACCGGTTCGCCGTCGCGCGCGATCACGAATGGCGGCAGGTCCTGGTCGATCACGCCGGGATTCTCGCCCCGTAACGTTACGATGGCTTGGCGTGCGGATTCGAATTGGCGGCCTTCGCCGAGGACATGGGTGTGCCAACCCCGCTCCACCATGCCCCAGTCCGCTTCGTAACGATCCATCGTGATGCGCATGCGGCCGCCGCCACTGGCGATCAGGACGTCGAAATCCGGAGCGCGGAGTTCGTCGAGGAAAGCCTCGAAGGGTACGACGTAATCCAAGGCCGAGGTTTCCGGAACATCCCGGCCGTCGAGCAGGATGTGGATCCGAACGCGCCGCACCCCTTCCTGCTTGGCTTGTCGGATGAGTGCCCGTAAGTGGCTGATGTGGGAATGGACGTTGCCGTCCGAGAACAGGCCGATGAAGTGCAGGGTGGAGCCATGCTTCTTACAGTTGGCGATGACTTCCCGCCATGCCGCGCCCTCGAACAGGGCGCCGGTCGCTATGGCTTCGTTGACGAGCGCAGCACCCTGGCTGTAGACCTGCCCGGAGCCCATGGCGTTGTGCCCGATTTCCGAGTTGCCCATGTCCTCGTCGGAAGGCATGCCCACGGCGCGGCCGTGGGCCTTCAAAAAAGTGTGCGGATACTCGGTAAGAAGCCGATCCAAGGTGGGCGTAAAGGCTTGGTGCACGGCGTTTCCCGTGACTTTCGGGCTATAACCGATGCCATCCATGATGATGGTTACGACCGGACCCTTGATTCCGGCGAAGGACGAATGTTTACGTAGCATGCAATTTACCAGTTCCTATAGATCCAGAGCTTGCCATCACGCTCGTGAGAAAAAACCGGGCAACCACGTCTTCCCTATGGATCCCGGCGATGGGAAACTCCCAAAATAGCAGCAGTCGCTCGCTCTGTCGATGCAAGGGGATATTTTCCTGGTCTCGGCGTGGCCGATTCCCATCCGAATGCGTCCCTTATGCAGGGCCCGATCACTGAGGAGCATCAAGGTTCGTGGGAGGAAGATCCCTATGGGAGCCGCCTATACGGCATGGACCGGGATCGCTGCAGCCGGGACCTTCTTGGTGGGAGTATGGTTTTTCGGCGTTGACTGTTGCCGACGGGCGCTATTGATCGTCACCGGCGCCATGGTGCTCAAGCTGGCGCATGGACCGATCGGGATCGAGGGAAGTCGGGGAACGCGGAACATCGCCGTGGTTCGTTTCCTTTGGCAATGGACGGCGATGTTCCGAGTATGGCTCGATTGGGAGAGGCCCTTCGGACTCAACCTTTTCCGGGAATCAAACCGACCGAGCCCGGTTTGATCCGCTTGCACTGCACTACGACGTCCTCCATGTGACACCGATATTTCTGGTCCCCGTTGCCGCATTCCTCGCAGACCAGCTTGCCGTTGTCCTTCTGTTCCTCGACGTACCAGCCGTATCCCTGCGTTTCGCAAAATATTTTTGCATGTCGCTTCAGGTTATAGGGATCAGTGGCTTTGGCCTCCGCTTCGGATCGCGTCGAGCACTTCTCGGATGGGAGGGTGTTCCCCATCAGATCTCTGTAGATGTACTCCGCTGCCCATACCGTTCCGGACAACAGGGACAGCAAGGTCAGCAAGCACAGGGAGTAGAGTTTGAAGGCGGATAGGATCATGGTTCTGGGCCTTTTTCGTTTTGAGGGAAGCATGGGATGCCCCGGTTTCAATTCAGGACGCGAATGTTCATCCGGGCGATTTCTTCTTCCTGTTGCGCGCGAATGGGATCGTATTTGTCGTTCTCGGCCAGCTTGGCCATGACGACGACACCGACGAGGATGATCGTCGCCAAGGCGACATAAATCCAAAAATAGTCTTTCTTTGGTTCCACTTCTGTACTCATCGGATCACCTCCGTAACGAACCGTGCCGGAAAGGATCCCACCGTCGACGAGGAAGGCCGCTTCACGTGGGATCGTGGGTCCAATAGGCGGAACGCACGCGATGTCTTCCCGAGGATGGGATGTCGCCCATGCTGGCTGCCCCAAGCGGGTAGTTCCGTGTTGTCCGCCGCTTTGGTTTCGCACCGAAACCAGTTGGCAAGCTACCGAAGCTGGTGTGCTTTGTCAAGATAGGATCGACGCGAAACTATATGAGATGATCGCCGATTCAGGCGTGCGTCCGCGGATATGCCCCTGGATCCGACCCATTCCTGGTCTTGGGGAGATGGATTGGCTGGGTTCCTTGCGCTGGCGGGATTCGGCCAACCTCACCCATGGGAATGAGCGGCCATCCCGCCAGCGTCTTGCGAAGATCATTCGCCTTGCGGCGATGGATCCGAAGTCTGTTCGGCCGTTGCTCTTTCGCCGCCCTTGCCTTGCGCCGAGCGGTCTTCGTCCACGGAGGGTACCCGGCAGGGATGGGCCGCCTGGTAACGATGGAGAGCAAGGTGCGATTCCTCGAGGTCGACGCGCGCACGTCCGACCCATTCTTCGCCCCAATAAAAATTGCAACTCGTCTCGGCGCGGAGGAGGCGCCACAGGGCCGCTTCTAGTTCCTGCGGGATCGGCGCGTTGGGGCGCTTGGCGCGGTAAGCCGCGAGCTCGGCGTGGACGGCATCACTCAGTTCCTGCAATTCGGCCAATGCGCTCTTCTGCGCCGCCGAGCCGGTCCACTGGGTGAAATCGCGTCCATGGTGCCAGCCGGTGTTCCAGGCCCCGGTGCGAACCTTGACCTCCCCAAACACGCCGTAACGGTCGAGATAATCGTGGATGAAGGCCGGCCGAATCGCCCCGCCGGCGCGGGCGGATTCCAGCAGGGGAACATAGAACGCACTCCAGAAATTGGCGCCGTGGGTTACATTGCGGAACCAACCGCCGTTCTCCCCATCGGTACAGGTGGTCACCAGCGGCGGGAAGTCGCACCACTTGGTCCGTTCCCGAACTTCGTGATCGAACCACGCGAGTTCCATGCCGGATTCCTGGGCATCGGAGAGATCGCGATCCCGCACGATGACGATGATATCGCTGGCGCCGAAGCGGGCGATGTGGGGCCGATAGCGGATTTCCTGCCAAGCCATGGGGGTGACGGGTTCCACGTGTTCGCTGTCGACGATCACATAGCGGTAGCCGAAGCGGCGCAGCAGGGGGATGAGTTCCATGGAAAATCCCATTTCGGGGGGCCAGAAACCGTGAAACTCTTGGCGCCAGAAGAGATGGCTGGCGATCGCTTGCCAGTGGGCCAAGTGCTCCGCACGGTCTTGCTCGGGAATGAGCGGAAGCACCGGGTGGTAGTAGCCGGTGCCGAGGATGTCGATGATGGATTGGTTCTGCCAATGCCAGAGCAGCGAACCGCAATCGATAATGCCGTAAACCCGCTGCTGGAACTCGGGATTCGAGAGGGTTTCGAGCAGGGTCCCGGATACCGACAGGTGAACCCGTCCAGTGTCTTCGTAACCCCACAGCGAACGGGGAATGCGGTCATAGGCGTAAAGGATCTCCTTGGCCTCCCAAGTCTCGTGTTCCAGCAGATGTTCCAGATTGCCGGACGGTTGATGGAGGTTGAGAACCAGAGCGTGATAAATCGGGGTCATCGCTTGACTCCTAACAATGAATCAGTCGTTTTTCGGTGAACCATCGCTCACGGTGCGCCCGGGAAGTCGGCGGCCAGCGATAGACTTCCCCGCATGCCGGGGATGCCGAGACCTTGGATCTTGCGGGCGTTGTCGCCCTCTTCATATTTCGGCAGCCTGCCCTCGGCACGCCAGACACGGAACGCCAGGGCGGAACGCAGGACCCGGATCGGGTAATCCCGTGGCAGGTTCTGGAGGTAAGGCTGGATCGTGACAAAGTCACGCGCGCCATACTGGGCCATGATGGAACGCAGCCCTCCGTTGCGGGGCCCGATGTTGTAAGCCAACAAACCCAGAAAGAGATCCCCGTGCATTTGTTTGAGATAGTGTTGCAGGGTTGCCGCGCCGACGAAAGCATTGTGCCGCGGATCGCTCAGGTCCAGTGTGGCAGTGCCGAGACGTCTTTGGGCAAGATCGATCGCCGTTTGTGGAACGGCAGTGATTTGGAACAGACCCCGGCCGCCGTCCTTGCTATCGCGGGGCTGGAACGAGGACTCGGTAGACGCCACCCCGATCAAGACTTCGGCGTCGAGGTCGAAGGTCGCCGCTGCTTCCTCGATGATCGGCCAGTAACTCTGGGCGCGTTCGAGCACGCGCTGCAATTGGTGCAAGTTGGAACGGCGGTAGGCGGCGAAGACTTGATGGGCGAGCGTGACCCGTTCGGCTTCCGCGGGTCCGCCCATCAGCACCATCAGGTTTTCCATTTGCCGGGCGAATCCGGCCTGCGCCGCGTATCCTGCCGCTGCCGAGGCGACGGCGAGGGAGAGGGTCATCGGGAGCAGACGGTGCTGGCCTGCCAGCCATGCGCGTGCCCGCAGCCAGAAGGCGATGGCCCCGGCGTACAGGAGTGCAAGAGCCAGCACAGTGCCGGCGAAGGGCAGCAGGTGGCGCCAAAAATCGGTACCGCTGAAGCGGCCGGCGGCTTGTCCCAGCAGCGCGATGACCGTAATCCATGCGGCGGCGGCGAGCGCCACGATCTCCAGTCCGAGAGGCAAGAACCGCTTCCCGGTCCGACGGAACACGCTGTGCCAGATTGGTGGCAGTGCTTGCGGTCGCGTTTTCCGCGACGACCGGACGGCCTCTTTCGCCTTGGGTTGGCTCGCTGCTTCTCGCGCCATCGGAATGCAGGGACTCCTGCGTTGCAACCGGCCGATCTGGCCGGCTCGGAACAAAACGGACGCCTTTCAGGATACCGAGCCCATTCTATCCGGAATCCCAATCCGATAAAGTTAACATCTCATCCATCCTGCCCGAAACCCGGATGAGGCAGCGAGGATCGCTACTCAGGCCATGAACTGCCGGAGACTCCATGGGTTGCGCCAGGGTGCTGCGATCATGACTGGCGTCGTATACGCGAAACCCAACACGCACCGCATGAGCGGCTCTCGCCGACCCTCGCGTCCCTTGGGTCCTTGTTCTTTCCTGTCCCTTGAAATCCCAATGATTCAAAGGCTTTGTTGTTTGTTCCTGGTTTCCCTCGGCGCGGTGCTTCTGGCAAGCTGCGCTTCCCGACCTCCCGCCCAGGAGAGTCGCGAAATGACCGCGAGTCCCGCAGCGCAGACGATGATCCGGCGGGGCGGTTCGGTAGGACGCGGTCCGTCCGGGCGGCGGGATCTCCTGCTCGCCGGCCGCTACGCTGCGCGATCGGTTTCCGGGGATTATGCAGGTTACCCCGCCCTGGAGCGATTCATCGCCAAGATGGAAACCCGTCACGGTTTTCCCAGAGACTATCTCAACGGATTGTTCTCGAAGGCAAAGCGTAAAGAATGGACTTTGAATTACCTGCGCAAGGAGTCCAAAGGGGGCGGTCCGGCTCCCGGTAGTTGGACCCGCTACCGGGCACAATTCCTCGATGACCTGCATGTCTCGCGCGGTGTGGCATTTTGGCGTCGACATGCCGCGGTTCTCCGGCGGGCGAGTGAACGGTATGGCGTTCCGCCGGAATACATACTCGGTATCCTCGGGGTCGAGACCGTGTATGGATCCAACGTCGGTAACCATCGGGTCATCGATGCGTTGACCACCCTGGCATTCGACGCGCCGCGCCGTGCCGATTACTTCGAGGACGAATTGGAAAAATTCCTGCTCCTGTCCCGATCGGAGGGGATCGATCCGCTGCAACCGGTCGGTTCCTTCGCCGGCGCCATGGGCCTCGGCCAATTCATGCCGAGCAGCTTCCTGAACTGGGCGGTGGACTTCGATGGCGATGGGCGGCGCGATCTCTGGCAACCGGCCGACGCCGTCGGCAGCATCGCCAACTATTTCGCCGAGCACGGTTGGCGTCCGGGAGAAGAGGTCGTCACCCGGGCGGCGACGAGAATCCCTGACCTGAATGGTTTCGAGTTCGGTTTCGATACCCGCTACCCGGTGGCCGAGTTGGCCAGACATGGCATCCAGCCGGTTCGCCCAATTGCCGGCAACGAATGGGTCAGCCTGCTTCGCCTGCGCGCTTCGTCCGGTGATGAGTACTGGCTCGGTCACACCAATTTCTTCGTCATCACCCGCTACAACCATAGCACCTACTATGCCATGGCGGTGCATGAACTGGCGCAGGCGATACGGGCCCGTTACCGGGCTGGTGCCTGAAGAATGCCCTCGGGCGGCGATCCGGATTGGTGTCTGTCTTCCGGCGGCAACGGCGGGATGAGCGCCTCGACGTGGCGGGTGATGGCTTCGCAGTTGGGCACAATGTCGGCCAGTTTCATCAGGGTGGAAAGGCCGAGCGAACGATGCTCGGCTTCCGCGACCACTACCTCGTCCAGCGGGCCGCAGGTTTCGATCATTTCGGCCTCCGCGTCGCGGAGTTCCCCGTCATCTTCGGAATCCTGGTACGGGTCCTGGTTTTGTTTCAGGATGAGGTCGTTCAGGACTTGATTGTGATGGCGAAATACGCGCTCGACGTAGATGGCGAAGTCTTTTTGGTTCATGGCGATGGCTCCTCCCTCGGGGGTCCGTGTCTGAACCGTGGAACAGGCGATCAGGAGAATGCCAAAGGACGGCGGGACGAAAACGCGCCATGGGGGAGCGCGGAGAAAATGCGATACCGCGTTCGTCACGCCCCATTTGGTGGCTGTTCTGCGCACATCCTGCCTCGCCGAACCGCGGGACCCTGTCTTGGTCATGGATTTTTCGCCAGCCGGCTGCAATCGAGCGGGCTTCAATGTAACGCATCGTGGCTTTTTGCGACAGCGTGAATGGTGTCTACAACGGTGGAGGAGTTGTGCCACTTGCGTCCGAACCTCGGCGAGAGTTCCCGAGAAATGGGAGAGACACGAGTGCGGTTTCTTCGCGTCTACTTTCCAGAGTACGCGAAAACTCGCTCCATGGGGGAGTTCTGCGGGGAAGGCTGCGCGACGCGCGGCGGAACCGGGAGTAGAATCCGGTACCGAGACCGGGTCGGAACCCCCGCTCGGTGTACCATGTCCGGTGCAGGCTTGGGTGCTCAATGAATGACAAGTTGACGGAGGAGGGGTCGTATCATGCCGCTACTCATATCGATTTTGCTGACCTGTGGATTCGCCTACTGGTATTTTCGGACGGCGGAGAAGCTCGGAGCCAAGGCCTTACACTGGGGCATTGCCGGTGCGATTGCTTACCAAGTCCCCGCATGGGCCTGGATGTTGTTGGTTTCCAGACCGTATCTGGCGTCCCTGCGGGGACAGGCCCGGACGGGCCTGTCGTCGTTTCTGGTCGGGCATTCCTGGATCGTCGTTGGAGCCCTGTGCGCGATCCTCGTGTACCGGCTGTTTCTCCTGAAAACACAAGTTCGGGCGGAGTAGCCAAGTTTGGAGTGATCCAACGTCATTTCCGCTTGTGGCATGGGAAACCCTCCGCCGAATCCGACCGGCGCGAATGAAACTTGCGCCGACAAACCGAGACTAACGAGCGTAACAGGCGGAGCCTCGAGGCTCCGTTTCTCCCCATGAGACTTGCGGATATTCGATATGGCGATTGTTTTTGAGTCCGGATCGATCCCGTGGGATTCGCTTCTTCCGCTGATCCACGGCGGAGGCGATGACTCCGCCGGTGGTGGCCTGCTCGGGCTTCTCGACCAAATTCTCGAGGTGGCGACACGGATGACCGAACCGGGCGCAGCGTTCACATGGTTTCCCGGAGTGCAGGCGCTGGCAAGCAATGTGCATCCGCTCATCGTTCATTTTCCAATCGCGTTCCTCATTGCGTTCTTTTTCATGGATCTCGTTGCCGTGATTTGGCGTCGCCCGGCGCTACGCCACGTGGCGAGCTGGATGCTGTACTTGGGGGCTTTTGGAGCGGTGGCGGCGGCGGCTGCCGGACTGGCGGCGGAAGCCACGGTGGCGCACGGCGAAACGGTACACGAAATCCTGGAATGGCACGCGCGCCTGGGCTTGACCGTCGCCTCCCTGTCGGTGGCGCTGGTGCTTTGGCGAATCATGGCGAAGGGCAGATTTTCCTCGATGGCGAATGCGTTTCACCTGTCGCTGGGCGCCATCGTGGTGCTGGCGATTCTGCTCGGAGCCGATCTGGGAGGATTGATGGTCTATCAACATGGCGTAGGAGTGAAGGCCGTGCCCCAACCCGATGACCATCATCATGCCGCTGTGCTCCACCGACATTGACGGGAAGGAAGGGCGGGTTGCGCGTCGCTGTTCTTTTCACTCACCGGCATGACGATCTCATTGGCTCGGCAACAGCCGGGCGGTATGGCGGGCGATCACCCACTCCTCATCGGTAGGAATCACCAGCACGCGCACTTGACTGCGCTCCGTGTGTAGGAAGGTGCCGTGATTGGCGTTCGCCTCCGCCGCGATCTCCAATCCCAGCCAGCGCAATCGCTCACAGACTTGCGCCCGCACCGGTGCCGCATGTTCGCCGATCCCGCCAGTGAATACCAAGGCGTCCAGTCCGCCTAGCGCGGTCGTCAACGAACCCACCTCGCGGGCGATCCGATAACAGAAGTATTCCACGGCCTCCGCGGCCTCGGGTTTCGAGCTCGCGAGGAGGTCGCGCATGTCCCCGCTGACGCCGGAAATTCCCAGCAATCCGGATTTCTTGTAGAGCAGATCGGAAAGCGTGGCTACGTTCATGCCTTGGTCGAGGAGGTATAACAACAAGCCGGGATCGATGGCACCGCAGCGCGTGGCCATGGGAATGCCATCCAACGTAGTGAATGACATGGTGGTCGCCACGCTGCGACCCTTTCGCAGAGCACAGAGGCTGGCGCCGTTGCCAAGATGGCACACCACGGTGCGTCCGGCCGCTGCGGTAGCGTCGATGCCCGGCAGCCGGGATGCGATGGATTCGTAGGATAGGCCATGGAATCCGTAGCGCCGAATGCCGATCTGTTCATAATCCCGCGGTAAGGGGAACAGGCGTTCCAGCCGTGGTTGGGAGGCGTGGAACGAGGTGTCGAAGCAGGCGACTTGTGGGAGATCGGGAAAGCGCTGGACCAGGAAGCGGATGGGAGCCAGGTTGTGCGGTTGATGCAAGGGCGCCAACGGGATCAGGGCTTCGATTTGCCGCATGACCTCCGTGGTCACCCGCATGGGTTCGGTCAACGTATCCCCGCCGTGGACGATGCGGTGACCGATGGCATCGGGGCGAAAATCGCCACCGGCCTGCTCGATCCATTGGAAAAGCCAGGCCAAAGCCTGGTCGCGGTTGCGCGCGGGAATCGGGCCTTCGAAATGCGGTTTTCCCCGAGCATCCCGGATCCGGGCATGGGGTTCGGCGTTTGACTCAAGACGATCGATCAGGATTCCGAGAACCTTTTGTTCCCCCTGGAACAGGGAAACTTTCAAGGTCGCGGACCCGGCATTGATTACGACGATTCGTTTGCACATCGGCACATTGCCCAAGTTTCTTTCCCAATGGAACGAGAGCGGCGCGTTCCCGGAATGGCAGAGCGATGACCCTCATGGGCTCCGAGTCTCGGCACGCCGAAATCCGATTTTCTTGATCCAGATCAAGAATCCCGGCGGCGAGCCGGAGTATGGTTCCAGCGGCGTGGCAGCGGACGCGCGAAGCGACTTTCGGCAGGGACACTCCGGAAAGCGTGGGTCGTAACCTCGTCGGTTCCGGAGGGTAGAATCGCTGCCATGATGCAACTCTTACTCGAATGAAAGGTGACAACGATGATGCAGGAACAAGAGAAGGACAATTTTTGGCTTTACATCGGTGCGTTGGTCATTGCCGCAATCGTGGTGGTAGTCATGGTTCGCGGAAGCGAACATGACAAATACGTGAAACAGGCCCAGCTCGAAAAGGAAGATTCTACCAATTCCGCTTATATCAAGAAATGAGGCGTCGCCTCGCCGCGAAGCCGAGAAGACATCAGGAGTTCTCTCGCTGAGCGGGTAAGGCCCTCTTCCTCATCGGATCGCGGCACGCTGTTGCCCCGGTGCCGCGTATCTGTCCAGTTCCGGAAAAATTCTTCTCATTTCATTTCATGGTGCCCGGAGAAGCGCGCGGACGTGGGCTGCGACGCTTCGAGCCAAGGCGTCTAGGTTGTATCCCCCTTCCAAGGCTGACACGATCCGTCCGCCAGCATATCGGTCCGCCAGTTCCATCACCTCCCCGGTGATCCAGGCATAGTCTTCCTCGGTGAGTGCCAAGGAGGCCAAGGGGTCGTCACGATGGGCGTCGAATCCCGCCGAGATCAGGATCAACTCCGGGCGGAAGCGGTCCATGGCGGGCAGGGCAATTTCTTCCACCACCTTGCGGTATCTCACCGAATCGGTACCCGCAGACAGCGGAATGTTGACCAGGTTTCCCAACCCGGTTTCGGTGGCACTGCCGGTGCCCGGATACCAAGGGTATTGGTGGGTGGAGACGTAGAGTACGTTCGCGTTCTGCCGGAAGGCCGCCTGGGTCCCGTTGCCATGATGGACATCGAAATCGAGGATGGCGATGCGCCCGATTCCGTGCTGCTTGCGAGCATGGGCGGCGCCGACGGCGATGTTGTTAAAGAGGCAAAAGCCCATGGCACGATCGGGTTCGGCGTGATGACCCGGCGGTCGGACGGCACAGAAAGCATTGCGGGCGCTGCCGGCGATGACCCGGTCGACGGCAGCGCAAACCGCCCCTGCGGCCCGTAAAGCCGCTTCCCAGGAATCCGGGGAGACCACCGTGTCGGCATCCAGGAAGTTGTGGCCGATCTTCGGGATGGTGGCGAAGACGTGGTCGATGTGGGCCGGGGTGTGAATCCGTTCCAGTTGCTCGCGGCTGGCGGCGGGGGCTTCGAGAGGTTGGAGGGATGCGAACTCGGGAGCGGCAAGTGCCTTTTCGATGGCGCGTAGGCGTCGTTCGTTCTCGGGATGGCCAAGCCCGGTATCGTGCAAGAGAAAGACGGGATGGCTCACGTATAGCGTCGGCATGGAGCGTGGGGTTCGCTGGGCGATTTCCATATAATACCGTTTTATTCCCGAGCAACACCTTTTCCCGACCGCATGGGTTTGCGGTCTTGCGGATACTGTTTCCTTTTTTACCATCAGGATGGAACATGCTGACTGAGTATCGATGGCACGTCGCCGAACGTGCCGCGCAAGGATTGGCTGCGAAGCCTCTCACCACCACGCAGACCGCGGCACTGGTAGAGTTGATCCAGAATCCCCCGGCGGGAGAGGAGAGATTCCTTCTCGATCTGTTGTCGGAACGAGTGCCTGCGGGGGTCGATGAGGCGGCTTATGTCAAAGCGGGATTCCTGGCCGCGATTGCCAAAGGGGAGGCGAACTCACCGATTCTGCGACCGGAGCATGCGGTGGAACTGCTTGGGACCATGGTAGGGGGGTACAACGTTTCCGCCCTGGTCGAACTTCTCGACCATCCGCGGCTCGCGCCCTTCGCCGCGCAAGGTCTGTCACGGATCCTGTTGGTGTTCGATGCCTTTCACGATGTTCAGGAGAAGGCCGCGGCGGGGAACCTCCACGCCCAATCCGTCATCCATTCCTGGGCCCAGGCGGAGTGGTTCACCCAACGTCCATCGGTACCAGAGAGGCTCACGGTGACGGTCTTCAAGGTTCCCGGAGAAACCACCACCGATGATCTGTCCCCGGCAGAGGATGCCTGGTCGCGCCCCGACATCCCCTTGCATGCCCAGTCCATGCTCAAGGTGCCGCGCGAGGGGATCACCGATGCCGCCGGGAAAATCGCCGAACTCAAGGCCAGGGGCTTGCCGGTGGCTTATGTGGGCGACGTGGTCGGCACCGGCTCATCGCGGAAATCCGCCACCAACTCCATGCTGTGGCACATCGGCGAGGCTATTCCTCATGTACCCAACAAGCGGCAGGGAGGAATATGCCTCGGGGGCAAGATCGCACCGATTTTTTTCAACACCCTGGAAGACTCCGGTGCCTTGCCGATCGAGTGTGAGGTGACCGCCCTGCGCATGGGCGATGTGATCGACATTTACCCCTATGAAGGCGTGATTCGACGCCACGAGACCGGCGAGGAGATTTGCCGGTTCGTGCTCAAGACGGAAACCCTCTTGGATGAAGTCCGGGCCGGCGGCCGGATCCAGCTGATCATAGGCCGCGGCCTCACCGACCGCGCCCGGAAGTCGCTGGGGCTTGGTCCCTCCGAAGTGTTCCGACGCCCGCGCAGCGCAGCCGATTCCGGCAAGGGCTACACCCTGGCGCAGAAGATCGTCGGCAAGGCCTGCGGAGTGCCAGGGGTAAGGCCAGGGACGTATTGCGAGCCACGCATTACCACGGTGGGTTCCCAAGACACTACCGGTCCCATGACCCGCGATGAGTTGAAGGACTTGGCCTGTCTCGGTTTTTCGGCGGACTTGGTGTTGCAGTCCTTCTGTCACACGGCGGCGTACCCCAAACCGGTGGACCTGGAGATGCACCACACCCTGCCCGATTTCATCCGCAACCGCGGTGGGGTGTCGCTGCGTCCCGGTGACGGGATCATCCATTCCTGGCTCAACCGCATGTTGCTTCCGGACACCGTGGGGACCGGTGCGGATTCCCACACCCGCTTCCCGATCGGGATCTCCTTCCCGGCCGGTTCGGGACTGGTGGCATTCGCCGCCGCCACCGGCGTCATGCCGCTCGACATGCCGGAATCGGTCCTGGTCCGCTTCAAGGGCAAGATGCGGCCGGGCATCACCCTGCGCGATCTGGTCCATGCCATTCCCTATGTTGCTCTGCAGCGAGGGCTCCTGACGCTCGAGAAAAAGGGCAAGAAGAACGTATTTTCCGGGCGGATCCTGGAGATCGAGGGCCTGCCGGACCTACACATCGAGCAGGCGTTCGAATTGGCCGATGCGTCCGCGGAACGTTCCGCCGCGGCCTGCACGGTGCGGCTGAACCCCGAGCCGGTCGCCGCCTATCTGCGTTCCAACATCACCTTGCTCAAGTGGATGATCGCGGAAGGATACGGAGACGCGCGAACCCTCGAACGGCGCATCCGTGCGATGGAGGAGTGGCTGGCGAATCCGGTGCTCTTGGAGGCCGATCCGGATGCCGAATATGCCGAGGTGCTCGAAATCGACTTGGATCGGATCACCGAGCCGCTCTTGTGTTGCCCGAACGATCCGGATGATGTGAGACCGCTGTCGGCGGTGGCGGGCACTCCCGTCGATGAAGTGTTCCTGGGTTCATGCATGACCCATATCGGTCACTTTCGTGCCGCCGGGAAGCTGCTGGACGCCTTCGGAAAACCCGTCCCGGGGCGCTTGTGGATCGCTCCGCCCACGCGGATGGATCAAGCCCGGCTCACCGCAGAAGGGTACTATGCCACCTATGGCAAAGCGGGCGCCCGCACCGAGATGCCCGGTTGTTCCCTATGCATGGGAAATCAGGCTCGCGTCGCCGAGCGTGCCACCGTGGTGTCGACCTCGACCCGCAATTTCCCCAACCGTCTCGGCGCCGGCGCACAGGTGTTTCTTGCCTCGGCGGAATTGGCGACGCTGTGTTCCATCCTGGGCCGAATCCCGAGCTTGGAAGAATACCAGCGGCAAATCCGGGAAATCGACGGGGTGACGACGGACACGTACCGCTACCATTTCGAGCATATGCCCGAATTCGCGGAAAGGGCCGGGAAGGTCGCGGTGGGGGAGGCCGTGTGACGGCGAGCACCAACGCTTTCGTCCTCGCCGAACGCTGTCTTTGCGCGACCGATCCAGAGAGCAAGTTGGCGTGGACGCACGAGGCCGCGGAACGGGCCCGGTCGGGGCAATTGGACTTCACGCCAAGGGACGTGTCCTTGCCGATCCAAGCGGTGCGTTTCCCGGAGCGGCCGCTTTGGGTCGCGCCGCGGGAACTGCTGCGGCGCGCGATCTATACGCCACAAGGGCGCGTCGCCCTGCTCCACGCCGTGGCCCATATCGAATTTACTGCCATTCAGTTGGCTAGGGATCACCTCTATCGTTTCCGCGGGTTGCCGGAAGAATACTACCGGGATTGGCTCACGGTCGCGGCCGAAGAGGCGGAGCACTTCGCTTTGGTGCGCGATCGGCTACGCGAATTGGGCGTGGATTATGGGGAACTCCCCGTCCATGGCGGCCTCTGGGGGATCGCGCGGGAGACGGCATACGATGTGGCCGCGCGTATGGCGCTCGTGCCGCGCTGCCTGGAAAGCCCGGGGATTGGACGTGACGCCGGAAATGATCGAAAAGCTCCGCCAAGTCGATGATTCCGCCAGCGCCGCAATCTTGGAACGAATCCTCGAAGGGGAAGTCGGCCACGTCGGGCTGGGGAGTCGCTGGTTTGCCTGGATTTGCGAACGGCGCGGGGTGGATCCCGAGACGGAATGCTTCCGACTCGTGGAGCACCACTTACCGGTGCGCGACCGCGGCCGCCTCAACTTCGAGTTGCGCAAGCGGGCCGGATTCAGCGAGTAGGAACTCCGCCGCCTGACTCCCCTTTAAGGCCGGAAGTCGACTTCGACAGGCGGTTTC
>DATMAX010000026.1:0-17945 GCA_035559395.1 Methylococcus sp. | reverse complement strand
GGCGAGACCCGCACGGTGGACGTCACCGCCTCCGACGCGGCCTGGGAAGTGTACCGACTGTCCGACATCATCTACGACCCGGACAGCCGGTTTGCCGGACTGCTGTTCTTCTTTGACGCCCAAGGCGGACGTCAAGTGGTGCAGATCGACGCGCCGCTGATCCCGTCCTTCATGTAATCGCGGAGGGGTCGGTCGGCGGACCGGCCCCGAAGTGATGGTGGCCAACGAACCCCCCTGCTGGAAACCCGGTCGGGGGGTTTGTCTTGTTTGGGATTGTGCCCCGCAAGAAGCGCGTGCCATCCCCAGGTCCCGCCTCCGAAATCCCCTCCATCCGCCTGTCTTCCCGCACATGATCCTGTCCAGAGATGGACTCCCGAGGTCGAAAGAAAGTCGAAGTAAATTTCGTTGCGCAAAACCGCGCAGGAGGTTGGATTGAGCACCCAGCTGTTTGCGTGTAAGCATATGTGGTATGTTTTGGATCTTGGCCGGTGAGACCAGAGCCCGACTGGGTTCCGACGGGCGGCGGGACAAGAAGGGACCTCTCCTAACTCGCTGTTCGATGGCCCGGTTTTCGGAGATCCTCATCCGAAGTGATCATCCAAGGCGGAGGCGTTCGGCGATGATCAAACGGTTCACAAGGTCCGGTAAACAAGGTTCTGTCATATGGGGCGTGATAGCCGGCATGGTATTTTCCGTGACGAGCGCGGCGGAAGCGAAAGGGATTTTGCGTGCGCGCCAGCCCATCCCTGGGCAATACATCGTGATTTTTAGGGGACAGGTGGAAAGTGTCGGGGAATTCGATTTCTTACTGGACCGAATGCTCAAGAAGTACCCCATGCAGACTCTGGGCACGTGGCGTCATGCTGTCAAGGGGTTCGTGGCTCGGATGTCGGCCGCGCAAGCCACGGCATTGGCAAACGATCCGAATGTGGCGTTGGTGGAGGAAGACGGTATTGTATCCATCGGCGCGACTCAAACGGGGGCGACTTGGGGTCTGGATCGAATCGACCAAAGGGATCTCCCGTTGAATGGGAACTATACTTACGATGGAGACGGGACTGGCGTGACCGCCTATGTGATCGACACCGGCATCCGCATGACACATTCGGAATTTGGCGGTCGCGCCAAGAGCGGGTTTACGGCGATCGGCGACGGCAGAGGCACGGATGATTGCCACGGCCATGGGACACACGTTGCGGGCACTTTGGGAGGAAATGGCTACGGAGTTGCCAAGGGCGTTGCATTGATGGCGGTGCGCGTTTTGGACTGCACCGGTTCGGGTTCCACTTCGGGGGTCATTTCCGGGGTCAATTGGGTTACCGCCAACAAAAAACTGCCGGCAGTGGCGAACATGAGCCTGGGCGGTGGTGTGTCTTCCGCCTTGGATACGGCAGTGCAGAATTCGATCAGCGCGGGAATCGTGTATACGGTTGCTGCGGGAAATGACAACAGAAATGCCTGCAATGGTTCGCCAGCCCGGGTGGCGTCTGCCCTTACGGTGGGAGCCACGACTAGCACGGACGCGCGTGCGAGTTACTCCAATTATGGCGCTTGCGTCGATCTCTTCGCGCCGGGTAGCGGCATCCGTTCAGCTTCGAACAAGGACGATACCGCAACGCAAACCATGAGTGGGACGTCGATGGCTGCGCCGCACGTGGCCGGAGCCGCGGCGCTTTACCTGGCCTCCCGTCCTGGTGCGACGCCTGGGGATGTGGCCATAGTCCTGACTACTAACGCGACCCAAGACCGAATCGCCAATGTCGGCAGCAGTTCTCCGAACCGTTTGCTTTACACTGGTTTCATCGATGCCGGAGCGTCCGATACGACACCTCCTTTCATTCGCCTCACCCAACCTGCCAGCGGCGCTAGCTTACAGGGTCAGGTTCAATTGGCGGCCGAGGCCTCGGATGCCGGTGGCATCGCCAACGTGGAGTTTCGCGTCGACAACATCGTCGTTGCGACGGATGCCAATGCACCTTATCAGGTGACTTGGAATTCGGCCACGGTAGTGGACGGGTCTCATGCTTTCGACGCCATAGCTACCGATCTCTCAGGGAACAAGGCGGTTTCCAATACCGTGAATGCGACTACGGCGAACGGTGGGGTGCAAACCGCTTGCGCGAATTCCACGCAGCTCATAGGCAACCCGGGCTTCGAGGCCGGCCCTTCGATCTGGGCCGCTTCCACCGGAGTGATCGACAACACCAATACGGCGGCACCGGCCCGCAGCGGAAGCTGGAAGGCGTGGCTCAACGGTTATGGTACCAGCCATACCGACGATCTTGATCAGCAAATCACGATTCCAGCGGATGCCTGTTCCGTTGCTTTGAGCTTCTGGTTATGGATTTCCAGCAGCGAGGGAAGTTCGGCACCGGCGCGTGACACCCTCACAGTGACGGTCCGTGACGCCGCAGGGACGGTTCTCCGTACGCTTGCGACCTATTCCAATCGAGACCGGACCTCGGGTTATGTGCGGAAGAGCTTCGATCTCGCTCCTTACAAAGGGCAAACCGTGCGTCTGCACTTCCGCGGGGTGGAGAATGCCTCGCGCGCTACGAGTTTCTTGATCGACGATACGGCGCTCGATGTCGTGCAGTAGCAGGAATTCGCTGGGAGTTTGGCAGCGGCGAACCCAACGCCGGAGGTTTACATGGGATTCCGAGGACCGGATTCGAACCGTAAGGTCACCGTTCGGTGCTTGGCGCGGGGAGTATTGGTGCAAATCGCCACGGCGGGGTGCATACTGGTAATGTTGATGGCTTTGCCGACCGGTTCTGGATGGGCAGGAACGGGCCGGGAAGAGCCCGGGCGAATCTCGTTCACCCTGCTGGCGGAAGGGATGCAAAGCGGGATCGAGGAAGAACGCAGGGAAGTCATTCGTGACGACGACGCGTTCCAAGCGCTGTGGGCCAGCCACAGCGCCGGCATGGATCCAGCCCCGCCTCCTCCGGCGATCGACTTTTCCCGGGAAATGCTCATCGCCGTGTTCGCCGGCGCGCAGCCCACCGCAGGCTACCGCTGGACATTGCTGAGCTTGTCGGAAGAAAACGGCAGTCTCGCGGTGCGCCTTCGTTTGGATCGGCCTGGCCCCGACTGCGCCGTAGCACAGGTCCTTACCCAGCCGTATCTCTTGGTGAAGACCGACCGATCCCGGCTGCCCGTAGTGTTTCATGTTGTGCCGAGAACGGTGTCTTGCGGCTCGGCTCCTGACCAGGATTGAACGATTCGGTCTTGGCCCCGAACGTACACCGGCTCTGGTCACGCGACCCGTTCGGTGATACCGTCCTCGGCGTCGCCGGAATCCGAGACGACGAAAAAGTAGAACGATCTATCTCTATTCCTTGGAGGGTTAAGAAAATGGTTCAATCGATCGGAAAAGCCATCCTCATGGGTG
The DNA here is from genome assembly GCA_035559395.1 of Methylococcus sp. GTDB lineage: Bacteria > Pseudomonadota > Gammaproteobacteria > Methylococcales > Methylococcaceae > Methylococcus. The sequence continues at coordinate 14,551 of DATMAX010000026.1, read as the reverse complement.
CGGCGGTCCTGGTTTTCGCCGTTCCAAGCTGGTCGGAAGAGACGCGGACCGAGCAACCGGGGCCGGCCATGGGTCCCATGGCGGGCAAGGGACCGGGCATGATGGGCGGTGGCATGATGAGCGAGGAACAGATGGACCAGCATGTCCGGCAGATGCAGACCCACATGCTGCAAATGCACGAGATCATGGAAAAGATCCAGGACACCAAGGATCCGGCCGAAAAGGAGAAGCTCATGCAGCAGCAGCGGGACATGATCAAAGAGCACATCCGTTCGCGTCATCATCAGATGATGATGCAACAGCAGATGCAAGGGGGTGGTGGCGGTATGATGGGGCATGGCGGTCCGGCGGAAGCGCCGAAGAAACCCTGAAAAGGATCGGCTGGCGTTCGATGCTGTACCCCGTTTCGGCGGGGGCAAGCTTTGGGTTCGGGTGGACCGATGACCCAATCCTTTGGCAGAGCAACCGGATGGAAGTCGGTTTCCTGGGTGCGATCGGCACGGCGACCGGATCGAAGCATCTGGTCGGCGAGGACAAAGATGTGTTCTCGTCGATTGGGGTTTGTTTTTGCGACTCAGGCTAGGGCTGGGTAACCGCGGGCCGTTCCCGGTCACACCGAAAAGCATTGGCGGGTTGATGCTAACCCACCACCTTGACTACAGCGCCCGACTTTCATCACTCGTGACGAGCCTGGGGCGGTCGACGCACTTCGTTTCCGGATCGGGCACGAGTTGGGATGGGAGTGTCGTGTCCCCGAATATCGGGAAACGGTGGATCTGGGGTGAACGGTGCAGACGGCGCCGGACGCCAGCACAAAAGGTAATCCTCGTAACAGTAGCCGTCTTCGGTATAACTCCGCTCGGCGCGCTGAAACACGAATCCGGCGCCTTGGTAAACCCGGATCGCCTTCCAGTTCTTGCGGAATACATACAGAAAAACCTCGCTCGCCCCGAGCCGTCGCGCCTCTGCTTGGACCCGACGCAGCGCCAGCTTGCCGATCCCCAGACCCTGGTGCTCCGGCAGGAGGTAAAGCTTGCCGAGGCGGAGACGTTGGCTGGCGCGATCCATGACGCAAGAAAGAAAACCGATCATTCGATCCTGGCGAAGGATCTTCTCGTAGCTCACGCCGCGAGCCATCTCGGCGCGGAGGATCTCGGGCCGGTACATCCGGTTCCAGAAGTAGTCGACCTCGTCCCCCCGTAGAACAGTGGAGTAGTAGTCGGAGCGGAACACGGCCAGGGCCAGCGCGGCAATCGCCTCGGCGTCCTCGGGCCTCGCGGCAAGGAAGGAAACGTCCCCAGGTGGCAAAGACATCGCGCCTCAGGCGGGGTTGTCGCTGGGTAGAAAAGTACACTCCAAGACCAATTCCGTGCGGACGCGTTCCATCAAGGCTTGGATGCCGAAGCGCTCGGTGGCGTGGTGGCCGCCCGCGAACAGGTGAATTCCGGCCTCTTGCGCCTCGTGCCAATCGTGTTCCCGCATTTCGCCGGTGAGAAAGGCGTCGAGACCTTGTTGCACCGCCAATGCCCAGTCCCCATGGGCGCCGCCGGTGATGATGCCGAGCGAGCGGATGGTCGCGGTTTCGTCGGGCGAGGACAGAAGTACTGGATGGTCCAATATGGTGACGAGACGCTCGCGCAATCCCCGCGCCGAGGTCGGGGCCGCCAGGAGGCCCCGGACACCGGTCGGACGGCCTTGGTAATCCCCGAAGGGAGCGAGTTCGACCAGGCCGATCCTGCGTCCCAGCGCCGCCGCATTGCCGACTTCTGGATGGGCGTCGAGCGGCAGATGGTAGGCGAACAAATTGATTTCGTTGCGAACCAGGGGAAATACCCGGCGTGCGAACGGGCCCACGAGGGGGCGGGGGCCATGGAATTTCCAGAACAGGCCGTGATGGACCACCAGGGCATCGGCTCCGAAGGCGACCGCGTCGGCGGCCGAGCGTGCGGTGGCCGAAACCGCGAAGGCCACCCGGGCGATTTCCGTGCGCCCCTCGATTTGCAGGCCGTTCGGTCCGTAATCCGCGAACTCCTGCGGGCGGAGCAAGGCATCGAGGAACCAATGGAGCCGATCGCGGGAAATCGTCATGCCAGGAACCTCCTGCTTTCAGGGGGAGTCGATTATCGCAAAATCCCGCGTCCGGCCGTAGCCGATGCTTTTGCCGAACGGCGGTCGTACCCTATGCGTTCGCACCGTGACTGGAGAGAATCGATGACCAGCGACCCCTTAGCCCGTTATTTCCAATTCTCTTGGGAAGAACTCTTTGCGGAAAATCGAGCCTTCGACCCGAAGGTTCGGGTATTGGAGCTGTTCCAACGTGCCGCCCAGCAGGTGCCCGCCTACCGCGATTTCTTGGCGCATCGCGGAATCACGCCAGAGGCGGTGAAGACCTATGAGGACTTTACCCGCCTGCCGCTCACGGACAAGCCCTCCTATATGCAGGCGTACCCGTTGTCGCGGCGCTGCTGGAACGGGAAACTCGCCGCCTGCGACCGCGTCGCGGTGTCCTCGGGCTCGACCGGGAAGCCGACCTTCTGGCCCCGTTCCCGACGCCACGAGCTCGACGTCGCCATGCGCTTCGAGCAAGTATTCCGCGACGCCTTCGATGCCCACGTCAAGAGCACGCTGGCGGTGGTGGCGTTCGCGCTCGGGAATTGGGTAGGCGGTATGTATACCACGTCCTGCCTATGGCATCTCGCGCAAAAAGAGTATCCCATCACCGTAGCGACTCCAGGAAACCGCAAGGAGGAAATCTTCCGTGTGGTTCAGGAGCTCGCTCCCGACTACGAACAGACCGTCCTGCTCGGCTATCCGCCCTTCATCAAGGATGTAGTCGATGCCGGTCGTGCCACCGGCATTTCTTGGGAGCAGTATGCCGTGAAGCTTGTGTTTGCGGGGGAGGTGTTCAGTGAAGAATGGCGAACCTTGGTGTGCGACCGCGTGGGCGCGGCCCACCCTTGCTACCACAGCGCTTCCCTTTACGGTACGGCGGACGGCGGCGTATTGGGCAACGAGACCCCCCTCAGCATCGCCATCCGGCGCTTCTGCGCGGCCTATCCGCAGGCCGCGCGCGAACTGTTCGGCGAATCCAGGCTGCCGACACTGGTGCAGTACGATCCCGTGAGCCGGTTTTTCGAGCTCCATGAAGGTACCCTGGTGGTTTCCGCGGACAGCGGGGTGCCCCTGCTCCGTTACCACATCGCCGACCGCGGGGGGCTCGTGTCGTATGCCGGGATGAGGGAATTCCTCAAGGATTGGGGGATCGATGATCTAACCGAATATGGGCTCGATCCTGCCCGGCCAGTGCGTCCTCTGCCTTTCGTTTACCTGTTCGGCCGGGCCAATTTCACCATTTCTTATTATGGCGCCAACCTCTATCCGGAGAACGTGGCGGTGGGTTTGGAACGGCCCGGTATCGTCGATTGGGTCACCGGTAAGTTCGTGCTGGAAGCGCCCGAGAACGCGGCGGGAGACCGCGAACTCCGCCTGACCGTGGAACTCCTGCCCGGCGTTGTGGCGGACGATGGCAAGGCCCGATTGATCGCCGACTCGGTCCGTGACGAGCTACTGCGACTGAACAGCGAGTTCGCGAACTACGTTCCCAAGGAACGCCAGACCCCCGCAGTCGTCCTGCGTCCTTTCGAAGATCCGGAATATTTCCCGGCAGGTGTGAAGCATCGCTACACGCGGCGCTGACAAGTTCGTCGGGAGCGAACTGGGACCGCATGGCGGGCCCCGAAGGGGCGAGTCCCAGGGAGGGGACGAGCAGAAGCGCATACTGGGTTCTCGCCCGGTCTCACTCGCTCGTTCCCTGGGGCTGCTGCGGATCCCCCGGGGGCGGATGTGTTTCGGTCGAGGTCGATGCGGCTCTTTCCGATCGCGGGCGCCACAGTCCGCCGGCAGAGAAACACTCCCAGCCCCAGCGCAGCCAGTCGATGAGGGCGTAGGCCAGCCACAAGGCCCAGGCGAGCATCAGCAGCCGGTAGGCGAACAATGGCAGGGAGACCGCCCAGGCGCGCGGGAGTTGCGGTCCGCTGCGGTCGGCGTACCAGCGGAGCAGGGCCGGATCGTGGTCGGGGCCGATGATTTGCATTTCCGGCAGACCGAGGAGTCCCTGCCGGACGGCCGCGAGCAGCGTGGCGAGGGCGAACAGGGTGAGCAGTCCGAGGCCGACCTGCAGGAGATTGAATGCCTTCGTCGTTGGCTCCGCGACGCGGCGGCGCCAGTCCAAGGCCAGGAACCAGCCCACGACGACGAGGCCGGCCGCCAGGGGTACTTGACTCAATCCGATCAGGAGCAACAGCCAATGACGGGCCTTGAGCGGCAGGTGGCGCAGTCGCCCGAGCCCCAAGGCGAGGAGCACGATCACGCCCAGGTTTCCCCAGAACAGGACCGCGGGGCCGAGCATTGGTCCTCCCAGCCCCAGTATCCAGCGGTCCGACCCGAGTTGGATGGCGATCCTCGCGTTCACGCTGGGGGCGCCGAGATCGACTGGCGGCGACTGCAGCCGCCCGGCGACGCCTTCCGGGCTGCGCCAACTCAGCGCGAGATGCTGCTCGCCCGGCCGGAGCGGCAGGGTCACTTCGCGCTCGCGCTGGCGGATGGGCTGATCGATGCCGTCGATGCGCACCGCCTGCAGCACCGCACCCGGCGGCAAGCGGATCACGTGCTGGCCGCCTTTGGCACTGCGCGCTTTCAGCGTCAGATCGACATCCGTCGCGCGCAGCCCGGGACGCATTTCCAGCATGCTCCCTTCGATCGTGAGCGCATTGCCGGGCGCGGCCGGCGGGCGTTCGACCGTGAGACGCAAGCTTTCCCCGGGCCAGGGACGCCATTCCGGCAGCCAGTTGCCGGCGGCGTCCTGATGATGCACCACGGGAATCCCACTGAATTCGACGTGCCATAGCGGACCGATGTCGGCGCGCCAGATCTCGGTCCAATTCGGAGTCTGGGGAGCGCGGAATTCGAGAGTGGAAGTCGGCCCCAGGGTCGATTCCCAGCCCGTGCTCGTCACCCCGGCCGGCAGGTGGATCGACACGGTGCCATGTTCCGCCTTCTTCACCGATGGAGTGAGGACCGACTCTCCGGGGAGCAGGGGAATTTCCACGGTCACCGCCACGTCCGCAGGCGAAAGGCGGTTCACGCGCGTGGTGACTCCCCAGTCGAGACCCAGCACCAGGGTGCGTTCCACCGTGAAGAAGGGCGGGAGCGGGGCGGGTTCCAGCGCCGCCGTTGGAGCCGGACCGCGGCGCCGTAAGCGGATCTGCGCTTCCGGTACGCCGTCGCGGCCCACTCCCTGGACATCGAAGCCCTCGCTCTCGATTTCCACCCGGTGCGGTTTGAGCGGCAGCGGCAGAGTGATTTCCGCGAGTGCCGGCAGGGGCCCCGACAGTTCGATCCGGTGCACGCCGGGTTCGAGCGCCAGCCAGGAATTTCCGCTGGTGTGATCGACCAGGAGCGCCGCTGCCTGTCCGTCGATCCGGGCCTCGGCCGGCACCCATTGCCCGGTCGCCGGCAGTGGGATGGCGCTCAGGATCTCGGCATGGGCTTCGAGCTCGGCGCGGAGGGCTGCCTTCGTGATCTTCAGGCGGAGGCTGGCGATCTCGGCGCACGCGGTCCCGCACTCCGGCGGGCTCAGCCAACGGGTCTTCAGCTCCTCGAGCAGGGCGGGTGGCGGGAAGCCCTGCGCCTGCCCGTCGGGTGCGGTGAGGAACAGTCCGAGCAAGAACACCGGGAAGCGCGGCCAAGGCCGGCGCAGCCAGCCCAAGAGCGCCACGGCAAGGACGGCAAGCAATGCGACCCGAAGCAGGTTCAGGAGGCGCGTCACCCCCGGCGGGATCAACAAGAGCTGCAGGTGTTGATCGCGCAGCACCGGGCCGTTCCAGGCCAAATCGATGCGGCTCCAGGTCCATTCCGGCAGTCCGGGACCGGTCTGGGTGAGGGCGTCGGGGTCGACGCCGCGCCGTACCGGAGGGCGAGGAGCGACATCGGCTTCCGGGCCGGGTGCGCCTTGCTCTTTCCTCCGCGACGGTTCCACCTTGCCCAAGAGGGGGACTGCTTCGGTTGTGGCCGGCGTGGGCAAGGACACCGCTTCTTGCGGATAAGGGGGAGGGACCTCCGCCACGCCGTACGGTTCGAGTTGCGGGTAGAGGCTCTGGCGCAATTGCTGCACGGCGAAGGGGAGCGCGCTCAGGACGAGCGCGACGAGGACCAGGGCGCGCACCCCTCGGGTCCAGGATGCCGACGGCATCGCCCTTTCCAGAGCGGTCACGGCCAGGAGCCCCAGCCAAACCCCGCGCGGCGCGTCGGGTTCGTGCCAGAGGAGCACCAGGGTGAGCAACGCCAGCGCACCGACCGGGAAACCCCAAAGCCGTGCGGCGGCGAGGCTGGTGATCAGGACCAGGAACAGATCGAGCAGGGTCCAGCGACCGATCCAGGAACCCGGCGCCCGGTCGGCGCCGAGCGCGGCGATCAAGCGCCAACCGGGCGGCAAATGCAGTTCGGCCCGGGCCTCCCGGAAGTCCTTGTCCCAGCCCCCGGCCGGCAAGCGGAACCCGGCCTCGCTCCAACGGCTCTCCGCGCGCAGCTTCAGTTCGCCGCGGCGCACTTCCACTCCCCAAGGACCATGCTCGTCGCGGCGCGTGATGGTCTGGGGCTGATCGTCGAGGGTGACGCGGCCCAGCTCCAAGCCGGGCAGCGCCTCCATGCGCCAGTCGCGGGTGATCCGCCCAGTGATGTCGTCCAGCACGGTGAGACCATGACCCTGGAAGTCCAGCCAGAAGATTCGATGGATGCGGAGATCGTCCGGTTCCGGGTCCGGATCACCGCGGCGGATCAGCCGGAACTGCAGGGACCCCCCGGCGCGCATCGCGTAAGTGGGCAGTGCCTTCCATTCCTCGGGCAGACGGGTCAGGCGTGGATCGATCAGTGGGGGGCCCGCGAGTTCCACCACCCGCAGTGATCGGTCGGCGGCGAACGACCACAGCTCCTCGTTCGGCCAGGGTGAAGGGAATCTCGGCAGCGCCAGTTCCGCGAGATCGGACGTGGCGCGTGCCATGACCCTGATCACCCAGCGACCGGGCTGGACCTGGAAGCGAAGACGCCCATCCGCTTCCAAGCGCGCAGGCAGGGGACTGTCCAAGGCGAGGGGGACGAACTCGGGGAGCAATGCCCCTTCCAGGGCGATCTCGCGGGGTTCTCCGGATACGTCCAGTTGCAGCTGGGTGACGAGCTGCAGGGGAATGGCGTCGCGCAGCAGCCGGGATACTTCCAACATGAGCGAGGCCGAGGCTGCGGCGGGCGGAGCCTTGCGCAGCCACAAGTGACCACGGGCATCGAAGGCCGGCAGGGGAACCGGGCGCCCGTCCACGGTGAGCCGGATTGGCCCTACGGTTTCCGGCAAGGGAAAAGTCTCGGGGAGCCGCGACCAGAGGAAGCGGCCGCGCACCCGGTGGTGGCCGGGTTCCAGCCCAATGCCGGGACGCGTCGCACGTGCGATCACCACTCCCGGTCGACCGTCGACCTCCACCGCCTGCGGCCACGTTTCCGCATCACCCGGCAGGGCCGCCCAGGTGGCTGAATATACCCGCCAAGAGCCGGAAAACGTTCCGCCGGTCGCGTCGAGATTCAGCTCGAGGGACAAGGGCCAGGCGCAGCGTCGGTCGTCGGGATCGTTCGCCAGGAACGGGCAGGCGCGGCTCTCGTGACCGTACCTGACCCAGGGAATCCAGTCGTGCAGCGGTTCCGGGACCGTATACGGATCAAAAGGGGCTGCCAGAGCCGGAGCGCTCGCCAGCACGATCCAGAACAGGACGATTTTCCGCCGGAGTTCTTCGAATCGTAGCATCGGGCCCTCCCCGCCACAGGGTTTGCCATGCATGATGGAACAGGTGATTGGCCCGCGCAAGTCGCGGGGCGTTCGCTTCTCGGCGCTCTTCGCGCCGGGGCGCCCGCGGGATCAGTCTCCGCGCAGGGCTCGTTCGGTTTTTTCGTGGATGCCGCCGAAACCGCCGTTGCTCATGAACACCAGGTGATCCCCTTCCCGGCATTCGCGCCGCAGCCGGTCGACGATGCCGTCGATGGAGTTGCAGGTGGAGATCCGTTCCGAAGCCGCCGCCACGCGTTCCAGGTCCCACCCGATGTCCGACGGTCGATAGAGGATCGCCGCATCGGCGCAGGCGAGCGAGGCGGCCAGGGCATCGGCGTGAACTCCTAAGCGCATGGTGTTGGAACGCGGTTCGACGATGGCGATGATGCGTTGGTCGCCAACCCGCGACCGGAGTCCCTCGAGGGTGGTGGCGATGGCGGTGGGATGGTGGGCGAAGTCGTCGTAGAGCGTGATGCCGCGCACGCGGGCGCGAATTTCCATGCGCCGCTTGACGCTCTCGAAGCCAGTGAGCGCGGCCACGGCCCGTTCCGGGGCAATGCCGGCATGGTGGGCGGCGGCGATGGCGGAAAGCGCGTTGTGCAGGTTGTGGCGTCCGCTCAGTTGCCACTGGACGGTGCCGACCGGTTCACCGCGAAGCCGAACTTCGAAGGCGCTGGCGTCCGCGCGCAGCGGTCGAGCCTGCCAGCGGGCCGAATGCCCTTCGGCTTCGTCGCCACGTTGGCCCGTGACGAGGCCGGTCTTCTCCACCGGGGTCCAGCAACCCATGCGCAACACCTCGGCGAGGTTGGCATCGTCTTCCGGCACGATCAAGAGCCCATTGCCCGGAACGCTCCGCACCAGATGGTGGAACTGGCGCTGGATCGCGGCGAGATCGGGGAAGATGTCGGCGTGATCGTATTCCAGATTGTTGAGCACGGCCGTGCGCGGACGGTAATGGACGAACTTGGAGCGTTTGTCGAAGAAAGCGGTGTCATATTCGTCCGCTTCGACGACGAAGAATCGGCCCTCCCCGAGGCGCGCCGAAAGACCGAAGTTGCGTGGCACCCCCCCAATCAGGAATCCGGGCTTCCACCCTTCGTGCTCCAGGATCCAGGCCAGCATGCTGGAAGTGGTGGTCTTCCCGTGGGTCCCGGCCACCGCCAACACCCAGCGCCCCTTAAGAACGTAGTTGTACAGCCACTGCGGCCCGGAAGTGTAAGCGAGCCCCAGGTTCAACACCGCCTCCACCTCCGGATTGCCGCGCGAGAGGGCATTGCCGATGATCACCAGATCCGGGAGCGGGCTCAGGTTGTCCGGGTGGTAACCGTGCCGGAGAGTGATGTCTTGTTCTTCCAGCAGGGTGCTCATGGGGGGGTAGACGTTCTGATCGGAACCGGTGACCGTATGGCCGAGTTGCCGGGCCAGGATGGCGAGGCCTCCCATGAAGGTGCCGCAGATGCCCAAGATGTGTATGTGCACGGAATCGAACCTCGTTTCGCATTCTTCGGCCGGGCTTTGCCCGGTTTCCGTCCTCGCTTCTCCCGGGCTGTAAAGCCCGAAATCCGTCCTTATCTTCCGCCTCGGCGTGGCGGACCCAACGGCAATTATATCGGCAATGCAACTCGGGATGCCGCGAGGACGCATGGTGTCATCCTCCGGGCCGCGTTTACAATGGGTCGTCGATGCATTGCCACGCTCTCATGCCATGACCAGCAAACACCGTATCGGGGTCGACGCCGTGACCCAGTATCTCGAAAATCAGTCGATTCCGGAGGAAGGACGTTACGTCTTCGCCTATACGATCACCATCTGCAATGAAGGTCGGATTCCCGCTCGGCTGCTGCGCCGGCATTGGATCATCACCGACGGCAATGGCAAGGTGCGTGAGGTGCGCGGGGAGGGAGTGGTGGGCGAGCAGCCGCGTCTTCTGCCCGGTGAATGTTTCCGTTACACCAGCGCCGCCCTGATCGAGACGCCGGTGGGGACCATGCGCGGCGAGTACGAGATGTTGTCCGACGAGGGGGAGTTTTTCGACGCGCCGATTCCGGTTTTCACCTTGGCCGTGCCGGGCAGTCTGAACTGAGTCATGGCGCTGTACGCGATCGGGGATCTCCAGGGTTGTTACCGGGAATTGCGGCGTTTGCTCGATTGTATCCAGTTCGATCCCGCCCAGGATCGGCTCTGGTTCACCGGCGATTTGGTCAATCGCGGGCCGATGTCGCTTGAGTCCCTGCGCTTCATCCGCTCGCTGGGGAAAAGCGCGATCTCGGTGCTGGGCAATCATGATCTCCATCTCCTGGCGGTAGCCTGCGGGGTATCCAAGACCAAGCACAAGGACACCTTCGGTGACGTACTGCATGCGCCGGATCGGGAAGAACTGTTGGGCTGGCTGCGGTCGCTGCCCCTGTTGCATTGGGAAGGGGGATATTGCCTGGTCCATGCCGGGATCCCACCGTGCTGGGATGTCGCCACCGCGCAGGCACGGGCCCGCGAGGTGGAAGCGCTGCTGCGCGGGGAGGACTGGGACGAATTCTGCCACGAGATGTACGGCGATCGCCCGGACTTCTGGTCCGAGGATTTGACGGGCTGGGACCGTTACCGTTTCATCACCAACGCCTTCACCCGCATGCGTTATTGCGATCGGGAAGGACGGCTCGATTTCAAGCACAAGGAAGCCCCACAGCAAGCCCCACCGGGACTCTGGCCCTGGTTCGCGGTTCCGGGGCGCCGACCGCCGGGTGCCACGATCCTGTTTGGCCACTGGTCGACGCTCGGTTTTTACGTCGGCAGGGATTGCTATGGCCTCGATACCGGCTGTCTGTGGGGAGGCGAGCTCACGGCGCTACGGCTGGACGGGAAAGCCCGTCGCTACAGCGTGCGCGCGGAGCAAGGTGTGTATCAAATCCCGTCCCTCGCCGGCTAGTCGCCTGGCTCACCCGGAACGTTTTTCCCCTCGTCGCCAAGCGGACGGAGGTCCAGCCAGTAGCGCACCAAGCTCGGCCCACAGCGGAACCCGGCCGCTTCGTAGGCCCGCCGGGCCGGGCGGTGGACCTCCTCCGCGCCGGTGTCGACGTAGGCGAAGCGCAGACCGTGGGCGCGGAAATGGTCGAGGAGCGCGCGATAGAGGAAGCTTCCCAAGCCCTGTTCCCGATGTGCGGGAAGAATGCCGCTGGTCTTGATGCAGCCCACGCCTCGCCCGGGATCCATGCGGAAGAACGCGAAACCGACGGGTTCCTGCGCGCGCGTCAATACCCACGCCCAGTCCGGATGGTGCTCGTACCACCGGCGCAAACGGGCGATCTTGCGCGCTTCCCAGGATTCTTCGCCGCCGCGGAAAGCGCGCCAGGCGGCTTCGCCCAAAATGCGTACCGCCTCCTCGTGGATGGGTCCATAGCATACGAGCGCGATTTCCAGAACCTTGGGCAGATCCTCTGGACGCATGGGCCGCACCGTGGCGGACTCGGTGGGTATCGTCGACATGATGAATCTCCTGGTTGGGGTCGGGTGGCCGACGCTTCAGAATAACCGTGCTGCCATGCATTGGTCACCGTCCGGCCGGATTTCATCTACACTTGCATGAGATTGGCAACCGACCAACGACCTTGGAGCCGAGGTGGGTGCGGGCGCCGTTGGAGAGGAGCAAAAATGGATCGGCATGATGAGCGAAGCGGGGCAACGAATCCGGAAGCATCGCGACTGTATGCCGCGCCCCTTGGTCTCTTTTGCTTCGCTCCACCCGTCGCGACGCTGCTGCCACGTGAAGGCATCGATGCGTGACGGCATTGGCCGGAAGGATTTCCGCCCGTGACCGGAGCAGGCCCACTGCGGCTCTCCATCCTGGAAATCTGGGGGCTCGAAGGGGGCGCGGAGGGTGATCCCTCCGCCCCGAGTGCTCTCGTTTCGTCTCCCGAATCGGCTCTCGCCGCGCGGCCCATCCTGGAAAGCTTGCGGCTGGCTGGGGAATATGCCGAGGTGGTGTTCGCGAACCTGCCGGAAGGCTTGCTGGTCCTTGCCCCCGATCTCACCATCCTGGCCGCCAATCCGAACTTTTTGGAAACGTTCGGACTAACCCTGGAAGCTTTGCGGGGTCGGGAATTCTCCGTGGTGATCGCAGCCGATGAGGTCGCCGAACGGGCCCGCGCGATCCTGGCGGGCGGGCTCTGCCGCGATGAGCTGTGTTGCTCCATGGGCGCGGCCGGATCGGGCCCACGGCGGCCCGTGCAGGTGACTTTGGTGCGGACCGATCCGGCGGGAAGAGAAGCGCGCCTCGTCCTGTTCATCGAAGATCGGAGCGAACAGGTTCGGTTGCAGCAGGCGCTCAGGGAAAGCGAGACGATTGGGCGCTGGACCTTTGCCAGTGCCTTCGAATATGCCGCCATCGGCATGGCCTTGGTGTCGCCGGAGGGACGCTGGTTGAAGGTCAACCGGGCGCTGTGCGAAGTGGTCGGCTATAGCGAAGCGGAATTATCGAGTCGCACATTCCAGGACATCACCCATCCCGACGACCTCGAGGCCGATTTGCGACAAGCGCGCCGGATGTTGGCCGGCGAGATCCAGACCTATCAGATGGAGAAGCGCTACTTCCACAAGCAGGGCCACGTGATCTGGATATTATTGAGCGTTTCCTTGGTTCGCAACGAAGCCGGCGAGCCCTTGTGTTTCATCTCCCAGATCCAGGACATCAGCCGCCGCAAGGAGGCAGAGGCAGCGTGGGCGCGGCTCGCCGCCATCCTGGAGCAGACCCCTGATTTCGTGGGCACGGCCGCTCCCGATGGCCGCGTGTTGTACTGCAATCGGAGTGCCCGGCGCCTGCTCGGGATCGGTGAGAACGAAGACATCTCGACGCTCACGATCGCCGATGGCCATCCCGAGTGGGCGAGCAAAATCGTGCTGGAAGAAGGCATTCCCACGGCCATGCGTGAGGGGACCTGGGAGGGCGAAACGGCCTTGCTGAGCCGGGACGGACGGGAGATCCCGGTTTCGCAGGTGATCCTGGCGCATTCGGGTGCGGACGGAAAAATCGAATATCTGTCCACGATCGCCCGCGACATCAGCGGGCGGATCGAGGCGGCACGCCGGATCGAACAACTCGCCTACTACGATCCCCTTACCGGACTGCCTAATCGGGCGCTGTTCCTGGACCGGCTGCAACTGGCGTTGGCAGCCATCCATCGTCGCGGCGGTCGTTTCGCCGTGTTGTTCGTCGATCTCGACCGTTTCAAGGAAATCAACGACACCCAGGGGCACGAGGTAGGCGACTGGGTGTTGCGAGAACTGGCGCAACGCCTGCGGTCCGTGTTGCGGCAGGAAGAAACCCTGGCGCGCGTGGGTGGGGATGAATTCGTGGTCCTGGTGCAGGATGCCGACCAAGTGGGCGCCGCCAAGGTCGCCGAGCGCATTCAGGCGGCGCTCGCCGAACCCCTGGTCGGGCAGGACCAAGCCTTCGGGATCCAAGCCAGCATCGGCATCGCCATGTATCCCGACGACGGGGTGCTGCCAGGGAGCCTGCTAAAGCATGCGGACCTCGCCATGTATCGTGCCAAGGCCGAAGGGGGCGGTTTTCGCTTCTATCATCCCGAGATGAGCATACAACTGACGCGCAGGCTGGAACTCGCGCGCCGGTTGGACCGAATCCTGGCGCAAAGGGAGTTGCAGCTTTTCTATCAACCTCAGGTAGAACTCGTCAGCGGTAGACTCGTCGGCGCCGAGATCCTGTTGCGCTGGCGGGACCCGGAATGGGGCTGGATCAGCCCGACAGAATTCATTCCCATCGCCGAGGAACGGGGCATGATGCGACGGCTCGGCGAGTTCGTGTTGGAAAAAGCCTGCAGCCAGATCCGGGCTTGGCGGGAAGCGGGACTCACGCTCCCGAAACGATTCGCGCTCAATGTCGCGGCGTCACAACTGCAAGACCCGCACTTCGTCACGCGGATCGATGCGATCTTGGAGCGAGAGGGGATTGCTGCGAACTGCCTCGAACTCGAGGTCACCGAAAGCACCATGATGGCCGAGCCGGAATGGGCACTCGAGGTGACACGGGCCCTCCGGGAGCGCGGTTTCAGCTTCGCGATCGACGACTTCGGAACCGGCTATTCCTCGCTGTCCTACCTCAAGCGGTTCCGCGTCGATGTGCTCAAGATCGACGGTTCCTTCGTGCGGGAGATGCTCGCGGACCGCAGCGATCACGCCATCGTCCAGACCATCATCGCCATAGCACACAGCCTCGGCCTGAAGACCCTGGCCGAAGGCGTGGAAAACCCTGCGCAAGCGGAACGGCTCTTGGCCCTGGGTTGCGATCGGGCACAAGGGCACCATTTCGGTCGCGCCGAAGCCGCCGACGCCTTCGCCCGCCGCTGGCTGGCCACGGTGCCATCCGCTTTCGGATCCTGAAAGACGGAGCGAGAAAGGCAGAGGCCGAGTAGCCTCTCAAACTGCCGAGATCAATCCCGCTTTCTAAGATTCACAAAATTGATCGATATCATAACCCGCAGCGATTAATCTCGAATTCTGCTTTCGTGCATGAGACCGCGACCGGGAAGTACTCTGATCTTGCAACCCTTTTGTGGACACCCATCCTCATCAAGCGGCCATTCGAGCTTCAAAGTCACAGGGTGACAGGTAGTTGAGAGTCGAATGCCGCCGTTGCCGGTTGTAGTAAGACTCGATGTACTCGAACACATCGGC
>DATMAX010000025.1:0-52852 GCA_035559395.1 Methylococcus sp. | reverse complement strand
CCGCCGTGAAGCGGGAGCCTTCGGGGTGGAAGGAACCCACACCCGACGCGGCCCTCCAACTCCTCGCTTTGTTGCAGAAAGCGGCCCGTTTCGTGGACTTCGTCCAGGAGGACCTGGCCCGTTTTTCCGATGCCGAGATCGGCGCTGCGGCGCGGGTGGTGCATGAAGGCTGTCGCAAACTGATCCGGCAGTTGTTCGATTTGCAGCCGGTCCGGGCGGAAGCCGAAGGCAGCCGTCTCACCCTGCCCAAAGGCTTCGATGCCTCGAGCGTGCGCTTGTCCGGCAATGTCGTGGGCGAACCGCCGTTCACCGGGACTTTGGTGCACCGCGGCTGGCGGGTGGCGGAGGTCCGTTTCCCGCGGGTGGCGGAGGGCCATGACACCCGCGTGATCGCCGCGGCGGAGGTGGAATTGTGAGCGAGACCCGGTATTCGGTCGGCATCGACCTCGGCACCACGAACAGCGTGGTGGCGTATGTGGATCTGAGCCAGTGCGAGGGCGACCAAGCTCCCCTGCAGGTTCTGGATATCCCTCAGCTTACCGCCCCCGGCGTGGTGAGCGAGAGAAAGCAATTGCCGTCCTTCGTTTACCAGGCCCACGAGGCGGAACTCGCGCCCGGCGACCTGGCCTTGCCCTGGGATGAGCATCCCGAGTCCATCACCGGGGAGTTGGCTCGACAACTGGGGGCGAAGACGCCGATCCGGCTGGTGGCCAGCGCCAAGAGTTGGCTCTGTCACAGCGGGGTGAACTGCCGCGAGCCTTTCCTGCCGATCCAGGCGCCCGCGGAAGTGAAACGGATTTCGCCGCTCAAGGCGTCCATCGACTATCTGCGCCACATGCGCGATGCCTGGAACGTACGGTATCCGGAGTTTCCCCTCGGTGAGCAGGATGTCACCATCACGGTGCCGGCATCGTTCGATCCCGCCGCACGGGAGCTCACCGTCGAGGCCGCCCACGCCGTCGGCTTGCGCCAGGCGATCCTGCTGGAAGAGCCGCAATCGGCGCTGTACAGCTGGATCCAGGCGAGCGAAGGCGGCTGGCGCAAGGAAGTGCGGCCGGGGGACGTCATCCTCGTGGTCGACGTCGGTGGCGGCACCACCGACCTGTCCTTGATCGCGGTCACCGAAGTGGACGGCAATCTCGAACTCAATCGCGTGGCCATCGGCGATCACATTCTCCTCGGCGGCGACAACATGGACCTGGCTTTGGCCTATGTCCTCAAGGCCAAACTGGAAGGCGAGGGCAAGCGGCTCGAAGCCTGGCAGGTACAGGCCTTGATGCACGGTTGCCGGGATGGTAAGGAAGCGTTGCTTTCCGATCCCACGCTCGACGAGATGGCCGTGGTCGTTCCCAGCCGCGGTTCCTCACTGATCGGGGGTACGCTGCGTACCGCCTTGACGCGGGAAGAGGTCCACAAGACCTTGGTGGAAGGGTTCTTTCCCAAGGTGGAGATCGGGGAAAAGCCCTTGGCGCAGGCGCGCACCGGTCTCACCACGATCGGGCTTCCCTATGCGAAGGATGCGCGCATCACCTGCCATCTGGCGGCTTTCCTCGCCCGGCAGGTGCATGCGGCCCGGGAATTGCAGGGTTTCGAGGTTTCGAGGGGTGCCCGTTTCATCCATCCGACGGCGCTGTTGCTGAACGGCGGTGTGTTCAAGGCGGAAGCCTTGGCGGAGCGCCTCCTGGAGGTGCTCAACGAGTGGCTGGTGGCCGACGGGGCGCCCGATGCGCGGCTGCTGCATGGCGCCGACCTGGATTTGGCCGTCGCCCGGGGAGCGGCTTACTACGGTTATGTGCGCAAGGGCAAAGGGGTGCGGATTCGCGGCGGTACCGCAGCGGCCTATTACGTGGGTGTCGAGAGTGCCATGCCGTCGGTGCCGGGTTTCCCCCCGCCGCTGCAAGTCTTGTGCGTCGCGCCGTTTGGCATGGAGGAGGGGACGGCGGCGGAATTGCCGCCGGAAGAGTTCGGCCTGGTCGTGGGTGAGCCCGTCCGGTTCCGCTTCTTTGGCTCCACGGTGCGTCGCGAAGATCAGGTCGGTACCCGGCTCGAGGACTGGCGCGAGGACGAGATCGAGGAACTGGACGAGATCGAGGTCACTTTGCCGCCCGAGGGGCATCGGCCCGGCGAAGTGGTTCGGGTGCGCCTGGCGGCCCGGGTCACCGAGGTGGGGACCCTGCAGTTGGAGGCGGTGGCGGAAGAAAGCGGGGAACGGTGGAAAGTGGAGTTCGATGTTCGCGCCGGGGGAAAAACCGAGCCGGAGGGCGGGGACGATGAGCCCCTGGCGAGTCCCTGAGGTCTCTACCCGAGAAGCATCTGGAATGGCGTTGCCGCTAGAGTCCTGACGGATGCGCGGAAGTTCGCAGGAACCGCGTTTCATCGTCGGGATCGATCTCGGCACCACCCACACGGTGGTCGCTTATGCCGACCGCTCAGGAAGCGGGCCGATCGAGCTGTTCCCGATCGAACAACTGGTCGCACCGGGGCAGCTGGCGGCATGCCCTTTGTTGCCCTCGGTACGCTATCATCCCGCCGCCGGTGAGCTGGCGGCGACCGATACCGCGCTGCCTTGGGCAGTGCCCGAAATCGCGCCCGGTTGCCGTCCCGTGATCGGGGAATGGGCGCGCCAGTTGGGGAGTCGCAGCCGCGGCCGCCTGGTGGTGAGCGCCAAGAGCTGGCTTTGCCACGCGGGCGTGGACCGGACCGCCCCCATCCTACCGTGGGGGGCACCGGAGGAAGTGCCGCGGGTATCCCCGCTCGATGCCACCGCGGACTTCTTGTGGTACGTTCGCCAGGCCTGGCAGCGGCGTTTCCCGGAGGACGCGCTGGAAGAGCAGGATCTCGTTGTCACCATCCCGGCCTCGTTCGACGACGTGGCGCGTACCTTGACGGTCGAAGCCGCGAAAATCGCCGGGCTGCCGGCGATCCGGCTGGTCGAGGAGCCGCAGGCCGCCTGCTACGATTTCCTTTGGACCCATCGCCGGCGGCTGCGGGACAGTATCGAGGGCGTCCGCCTTCTGTTGGTCTGCGATGTCGGGGGCGGCACGACGGATCTCACCCTGATCCGGGTGGAAATGGGCGATTCGGAGCCGCGACTGGAGCGCATCGCCGTCGGCAGTCATTTGCTCTTGGGCGGAGACAATATCGATCTGGCCTTGGCGCGCCGGCTGGAACCGCGTCTGACCGGCGGGGAGGACGGGTTGTCCGCGGCCGAGTTGCATCAACTGGCCGAGCAATGCCGGATCGCCAAGGAACGATTCTTGGCGGAGGAAGGGCCGGACGTGCTCACCATCACCCTGTTCGGAGCCGGCAGCGCTCTGTTGGCAAACGCGCGTTCCGTGGAACTCACCCGGGGTGAGGTCGTCGAGACGGTTCTCGACGGTTTCTTTCCGCTCGTAGCGCCGGACGCCAAACCGCAACGCCGCAGCGGTGTGGTGGAGTTCGGCTTGCCGTACGCGGCCGATCCCGCGATCACCCGGCATGTCGCGGCGTTTCTGTCGCAGCATCGTGGCGAGATCCGGGCGTGTTTGGGAGACGCCGCTCCAGCGGTGCCCGATGCCCTGTTGTTGAATGGTGGTGTATTCCGCAGCCCATCGATTTCGCGAAGAATGGTCGAAGTGCTGGGGACCTGGGCGGGCCGCGCTCCGGTCCTGTTGCGCAACGACCGGCCGGATCAGGCCGTGGCCTACGGGGCGGTGGCGTACGGTCTGGCTCGGCGCGGGGTCGCCGTCCAGCGGATCCGGAGCGGTTCGGCGCGGAGCTATTACCTGCTGGTCGAGGACGATCGGGCCGGCCATCGGCGTGGGCTGTGCTTGCTGCCTCGGGGGGTCGTCGAAGGGCAAGAACTGCTGTTCGAACAGCGCAAGTTCCTGTTACGGCTCGGTCAGCCGGTGCGGTTTCACCTGTTTTCCTCCACTTGCGACGCGGGACACGCGGCGGGCGATCTGGTCACGCTCGAAGGACCGGAGTTCGAAGAATTGCCGCCGCTGGCGGTGGCTCTGCGGCACGAGGAATTGGGCAAGGCGACCGAGGTCGAGGTGCGGCTCGCGGCGGTGCTGACCGAAATCGGCACGATCCGGCTCCAGTGCCTGGCCACGTCCGACCCAAGCCGGCGCTGGGATCTGGAGTTGCAGGTTCGGCGCGGGGCGGTGCCGGGAGTGCGGCGGGAGGGGTCCGATCCGAAGCTGATCGAGGCCGAGTCCCTGATCCGTCGCGTCTTCGGGAAGAAGGACAAGCAACTCGGCCTCGGCGAGATCAAGACGCTGCGCGCGGATCTCGAGAAACTGCTCGGCAGGCGCGAGGATTGGGACACCCCCTTGTGTCGGGAATTGTTTGCTGCCCTGTGGCAAGGGGCGGCACATCGACGCCGTTCAGCGCACCACGAGCGGCTTTGGCTGAGTCTGACCGGCTATTGTCTGCGGCCGGGCTTCGGTGCACCGCTCGATGATTGGCGGGTGGAGCAGGTGGGAAAGCTCTACCCGCAGGGACCGCAGTTCGTGAACGAAGTTCGGAATTGGGCCGAGTGGTGGACTTTTTGGCGGCGCATCGCCGGTGGTTTGTCAGCGGAAGAGCAGCGGCGCATTTTCGAAGATCTGGTGCCGTTCCTCGATCCGGTGCGAGCGAAGCGGGAAAACCGCGAAGCGCTGGCGCGCAAACGGGGCTTTCTCGACATGCTCCGGCTGGCGGCTTCACTGGAGCGACTTTCGCCCGCGGAGAAGGCCGTGTTGGGGGGGTGGCTGCTGCAACGTCTCGCCAAAGACCCGGATGCAGCGGAGTTGTGGTGGGCTTTGGGTCGGGTCGGCGCGCGTGCCCCGTTCCATGGCAGTGCCCACAATGTGGTGACTCGCGATGTCGTCGCCGGGTGGGTGGAACAAGCCTTGCAGCACGACTGGAAGAAGCAGGGATTCATCGGCTTCGCCGCCACGCTGATGGCACGGCTGACCGGGGACCGCGAACGCGACCTGGAACCCGGACTGCGGGAGCGGGTCGCCACCAAGCTCATGGCTGCCCGGTTACCCGAATCCTGGTCTCGACTGGTGAGCGAAGTGCAGCAATTGGAGCAGACCGACGAGAATCGGATCTTTGGCGAAGGGCTGCCACCCGGTCTCAAGCTTTTGGGTTGAGCTCGGGCGACGCGGAGATCGGTTCCCGCCGCGGTGGGAAATTCACCGGATCAGGCGACTTCGCAGTAGGCTTTCAGCAGTTCTCGGCACTTCAGGATCGCGTGCAGATGGGCGATCTCGTAACCGTGGGTATTGTCGGTGGGAAATCCCAGACACGCGGCGCGAGGCACATGCCCTGCTTTCATCGCCAGAGAAGCATCACTGCCGAAGCCGGCGAGTACCATGTGCTGTACGGGGATGGATGCAGCCGTCGCGACCTCCGCCAGCTTGCGGTTCAGCTCCTCGTCGTAGAGGCCATAGCCGTCTTGGGAAACGAGGACCGGAAGTTGATCCGAAGTGAGGGGATACTCGGCCGATTTGGGGACGATCTCCAGCGCGATCAGCGTGTCGATGCGATGCCGGGCGGTGAAGTACAGGGCGCCCATGGCACCGACTTCTTCGCGGGCGGAGAATACCAGCACGGTGTCGCAAGGCGGATTGCGAAGGCTCGCGGCCAGGTCGAGGAGAATCGCGCAGGAGGCCTTGTTGTCCAGGGCGTAGCTTGCGAGGTAGTCGCCGAGCCGAAACGGCTTCTTGCGGTGTTTGCCGATCACCATGCGGGTTCCGGGGCGGATACCGGCACGGCTCAGTTCGTCGGGGCTCAGCTTGGTGTCCACCCAGACGGCCTCCCAGGTGAGCGCCTTGTCCTCTTGATAGCATTTCTGCGGTGACTCGTGGGAGACGTGGCGGGAGCCGAAACTCAGGACCCCGTGCACGGTTTCGCGGTCGCCGAGCAGGTCCACCACCCCCTCTCCGTAGACCCAGGGAAAGGAACCGCCCAGTTTGCGGACCTGAACCCGGCCATCGGGCTGTACCGATTTGACGATGGCGGCGATTTCGTCCTTGTGTGCGGTGATGGCCAAGGTTCGGCTCGGGTCGCGCCCCTTGATTCGGGCTGCGACGTTGCCGGCATCGTCCCGCCAGCAGGTCAGGCCGAGAGGAAGTAACTTTTCCAGCAAGTGGCGGTCGATCTCGTCCTCCCAGCCGCTGGGTGAATGGCACAGTACCAATTCACTGATCTCGGCAGCGAGACGATCGCAAGAAGATTTCTCCACCCTGGACTCGCGAAGCTTCGCCCTGTGTAAAAACCTATGCGCCGTAAGACGCGACAAAAAAACCTCGACCGGGGTCGAGGTTTCCGCCCCCGGCTTACGGCATGGCTCAGCCTTTGTCGACGGCTTTCATGCTGAGACGAATCCGGCCCTGGCGGTCGATCTCGAGCACCTTGACTTTCACGATATCCCCCTCGGCTAGCTTGTCGCTGACTTTCTCGACATGTTCATCCGAGATTTGGGAAATGTGGACCAGTCCATCCTTGCCCGGTAGAATGGTGACGAAGGCGCCGAAGTCCATCAAGCGCGCCACCCTGCCTTCGTAGACCTTGCCCACCTCGACTTCGGCCGTGATCGCCTCGATGCGGCGCTGCGCCTCCAATCCAGCCTGCCTGTCTACCGAAGCGATCTTGACCACGCCGTCGTCGCTGATGTCGATGCTGGTACCGGTTTCCTCGGTGATCGCGCGGATGGTGGCACCCCCTTTGCCGATGACTTCGCGGATCTTGCTGGGATCGATAGTGAAACTGGTGATGCGGGGCGCATAATCGGACATTTCCTTGCGCGGCGCGGGGAGCACCTCGTTCATCTTTTCGAGGATGTGCAACCGGCCTTCCCGCGCCTGTTGCAGTGCCAGTCGCATGATCTCCGGCGTGATGCCATCGATCTTAATGTCCATCTGGAGGGCGGTGACGCCTTCGCGGGTCCCGGCGACTTTGAAGTCCATGTCACCGAGATGATCTTCATCGCCCATGATGTCGGACAGGATCGCGAACGAGTCTCCTTCTTTGATGAGGCCCATGGCGATGCCGGCCACCGCGGCCTTGAGCGGGACCCCAGCATCCATGAGCGCCAGACTGCTGCCACAGACCGAGGCCATGGAGCTCGAACCGTTCGACTCGGTGATTTCCGACACCACCCGGATCACATAGGGGAATTCTTCCGCGCTGGGCATGACGGCCTGGACACCACGTTTGGCCAGGCGTCCGTGCCCGATTTCGCGTCGCTTGGGGGATCCGATCGCTCCCGTCTCCCCCACGCAAAACGGCGGGAAATTGTAATGGAACATGAAGTTCTCTTTGTATTCCCCTTCGATCGCATCGATGAGCTGGGCGTCTCGACCGGTTCCCAAGGTGGCGATCACCAAGGCCTGCGTCTCGCCCCGGGTGAACAGAGCCGAGCCGTGGGTACGCGGCAGCACACCAGTGCGGATACGGATCGGTCGAATGCTTTTGAGGTCGCGGCCGTCGATCCGCTTGCCGTGTTCGAGGATGTTGCCACGCACGATGGCCTCCTCCAGTTTTTCCAGCTGACGACGGATCGGAGCCTCCTCGTACTGCCCGTCGGCGGTGAGCGCCTGAATCACATCGTTTCGTGTTTCCCGGAGCTTTTGTTGACGCAACTGCTTGTCGGCGATGGCATAGGCTTCCGTGAGCGGTGCCCGCGCGAGCCGTTCGATCGTTTCCTGGAGCAGGACATCCGCGGTTGGCGGTTCCCAATCCCACGGCGTCACGCCGACGCTCGTTGCGAGTTCACGGATGGCTCGAATCGCTTCCTGCATCCGCTCGTGTCCGAAGAGCACCGCGCCGAGCATCACTTCTTCGGGGAGGACCCGCGCTTCGGATTCCACCATCAGCACGGCCTTTTCGGTGCCGGCAACGACGAGGTCGAGCTCCGAAGTCTCCAGCACGGAATTGGTCGGATTGATGACGTAGGCACCGTCCACGAAACCGACCCGCGCGGCGCCGAGCGGTCCCCGAAAGGGCAGGCCGGAAAGGGTCAGTGCCGCAGACGCACCGAGCATCGAAGGGATGTCGGGATCCACTTCGGGGTTGAGGGAAAGCACCGTCGCGATGACTTGTACCTCGTGGGTGAAACCGTCCGGGAACAGCGGCCGGATGGGGCGGTCGATCAGTCGCGCGGTCAAGGTTTCCTTCTCGCTCGGACGCCCTTCGCGTTTGAAGAACCCTCCCGGGATGCGCCCGGCCGCATAAGCTTTTTCCTGGTAGTTGACGGTGAGCGGAAAGAAATCGACGTGGGCGGCGGCTTCCTTGCGTCCCACTACGGTGACCAGCACCACCGTGCCGGCCATATCCACCATGACGGCGGCATCCGCCTGACGGGCGATCTCGCCCGTCTCGAAGGAAACGGTGAAATCGCCGTATTGAAACTGCTTCCGGATCGGGTCCACGGGCTTTCCTTGGGCTATTGGGTCAGAGCTTATTTGCGCAAGCCGAGTCGCTCGATGAGCGCTCGGTAACGTTCATGATCCTTGTTCTTCAGATAATCCAGCAGCTTGCGGCGTTGATTGACCAAGCGCAGAAGGCCGCGGCGCGAATGGAAGTCCTTCTTGTGTTTGACGAAATGAGGGGTCAGTTGGTTGATGCGGGTGGTCAAAAGCGCGATCTGCACCTCCGGAGAGCCGGTGTCGTTGGGGTTGCGCCGATATTCCTGCATCACGGCGCTCTTTTCCGCTGCGGTGAAAGCCATGGGATCTTCTCCAATCTCTTTTCTGATACAAACCTTTATTGAATCAACAATTTTACTGTTCCAGGAGGTTCACGACAAGGTGAACGAAACAATTGCGGCGGACGCGCGCTCCTCGGACGATGCCTTTTTCACCCCGCTGCCGGCGGAGCCCAGGATACGCTTGGGAGCGACGCGACCGCCTGCATCGATCTGACCGATGCCGAGGAACGAGCCATCCTGGCGATAGACTCGCAAGCGTCCGGAGGTCGGAGCCTTGGGCACGAACACGGGTTGACCTTGGCGGAAGAATCCGGCCATTTCCCAGTTCAGCTCCACTTTCGGCCAATGCGAGACGATGGCGTCGGCGGGGAGCAATACGGCGCTCCGACGCTCGGCTGGGAGCGACTCCAACACCTCGAGGGTGTAAGCGTGATCGACGCTGAAAGGCCCCACCGCCGTGCGTCGCAGCGCCTGCACGTGGGCACCACAGCCGAGGGCGCGGCCGATGTCTTCGGCCAGACTGCGGATATAGGTGCCCTTGGAACAGACCACTTGGAGGTCGAGGGAATCCGGACCGAGATCGAGGAGGGTCAGTTCGAAGATGGTTACCTCGCGCGGCGGGCGCTCCACCTCGATGCCCCGTCTCGCCAGATCGTATAGCCTTCGCCCCTGATGTTTGAGCGCGGAAAACATCGGGGGTACTTGCCGAATCGTCCCGGTGAACCGCCGCAAGACGGTCTGCAGCGAGGACGATTCCAACACGGGTACCGGATGTTCACTCAAGATGTCGCCATCGGCATCGCCGGTAGCGGTGATGACGCCGAGCCTTGCTCGAACCCAATAGGTCTTGTCGGCGTCGAGAAGATAGCAGCACAGTTTGGTGGCTTCGCCGAAACAAATCGGCAGGATGCCGCTGGCGAGGGGGTCGAGACTCCCGGTATGCCCCGCCTTGCGAACTCCGAACAGTCGTTTTGCACGCTGCAGGGCCTGATTCGAAGTCAAGCCGGGACTCTTGTCGAGCAAGAGAATGCCGGATGGTGACGTTTGCTGCGGGCTGGAATTCATTCTTCGTGATCGGGATCCGTTTTCGGGTTGGACTTTTCGCTGGCAAGGGTCTTCAAAATCTCGTCTAGGTGCAAACCGCGTTCGAGAGATTCATCGTGGTGAAAGCGGATTTCCGGGAGGATGCGGATGCGCAGACGGCGCCCCAATTCCTGGCGCAGCCGGGGTGCGAATTGACTCAGCCGCTTGAGCGCGGCATCGACCTCCAGGCTGCTGCCGAAAAAGGTGACATAAATCTTGGCTACCGCGAGATCCCGGCTGACCTCGACATCGCTCACGGTGATCATCCCGAGTTCCGGAGCGTCGATGCCGGTGCGCAGGAACTCCGCGGCTTCCCTTTGGATCTGTGCCGCGACGCGGTCGCTGCGGCTGTATTCCCTCGGCATGACTCACCCCCGCTCAAGGACGGACCAAGACCTTTTCGAACACTTCGATCTGATCGCGTTCGCGGACATCGGTATAGTTCTTGATCCCGATCCCGCATTCCAGGCCCGCTTTGACTTCATTGACGTCGTCCTTGAAACGGCGTAGCGATTCGATCTGGCCTTCGAAAATGACCACATTGTCGCGCAATACCCGGACGGGCAGATTGCGGCGCACATATCCCTCCGTGACGAGACAGCCGGCGATGGTTCCGAACTTGGAAGAGCGGAACACTTCCCGTACCGAGGCCACACCCACGATCTGTTCCTTGTACTCCGGTTCGAGCATGCCGTGGATGGCTTTTTTGACATCATCGATGGCGTCGTAGATCACGCTGTAATAATGCAGATCGACGCCCCGCTCCTCGATCAGTTTGCGGGCGCTGGCGTCCGCCCGCACGTTGAAACCAATGAGGATGGCGCTGGAGGCGAGAGCCAGATTGACGTCGGTTTCCGAGATTCCACCCACACCACCGCCAATCACTTTCACCTTGACTTTGTCGGTGGACAGTTCGGTCAGGGCGGTGCGCAGCGCCTCGAGGCTTCCCTGGACATCCGCTTTGATGACGAGATTCAGGTCGACGGTTCCTTCGCCGCCCATGAGCGAGAACACGTCCTCGAGTTTCGTTCCCGGTTGTGCCGCGAGTTTGGAGGTGCGCAGTTTCTCCTCGCGGTGGAGGGCGATCTCGCGGGCCTTGCGTTCATCGGCAACCACGATGAATTCATCGCCGGCCTCCGGTGCTCCCGACAGTCCCAGGACTTCGACCGGCGCCGACGGTCCGGCTTCCTTGAGGGGCTTGCCATTTTCGTTGAACATGGCGCGCACCCGGCCGATTTCCTTGCCGCAGAGGAGAAAATCGCCTTTGCGCAGCGTCCCTTTCTGGACCAGGATGTCGGCAACCGGACCGCGACCCTTTTCGAGTTTGGATTCCAGCACCACCCCGATGGCCGGAGTGTCGACCGGCGCCTTCAGTTCCAGCACCTCGGCCTGGACCAGGATGGCATCCAGCAAGGCGTCGATGCCGGTTCCGACTTTTGCCGATACCGGAACGAATTGGACATCGCCACCCCATTCCTCGGGCACGACGTTGAGGGCCACCAGTTCCTGTTTGACCCGATCGGGATCGGCGTCCGCCTTGTCGATCTTGTTGATCGCCACGACGATCGGTACCCCTGCGGCGCGTGCGTGTTCGACGGCTTCGCGGGTTTGCGGCATGACGCCATCGTCGGCCGCGACCACCAGGACCACGATATCGGTGACCTTCGCTCCGCGCGCGCGCATGGCGGTGAATGCCGCATGCCCCGGGGTGTCCAGGAAGGTGATCGAACCGTGGTCGGTTTTCACCTGATAGGCGCCGATGTGCTGGGTGATCCCCCCGGCCTCGCCGGCTGCCACTTTCGACTTGCGGATGTAATCCAGCAGCGAGGTCTTGCCGTGGTCGACATGTCCCATGATCGTCACCACCGGTGGCCGTGGTAATCGCGGAGCTTCGGTCTCGGCGCCGATGCTGGCCATGATCTCGGCTTCGAGGTCGGCTTCCCTCCGGGCCACGGCCTTGTGTCCCATTTCCTCCACCACCAGCATGGCGGTTTCCTGATCCAGGGACTGGTTGATGGTCGCCATCATTCCCATTTTCATCAGGGTCTTGATGACTTCCGTCGCCTTGACGGACATCCGCTGGGCCAGATCGGACACCGTGATGGATTCGGGGACGGCCACTTCATGGACGATCGGCACCGTCGGTTTTTCAAAGCCATGCTTCGGTTCCGGCGCAACGAAGACCTTGCCGACCTTGAGTTTCTTCTTCCTGCCGCCAGCGGTCTTGCGGGACTCGTCGGCATAGAGCTCGCGATATTCGTCCTTGCGACTCAAGCCACGATCGATTCCGGACGGCCTTTTTTCGGCACGCTCTTCCTCGATGCGTTCGACCGCCTTGGCACGAGGTGCTTCGGCGGCTTTCGCCTTCCTCGGCGCGGGCGCCGCACGGGTCTCCTTGGCGGGAGACACCGGCGGGACTTTCATTTCCTCGGCGGCGGCCTTTGCCGGTTCGGTGATGGGCGGCTTCTCTTCGGCACGTTCGGGTCGGCCGGCCTCGCGCTCGACCCGTTCCCGGGCGGCTGCCGCCGCGGCTTCTTCCTGGCGACGGCGTTCCTCTTCCGCAAGCTGCTGGCGCCGCAACTCTTCCTGTTGTTTTCGCAAGGCTTCCTGCTCGACCAGCTCTCGTTGCCGCTCCTCCAAGGCCTGTCTGGCCTTTTCCGCCTCGAGACGGCGCTCGCTGATCTCGGGCAGTTCGCTACGCTTGACGTAGGTGCGTCGTTTGCGCACCTCCACGCTGATAGTTTTCGCGCCCTTGCCGGGAATCGTCCCCTGCTTCAATTCCGTCACCGATCTGCGCTGGAGCGTCACCCGCTTGGGCTCGGTCACGTCGTCCTGGCTCTTGCCATGGCTTTGCCGCAGGTGATTGAGCAATTTCACTTTCTCGGCATCGCTCAGAACGTCGTCCGCGTTGGTGATCTTAAGCCCGGCGTCGCCCAGCTGATGGATGAGCCGATCGAGGGGGATTCCCACCACTTCAGCCAATTGTCTTACCGTTACATCGCTCATGATATAAGCCCCTTGTGGTAATCGGCCCTCAACCCTCGGCAAACCAAGGCGAACGGGCTTGCATGATGAGCCGTGCCGCCCGTTCCTCATCCATCGCTTCGATCTCCAAAAGATCCGCCACGGACTGCTCGGCGAGATCCTCCAGGGTGCGGATGCCGTGGCGGGCAAGACGATAGGCGAGTTCCCGGTCCATCCCCTCCATCGCCAGCAGATCCGGCGCGGGTTCGGATTCCTCGAGCTTTTCTTCAGAGGCAATCGCTTTGATCAGCAAGGCATCCCGTGCCCGGTTGCGCAATTCCTCCACCGTCTCTTCGTCGAACTCTTCGATCTCCAATAACTCCTTGGTAGGTACATAGGCGAGTTCCTCGACCGTGGAAAAACCTTCCCGGACCAAGATCTCGGCCACCTCCGTATCCACGTCCAATTGTTCGACGAAGCTCTTGATGAGCATCTGGGTCTCTTCCTGGGTCTTGGCATGGGCCTGCGTGGAACTCATGACGTTCAGGGTCCATCCGGTGAGTTCGGAGGCCAGACGAACGTTTTGTCCGCCGCGACCGATCGCCTGGGAAAGATTTTCGTCTGCGACGGCGATGTCCATGCTGTGGCGGTCCTCATCCACGACGATGGAGACGATTTCGGCGGGAGACATGGCATTGACGACGAACTGAGCCTCGTTTTCGTTCCATAGCACGATGTCGATACGCTCCCCGGCGAGTTCATTGGAAACCGCCTGCACCCGTGAACCGCGCATGCCGATGCAGGCGCCGATCGGATCCAGACGCGGATCGTTGCTCTTGACCGCCACCTTGGCACGTACTCCGGGATCGCGGGCCGCGCCCATGATCTGAATGAGGTTTTCGCCGACTTCGGGTACTTCCAGTCGAAATAGCGCGATCAGCAACTCTGGGGCGGTGCGGCTCACGAACAGCTGGGGGCCACGCGCTTCCGGACGCACGGCGGTAAGAAGCCCGCGAAGTCGGTCGCCGGTGCGGACCGACTCGCGGGGAATCATCTCGTCACGGGGAATGAAGGCCTCGACGTTGCCGCCCAAATCCAAGTAGACATTGCCACGCTCGATGCGTTTCACGATTCCGGTCACCAGTTCGCCCACGCGGCTCCTGTAAGCGTCGGCGATCTTGCGTCGCTCCGCTTCGCGGACCTTCTGCACGATGACTTGTTTGGCGGTCTGTGCGGCGATGCGGCCGAATTCGATGGAGGCGATCGGTTGCTCGATGAATTCGCCAGGCTGTATCTTTGGATGGGTCTTGCGGGCTTCCTCGAGCAGAATCTGCTTTTCGGGAAATTCCACCCCTCCGGGAAACGCCTCGTTGGGTTCCACGACCTGCCAGCGACGGAAAGTTTCATAGTCCCCGGTCTTGCGATCAATGCTCACACGCACATCGAAGCGGTTGTCGTAGCGCTTGATCGTCGCTGTCCGCAGTGCTTCTTCGATCGCAGAAAAAATCACTTCCTTCTCGATGTCCTTTTCATTGGACACCACGTCGACTACCAGCAGGATCTCTTTGTTCGCCATCAGGTCGTCCTACAAAAACTCAGGATTCAAATTCAGGTACCAATCGGGCCCTGTCAATCAGGTCAAAAGGAATTTCGTGGCGCCCTTGCTCGTCTTCAAGTTGGACGATGCCACCGTCCACACCGGAGATGCGGCCTTTGAACTTGCGCCGGGCAGCGACCGGACGCACGGTATGTATGCGTACGAGACAGCCGCGGAAGCGCTCGAAATGTTCCAATGTAAACAGCGGCCGATCCAGCCCCGGAGAAGAGATTTCCAGTTGATAACTACCGGGGATCGGATCTTCGACGTCGAGCATCCCGCTAACCTGGTGGCTGACACGGGAGCAATCGTCGAGACGGATGCCGCCCTCCTGGTCGATATAGACGCGCAGAATGCGCGACCGGACGTCGAATTCGATTCCCACCAATTCGTAGCCGAGCCCGACGACGACCGGTTCGATCAAGCGCTGCAAGTGCTCCGGTATTTTTGCCATCGTGGGCTACCCAATAAAATAAAAAAGGGCTCGAGGCCCGGTGCGATTGTTCTTACGTCCATCAGAAAACGAAAAACGCCCTCGAGGGGCGCCGCTCACGACGATGGTCCGGTCGACCCCGTCTAACCAGATGCTTATAATAGCATAAATCTGCGTTCTAGAACTGCCATTTTTTCAAGCCCTTGGCGGTATGATGCCGCGTGAATCGTTCTCCCATGTCGATACCGGAAACGCTTTTCATAGCGGATCTGCATCTCAGCGCGGTGCAGCCGAGGAGGGTCGCCCTATTCCAGCGCTTTCTCACCGAACGCGCGGTGCGAGCCGAAAGTTTGTATATCCTGGGCGACTTATTCGATGCCTATCTGGGGGACGATGATCGTGGCTTCCCCGTTGGCGCAGTGCAGTTAGCCCTGCGCCGGCTCGTCGATTCCGGCACGCGCGTCTATTTTCAACACGGCAACCGTGATTTCCTGGTGGGGGACGGTTTTGCGGACCGCACGGGCATATCCTTACTCGACGATTATACCGTAGTCGAACGTTACGGAGACCGCATCTTGTTGACGCATGGGGACCTCCTATGCACCGATGATGTTCATTATCAGGAAGTGCGGCGCCGAGTCCGTAGCGCCGAGTGGAAGCAGGCGGCGCTCAGCAAGCCGCTGTTCGCCCGCAGGCTCTATGCACGCTGGTATCGCCTGCGGAGCTTTTTCGACAAACGGGGCAAGCCTTTGGAAATCATGGACGTGAACGGTGATGAAGTCATCCGCG
Source organism: Methylococcus sp. (assembly GCA_035559395.1). GTDB lineage: Bacteria > Pseudomonadota > Gammaproteobacteria > Methylococcales > Methylococcaceae > Methylococcus. The sequence continues at coordinate 37,306 of DATMAX010000025.1, read as the reverse complement.
TCTGCGATCGCTTCGCCGTCGACACGTTGCTCCATGGCCACACCCACCGGCCGGCCGACCACCGCATCTCAGCGACGGGAAGAGCGTTACGACGCCTCGTTCTCGCGGAATGGAGGGATTGCGGTGAATACCTGCGTTGGACCCCGCATGGTTTTGAGCGCCATCGAGTCGGCTGAGGTTCGGTGCGAAGATCCGTCAGGCAATCTCGAATGGAAACGTCATGGTCTCGCCGACGGACTCGAGTCCATAAAGCGCTACCAGGAGGCGATCGACGCCGAGGGCCATTCCGGCGCAATCGGGGAGACCGGCAGTGAGGGCGGCGAGGAGACGCTGATCCTTGCCGGGGACGGAAAGACCCGATGCCGAACGTTCGGCGAGGTCGCGGTCGAAACGTTGTTCCTGTTGCCTGGGGTCGGTGAGCTCGAAGAATCCATTGCCAAGTTCCAATCCGTCCAAAAACACCTCGACCCGCTGCACGAGGCGGTTGTCCTCGGGCTTGGTTCGGGCCAGCGAGGGCAGCACGGCGGGAAAATCCAGGACATAGGTGAAACGGCCGGCGCCGAGGTGGGGTTGAACCAGGTGGCTGAAGAAGAAATCCAGCCACAGGGATCGATTCTTCCCGCAGAGGTCTATGGCTTCCGGGAGACCGTGTTCGCGGGCGCATTGCACGAACTCTTGCCACGGTGCCTCGATTGGATCGACCTCGGTGTAATCGAGAAATGCCTCGCGGTACGAAGTCTTTTCCGAGGGCCCCAAGAGGCGAACGCCGTGGCTCAGTGCCTGCAACAAAGCATCCGTATCGGCGATGAGGTCGTCCAGATCGAATCCGACCCGATACCATTCGAGCAGGGTGAACTCGGGATTGTGCAGGCGACCGAGTTCTTCGTTGCGAAAGGCCTTGCAGATCTGGTAGATCGAGCCACTGCCGGCTGCGAGCAGGCGCTTCATGGCGAATTCCGGTGACGTCTGTAGGTATAACCTCACCGATTTTCCGCCCCTGTAAGTAGTCTCGAAGACGCTGAGATGCGGGTCGGTGACCGTGGTGCGGGAAAGGAGGGGTGTCTCTACTTCGAGCACCCCGTGTTCGGCGAAATAAGCGCGGATCCCTGCAAGGAGTTCTGCTCGCCGGCGCAGTAGTTCCAGCGAGCAGGCCGGACGCCAGGCGGGCGTCGGGTCATTTGACACGGGCTACGTATTCTCCGGTCCGGGTATCGACTTTGATGACTTCCCCGGTTTGGACGAATAGGGGAACCCTTACGACCGCACCCGTTTCCAGAGTCGCGGGTTTGCCGCCGCCGCCGGAGGTGTCACCCCGTACACCTGGATCGGTTTCAGTGATGGTGAGTTCGACGAAGTTCGGTGGCTGCACCGAAATCGGCACGTTATTGAACAAGGTGACGATGCACAAGTCCTGTTCCTTCAGCCATTTTTGGGCTTCCCCCACGGCACTTGCGTCGGCGGCATACTGTTCGAACGAGTCGGGGACCATGAAATGCCAGAGTTCGCCGTCGTAGTAAAGGTACTGCATTTCCATGTCCACGACGTCCGCGCCTTCGATGGTTTCCCCGGACTTGAACGTCCGATCGATGATGCGCCCGGTTTTGAGGTTACGCAGCTTTACGCGATTGAACGCCTGTCCCTTTCCGGGTTTGACGAATTCGTTCTCAAGGATGACGCAGGGGTCACCTTCCAGCATGACTTTCAAGCCGGATTTGAATTCATTGGTGCTAAATAAAGCCATGAATACCTCATTCGGGTTCCCTAGAGAAAAAATGTATACTATTATAATTGACAGCTTTCGTTTCGCGAAGCGAATTCGTCCGCAGGGATCGCAGCCTCAAACCAATGACAGCGACAGCGGAAAAATGGCAAGCCGATCTAGCCGAGGGTTTCGGCACGGCCGAGGAATTGTTGCGTTACCTTGGGCTGGATACGAATCTCGCCAGCGCGGAGGCGGTGCGTCTTTTTCCGTTTCGGGTGCCGCGTTCTTATGCCAATCGCATGGGCAGAGGCGATGCCGCCGATCCTTTGTTGCGCCAGGTTTTGCCGCTTGCCAGCGAAGCGAGATCCGTGCCGGGTTTCGTCAGCGATCCGGTCGGCGATCGCAGGGCGGTCGTGGCTCCCGGGTTGTTGCACAAGTACCGCGGACGAGTGTTGCTGATCACTAGCGGAGCTTGCCCGATTCATTGCCGCTATTGCTTTCGGCGTGAGTTTCCCTATGGGGAAAGTCAGTTGACCCGCCAAGCTGAGGGTTCGGCGATCGCTTATATCGAGGGCAACCGCGACATCGAGGAAGTCATCTTGAGCGGCGGTGACCCGCTGCTCCTCGGCGATGTACGGCTCGGCCGGCTGTTCCGGCTTCTCGAAACCATACCGCACCTGAAAAGGGTGCGAATCCACAGCCGCGTGCCGGTGGTGCTGCCGTCCCGGATCACGCGGGGGCTCGCGGAAATCCTGAGAAGCCAGCGTTTGCCTATCATCGTGGTCATCCATGCCAACCACCCGCGGGAAATCGACGCGGAAGTCGGTGCGGCTCTGTCCCGACTGAGGGAGGCCGGGGTCACTTTGTTCAACCAGGCCGTTCTCCTTCGTGGCGTCAACGACGACGAGGAGACCTTGATTCGCTTGAGCGAGGCGTTATTCGCACACCAGGTTCACCCTTACTATCTTCATGTCTTGGATCGGGTGCGTGGGACGGCGCACTTCGAAGTCGCCGAAGAGCATGCCGTAGCCCTCTACGAAGCGCTGCGCCAGCGCCTGCCCGGTTACTTGGTTCCGCGATTGGTCCGCGAACTCGAAGGGGAGCCTTACAAGGTGTTGCTCTAGCCGTGGGTTTCGCCCATCTGATTGGCGATGCCATGGGGCACGTGGCCGGTCGTGACATGGCGGCGAGCGGTCTCGCAGTGGCTTTTCTGGTCATCGAAAAAGATGTCGGCTCCGAACGCTTTGAGGAATGGGCCCTTGTCCATGCCGCCGAGAAACAGTGCTTCGTCGATACGGATGTTCCAAGCTCTGAGGGTGCGCACCACACGTTCGTGCGCCGGCGCCCCGCGTGCGGTCACGAGAGCCGTGCGAATCGGTGACTGATCGGGTTCGAAGTGAGTCTGCACATGATGCAGGACCGCCAGAAAGTTCTTGAACGGTCCGCCCGAGAGCGGTTCCCGGGCCGAGGCCCGCTCGTTTTCCGTAAAGGCTTCCAATCCGTCGGAGCGATAAATACGCTCCGACTCATCGGAGAACAAGACCGCGTCGCCATCGAAAGCGATGCGGAGTTGCTCCGAATCGGTGTCGCGCGCAGAGGATGCCAGGATGGTCGCGGCGGCGTGCCCTTGCTCCAAGGCCTTGGCTACGTCATCGGCGTTCGCTGAAAGGAACAGATGAGCGCCAAACGCGGCGATGTATCGGAATGGCGGTTGTCCACTCGTGAATGCCGCGCGGGTGATGTCGAGTCCATGATATTGGATCGAATGGAAGACCCGGAGCCCGGTGTCCGCACTATTCCGAGACAAAAGGATCACCTCGACGATCGGGTTCGGGAGGCGTTCGTTGAGCGCCAGAAATTTTCGTACCAGGGGAAAGGCCATACCGGGCGCCAAGACTTCGTCCTCGTGCTCGATCTGATAACGGCAGAACTTTTCCTTGCCTTCCGTTTCGAATATGCGATGGGATTCGTCGAGATCGAACAGGGCCCGGGAGGAAATCGCCACGACTAGTTTGGCGGGCGGTTTCAGGGAAAGGGAGGCCGGCGAGCTTTCGTTGCTTGTATACATTTGGTTTCCCGTACCGCAAAATTGCGCGCGTTCACCGCTGACCGGTCGCTGCGACGGCGAGAGCCATCTATCATTCGTTCGTCATAAAACAATAAAGAGGAGCATCATGCGCCGCAAAACCTCCATACTACTATTCATTCTTTTTATCATCGGTCTTTACGTTCTTCTGAACAAGGGAGTGGTACCTCTGGTCACGAAAGTTGCCGAATCGGACTTTTTCGACGTGAAAGAGGAAGAGGAAGAGCCGCTCGGGAAGGTGAAGAACGAACGCACCGACTTTGCGCTCATGCACTGCAAGGCGGCGTTGATCGAAGATCGGACGGTTCCGGAGAATGCCGAGTTCGAAGACGAGCAGTATGAGGCTTGGGCCTTGGGCAACAAAACCTATATCTTGCGCTCGGTCGTACTCACGAACGATAGCAAAGAGGCAGGGGCCCACAAGTTCGCCTGCAAGCTCAGGTTGACGGGGGATGACCAGACCGATCCCAAGAGCTGGACCATCTTGGGTATGGATTTCAATCCGGAAGGAGAATGACCTCGGAAACCGAGTCTTCCGCAGCGGTCGCCCGAACCATGGCGGAGCGCCGGGTCTCCCGCCCGTTTCAACCGGGCGGCCATTTCATGCGGCGGCCGCCAAGGATATGGAGATGGAGATGGTCGATTTCCTGTCCGGCATCGGCACGGCAGTTGATGACCGTTCGATAGCCGGAATCGGTCAGGCCTTCGATTTTCGCCACCTCCCGTACGGCATCGAGCAGCGCCTTCGGCAGTTCTGGCGGTCCCTCGGCGAGTTCGTTCAGCGTCGGGACATGAGTCTTGGGAATCACCAGGACGTGTACCGGCGCTTGCGGATGAATGTCGCGAAACGCCAGGACGAGATCATTCTCATAGACCACCGACGGCGTAATCTCGCCGGCCACCATCTTGCAGAAGATACAGTCTGTCATGGGGGGTCCCTCGCTCAGGGTAAGGTTCAAAAATCCTTGCGGCCGTTGAAGGCGTGCGACAAAGTGGCACCGTCGACGTATTCCAGCTCTCCGCCGAAGGGCACGCCGTGGGCGATCCGTGTGGTGCGTATGCGGTGCCGGCGGGCGATTTCACAGACGTAGTGGGCCGTGGCCTCGCCTTCGACGGTCATGCTGGTGGCGAGAATGACTTCGGTGATCTCGCCACCCCGCAGACGGCTTTCCAACAGGTCGAGTCGTAATTCCGTCGGTCCGATTCCGTCCAGTGGGGAAAGCCGACCGTTCAACACGAAAAAAACGCCCTTATAGCCGGTCGCCCTACTGATTGCGAAAACTTCCGCAGGGGTTTCCACGACGCAAAGCTGGGAGCGGTCGCGAGACGGGGCCGCACAAAACTGGCACAGCTCACCTTCGGTCAACATCCGGCAGGATTTGCAATGACCGATGACCGCTAGCGCCTTCTGTAAAGCTTCAGCCAGACGCCGGGCACCCTCGCGGTCGCGTTGCAGGAGATGCAGCATCATGCGCTGCGCAGTCTTCGGCCCGACTCCGGGAAGACACCGCAGCGCGTCGATTACCTCGACAATGGCTCCGGGCTGCCGCATGGGGTCTAGAACGGCATATTGAATCCGGTCGGAAACCCAAGACCCCCGGTAATATTCGCCAGCTTTTCCTGTTTGATCTTGGCCACACGGCGCACCGCGTCGTTGAAAGCCGAGGCGATCAGGTCCTCAAGGATGGCGCGGTCCTCTTTCAGGAGGCTTTCGTCGATGTCGATTTTGAGCACCTCACGCTTGCCGTTGAGGCGGATTTTCACCAGACCGCCACCGGATTCTCCCTGAATCTCCATGGCGGCGAGTTCTTCTTGGGCTTTTTGCAAGCTTTCCTGCATGCGCTGAGCTTGCTGCATCAGGTTGGCTAACGGGTTTTTCATCGTCTATCCCTCTGCGGGGTCAGTTGGGGTCGATCGGCCGGGTCGAGCCGGACAAAACGCGGGCATCGAATAGGTCCCGGAATGCCCGCACGGTTTCATCCGTTTCGATTTCGATCTCGGCGATGCGCTGGCGCTCGTCCTGGGCACGTTTCTCCGCGATCGCGGGCGTTTCCTCTTGCAGGGTGTCGGTATGGATCACCAGTTTGAGCGGGCGCCCGAAATATTGCTGCAAGGACCGTTCGAGATTGGACTCGATCTGGGGGGCGCGAATCTGCGCCTGTTGGCGGTCGAGCCACAATTCACAAACCTGGTCGGAGATTTTGCGCAAGACACAGTGGCTGGCAAGCTGCCGGGTCATGCCGGTGAGATTCATGGAGCGGATCATCTGCGGCCAATCCAGTTTTCCCGATCCCATCCCGGTGTGCCCGCCCATGCGCGGCGGAGTGACGGCCTCCCGATCGCTGCCGTCCGGTATGACATAGGTCTCCCCAGGACCCGATTCGTCCGTCGGGGCTCGTGACGGGGAAGGAGTGGCGGTCGTCACGGCTTCGACCTCGGCCGGGCGGAACGCGAGCATCCGCAAGAGAATCATCTCGAAACCGTCGCGCGAATCCGGTGCGAGCGGGAGATCGCGCTGGCCCAGCAAGCCGATTTGGTAATAAAGCTGCGTGTCTTCCGGGGAAAGAAGACGGGCGAGCGCAAGGATTCGTTCGCCTTCTTCCTCGTTCGTGACCGCTTTCGGGTGCCACTGGGCGATCGCGACGTGGTGCAGGATTGCCAACATCTGCTGTAATACATCGCCGTAATCCGGCGCGAATTCGGCAAGCTTGGCGGAGGCGTCCAACAATTGCGACGCATCCGCCGCGGCGAGGGCGTGGAGCAGGCCGAACACGGGTTCCCGGGCCACTGTGCCCAGCATCGCGCTTACCCCGGTTTCGCTCAAATGCCCTCCGCAGTGCGCGATCGCCTGATCCAAAAGACTCAGGCCGTCACGCATGCTGCCTTGGGCGGCACGAGCCAGCGCGCGCAACGCTCCCACTTCGAAGCCGATGTTTTCCAATTCGAGGATCCGCTGCATCTGGGCTCGGATTTGTTCCGGCGCCAGCCGTTTCAGGTTGAATTGCAGGCAGCGCGACAGCACTGTGACCGGAATCTTTTGCGGATCGGTTGTTGCGAGTAGGAATTTGACGTGGGGTGGCGGCTCTTCGAGCGTTTTCAACAGGGCATTGAAGCTGTGCCCGGAAAGCATGTGCACTTCGTCGATCAGATAGACCTTGAAACGTCCCCTACCGGGGGCGTACTGCACATTTTCCAGCAGTTCGCGGGTGTCTTCGACCTTGGTGCGCGAGGCCGCGTCGACCTCGATCAGGTCGATGAAGCGTCCGGTGTCTACTTCGTTACAGTTCTGGCAAGCCCCACAAGGGTTTGCTCCTTGCCGGGTTTCGCAGTTGAGCGCCTTTGCCAGGAGGCGCGCGAGTGTAGTCTTGCCGACCCCGCGCGTGCCCGCGAAGAGATAGGCATGATGCATCCGCCCGGATTCGAGGGCATGGGTCAGCGCTCGGACTACATGCTCCTGTCCGACGACTTCCGTGAAATTGCGTGGCCGCCATTTGCGAGCGAGCGCCTGATACAACATGCGGGTACGTCCTACGGACGGTGAAGGGAGGCGCGCCACGCCAGCCACACCCCGGCACACGAATCCGCTGTTACCGTTGCTCCCTTCCGGGCCTGGCGGGGTTCGCAGCGTATCATTGCGAGGGGACCGACGCGGCTCGCCATGGAATCGGTGATCCGGTACAGATCGAAAAGAAGAGTTACTATACCGGAGTGAGCCAGCTGGTTCAAGGCGCGCGGCAAGGATCAAGCGCTATCCGTAATATTCTAAAGAATACGAGCGATCACGCGGCCATCGCGTTCATCACCCAGACAATTGATCCAGCAGACCTTCGATGAAACGGATCCGCTCGCTCGCATTTCCCATGTTCCGCTGGAACCGGAGGCGGTCGGGACCCCCGAAGCGATAGGTGCCCGGGTGACTCTGGACGAGGTGGATCACCTTGCTGGGGTCGATCTGGGGACGGGTGTCGAACAAAATTTGGCCACCATTGGAACCGCTCTCGATCTTCCGTATGCCCAGCCTGGCAGCCCGGAGTTTCAACTCGGCGATAGCGAATAGATTTTTCGTGGCATCGGGCAGGAGTCCGAAACGATCGATCATCTCGACTTGTAGGGCCCGTAATTCCTCGTCATTCTGCGCACTCGCGATCCGCTTGTAGAGAACCAGGCGGGTGGTGACGTCCGGTAAGTAATTGTCCGGTATGAGGGCAGGGCATTGCAAATCGATTTCCGTTCCTGCGGCGAGTTCGCCCTCCAGTTCCGGCATTCGGCCGGATCGGAGGGCCTGGACGGCGCGTTCCAGCAACTCCGTGTAAAGCGTGAAGCCGATTTCCTGGATCTGGCCGCTTTGTTCCTCACCGAGCAGTTCACCGGCCCCGCGTATCTCCAGGTCATAGGACGATAGTAGGAATCCCGAGCCGAGTTCGCCGGCCGCTTCGATGGCTTCCAGCCGGCGAATGGCGTCCGTCGCCATTGCCTGCCTTGGAGGGACGAGCAGGTAGGCATAGGCGCGGTGATGCGAGCGCCCGACCCGCCCGCGGAGTTGGTGCAACTGCGCCAGGCCGAAAGTGTCGGCACGGTCGATGAGTATGGTATTCGCGCTCGGGATGTCGATCCCGCTTTCGATGATGGTCGTGCAGAGCAGCAGGTTGAAGCGTTGATGATAGAAGTCCAGCATGATGCGCTCGAGGTCCCGTTCCGCCATTTGGCCATGTGCCATCTCGAGGCGCATACCGGGGACTAGCCGCGTCAGCCGCTGGGCGACCTTCTCCAGGGTCTCAATCTTGTTGTGCACGAAATACACCTGTCCGCCCCGTTTGATCTCACGCTCGATGGCCTCCTGTACCAGCGCATCGCTCCATTCCGAGACGAAAGTCCGTATGGCGTGGCGGTTGGGTGGTGGCGTGGCGATGATCGAGATATCCCGCAGCCCGGACATCGCCATGTCGAGCGTGCGCGGAATGGGGGTGGCGGTGAGCGCAAGGAAATCCACCTCGCTTCGCAGTTTCTTGAAATGTTCCTTCTGGCTGACGCCGAAACGATGCTCTTCATCGACGATGATCAGACCGAGGTCCCGAAAGCGAATATCCTTTTGCAATAACCGGTGGGTCCCGATCACGATGTCGACCTTGCCCGCGGCGATGTCTTCGATCGCCTGTGCCTGCTGCTTCCGGGAGACGAATCGGGACAAGACCTCGATGCGGAAGGGCCAATCCGCAAAGCGATCGAGGAAATTCTGGTAATGCTGCTGGGCGAGCAAGGTGGTAGGGACGAGTACGGCGACTTGACGGCCATTCTGGGCGGCGATGAATGCGGCTCGCATGGCAACCTCGGTCTTGCCGAAACCCACGTCGCCACAGACGACCCGGTCCATCGGCCGGGGACTGCCGAGATCCCGGATGACATCGAGAATGGCTGCCTCCTGGTCCGGGGTCTCTTCGAATGGAAATTGCGCGGCGAAGGCGGCGTAGTCCTCGGTCAGGGTCTCGAAGCTCTTGCCGGAGACTGCCGCCCTTTTGGCGTGAATGGCGAGCAGTTCGGCGGCGACGTCCTTGATCTGCTCGAGCGCCTTGCGGCGCGCCTTCTGCCATTGATCGCCACCGAGCTTATGGAGGGGAGCTTGATCCGGATGAGCACCGCTATATCGGGTGATCAGTGCAAGAGAGGAAACCGGCACGTAGAGTTTGTCTCCCTCGGCATACTGTAGGGTGAGAAATTCCCCGTCGATACCCCCGGTCTGAAGACGCTGAAGTCCCAGGTATCGTCCCACGCCATGTTCGCGATGCACGACCGGCGCGCCGATTTCCAATTCCGCCAAATCGCGCAAGAGTTGACCAAAGTCCCGATCCCTGGTCCGGCGTCGCCGACTTTGCGGTACCTTGGCGCCAAAGACCTGCGTCTCCGTAAGGATCGCGAGAGCGGACGGCTCGTGCACGACGCCTTGGTCGATCGCTGCCACCATCAAGCACAGGGGATCGTTTCCGCTGAGAAATTCTTTCCAGCTTGTGATGATCTTGGGATGAAGCCCGTGTTTTCCGAGACGAGCGGCGAAAGTCTCGCGATGGCCCGCCGATTCGGCTACCAACAACACCCTGCCGGGGAATGACGCAACGAAACTTGCGAGCGATTGCAAGGGCTCCGATTTTTTCGGATCTGCGGCGAGTAAGGACGGAGGGGTGCAGCGGAAATCGATCACTTCGCCACCGGCCTTCTCTTCGACCCCGCTTTCTTGGGTGAGGTGAATCCGAGGAAATTTGGCGAGCAGGGATTCGAAGCCCGGTGGATCCAGGAACAACCGTTCCGGGGGCAACGCCGGTCTGTCGAGATTGGTCCGACGCTGGTGGTAGCGCGTCAAGGCGTCGTCATGGAAAGCGCGCACCGCGAGATCGACGTCACGGAGGAGAAACAAGACGGTATGGTCGGGCAGATAATCGAACAGCGTTTCGGTATGCTCGACGAATAAGGGTATGTAGTATTCGATACCCCCGGGAGCGATCCCCTTGCTGACATCCAGATACAAGCTACTTTGCCGGGTGAAGTCGGCGAATTCGTTGCGAAATTCGCGACGAAACCGTTTGATGGCATTCTCGTCGAATGGAAACTCACGCGCGGGAAACAGATCGATGCTCGCCACCTTTTCGATCGAACGTTGGCTTTCGGTATCAAAAGTGCGGATCGTCTCGATCTCGTCGTCGAACAGCTCGATCCGATAGGGATGGAGACTGCCCATCGGAAAAAGATCGAATATCGAACCTCGAATCGCAAACTCGCCGTGCTGCAAGACTTGTGAAACACATTGATAACCGATGGCCTCGAGCCGTTGTCGCATGTGATCGATGTGAAGCCTCCCGCCCGTCTTTAACGAAAAGGTGTTGGCCAAGGTATGTGTGCGTGGTGCCAGTCTGTGCAATAGCGTCGAGGCCGGGGAAATCAACAAGCCTTCGCGGATGTGGGATAATTCAAAGAGGGTACGGAGTCTTTGTGACGTGATTTCGGGCAAGGGGGAAAACACGTCATACGGCAAGGTTTCCCAATCCGGAAATGGTAGGATCGGCGCCGAGGATCCCAGGAATACTTCGATCTCGTGTTCGAGACGGAGAGCAGTTCGTGTGTCCGGCGTGATGATCAGGAAGATACCAGGGGATTTCTCAAAGGCAGATGCGATCGCGAGGGAATCCCCGCATCCGGCCAGTCCTCCCCAACGAATCGGTAGGTGCGGCGTCGTCGGCAATATCGGCTGCACGGGTGAAGAAATTGCAGAGGATTGCTTTTCAGGATTCATGATGTCAAAAATTCGTAACAGGACGCGACTGGTTTGGCGATTCCTCGTCAAGACTCTTCACAATCTATAATGGGTTGGTTGCATTCTGGCGAGTCGAGGAATGCCCGATCCAGATGATTCGGGAGTAGGAAGAAGGTCTGCGAGTCCACACGCCATTGAATGACGATGGTGAAATTATGTATGATAATTACCGTTATCTAATGGCTTAAGTTCACACACAGAGGTTGTCTCATGCAACATAATTTGTCAGGATATTCGATCGAGGATTTGCAGGCTCTGATCGAAGCTGCACAGAAAACACTCAGGGAAAAACAGGAAAGCCAGCGACGGGAGTATATTCGCCAAATGAACGAGTTGGCATCCAAAGCAGGAGTGAGGTTTCAGATCATCGAGGACGTTTCCAAGGAGGTGTCGAAGCCAGCACCCCGTCGCGGGGGTAAGGTGCCCGCGAAGTACCAAAATCCCTACAATCCGGCCGAAAAGTGGAGCGGTCGAGGCGTAAAACCGAGATGGTTGCAAGCCCTATTGGCTCAGGGCCGGGACATCAAGGAGTTCGAGATTCGGACCTAACCGGTGGTAGCCTTCGGCTCTACCACCGGGTGACGCCCCGGCAAACCTACTTCAAATAACGTCGCGTCAGTCCTCCATATTCGTCGATACGACGGTCCCTGAGAAAAGGCCAGATGCGCCGGATGGTCTCGGACCGTCGTCGATCGATTTCTACCAGCAATAGGGTGCTGTCAGAATCGTTGGCGTGGCCCAGGATCTCCCCCTGCGGGCCGGCCACGAAACTGTTTCCCCAGAATGCGATGCCTTTCGTCTGTCCGCTCGGGTCGGCTTCGCTGCCGATGCGATTGCACGCCGCAACCGGGATCCCATTGGCGATGGCATGTGCGCGCTGCACCGTGATCCAGGCTTCGAGCTGGCGGTCTTTCTCGCTCGGGTCGTCATTCGGGTTCCAACCGATCGCCGTGGGATAGAGAAGGATTTCCGCACCCGCCAGCGCCATGAGGCGGGCCGCCTCCGGATACCATTGGTCCCAGCAAACGAGAACGCCGAGATTCCCGACCGAGGTTTCGATGGGTTGGAATCCCAAGTCCCCCGGGGTGAAGAAAAATTTTTCGTAATAACCAGGGTCATCGGGAATGTGCATCTTCCTGTATTTCCCGGCCAGCGTGCCGTTCTTCTCCAGGACGACGGCGGTGTTGTGGTAGAGACCCGGGGCGCGTCGTTCGAACAGGGAGGCGACGATGACGATCCCAAGCTCCCTCGCCAGTCCGGCCAATTCCTCGGTGGTGGGGCCGGGGATCGGTTCTGCTAGTTCGAAGTGATGGTAGTCCTCGGTTTGGCAAAAGTACGGACCGAGATGCAGTTCCGGCAGGAGTACCAGCTCGGCGCCGAGTGCGGCAGCATTTCGGATCGCATCCGCGGATGCAGCGAGATTTTCCTCTCGGGTGCCGCTACAAGCCTGTTGCACCAAAGCGAGTTTCAATTCGGATTTCATGGGTGACGGATCGGCACAGGTTCGGGGAATTGCATGGTCATGCAGTGCAAGCTGCCATATTGGTGAATCAGCGCGGCAGAGCGGATCGGGATCATTTCCCGGTCGGGGAAGCAGGTGCCGATCCGTTCGATCGCAATGGTATCCGCTGGATCGTCGTAGATGGGCACCAGTACCGCATCGTTGACGATCAGAAAATTCGCGTAGTTGGCGGGCAAGCGTTTTCTTTCTTCGTTGCGGATGGCCGTGGGGATCGGAAGAGGGACCAGACGATACGGACGTCCATCGCGTCGGCGGAATTCGCAGAGCTGTGCCGCCATGTCTCGCAAGGGCTGATAATGCGAATCCGTGGGGTCGGTACAGGTCGTGTAGGCGATCGTGTCCACCGAACAAAATCGGGCCAGCGTATCGATATGCGCATCGGTGTCGTCTCCTTCCACGTGGCCATGATCGAGCCAGAGGATGCGTTCCACACCGAGGGTTTCGGTCAGGCGGGACTCGATTTCCGTCCGCGTCAGACCGGGATTGCGGTTCGGGTTGCGCAGGCAGCGGCTGGTGGTCAGCAAGGTTCCGCTGCCGTCCGTCTCGATGCTTCCGCCCTCGAGTATGAAGCCGATGGCTTTGCGAGGAGTCGAGGCGAAAACACCGGTCGCGACGAGACGTTCGCCGAAGGCGGCATCGTTAGCATGTGGATATTTGCCGCCCCAGCCGTTGAAGCGGAAATCCACGAGCTCGGCGATACCTTCGTTCAGCACGGCGAGTGGCGCAGTATCCCGAACCCAGATGTCGTCGTAGGGCAAGGTCAGGAGGCAGACCCGCTCCAGGACGGCGTCGCAGTGTCGTAACTGTTCCCGAACCCGGTTTTTGTGTGGTTCGTCACGGCAAGCGATCAAAAGCGTCTCCCGGTGACTGATCGCCGCCGCGATGGCCCGGTAAGTATTCTCCACTTCCGCGAACCAACGGTGGAAGTCGCCCTGGGGCTCGGGCCAGGCGATCAGGACGGCGGATTGTCTAGCCCATTCGGGCAGAAAGCGGATGGGGTTCACGGCGGTTGCCGGGCGAAATCGAAACGGGCGTAATTGTAACGCAGGGACGTGAAATCGGCAGCTTTATTGCGCCAAAGTTAACATTTCCTGTGCATGTGCCAGGGCCTGATCAGTGATCCGAACGCCGCCCAGCATGCGAGCGATTTCCCGCGTTCGCTCGTCGTTTCGCAAGGCGCGCACCACCGATCGCGTAATTCCGCCGTGGGCGCTTTTTTCCACCAGCAGGTGATGATGGCCCTGGGCGGCGATCTGGGGTAGGTGAGTGACGCAAAAGACCTGTCGGTCATTGCCGAGAGTGCGTAGCTTTTGTCCGACGATCTCCGCCACCCGTCCGCCGATGCCGGTGTCGATTTCATCGTAGATTAGGGTCGGTGTGGTCTTTTGGGCGAGCACGGCGACTTCGATCGCCAGACTGATCCGCGAAAGCTCGCCCCCCGAGGCGATACGGCTGAGTGGACGGAGCGGCAAGCCCGGGTTGGCACTGACTTGGAACTCGATTGCGTCCCAGCCGTGGGGGGAGGGTGTATCCCCCGGTTGGCGCTCGATCGAAATCTCGAAGCGCCCTTGTGGCATGCCCAGTTCCTGAATCAACCGGGAAACTCGGTCTTGAAGTTCCGATGCGGCCTGTCTGCGGCGCGTGGAGAGGCGCTCGGCAAGGTTCGTGTAAGCCGCCAGCAATGCGTCACGCTCCCGTTCGAGCAATTCAAGTTGTTCGCTTCCTGCTGTGAGCGCCGCCCATTCGTCTTTCAGTTGGGCCAGTCGATCCGGTAGTTCTTGCGGCCGCACGTGGTGTTTCCGAGCTAGTTGGTGAATCTCCGCCAGGCGTCGTTCCAAAGCGGTGAGCCGTGCCGGATCTGGCTCCAGATGGTTCAGCTGGTGGCGCAACTCGGACGCCGCCTCCTTGACCTGGATCCGGGCGCTTTCCAGCAGGTCCCGGATGAGAGCGAATTCGCGCGAGCTTTGTGTCAGTTCGCCGAAAGCCTGGATCGACTGTGTCAACAATCCGTTTACGGACATCGCCTCGTCCTCATACAGAAGACCGAGTTGGGCTTGTCCGACGGCGAGGATCTTGTCGAGGTTCGCCAAGAGTTCATGTTCTTCGCACAACGCCGCATAATCCAGCTCGGTGATCCCTTCCTGCTCCAGCTCTTCGATTTGGTATTCCAGTAGCTCCAGGCGGGAGAGGCGCTCGCCTGCGTCTTGGTGAAGACCGGTCAGTTGTTGCATAACCGATTTCCAACGCTTGAACAATTCAGTGAGTTCGATGGTGAGCGGGTCGTTTCCAGCATATCGATCGAGAAGCTGTCTTTGCTCCCCGCTCTGGAGCAGATGCAAATGGGCATGCTGGCCGTGGATCTCCAATAGGTGTCTGCCCAGCCCTTGCAAGCTTTGCAGGGTGACGGGGCGTCCGTTGATGAAGGCGCGTGAACGACCGTCGGTGGTGACGATTCGCCGGATCAGGCATTCTTCGCTATCCGCCTCGATCAATTCGTGTTCCCGCAGCCAGTCCCGGGCGGTCGCCGCATCGCCGAGGTCGAAGAGCAAGCTCACCTCGGCACGCTCGGCTCCGGGGCGCACAAAGCCCGTGTCCGCGCGGTCCCCGAGAGCAAGTCCCAACGCCGTCAGGAGGATGGACTTGCCGGCTCCGGTTTCGCCGGTGAGGACGGTGAAACCGGGATGGAATTCCAGATCCAAGGAAGCGACTACCGCGAGGTCCCGTATACTGAGGCTAACGAGCATGAGATGGGTTTAACGAGCGCTCCAATTGAGCTTGAGGCGCAAGATTGCAAAAAAATCATAATCCGCAGGATGAAAAATGCGGAACGGCCGATCCGCCTTGCGGATTTCGATCCGGTCTTCGATCGAGACTTCCGGAAAGGGAAGGTTATCGCAGACGACTTGCGCCCGGAATTGCTTGTTCGGACGAAAAGCGATCTCTACCACGCTATCTCCGTCGATCACGATGGGACGGTTCGACAATGTGTGGGGATTGATCGGGGCCAAGACCATGGCATCCAGGGTGGGATAAAGAATCGGACCACCCGCCGATAGGGCGTATGCGGTGGAGCCCGTCGGCGTAGACACGATCAGGCCATCCGATCGCTGGGTATTGAGGAAGACGCCATCGATCGTCGTCTCGATTTCGATCATGCTGGTCGCGCTCCAGCTATGGACCACGACTTCATTGATCGCGGTGCCCTGGAAAATCGTTTCCCGATCGCGAACGATTCGGGCAATCAGGGGAAAACGTTGCTCGGCCCGATGATTCCCACCCAGAATCTCCTGCAACCGCGTGATTGCCCTATCTGGCGAGATATCGACGAGAAAACCCAAGCGCCCGAGATTGATACCAATCAAAGGGATGTCGTGCAGATATAGGTTTCGTGCCGCCGCCAGCAAGGTTCCATCACCCCCTATGACCACGGCGACATCGGCACGTTGGGCGAGTTCCGACATCGTGCACAAAGACGCATCCGGAAGCCATTCCGCGCACCCTTGCTCGACGAGGACCGCATAGCCCGCCTCGCGCAGATACCCATAGATCGTGAGCAGGGTGTCCGCGATGCGTTCGGCGTCAGGTTTTCCGATGAGGGCAATGGTGCGAAATTGGGGAGGCATCCCGACTCGTCGTCAGAAAAAGGACATTTTTAGTTTAGGCAAGAAGCAACCTTTTCCAGTGTGGCTATCCCACTCGCGCCCCGCCACAGATGTCGCTGAGCCACCGTCGAAGAAACGCCTGCCCGGGCGAGGCCTGGCTCGATCTCGGTCGTGGTCACCGAAAGGGCTTGGTCCCCTTCTCGGTAGGAAAGCGGCGCTACAATCAAAATGTGGACTCGCCGTCGAAATCTGCCGTCTCTTGGCTCGAGACGACTTGATTTTCTTAATGTTATGCCCTTCTTGACAGGTTATCTAGGGGTTGTTACTTTTTAGCACTCGAGGTCTCAGAGTGCTAACGTTTCGAGGTCTAACTGTATTTCCGTGGCCACTTCTGTGGAATTGAGCGAGCGCGCGCAGCACCTTCTCAAGGCGCTGGTCGAGCGTTACATCGGGGACGGGCAACCAGTCGGATCGCGGGCGCTCGCGCGGGAGACCGGCTTGAATCTCAGCCCGGCGACGATCCGTAACGTGATGGCGGATCTCGAGGAGATGGGCTTGATCACTTCTCCCCATACCTCGGCCGGGCGTGTACCCACGGTCAGTGGATATCGGCTGTTCGTTGACTCGTTGCTCACGGTCAAGCCGCCACAACCGGGTGTGGTGGACCAATTGTGGCGTGATCTGGAAACTCAGGAGAGTCCGCACGAGCTGGTCGAAACCGCATCCAAGTTACTGTCGGAGCTGACCCATATGGCGAGCATCGTGACGATGCCGCGGCGCGACGGCGTGACTTTTCGGCACATCGAGCTTCTTTCCCTTTCGGAATGCCGCATTTTGGCGATCCTGGTAACCAGCGACCAAGAGATCCATAACAAGATCATCCACACGCCCAGGAAATTTACTCCCTCGGAGTTGCAAGCCGCGGCCAACTTCTTCAATTCCGTTTGCGTGGGCAAGAATCTAGGGGCGGCGCGTGAACATCTGCGGTTGGAGTTGCAGAAAGCCCGTGACCAGATTGGTGAGGAGTTGGCGCAAGCGGCCGAGATCGCTGATCTTGCCCTGCAGGAAAGTGGCCGCAGCAAGAAATCGTGCGTGGTGAGCGGCGAAACCAATCTCATGGACTTCTTCGAGTTGGCCCGCATGGATCGTCTGCGCATGCTCTTCGAGGCTCTTCGTGAGAAGGAATCCATCATTCATCTCTTGGATCGTTGTCTGGATTCACCGGGCGTAAGGATCTTCATCGGGGAAGAGAGTGGCTTACGGCCGTTCGCTTCGTGTAGCCTGGTGGCGGCTTCCTATGCGCTCGACGATCGGGTGGTCGGCGTGCTTGGGGTGATCGGTCCGACGCGGATGAAATACGGTCGTATCATCCCGCTGGTCGATGTGACCGCAAAACTCGTTGGGGCCGCCTTGAATCAGAGAAGCTTGGCCCCCATATAAAAACCAGGAAATCGTGTGTTGGGACGAAGACTGCCGGCTCAATTGGGCCGGAGGATTGGTTTTTGTCCGGATGGTGGAGAAATGAGTGGAATCGGGAGTGGTATGCCTTATGAATAACGATGAAATGGCGAGCGAAACGACCGTCGAAAAGCCGTCGGAACTTCCCCAATTGACGGCGGAACCGCTCCAACCGGAGCCGGCGGCAGTCGATCCGGCTTTGCTCGAAGCTCAGAAGGCGGCCAGTGAGAATTGGGATCGTTTCGTGCGCGCTCAGGCGGAGATGGAAAATCTGCGCCGACGCATGGAAAAAGATCTCCAGAATGCACACAAATATGCTTTGGAGAAGTTCGTCAAAGAGCTATTGCCGGTCGTCGATAGCCTCGAGCTGGGGATCGCTGCGGCTTCGGCAGAGTCCCCCGACATCGCGAAATTGCGGGAAGGCAATGAATTGACGTTGAAGCAGTTGCAGAGTGTGCTGGAAAAATTCAACATCCGGGCCATCGATCCGGTGGGCGAGAAGTTCAACCCGGAATTGCACCAGGCGATGGCCATGGAGCCTTCCAGTTCTGCGGAACCGAATACGGTTCTACGGGTATTTCAGAAAGGATACTTATTGAATGATCGGCTCCTGAGACCGTCCTTGGTGGTGGTGGCGCAGGCGGTAGCGGAGCCGGCGAAAACCGACGAGCGGGCTTGAAATCGCCAGGCGTGACCTCTACATAGCTCGATAGCGTCAAAAACAACCCATTACGAGAAAAGCGGAGAAATCCATGGGAAAAATCATCGGTATCGACCTGGGTACGACGAATTCGTGCGTGGCCATCCTGGAGGGAGGCAAGCCGCGCGTGATCGAGAATGCCGAGGGTGCACGCACTACACCGTCCATCGTCGCTTTTACCTCCGATGGTGAAATCCTCGTAGGGCAATCGGCGAAGCGGCAGGCGATCACCAATCCGAAGAATACTCTGTTCGCAATCAAGCGTCTCATCGGGCGGCGTTACAGGGACGAGGTCGTGCAGAAGGACATCAAGATGGTCCCTTATAAGATCGTCGAGGCGGATAATGGCGATGCCTGGGTGGAAGTGGCCGGCAAGAAGATGGCGCCGCCCGAAATCTCCGCGCGCGTGCTAATGAAGCTGAAAAAAGACGCTGAAGCCTACCTCGGCGAGGAGGTGAAGGAGGCGGTAATCACGGTACCGGCCTATTTCAATGACTCCCAGCGCCAAGCTACCAAGGATGCAGGTCGTATTGCCGGACTCGACGTCAAGCGGATCATCAACGAACCGACGGCCGCTGCACTCGCCTATGGCATGGACAAGAAACGGGGTGACCAGAAGATCGCCGTGTACGATCTCGGAGGCGGAACCTTTGATATTTCCATCATCGAGATCGCCGAAGTGGACGGCGAGCATCAGTTCGAAGTGTTGTCCACCAACGGTGATACCTTTTTGGGTGGCGAAGATTTCGATCTTCGCATCATCGAGTACATCGCCGACGAGTTCAAGAAAGAGCAGGGGATCGATCTCCATAGCGATCCACTCGCCTTGCAGCGCTTGAAGGAAGCGGCCGAGAAAGCGAAGATCGAGCTTTCCTCCAGCCAGCAGACCGATATCAATCTGCCGTACATCACCGCTGACGCCACTGGCCCCAAGCATCTCAATGTCAAGTTGACGCGGGCCAAGTTGGAATCCTTGGTGGAGGACCTCATCCAGCGCACCCGCGAGCCCTGTCTCACCGCCTTGAAAGATGCCGGGGTCAAGCCCGCCGACATCAATGAGGTGATTCTCGTCGGCGGCCAGACCCGCATGCCGAAGGTGCAAGAGTTCGTCAGGGAAATCTTCGGCAAGGAGCCGCGCAAGGACGTCAACCCGGACGAGGCGGTGGCGATCGGTGCGGCGATTCAGGCCGGCGTCTTGAGCGGTCAGGTGAAGGACGTGCTGCTGCTCGATGTGACCCCGCTGTCGCTGGGGATCGAGACCTTGGGCGGGGTCATGACGAAGTTGATCGAAAAGAACACCACGATCCCGACCAAGGCCACGCAGGTGTTCTCGACCGCGGAAGACAACCAGACCGCGGTCACGATCCACGTGCTCCAAGGGGAGCGTGAGATGGCCCGGGACAACAAATCGCTCGGCCGCTTCGATCTGACCGACATTCCGCCAGCGCCGCGAGGGGTTCCCCAAATCGAGGTTACCTTCGATATCGACGCCAACGGAATCCTCAATGTTTCGGCCAAGGACAAGGCGACCGGTAAGCAGCAGTCCATCGTGATCCGCGCTTCCAGCGGTTTGTCCGAGGAGGAGATCAAGCGGATGATCAAGGATGCCGAACTGCACGCCGAGGAAGATCGGCGCATGCACGAGCTGGTCACCGCGCGCAACCATGCCGATGCCATGATCCATGCGACCAACAAGAGCCTGGCGGAACTTGGAGAAAAAGTTTCGAGCGAGGAGCGTGCCAAGATCGAAGCTGCACTCAACGACTTGAAAGATGCCATGAAGGGGGACGACAAGAACCGAATCGAGCGCTGCACCCAGGCATTGACCGAACTTTCCGGCAAACTCGCCGAACGTCTCTACGCACAACAAAGCGGCTCGACTTCGGCGGGTGGAGGGTCATCCGGTGGTGCTTCCGGAGGTGGCTCGGCCGGCGAAGACGTCGTCGACGCGGAATTCGAGGAAGTTCGCGACGACAAGCGATGAAATGCGAGGAGACGCGGCGACCGTCCGCGTTCCATGGGAATCAACCGATGCAAGCCGCCGGCTAGAACCGGCGGCTGTTTGCCGTCATGGCCAAAGAAGACTACTACGAACTTCTCGGGGTGTCGCGCAACGCCAGCGACGCCGAAATCAAGAAGGCGTTTCGGCGCTTGGCGATGAAATACCACCCGGACCGAAACAAAGACAATCCGGATGCCGAAGAGCGTTTCAAGCGGATCAAGGAAGCCTATGAAGTGCTTTCGGATGCCAAGAAGCGCTCTGCCTACGACCAATTCGGGCACGCCGGAGTCGATCCTACCATGGGTGGTGGCGGTGGTTTTGGTTTCACCGCGGACAGTTTCAGCGACATTTTCAGCGACGTCTTCGGAGACATCTTCGGCGGTGGCGCCGGGACGCGACGGCGTGGCCGCGGGCAACGTGGGGCGGATCTCCGCTACAACCTCGAGCTGACGCTCGAAGAAGCGGTGGCCGGTACCGAAGCCAAGATCAGGGTGCCGACTTGGGTGATTTGTGCGGATTGCGGTGGCTCCGGGGCCAGAAAGGGCAGCGCCCCGGTCACCTGCGCGACCTGCCATGGTCAGGGGGCGATCCGCATGCAACAAGGTTTTTTCGCCGTTCAGCAGACCTGTCCGGTGTGCCGCGGAAGCGGTCAGCA
Source organism: Methylococcus sp. (assembly GCA_035559395.1). Taxonomy (GTDB): domain Bacteria; phylum Pseudomonadota; class Gammaproteobacteria; order Methylococcales; family Methylococcaceae; genus Methylococcus. Next base: position 16,279 of record DATMAX010000025.1, on the reverse strand, counting down.
GATTCAGGACCCATGCCGGAGTTGCTATGGCCAGGGCCGTGTCCAGGATACCAAGACCCTCTCTGTCAAGATTCCGCCCGGGGTCGATACCGGTGACCGCATCCGCCTGGCCGGTGAAGGAGAGGCCGGCGAATCCGGGGGGGCTGCGGGAGATCTCTATGTTCACATCACGGTGAAAGAGCACCCCATTTTCACCCGTGACGGTGCAGACTTGTATTGTGAGGTGCCCATCGGTTTTCCCACGGCGTGCCTGGGCGGTGAACTCGAAGTGCCGACGCTCGATGGCAAAGTGGTTCTCAAGATTCCGCCGGAGACGCAGACGGGGCGATTGTTTCGTCTGCGGGGCAAGGGAGTGAGACCGGTTCGGGGTGGGGCGCCGGGTGACTTGCTCTGCCGGGTCCGGGTCGAGACCCCGGTCCATCTCAATAAGGAGCAGATCGAACTGATCCAAAAACTGGACGAGTCCTTGAGTGGAGGTGGCAGCCGTCATAGCCCGCAGGCCCATGGGTGGCTCGACGGCGTGAAACAATTTTTCGACCGGCTGGGACTCTAGCCTGATTCGGGGGTAGTCATGATCGTTCGCGTCGGGGTAGCAGGTGCCGCGGGTCGGATGGGACGGGATCTGGTTCGTGCTTGTCTCGAAGAGCCGGATCTGATGCTTACTGCAGCCATTGCCCGCCCGGGGAGTCTCGCGATCGGAAACGACGCCGGTGAGACCGCCGGTGTTTCCAGGATCGGTTTGCCGATCGTCGGGAATTTGACCGAAGTTTTGGACCGGGTCGACGTATTGGTGGACTTCACCAAGCCGGACGTGACCTTGCAGAATCTCGCCTCGTGTCGGGCTGCGGGCACCCGCTTAGTGATCGGGACGACCGGCTTCACAGCCGAACAGCGACGGACGATCGAGGAAGCCGCCGATGCGGTTGCGATCGTTCTCGCTCCGAACATGAGCGTAGGCGTCAACCTCGTGCTGAAACTCCTGCAAGTCGCAGCGCAGGTGCTCGGTGAGCAGAGCGACATCGAGATCATCGAGGCCCACCATCGGCACAAGGTCGATGCGCCGTCGGGTACGGCCTTGCGCATGGGAGAAGTGATCGCTAAAGCTTTGGGGCGAGACCTGAGCCGTTGTGCGGTGTTCGAGCGCCAAGGGATGATCGGAGAACGGGATCGCGAGTCGATCGGCTTCGCTGCGATTCGGGCCGGCGACATCGTTGGAGAGCATACTGTGCTGTTCGCGCAAGAAGGGGAGCGCGTGGAAATCTCTCACAAAGCCAGCAGCCGCATGACCTTCGCCAAAGGGGCGATGCGGGCGGCACGGTGGTTGATGACGAAGGAGCGTGGGATCTTCGACATGCAGGATGTGCTCGGACTTGCCGACGGATCGATCTGATCCGCTATCTTGCTCGGGGAGACTGGGTCCGATGGACAGGGTCGGGTGCATCTTTTAGAATTCTCAAACCTGACATCAAGTTCGATCCATTCGGCGGGGCAGATCTTCCGGGTTTGCCCCGTTTTGCACGTCTAAGGTGGCTTTCCTTGAAAACGACCGCGCTGCTAGTGCTCGAAGACGGTACCGTGTTCCCAGGGTGCGCGATCGGTGCCCAGGGTTACGCAGTCGGCGAAGTGGTCTTCAATACCTCCATCACCGGATATCAGGAAATCCTCACCGATCCATCCTATGCACGCCAAATCGTGACGCTCACTTACCCTCACATCGGCAACGCCGGTGTGAACGAGGAGGATGCCGAGTCCAGAGGGGTGTTTGCCAGCGGTCTGGTGATCCGGGAGTTGTCGCCCAGGGTGAGCAACTGGCGTGCCGGCTCTTCATTGGACGATTACCTAAAAACGCATGGTGTCATTGGCATCGCCGGGATCGATACCCGGAAGTTGACCCGGATCCTCAGGGACAAAGGGGCGCAACGGGGTTGCATCGCCGCCGGTGAGGCGTTGGATGCCGACGCGGCGCTCGAGCGCGCGAGAAGTTTTCCAGGATTGGAAGGGATGGATTTGGCCCGCGTGGTGTCGGTCGAGGAGCCCTACCTGTGGCGGGAAGGAACCCGGTTTCCAGCCGGACCGGACGAACCAGCCCCGGAAAAGCGTCATCGCGTCGTCGCCTATGACTTCGGCGTCAAGCGTAACATCTTGCGTCTTTTGGTCGATCGCGGTTGCGAAGTAAAGGTGGTGCCGGCGCGCACCTCGGCGGCAGATGTCCTGGCGATGGAACCGGATGGCATCTTCTTGTCCAATGGACCGGGGGATCCGGAGGCCTGTGGCTACGCGATCGCGGCGATCCGTGAATTTCTGTCCACGGGAATCCCGGTTTTCGGCATCTGCCTGGGGCATCAGCTGCTGGCGCTGGCAAGCGGGGCGCGCACCCGCAAGATGAAATTCGGTCACCACGGTGCCAACCATCCCGTACAGGAGTTGGATACCGGGCGGGTCTTGATCACGAGCCAGAATCACGGGTTTGCAGTGGATGAAAGCACCCTGCCGGCGAATCTCCGCCCGACTTATCGTTCCCTTTTCGATGGCAGCTTGCAAGGGGTGGAGCGGACGGACGTGCCCGCTTTCGGTTTTCAGGGACACCCGGAAGCGAGTCCGGGTCCGCACGATGTGCGCGGCCTTTTCGATCGTTTCATCCGCGAAATGAAACGCTCACGGGAGCGTGGCCGCGGGATTTTTTTGTAACGAATCCGATCATTCATGCCGAAACGAACCGATATCGAATCGATTCTCCTGTTGGGTGCCGGTCCTATCGTGATCGGTCAGGCCTGTGAGTTCGATTATTCCGGAGCACAAGCCTGCAAGGCGCTACGGGAGGAGGGATACCGCGTGATTCTGGTCAACTCCAACCCGGCCACCATCATGACGGATCCGGAGATGGCGGACGCGACCTACATCGAGCCGATCGACTGGCAGACGGTGGCGCGGATCATCGAAAAGGAACGCCCCGATGCTCTGTTGCCCACCATGGGTGGGCAGACGGCTTTGAACTGCGCTTTGGACCTGGATCGCGAGGGCGTGCTCGAACGGTTTGGGGTGGAGCTGATCGGCGCCAAGCGGGAAGCTATCGCCAAGGCGGAGGACCGGGATCAGTTTCGCAAGGCGATGATCAGGATCGGCCTTTCGGTGCCGAAATCGGAAATTGCGCACTCCTTGGAGGAAGCGCTCGCGGTCCTCGATCAGGTCGGCTATCCGGCGATCATCCGTCCTTCCTTTACCTTGGGCGGCTCCGGCGGCGGGATTGCCTACAATCGAGAAGAGTTCGTGGAGATCTGTGAACGCGGTCTCGAACTCTCGCCGACGCACGAATTGTTGATCGAGGAATCGGTGCTCGGCTGGAAAGAGTACGAAATGGAGGTGGTGCGGGATCGCGCGGACAATTGCATCATCGTGTGCTCGATCGAAAATCTCGACCCCATGGGGGTGCACACCGGGGATTCGATCACGGTGGCGCCCGCACAGACGCTCACCGACAAAGAATACCAGATCATGCGGGACGCCTCGCTGGCGGTCTTGCGCGAAATCGGCGTCGATACCGGCGGGTCGAATGTTCAGTTTGCGGTCCATCCGCGCGATGGCCGCTTGATCGTGATCGAAATGAATCCACGGGTGTCACGTTCCTCGGCGCTCGCTTCCAAGGCGACGGGGTTTCCCATTGCCAAGGTGGCGGCCAAGCTCGCCGTCGGCTATACCCTCGATGAATTGCGCAATGAGATCACGGGCGGGGCGATGCCGGCTTCGTTCGAGCCGACCATCGACTATGTGGTGACCAAGGTCCCTCGCTTTACGTTCGAAAAATTTCCCCAGGCCGACGATCGTCTCACCACGCAAATGAAATCGGTGGGAGAAGTCATGGCGATCGGCCGGACCTTCCAGGAATCGTTGCAAAAGGCCTTGCGGAGTTTGGAAATCGGGGTTGACGGGTTGGTGAGCAAACTGGACCCTGCGAGCGACGATGCCGAAGAACGCTTGCAACGCGAGCTCCGTCATCCGGGTTCTGATCGTCTGTTTTACGTGGCTGATGCCTTCCGGCAAGGCTGGAGCATCGAGGAGGTCCATGGATATAGCGCCATCGATCCTTGGTTTCTCGCCCAGATCGAAGACCTGATCCGCGAAGAGAACGCCCTCGCCAAGCGTACTCTGGCGACGCTCACGGCGGAGGAGATGTTACACCTCAAACGCAAAGGATTCTCGGATTCGCGGTTGGCCTTTCTGCTCGACAGTACCGAATCGGAAGTCCGTGCCGTGCGTCATCGATTCGGCATCCGTCCGGTTTACAAACGGATCGACTCCTGTGCTGCCGAATTCGCGACGACGACCGCGTACTTGTATTCGACCTATGAGGAAGAGTGCGAGGCATTGCCGAGCGAACGCAAGAAAATCGTCGTCCTGGGCGGCGGGCCGAACCGCATTGGTCAAGGCATCGAGTTCGATTATTGTTGCGTTCATGCCGCCATGGCGCTGCGGGAGGATGGTTTCGAAACCATCATGATCAACTGCAATCCCGAGACCGTATCCACGGATTTCGATACTTCGGATCGTCTCTATTTCGAGCCCCTGACCCTGGAAGACGTACTGGAAATCGTCCAGGTCGAAAAGCCGTTCGGCGTGATCGTGCAGTATGGCGGACAGACACCTTTGAAGCTGGCGCGGGCGCTCGAGGCTGCTGGAGTTCCGATCATCGGTACCTCTCCAGATTCGATCGATCTGGCCGAGGATCGGGAGCGGTTTCAGAAGCTGATCGAAAGGTTGAATCTACGGCAGCCCCCCAACCGCACCGCCCGGTCGCTCGACGAAGCCCTGCGCGCCGCCCAGGAAGTCGGTTATCCGCTCGTGGTGCGGCCGTCGTATGTACTGGGGGGGCGAGCGATGGAAGTGGTTTTCAACGATGAAGACCTCAAACGGTATATGTCGGAAGCAGTCCGCGTGTCCAACGAATCACCGGTGCTACTAGACCGTTTCCTTTCCGATGCCATTGAGATGGACGTCGATGCGGTCTGTGACGGCGAGCGGGTCTTGATCGGCGGTTTGATGCAGCATATCGAGCAGGCAGGAATCCATTCCGGAGATTCGGCCTGTTCGATCCCACCCTACGATTTGAGCGATGTGATCCAGGATCGGGTCCGCGAACAGGTGCGATTGTTGGCCAAGGCCTTGGGCGTAGTGGGTCTGATGAATACCCAGTTCGCCGTTCAGGGTGACGAGATCTTCATCCTGGAGGTCAACCCGCGCGCTTCGCGGACGGTTCCCTTCGTGTCGAAAGCCACCGGTTACCCCTTGGCGAAGATCGCGGCCCGCACCATGGTTGGGCGGACTTTGGAGGCTCAGGGCATCACCACGGAGCGCATTCCGCCTTACTTCTCGGTGAAGGAAGCGGTGTTTCCGTTCATCAAGTTTCCCGGTGTAGACCCGTTGCTCGGTCCGGAAATGAAATCGACCGGTGAGGTGATGGGCATAGGGCGCAGCTTCGGCGAGGCCTACGCCAAGGCCCAAAGAGCGGCCGGAGTTCGATTGCCCCACGAAGGGATGACGTTGATCAGCATCCGTGACGTCGACAAGCCGAAAATCATTCCCATTGCCCGAAAGTTGGTCGAAAACGGATTCCATTTGGTCGCGACTCGCGGATCGGCAAAGGTCCTCCAGGAGGCAGGCGTGCCGTGCGAAATGGTGAATAAGGTCTATGAAGGCAGACCCCACATCGTGGATATGATCAAGAATGGCCAACTGCAACTCATCATCAATACTACCGAGGGCAAGAAAGCCATCGCCGATTCATTCACCATTCGACGCCAAGCATTGCAACGTCAGGTCACCTATACCACGACGATTTCCGGTGCTCATGCCATTTGCTGTGCACTCGATGAATTGGACTCGGTGGATGTCAACCGATTACAGGATCTCCATGCCAGCTGGTGACGGAGCGTAGATTTCGAAGGAGGGGCATGAATAAGACACCCATGACGGCGCGTGGCGCCGAAAAGCTGCGTGAGGAGCTCAATCACTTGAAATCAGTGGTACGTCCCCGGATCATCCAGGCCATCGCCGAAGCTCGCGCTCACGGTGATCTGAAGGAAAACGCCGAATACCACGCAGCGCGTGAGCAACAGGGATTCACGGAGGGGCGAATCAAAGAAATCGAGGCGAAACTCGCCAATGCCCAGATCATCGATGTAAGCCGGCTGAATCCGGGCGGGAAGATCGTCTTCGGAGCGACCGTGGAAATCGAGGACCTGAAGTCGGGAGAGGTCTTGATCTATCAAATCGTCGGTGAAGACGAAGCCGAGATCAAGGCCGGCCTGATCTCGGTGACTTCACCGATCGCGCGCGCCTTGATCGGGAAACAGGAAGGGGATGTAGCGATCGTGCATGCACCCGGCGGTACCCGGGAATACGAAATCATTGCGGTCCGGTACATTTGATTTCGGTTTGCTCTGCCCTGCGAAACAGGGTGATCACGTGGCCGAGGGTTTGCACCCACTGGGCCCCGAGTTTGTGGCAAATCCACTTCGTCATTTCATCCCGCTGTTCCCGATCGACCGCATTCACCCGTACTTTGATCAACTCGTGGTGATCGAGCGCCAGGCTGATTTCCTTCAAGACCGCCGCGGTGACACCGGCCTGACCGACGATGACCACGGGCTTGAGCTTATGGGACCGGGCGCGGAGCTCCCGTATCTGACGGGGATTCATGACATGTGCCTCAAAAAGGATGCGAATCGCGGCATTTTAGCGTGAGGCGGCGAAATTCTCATGGCGAAACGTAGCCGCAGCAGCGGGCGTTGGCTCGCAGAGCACAGCACCGATCACTATGTGCGCATGGCGCGGGAAATGGGCTATCGTTCGCGGGCCGTTTTCAAGCTCATGGAACTGGACCAGCGACACAAGCTGTTCCGTCCGGGAAACACGGTGGTGGATCTCGGCGCGGCGCCCGGGAGTTGGTCACAGTATGCGGCAGAACGCGTAGGCCCGACGGGAAGGGTGCTGGCCGTGGACCGCTTACCGTTCGAACCTTTGCCGGGGGTCAGCCTGATCCAGGGGGATTTTCTCGACGAAGCCGTGTTTCGCGAAGTGCAAAGGGCATTGGGCGGAAGCTTGCCAAATGTGGTGCTGTCCGACATGGCGCCGAACATGAGCGGCAGTCGCGGCATCGATCAGCCGCGCGCCATGCATCTGGCGGAACTCGCACTGGATTTCGCCGTGGCCGTATTGGCGCGCCAGGGAAGCCTCGTGGTGAAATTGTTCCAAGGCGAGGGTTTTCAACAATACGTCAGCATGTCGCGCAAGATCTTTTCCACGGTCTCGGTGCGGAAGCCCAAAGCATCGCGGGATCGAAGCCCGGAGGTTTATCTGGTTGCCATGGGATTTTTGGGCGGCGACCGTTGACGTTGCGTTTGTGGGCAACGGAACAATTCCGTTCGCTGGAAGTCGAAGTTAGCGAGTCGCTTCAGGTAGGTGACAGGAGTAGCGCCTACCGGAACGCGAGGGAATACCGATTCTTTGACGGTGGCGGCGAGCGAAAACCAGGAAGCTTCCCTCCTGACATTATGTCTTCCCCGAGGCGAAAACGAAAAGTAGGTCGGGAGCTTGCGGAATGTTCGAAAGCGTCTTTTTCTGGATTCGCGGTTGCCTTGGTAACCGGCGTTTTCCGATCCAAGGCGCAAGTCTTCTTTTTGATACCATGGCCACTGCGCAAACGAAATCCGGGATCCCATCCTGCTCGATGAGGGAGTGAATACTGTGAATGATATGTTAAAAAATGTCCTGCTATGGGTGGTCATAGCCGTGGTGCTGATGTCCGTTTTCAACAACTTCGGCTCCCGTAAATCCGTCGACTCCACGATGTCCTATTCGCAGTTCATCACGGCTGTGAACGAGGGTCAGGTAAAGTCGGTGGTGATCGACGGTCAAGCCGTGCGCGGTATGCTGAGCACGGGCGAGAAATTCACCACGTACAATCCGGAAGACCCGCATCTGGTGGATGATCTGCTCAAGAATCACGTCGAGATCAAGGCCCAACCGCCGGAGTCGCAGTCGCTCCTGATGCAGATCTTCATTTCCTGGTTCCCGATGTTGTTACTCGTCGCCGTGTGGATCTTCTTCATGCGCCAGATGCAAGGCGGTGCCGGTGGTCGCGGAGCGATGTCGTTCGGCAAGAGCAAGGCGCGGTTGATCGAAGAGGATCAAGTCAAGGTAACGTTTGCCGATGTGGCCGGTGCCGATGAAGCCAAGGAAGATGTGGCAGAGATGGTGGATTTTCTGAAGGACCCCAGCAAGTTTCAAAAGCTTGGTGGCAAGATCCCGCGCGGCGCGCTCATGGTCGGCCCGCCGGGAACCGGGAAAACCCTGTTGGCGCGTGCGATCGCCGGCGAGGCACGGGTTCCTTTCTTCTCCATTTCCGGGTCGGATTTCGTGGAAATGTTCGTCGGGGTGGGCGCCTCACGGGTGCGAGATATGTTCGAGCAAGCCAAGAAGCACGCCCCGTGCATCATTTTCATCGATGAGATCGACGCGGTGGGGCGGCATCGGGGGGCCGGCCTCGGCGGCGGTCACGACGAACGCGAACAGACCCTCAACCAGTTGCTCGTGGAGATGGACGGGTTCGAGGGAAACGAGGGGATCATCGTGATCGCCGCCACCAATCGCCCCGACGTGCTCGACCCGGCACTGTTACGGCCCGGCCGATTTGACCGTCAGATCGTGGTCGGTTTGCCGGATGTCCGTGGACGGGAGCAGATTCTCAAGGTCCACATGAAACGAGTGCCGATCGCCGACGACGTGGAAGTCAAGTACCTGGCTCGCGGAACCCCCGGTTTTTCCGGGGCGGATTTGGCCAACCTGGTCAACGAGGCGGCTCTTTTCGCGGCTCGCAAGAACAAGCGGGTCGTCGAGATGGAAGATTTCGAAAAGGCCAAGGACAAGATCCTCATGGGCGTCGAGCGGAAGTCGATGGTCATGAGTGACGAGGAAAAGAAGCTGACCGCGTATCACGAGGCTGGACATGCGATCGTCGGTCTCTTGGTGCCGGAGCATGATCCGGTATACAAGGTCAGTATCATGCCGCGGGGCCGCGCCTTGGGAATCACCATGTTCCTACCGGAGCGGGATACCTATAGCGCGAGCAAGCAGAAGCTGGAAAGCCAGATTTCCAGCCTGTTTGGTGGGCGCTTGGCCGAGGAAATCATCTTCGGGCGGGAACGGGTGACCACGGGCGCGCAAAACGACATTGAGCGGGCCACCAACCTGGCCAGAAACATGGTCACCCGTTGGGGTCTGTCCGAACGCTTGGGTCCTTTGGCATACAGCGAAGAGGAAGGCGAGGTGTTTCTCGGTCGTTCCGTGACCAAACACAAGAGTGTTTCCGAGGAAACGGCACACCTGATCGACGAGGAAGTCCGTTCCATCATCGATCGGAACTATGAGCGTGCCGAGCGGATCCTCCGCGACAACCTGGACAAGCTGCACATGATGGCGGAAGCGTTGATCAAATACGAAACCATCGATCGTTTGCAGATCGCCGACATCATGGAAGGACGGCCTCCGCGTGAACCGCAGAACTGGGAAGACGTGCCTCCGGGCAGCGGCGAGCCTTCGCCGGCACGGGGCGGCGAAGGAACGGCCCCCGGTTCATTCGGTAAGCCGGCGGAGCAGCATTGATCCGCTGATCCTTTTTCCAAGCTCTTGGAATCATTCAGAAGCCCCCTCGGCGATCCCGATCGCCGAGGGGGTTTTTCTTGTTCCTGCCCATCCTCCTCGACTTCATCTACAATAAAAAAATAAAAGCACCTTTCGTTCTGGCCGAGGGCCATGGATCGAAGCGTGGTACAACAGACGGAAAACATCGCGACGAGAGGTCATGCTATGAAAAAATCCTATTTCGGAACCGATGGCATCCGGGGGAAAGTCGGGGAATATCCGATCACACCGGACTTCGTGCTCAAATTGGGCTGGGCCGCCGGTTGCGTGTTCGCCCGCGAGCGCGCCAATCAAAGCGTGTTGATCGGGAAAGACACACGGATTTCCGGATACATGTTCGAATCCGCGCTCGAAGCGGGGCTCTCCGCGGCGGGCGTAAACACCCAGCTTTTGGGCCCCATGCCGACGCCGGCGGTCGCCTATCTTACTCGTACCTTCCGTGGTCAGGCCGGCATCGTGATCAGTGCTTCCCACAATCCCTACTATGACAACGGGATCAAGTTTTTTGGCCCGGACGGCATGAAGTTGCCGGACACCGCCGAATTGGCGATCGAAGCGCAGATCGATCAGCCGATTTTCACCGTCGACTCCGCGCGCATCGGAAAGGCGACCCGGATCGAAGATGCGGCTGGCCGCTATATCGAGTTTTGCAAGAGCACGATCCCTTCGCGCATCGACTTCGCCGGAACGAAAGTCGTGGTGGATTGTGCCCACGGTTCCACCTATCATGTGGCTCCCCCCGTGTTTTCCGAGTTGGGGGCGAAGGTAGTCGCCATCGGGGTCGCGCCGAACGGACTCAACATCAACGAGAAAAGCGGTGCGACCCATCCAGAGAACCTGCGACAGACCGTGCTTCGGGAGGGAGCCGACCTGGGTATCGCTCTGGATGGCGACGGCGATCGCGTGATCATGGTTGACCACAGGGGTGAGATCGTCGACGGTGACGAACTCCTTTACATCATCGCTCGTTCGCGAAGCATGCAGGGAGGGGTGGCCGGCCCCGTGATCGGGACCTTGATGAGCAATTTGGGATTGGAGCAGGCGATTCGCCGTCTCGGGCTGGGCTTCAAACGGGCCGCGGTCGGTGACCGCTATGTCATGGAGATGATGATGGAAAACGACAGCTTGCTCGGAGGGGAAGGATCCGGACACATCATCTGCCGGGATCGCACGACCACGGGGGATGGCATCATTTCGGCATTGCAGGTCATGGCCGAAATGCACCGTACCGGTCAAACCCTGCATGAATTGAAACGCGGTATGGAGAAGTACCCCCAGCACCTGGTCAATGTCCACTTGAAAAAGCGGGTCAACATCGATGGCTTTCCGGCCATCCAACGTGCGAAATCGGAAATCGAGTCGGAACTGGGTACGAGCGGGCGAGTGCTACTGCGTCCCTCGGGGACCGAACCGTTGGTCCGGGTGATGGTCGAGGGTGCAGACGATGCCAAGGTGCGTGAAATGGCCGATCGCCTCGCCTCGGCCGTCAGGGAGGCGCTGGCTGGTTAAGGGAAATTTTGTGGAGGTCGAGAGTCATGCGGATCCTGCACACCATGTTACGAGTGGGAGACCTCGAAAAGTCCCTCCGCTTCTATACGGAAGTACTGGGTATGCGCTTGCTACGGCGGAGTGACTACCCGGAGGGTAGATTCACACTGGCTTTTGTCGGTTATGGGGACGAATCCGAGTCCGCGGTCATCGAGCTGACTTACAATTGGGATCAACACCACTACGAACTCGGAACCGGTTTTGGTCATATCGCTATCGGCGTCGATCATATTTACGATGCCGTCGAGCGGATTCGGGCTGCAGGCGGGACAGTGGTCCGCGAGCCCGGACCCATGAAACACGGCACGACCGTGATCGCTTTCGTGGAGGATCCCGACGGATACCGGATCGAGTTGATCGAAACGCCAGCCCGAAGGTGAACTGAAGGATCCCGACCTAATGCCCCTGCTGTTCCTTCCGTCGCTGGATTTCCTCCAATTTTTTCAGTTGCTCAGGGGTCGCCGGCGTCTGGAAGCGGCTCTTCCATTCCTCGTAAGGCATGCCATAAATCGCTTGCAAAGCATCCGCATAGGTGAGCTCGGTCATGCCCAGTTCTTGGGCGGCCGCATGGTACCATTTGGCCAGGCAATTGCGGCAGAAATCGGCGACGATCATGAGCTCGATGTTTTGCACCTCGGTATGCGTGCGGAGATGATCCACCAGCCGGCGGAATACCGTAGCCTCGAGTTCGGTGCGTTGGGTTTCGTTCATAAAGGATAAAAAATGCAATGCGAGATTTTGCGCCGGTGATTCGCACCGACCTAGTCATTATTCTCGGACGAACCGGGCACTCACGGCAATGCCACAGAGAGGGGTAGCGGGACATTGTCGATTCTTCGTCAATCCCGGCTATGGCTTGGCTTCCGGTATAACGCTCGTTCTTTATATTTTCCGTCTTGTTGATACCGAATCGATGCGGGTTGTTCCATGAAGCTATTGTTCGATTTTTTTCCGATCGTCCTGTTCTTCGTCGCCTATAAGCTGCAGGGCATCTATGCCGCCACCTTGGTGGCGATCGTAGCGACCCTGGGACAGGTCGGTACGGCGTGGGTACGCTCCCGTAAGGTTGAGCCGATGCACTGGGTTACCTTGTTCCTCATCCTCGTTTTCGGAGGAGCCACCCTGGTGCTTCACGACGAGTTGTATATCAAGTGGAAACCGACCGTGCTGAACTGGCTGTTCGGGGTCGCTTTCTTGTTGAGTCAATTCATCGGCGAACGAAGCCTCATCGAGCGCATGATGGGCGAACATCTGGCGTTGCCGAAGCCGGTATGGGTGCGCCTGAATTTTGCCTGGGTCGCCTTTTTCCTTGGCATGGGTGCCGCCAATCTCTTCATCGTCTACCGCTTCGACACGGAAACCTGGGTCAACTTCAAGTTGTTCGGAATGCTGGGTTTGACGGTGCTGTTCGTGGTGGCGCAATCGATCTTTCTCGCCCGTTATCTACCGGAAGTCAAGGCGGAGGAATGACCCATGCTTTACGCGATCTTGTGCGAGGATCATCCCGGCAGTCTCGAACGCCGCAAGAGCACCCGCGCGGCACATCTGGCACGCCTCAAAGCGCTGCAGGACCAAGGGCGCCTGGTGTTGGCGGGACCGTACCCGGCCATCGATTGCGATGATCCGGGTGAAGCCGGATTCACTGGCAGCCTCATCGTCGCCGAGTTTCCGAGCTTGGAAGAGGCGACGCGTTGGGCTGAAGATGATCCTTACCGGCATGCCGGTGTCTACGCTCTGGTCACCGTGAAACCGTTTCGCAAGGTGTTACCACGATGAATGGTCGCGCGGACGAAATTCGTCGACGTCTTACCGAAGCATTCGCACCGCTTCATTTGGATGTCTTCGACGACAGCGCTTCGCATGCCGGGCATGGCGGAGCAATGGCGAGCGGGGGAGGGCATTTTTACGTCACCGTGGTCTCCCCCGTTTTTGAGGGTAAGTCCCTGATTCAGCGTCATCAAATGGTCTACAACGCATTGGGAGACATGATGCGGGAAGAAATTCATGCCCTCAGTATGAAAGTGTTCACCCCTTCTGAATATCGAGCCAAAGGAAAACCAATCCATGAATAAACTTGTCACGAGTAGCGCGGCGGTATTGGCGGTCGTTTTGTCGGGATGCAGCCCGTCCGATCAGGAGGAACCGCGGACCACGGCGCCCGGCCAGGATCTCGGTGGAGTAGTGGCGACTCCTGAGAATTCGGTCGCGGCGGTGAACGGGAGGGCCATCACTAAGACGCAACTGGAAGTCCTCAAGTCGGAGGTGGCGCAGCGTCGTGGTGGCGGGGCTGTGCCCGACGACAAGCTGATCGACGAACTCATCAAACGTGAGATATTGCGCCAGGAAGCAATCCGCAAGCAACTGGACAAGAATCCGGAATACCAAGCGAAGATTGAAAACACGCTGCGGGTCTTGCTGTCGCAGATCGCGGCGGAAGACTTCATGAAATCGGTGGACGTCACCGAAGAGGATCTGAAAAAAGAATACGACCGGCGGGTGGCCGCCATGCAACGGACCGAATACAAGGCGCGGCACATTTTGGTGGACAAGGAAGAGGAAGCGCGAGACATCATCAAGAAGCTGGCCAAAGGGGCAAAATTCGCGGATCTCGCCAAGAAACTTTCCAAAGACCCGGGCTCGAAGAATCAAGGCGGGGAGTTGGGCTGGTTCAGCCCGCAGCAAATGGTCGAGCCATTCTCGGCTGCGGTGGAGAAGCTCAAAAACGGTGAATTGACGCAGGAGCCCGTGCAGACGCAGTTCGGCTGGCATGTCATCCAACGCGAGGAGTCGAGGGAAGCCGCGCCGCCTGCCTTCGAAGCGGTCAAAGAACAGCTCAAGTCGATGCTGCAAACGCAGAGACTACAGCAGTACCTTGATGAATTGATGAAGACCGCGAAGATCGAGCGCTTTACTCCCCCCGCTGCCCCGGCGCCGGAAGCCCAGCAACCTAGGGGCGGATCGTCGCAGCCTCCGGCTGCGGGTACGGTCCAGGAACCGGCGCCGCCTCAGGCTCCGGCCACGGGTGCGAAACCCTGATCTTCCTCGGGGAGTCGAAATTCCAGGATCCCCTTGCCGCGCCAAGGGGATCCTTGACCGAACCCTCCTGGGAAGGAAGAGCCCGAGGGTTCAGAACAATTCCATCTGGCGCGGTTGTCCGCGACTGAACCGTCGTGTGTCCAGTTCGCCGAGCGTGGTTGAGAGAGCATGACGCTTCATTGCCAGGCGAAAGCGTTTGCCGAGAAGTTCGGCATAGGAACCCGTTCCCGTTTGCCGAAACCCGAACCGAGAATCGTAGAGCCTGCCACCATGCGCAGCTTCCACCAGATGCAAGGTGTGTTCGGCTTTGAGCGGAAAGTGTGCGTCCAGCCATTCTCGGAATAGGGTTTTTACTTCCAAAGGCAGGCGCAACAGAATGTAAGCGGCAGAACGCGCGCCTCGTTCCGCGGCCAGGGCCACGATCCGTTCCAACTCGGAATCGGTAAGCCAGGGGATGACCGGAGCGACCATGACTGCCACCGGGATCCCCGCGCTGGCAAGTATCCCGATGGTTCCCAGTCGTCTCCGAGGTGCCGTGGCGCGGGGTTCGAGCCGACGGGCGAGGTCGGGATCCAGGGTAGGAATGGAAACATGGACGTGCACCAGTGTTTCACGTGCCATTTCCCTCAGGAGATCCAGGTCCCGCTCGATCAAGGCGGATTTCGTGGTGATCGTCACCGGATGCCGGAAGCGCAGCAGGACTTCCAGGATCTGCCGGGTGATTTTCCATTCTCTTTCGATCGGCTGATAGGGATCAGTGTTCGTTCCCAGTGCGATCGGCGAGCAACGGTAACCCGGTCGGACAAGTTCTTTCTCGAGTAGGCGCGCGGCATCGGGCTTTACCCACAGACGGCTCTCGAAATCCAGTCCCGGGGAGAGACCGAGGTAGGCATGGCTGGGACGGGCATAGCAGTAAATGCAGCCGTGTTCGCAACCTCGGTAGGGATTGATCGATTGCTCGAACGGAATGTCCGGGGATCGATTGCGGGCGATGATGGTCCGTGCCGGTTCCGCCGTGACCGAAGTCGCAGGAACCCCGGGCGCACCGGCGGAATCCCAGCTGTCGTCCAGAGGCTCCCGCGTCGCAGCATCGAAGCGGCAAGGGACGTTGCCGACGGCCCCACGACCCCGCGGTGGGATCTTGCGATTCATGACAGGAGGGGAATGGAGAAACGTGAATCGTCACACGCAACTCTGGTCATAGTAACATCGGGGTAGATCGAAGAGGAATCGACCGTACATGAATGCTTCCCCATTTGCCGTGTCGCCTAGTTGTCAGAACGCCGACGAACCCGGCGTGGTGTCGGTGCAGTACGCGCTCGATGCCATGCTGAATGCCGTGAGCGCGGTTGCAGAGACCGAGCGGGTGCAGCTCGCGTTGGCCGTCGGGCGGCCTCTCGCTACCGCCCTCGTTGCTCCCTTCGATGTTCCGGGTCACACCAACTCGGCCGTGGACGGTTATGCTCTTGCCGGGGAGGAACTGCCGGGTCCTGGAGAAATCAAGGAATTTTCCGTGATCGGTTCCGCTTTGGCGGGGCATCCGTATCGCGGGGTCGTCGACAAGGGTCAATGTGTGCGCATCATGACCGGCGCCGTGATGCCGGAGGGCGCCGACACCGTGATCATGCAGGAAGAAGTCCGCGAGCAGGGGGAACGCGTCCACATCGATGGGCGACATGAAGCGGGGCAAAACGTCCGGCAGGCCGGGGAGGATCTCCGCCGCGGTGAGACCGTACTCACCCCGGGGCGCTGGCTCACCCCAGCGGACATCGGCCTGGCCGCTTCGCTGGGGTATGCGGAACTTACCGTGCACCGAAGGCTGCGGGTTGCGGTATTGACCACTGGGGATGAGCTGCAAGCCCTGGGGATGCCGCTTGCGAGCGGATTTTTATATGACAGCAACCGCCATATGCTGACGGCGGCCTTGCGACGCTTGGGAGTGGAGATCCTCGACCACGGCATCGTTCGCGACGACCCAAAGCTCCTCGAGCGATCCCTG
>DATMAX010000024.1:0-6185 GCA_035559395.1 Methylococcus sp. | reverse complement strand
CCACCGCCACGGTTTCCACGGCGTCCAAGGCGCACAGTGCCTGTCCCAGGAAATCCGGATAGCCGGGTGTGTCGAGCAGATGGATGCGGGTGTCGCGGTGGGACAGGTGGCAGACCGCGAGTTTCAGGGAATGTTGGTGTTCTTTTTCGAGGGGGTCGTAATCGCACACGGTGTTGCCCTTGTCGATGCGTCCGGGGCTCGCGATCATGCCGCTGCGATGCAAAAGGGATTCGGCGAGCGTGGTCTTGCCGGCACCGGCGTGGCCGACCAGGGCAACGGTACGGATGGACTCGGTGGTTGGGGTTTGCATGGGGCCTCCTGCGCCTTGGGGTTGGCTGTGGCTGGTGCAGCGAGTGTAGGGGAGGCGGCGCGCGCCGTTCAAGTCCATCCGGGAATGCGCTTCGGCCGTTTCGTTGCCAAGCTTTCGCGCCTGAAGAATACTGGACGCTCCGGGCCATGGCCCCGCCCAAGAGAGGACCGTGCCGTGAGCGAATTTCCCCTTGCCGCCGGACTGATCCCCCACGGCTTCTGTTTTCGCTGGCTGCCGGGTCTCCTTTGGCTGCACGTGATCGCGGACGCGGCCATCGTGGCCGCCTATTACTCGATTCCGTTCGCCCTGCTGACGTTCGTGCGGCGCCGCGCCGATCTCGAGTACCGTTGGATCTACTTGCTGTTCGGCCTGTTCATTTTTCTCTGCGGAACGACCCACCTGTTCGCGATCTGGACAGTCTGGGCGCCCGCTTATTGGCTTTCCGGGATCGTCAAGGCGGCCACCGCGGCGGTCTCGGTGGTGACGGCGGTCCTCCTCTGGCCGCTGTTGCCGAAGCTCCTCGCTCTTCCGAGTCCGGCCCAACTGCTTGCGGCCAATCGCGAATTGGCCGCGGCGCTTGCCCGGCAAGAGCAATTGATGCGGCAATTGCAGAAGCTTTCCTTGGCGGTGGAGAACACCCAAAGCATGGTGTTCATCACCGACGCCGCCGGGACCATCGAGTACGTCAATCCGGCGGTGAGCCGGGTGACCGGTTACGAGGCCAGCGAACTCCTCGGCCGGCCCATGTCCATGCTCAAATCCGGGTTCACGCGGGAAGAGGAGTATCGGGAATTGTGGTCACAGCTTCTGCAAGGGCATGCCTGGGAAGGGGAATTCCTGGATCGCAAGAAGAACGGGGATCTGTATTGGTGTATGGAGAACATCGCTCCGGTGCGCGACAGCGCCGGAAGCATCACGAATTACGTCGTGGTCTCGCAGGACATCAGCGACCTCAAGGACTCCGAGGAGACGATTCGGCGGTTGGCGTTCTTCGATCCCCTCACTCAACTGCCCAATCGGGTATGGTTCCGGGAACGTTTCCAGCAATCGCTGCTCGACGCCAAGCGTCATGGAACGATGGTGGCGCTCCTGTGCCTGGACCTCGACCGGTTCAAGAACATCAACGACAGCCTCGGGCATCTGTTGGGAGACAAGCTGTTGATCGAGGTCGGGGCCTGTCTGCGTGGCCACTTGCCCGAGGAGGTCACGGTGGCGCGCCTGGGTGGCGACGAGTTCGCGATCCTGTTGCCGGACCTCGGCAAGCCCGAGCATGCCGCCGAGGTGGCGGAAACCATTCAGCGGCTCATGAGCCGTCCGTTCCGGATTGGGGACCACGACCTCTACGTGACCCCGAGCATCGGGATCAGCGTCTATCCGACCGACCACACCGAGGCCGAATCGCTGATCCGCATGGCCGATCAGGCGCTCCACGACGCCAAGGCCCAAGGGGGCAATCGCTTCGTCTTCTTCCGCGAGGCTTCCACCATCGCGTCACGGGAGCGCCTGGCGCTGGAAGCGGATCTGTGCCTGGCAGCCGAACGCGGGGAACTGCTCTTGCATTATCAGCCCAAGTTCGCGCTGGCCAGCGGCCGCATGATCGGGCTGGAAGCATTGCTGCGCTGGCAGCACGCGCGTCACGGCCTGGTGCCCCCGGAGAAGTTCATCCCCCTGGCCGAGGACACCGGCCTGATCGTTCCCATCGGCGAATGGGTGCTGCGGGAAGTCTGTCGGCAGATCCGAGACTGGCAGGCGTGCGGGTCTTGCTTGCCCGTCGCGGTGAACCTCTCGGCGCGGCAGTTCCGCGACCGCAACCTCATCGCCGGCATCGACGCGATCCTGGAAGAGACCGCCGTGGCGAGGAGTTGGCTCGAGTTCGAGATCACCGAGAGCACGGTCATGGACGATCCCGACGAGGCCCGGCGCCTCCTGGCGGAGTTGCACGCGAGAGGCTTCGGGATCACCGTGGACGACTTCGGGGTCGGCTATTCTTCGCTCGGCTACCTCAAGAAGTTCCCCGTCGACGCCTTGAAGATCGATCGCTCCTTCGTCGTCGGCGTCGACACCGATCCGGACGATGCCAGCATCGTGCGGGCGGTGGTCGGCCTGGCCCACAGTCTCGGCCTAAAAGTCGTCGCCGAGGGTGTGACGAACGTCGAGCAAATCCGGTTTCTGCAGGGCGTCGGTTGCGACCAGGTCCAGGGGAATTTCTTGTGCGAGGCGATTCCGCCGGCGTTGTTGCTCGAACGGATCCGCGCCGAGACTGGCCATGCCTGATCCAGGATGGCCGAAGAGCGGTGCCTGCTCTCGATCACCTGATGATCAGATGACCGGAGACGGAGGCATCGACGGAAACGTCGCCGGCTTCGTCCACGCCGCGGCTCACGGCGATGCGAAGCGGCAAGGTCCCGGCGTCGGCATAGGCGCGCAGGGCCTGACTCGCCGCATACACGTCGGCGCCGCCACCGGAGTACTGCTGCGAGAACACCAGATAGTGCCAAGCCGTCCCGGTCGCACCGACCGTGGTCCGCAGCGAAGCGAAATAGCGCTGTCCCGGCGGCCCCTGAACCAGCACGGAGACGTGCTCGACCACCAGTCGCATGCCGGCCGGAACTTCGATTTCGCCGAAACTGTCGCGGGTGCCCTCGGCAATGGTGAAATGCAGGGAGCGCTGGAACGGGACGAAGACTTCGTCGCGCCTCGCTTCCGGAGCGGTGGGGACGTTCGCGGCCGGTGCGGCGGGCGTGGCAGGCGCCGCGGCCGCCAAGGCGCTTCCCGTGGCGAGCCAGGCAAGAGCCGTCACGAGGGCTGGGAGGGACTTCCAGCACAGGGTCCGGCGCCGGAACACGGTCAGGGCGCTTCCTGGAAGTCGTAGACCACGACCCGGTCCACCAGCGGCTTCAGGGATTCGTCGAGAATCCTGCGGTGTTCCGGGTGGGCCAGATAATCGCCGAGCGCTTCGCGGTTCGCGAAGCTCGCCACGATGGCGACGTCGTAGGAACTGTCGACCACCGTGCGCTGGTCCGACGGCAAGGCCGTGCCGACCCGATAGTGGACGACCATTGGCAGCTTGCCGAGTTGGCGGCTGTTTTCGATGTAGCGCTGCCGCGCGGCCTCGCTGCCGTGCTCCTTGAGCCAGACGATGACGACGTGGTGGACCGGGCCGGAAGGCGCGGCCGGCGGCACCTCGCCGCGAGCGGCCGAGGCCGCCAGGAAAGCGAACAAGAGCAATGGGAAAGTGAGCGTCCGTAGGCGCATGGAATGACTCCTCCTGTGCTAAATCGATGGGCTGCGAAGCGTGTTTTTCTCCCCGTATCCTCATCTCCTCATCCATGCCCCCTTCTCCCGGAGGGAAAAGTGGGATGGGGGCAGTTCGTCCCGTGGCGGCGGCCGCCGGTCGGGGCCACGTAGCGGGTTGGAAGGGCAGCCCCATCATCACGAAAAACCGCTGGAGAGACAATAGCCGGTCCACCCCTGCCGCTGCCGATCCTCCGCCGGCCAGAATCGCCACCGTCGGGTCCCGTGCCGGCGAACCCAAAGAACAGGGTTTCAGCGATGTTTCATAATCCGCCCAATTTCGAAACGACAATGAAACATTCCTGAAACATGACGCCCTGTTCGCAGCGGTCGAATTCCGCAACCCATTGAAGTAAAGGGGTTCGTGATGATGGCATGAGCTTTGTAGGACAATCCGGGTCCAACCCAGCAATACCCGAAAGCGAGGAGTCTTGCGATGATTTTCCGCCAGTTTTTCGAGCCCGACACCTGTACTTACACCTATTTGCTCGGCTGCGGGCGCACCCGACGCGCCGTTCTGGTCGATCCCGTGCTGGCCGAAGTCGACCGCTACCTCGATGTGCTGCAGGAACTCGGTCTCCGCCTGATGTACACGATGGAAACCCACGTCCATGCCGACCACATCACCGGCTCCGGACTGCTGCGGGAGCGTGTCGGCAGCCGCAGCGTGGTCCATCGCGACGCCGGTGCGCCCTGCGCTGATCTCCTGGTCACCGATGGGGTGTGTTTGCAGGTGGGGGAGCTGGAATTCGAGGTCCGCCATACGCCTGGCCACACCAGCGGTTGTGTCAGCTACGTCATGGCGGATCGGGTGTTCACCGGCGATGCCCTGTTGATCGGCGGCTGCGGCCGCACCGACTTCCAACAGGGGGACGCCGGGCAGCTCTATGATAGCGTCCACGCGAAGCTTTTTACCCTGCCGCCGGATACCTTGGTCTACCCGGGGCATGATTACCAAGGCAACACCGTCAGCACCATCAAGCAGGAAATGGTGAAGAACCCGCGTCTGGGAAGGGGCAAGAGCCGTGAGGAGTTCATCGCCATCATGAACTCCCTGAAGCTGGAATACCCGAAGTACATCGATCAGGCGCTGCCGGCCAACCGCTCTTGCGGCCGCTCCGAGGCTTTCGAGCGGCAGGGCTGAGGGTCTGCGAAGATGACTGCCGGGTACAAGAGGGAACCGTGATCCTGGTGCTCGTGTTGGCGTTCGGCATCGGGCTGTTGCTGGGTCTGCTCGGCGGGGGCGGTTCGGTGTTGATGGTGCCGATGCTGGTCTATGTCGCCGGTCTCGATCCCAAGGAGGCCATCGGTACCTCGCTGCTCGTGGTGGCCGTGACCAGTCTCGTCGCCATGCTTGGTCACGCCCGGCGCGGCCGGGTGTGCTGGAAAACCGGTTTGGTGTTTGCCGCCTCCGGCATGGTGGGAGCCTATGGCGGGGGACGCGGAGCGGAGTATCTTCCCGGCGGCGTCTTGCTGTTGCTGTTCGGGGGGGTGATGCTGGCCACCGCGGTGGCGATGCTGCGGGGCCGCAACGAAGACACCGCCCAGATCGCGGCGGGCCGCTCGTGCCCGCGCAATGTACCGGTGCCCGCCATTCTCTTCGACGGCCTGCTGGTCGGGGGCTTGACCGGTCTGGTCGGTGCCGGGGGTGGGTTCTTGGTGGTGCCGGCATTAAATCTGCTCGGTGGGCTGGCCATGCATGCCGCGGTGGGTACTTCCCTGTTCGTCATCACCCTGAATTCCTCCGCGGCGCTTTTCGCGTATTTTAGCCATGCCCCGATCCCTCTGGAACTCGCCCTCCCGATCGCGGCTGCGGCGGTCGTTGGCAGCCTGCTCGGCGGCATGCTGGCCGCCCGCGTGCGAGGAGCATCATTACGCCGCGGATTCGGGGCTTTCGTCGCCCTGATCGGAGGGTTCCTCCTGTACCGGGAGTTGACCCCGGCGATGCTCGCCGAGCTCCGCCGGTTGTTCCTCGCGCACCCCGATTTCTTCCGCGGCGCCGCGACGGTGCTGTCGGTTTTTCTGTTATACCGTATCGGAGTATGGATCCACACCCGTCGCCCTACCCCCGATGGCACTCCGGGCAAGCAGCCGAAATGAGCAGAGGCCGACTCTCGGAGGGGCGCTTGCGAGCCTCTTCGATGAAATGAGGTCGGTTGGCAATAGTGGACGCCAAAGATTAAGCCGCCCGCTGATTCCGATAGAACTGTTGGGCGTAGGCCGCCGGCGCTAGATAACCCAGTCGGGCCTGGCGCCGTTGGCGGTTGTAAAAGAGTTCGATCCATTCGGTGATATCCGCAATGGCCTCTTGTCGAGTAGCGTACCGTCGATGATGGACCAACTCGTTCTTCAACGTGCCCCAGAAACTCTCCATAGGGGCATTATCCCAACAGTTGGCTTTCCGGCTCATGGAGACCTGGAAACCGAACTGTTCCAGCAATGATCTTCCCTCGGTTTTTCGTCTTCCAAGCGGTGGATTTCATGCTACCTGTTTTTTCCGATTTTGGGCTGCAAGCCAGTCCGGCATGAACTGCTCCGGTGACTTGTAGCCCAGTGTCGAATGCTGCCGCTTCCGGTTGTA
>DATMAX010000023.1:0-42453 GCA_035559395.1 Methylococcus sp. | reverse complement strand
GGGAACAGCTCGTTGTTGGCGGCCGCGGCACGAGCCACGCCGATCGCGGCGGCTCCGGCACTCGCCACCTGGGCGCCGGCGGCGGTCACGAAGCGCTCGGCGGTCACCGCGCCCGAGGCGCGGAAAGTCTTGGTCAGGACGGGGCTCATCTGCATGGTCGGGCTCCTTCATCGGTCATTGCCGGATCACCGCCTTCACCGCGGCGACGTAATCCACTTGCGGATGGGCGCGCCGGTAGGCCAGCGCGCGGGCGTGGATTTCCGCGCTGCGGGGATCGACGTCGTAGCCGGCCGGGGCCGCGAAATCGGCGCGCTCCGGGGTCTCCCCCCGAGCGGAGGCGATCTCGCCGAAGACGAGGGTCTGGGGCAGCCCGGAAAGCGCCGTCTTGAACGCCTCCGGCAGGGGTTTTTTGTCCGACCCCTCGCCGAATTCGGCCGGGGCTTCGGCCAGATGATCGAGCACCGCCGCAATTACCGGACTCGCTCCTGGCGGAAGTCTGCCGGCCTTGACGAGGTCCTCGCAGAAGGCGAGGTGCTGGGCATGGCGGGCCTCCCGCTCCTTCGCCGCCAGCCGCTCGCGCGCGGCCTCGGCTTCGGCTTTCAGGCGGGCGTTCTCCGCCTCGAGCGCATCGAGGCGGGCCTTGAGTTCGTCGGACATGCGCGGTTCTCCTTCGGTAAAGGCGGCTTTGGCTGGTGTCTTCTGGGCATTCGATTGCGGGATCGCCCGTTCCTCGACGAATTCCTCCACCCCTTCGGCGTGGGAAAGATCGGGCAGCGGCAGCCCCTTGACGGCCGGGGGTGCCGCGCCCAGGAAGCCGACGTGCCGGAGATACAGCACGCCGGGAGCCGGGTTGCTCGTCGAGGAGGGAAGGTAGAAACTGGCGGAGATCTTCTTGAAGCGCCCGGCCTCGACCATCTCTAGGAATTGCGGGTCGAGCTCGTCGAGGTCGGCCCAGAGGGTGTCGTCCGCGAATTCGAGCTTCTTCACCCAGCCCCACGCCGGGGCGTTATGTTCCGGATGGCCGATGACGACCGGCGCTTCGAACTTCGCCGGATCGTAGGCCCGCGCCGAGGCTTCGAGAGCGGCCGCATCATAGTCGGCCTCGTACCCGCTCATGGCGGTGTGGCGGCCTACCTTGAAGATGGCGATGCGCTTCATGCCGCCCATCTTGTGGGCGGCGGGCCGCGGAAGGAATTAACGGTATTTACAAGCTTCCTGGATCGAGATGTTTGCGCAGGACCTCGACGATGAGGCCGGCGGCGCTGGGTGACAACTCCCGCCCGGCCGTGAGTGGCAGATACGGCCTGGGCGGGATGTTCGCCTTGCGTCCTCGCCCGGCCTGACCGCCGAACTGATGGATGGCGGCATATCTCTTGGTGACGACCAGCGCCGCAAAACTCGCTCCGTGCTCCGGCGTGACCGAAGCCGCGAGGCCGCCCGAGGAGACCTGCAGCTTCTTGCCTGGCCAGGTACCGCGCTTTTCGCGCGCGCGCCGGGTCGAAGGCTTCAGTTCGGGCCAGGAACCCTCCGGCCCCGCTTCCTGCTCGAACTGCCGCTCGCTCTCGGAATGGAGGGCCGTGGCAATGCCGGCCATCGCCGGCGTCAGGTCGGCCAGTCGGTGGCTGAGCCGCTCGAGGGCGGCCCGGACTTCGCGGTCATCGATGGTGATCTGGATCATGCCGGGAGCTGTGTTTTATGATTGAGGCGGCGATGGCGATCTCCCCTGGGGGAGGCAAAGCGCAGCATCGCGAGATGTCCCGTTCGAATCGGGCGCCATCGCCGCGCCAGTGAGTAGAGTCGCTCCGGAGGCGAGGCGCAAGGGGCCGCAAGGCAGGACAGGGTGGCGAGACGTCGGGAGTTACTGGCGTGGAGACACCCGCGCTGCGAGGCATCCTCGAAAGCCCTTGGGCTCTATGGGGTTCGAGTCCCCCGCTCACTGGCGCACCTCTTTCAGTCGTCCGCCGCGCACCGCGGCGTCGATGTCGTCGATCCGCCGCCAGTAGGCAGTGTCGATGTGGCCTCTCGGATCAATGCTGAGCATCAGGGCGCGCCCCTCCTCGCGGATCACCCAGGCCAGATTCCCGCTAGTCACATCGAGGTAGAACTCGCCATTCGACTTGCTAAGACGCAGCGGCAAGCCTTCCCAATCCTGCCGCGATGGCGCATCGCCATCGCCCATGTGCCGGCGCGCCTTTTTGCCGACGATGCGTCCGTCCTCCACGAACAGCACCGGCGCCACCCGCCGTCCGGCGCGGGCCAGGGCCTGCACCACGGCCCAGGGCACGATGCCCGCGGTCATGGTCTGTCCCTGGCGGCGACCGAAATCGTAAGTATTGGCGATGAACGCCTGCCAGGCTTTCCGCCGGGGCCCGGAAAGCACCTCCCGCCGCACGACCTCGAACGCGGCCTCCTCCCCCAGTGCGGCGATCGCCTTTTGCATCAGGAGATCGTCGAAGACATGCGAGGCCAAAGGGCTGGCGTTGAAGCCGGCGTCCGGCGCGAAAAACACCGGCCTGCCGTCCGGTCCCGGCACCTCGATGCCGGTGCGCCGGGCCCGGAAGATCTCGCCGGTGCGTGGGTCGGTCTGCGCATCGACTTCGATCGTGCGCAACCGTCCCGCCGAGGACATCGGCGCCAGACCCTCTCTCTCCACCTGTCGCGCAGTCAGGGCGCGGGTTCGGCAGCGGCAGTTGAATCCATTCGGGGGCATGATGATCTGCCAGATCGGGTCGTCCTTGGCGAACACCCTGCCGTGCAGGGCGCGGTGGGATGGGCGCGTGCGGCCGTCGAGCACCGCCACGTATTGTAGATACGGGAAGGCATCCGCCTGCATCTGCGTTTGTGCACGCCCGGCCATGTAGGCCGATTGCAGGTTGGTCTGATAGATGGTCTTGAGCCGTGACGGGCTGCCGAGGCGCACCACTTGCGCCTGGCCGTCGGCGCTCACGTGGATCTGTTTCCCCCACCAGCCCTTGGCCTGCAGAATGGGGGTCAGCTCACGGGCGAACTCGCGCCCGGTCTTGCCTTCGCGCAAGGCCGACAGGAGCCCCCGGCGCACGTCCTGGAGCAGGTCGATGCGGGTCATCTTGGCTACCGTCAAGGAGCGGGCATGCGCCTCGTCGAGCATCTCGGCCCAGTTCCAGGTGATGGCAAGGCCCTTGCGTTCCAGGAACGCCACCGCCTCGGCCGGCGGACGCCCGAACAGTGCCGCGAAAATCTCCTGATCCCTCATCCCGACATCTCGCGCCGCGCCGCAATCCTGCCCAGCATTTGGGCCGCCCACAACAGTCGCGTCAGACGCTCGATCAATGTCTCCTCCGAAGCCTCGGGGTCGGCTTCGGCCAGCATTCCCAGCAGAACCGTTTCGTCGGCTCCTCGCGCGAGAGCCTCGCGGATCGGAGCGACGAGCGCCTCGACATCCCGCTGCAGATCACCGGCTTGGACCAGCTCCGCGATCGCCTGATCCAGTGCCGCCTGATCGGGAAACGGCTCGGTTTCCCCTTCCGCGAATGCCTCCCGTCCGGATTGCGTGGTACTTTTTACGCCGGATTCCAGGACGGGTGGCGCCTCCTCCCACTCGCCGCCGTAGGTCTCCTGCACGTACCGCAGGGTCGGCCGGAAACCCATCTCGGCGAGCTTCTTGTCGCGCTCGATGCGGTCGTTCAGATCTTCGTCGTCGAAGATGCGCCAGACCGTCGGCGGTGCGGCGCCGGGGAAGTTCCATTCGGTCAGCCACTTGGCGATGGTGGCGTTGAACGAGGCCGAGAGGAGGTCGGCGTCGGCCTTCAAAATCGCGTCCTTGACCCGCTCCCGCTCCCGCTCGGCGCCGAGGCTGCCGGAGGTGCCCTTGGCGGTCGCGGTCTGGCCGAGGCAGATCATCAGGATCGCCTCGTTCATGGCGTCGATGAATTCTGCGTGATCGGCCGTACCGGAGCGCTTGGCCTCGATCAGCTCGACCAGCATCCCCTCGGGAAAGATCATGGAGGCATCGCGCTGCAGCGCCTGCAGGGCCTGCAGCAGCTTGTCCTGATCCTCCTGGCTCGTGCCCGAAGGATACTTGCCGACCACCGTCGGCGTGCCGAACTTCTCCAGGAATACCGCCCAGAATCTGGCGGCGTTCCTCTTCAGCCAGACCGGCCAGTAGAGGTAGTGGGCGAGCCCCAGGCCGTAGGGTGCGTCGAAATGGTCGGCGCCGAAGCGCGCCACCCAGAATTTCCTCTCCGGCAGGAGCTCGCCCGGCACGGGGTCGGCGAAGGTCCGCAAGCGCAGCCTCGCTTCCCCGTCGAAGGCGAAGCGGCGGCGGTTGCGCACCCGGATATCCTGCAGCAGGACTTTGCGGCCGTCGGTGTCCCAGATCGCCTCCGCCACACTGAACCCGAAGAAGATGCCGTGCAGCATCTCGAGACTGATGCGGTCCCATTCGAGGCGATCGAGCGTCTCGCGCAGGAAGTCAGCCGCCTGGCGATCGATCGCACGCTTGCCACCGGGCTGTACTTCCCAAGGTTTGGCGAGGATGCCGTGGAGGCGCTGATTGAGTCCCGCGCGCACGTGGTCGTCGCGCAGGACCTCTTCGTAGATCCGGTAATCGCCGCCGCCCCGCGTGATGAGGATCGGATCGTCGGGCGGAGCAATTTGCAGGGGCGACAGCCAGCCGCGGGTGATGTCTCGCCCGTCGCGGCTGGTGGCGATTTCATTTCGTTCCGGCTTGCTGGTCATTGCTCCTCTCCTCAACACACCACCGCCTTCGTGGCATAGCGGTAGGTGATGCGGATCTGTCCGCGCGCGCCGTCGCCGCCGACGTCATTGCGATTGCCCGCGCCACCGCATCCCGCTTGTCCACCGCCCCCGCCGGGCGTGCCGCCATCGCCGCCGGCTCCGGGATTCGTCAGATTATGCCCGCCGCCACCGCCACCGCCGCCGCCGCCGTCCTCGTCCGACGTGCCCGGGCTGCCGTTTCCACCGCCGCCGGAGGGGCCGCCCGTACCACCCGCGCCGCCGCCGGTTCCGGCTGCACCGCCGTTCGCTCCGGTGGACGAAGTGGTGGTCGCGCCCGCATTGCCAGCGCCCTGGTTCGACGCCGCGCCGCCGCCGCCCGAGCCGCCGCGGTTGCCGGCCAGGGCCGAGTAGTTGCCGTTGCCGCCATTGTAGGCGACATCCCCGATACACTGGGACGCCAGACCCCCCGGCCCGCCATTCTGTCCGGTCGATTTCTTGCCGCTCTTCGCAAGGCAGCCCTGCGACGTGGAGGTCGGGGCCTGGTTCGCGTCCTTGTTGAACCAGGTGTCTTCGGGATCGGCCGCCCCCGGCGATCTCTGCGCCGGAATGCGGTAATAGCAAGTCTGATTGGGCGTGACCGGAAGATTGTTGGTCCGGGCGTAGGCCCCGGCACCGCCCGAGCCGATGTCTTCGCCGTTCTGGTTGCCCGGCGCGCCCCCGCCCCAGCACTCGACCGAGTCGAGCTGCGTCACTCCATGCGGGACGACCCACGCCGTGCCGCTGGCTAGGACGACCGTGGGCATCGCCTCACCCCGGAAGGAGCGTCACGTGGAGGGAGTTCACCGTGCCGGAGATCGCCGAGGTGGTCAGCACGACGAAGCTCCCGGCGGCGATCGTGCCGTTGTTGAAGCTGGTCGTCTCCAGCCCGGTGGTGGTGTTGGTGCAAGTGATGCCGCCGGTGACGACCTCGGTGAGGCTCGCGAGACTCGATCCGTACTTGACCGAGAAGGTCACGGAAGGGGAAGTCCCCTGCACCGCCGACCTGATCTTGGAAAGCGGGATCGCCTGCGGGGTGAAGAACGCCACCACGAAGTCCGCCCCGGTCGGATAGAGGATCGTGATGCCGCGCGGGATGAGTGTCCCGACCTCCACCACCAGGCCGGAGCCGGCCGAGCGCTTGACGAACACCTTGCCGTCGTTGGCGTTGACCGCGAGCTCGCCGTCGGCCAGATTCCCGGTCGTCGGCACCGCCCCCGCGGTGGTGGAGCACTTGAGCTGGATGGTGTTGGCCATGACACGTACTTAGAACGTGCCGCCGTCGATGGTCGAGGCGTTGTTGAGGTAGTCCGTTCCCGCCGTCGCCGCGACCAGCGCCGTGCCGGATTTCTTGAAGATCGTGCCATCGGCGGCGGCGGACAGGTTCGCCCCGGTGCCGCCGTAGGCAAGCCCGACCGCCGTGCCCTGCCAGGTCCCGGAAGCGATCGTTCCGACGCCGGTGATATTCGCCTGCACGAGATCGATGTCGATCTCCTTGTTGCCGGCATCGAGCGTCACCGAGATCTTGCTGGAGCCTGCGTTGATGTTGCGGAACTGGAGATCGACCCCGACCTTCTGGTAGAACACGCCGACCCCGCCCACGCCCTGGTTCGAGGCGGTGTTCACCTCCCCCGAGGCGCCGCCCGACATTTGCGCGAAGGTGAGAGCGGTCGTGCCCACCGTGATGGGGTCGTCCGTGGTCAGCACCCAGGTCTGGTTGCCGTTCGTCGTGCCTTCGCTGACGAACATGCAGGCGCCGGCGGTCACTTCGGCGTTCGCGTCGAAGTCGGATGCGCGCGACCAGGCGCCGGCGGAGACGACGTAGACGCCGTTCTGCGAGGCGGTGGTCTGGTTCTTCACCAGCACCCGATCGCCGGCCACGACCGCGACGCCGTCGATGGTCTGGGTGCCCGAAAGGGTGATGTTGGCGGTCGTGGCGGCCCGGACCGACTGCTTCCAATCCAGCCCCGAGGCGACGGAGTCGACGTACGCCTTGGTCGCCGCGTCCTGGGCCGCGGTCGGATCGGCCAGGTTGGTGATCCGCTGGCTGTTCAGTGATACCGCGGCGGCGGGCGCGGCCATCTGATCGAGCCGCGAGGTCCACACCTGGGCGTCGAAATTGGCGATGTCGGTCGCCTGGTAGGCCAGCAGCGTCTTGACCTGGGCCACGGTGAGATCGGCCGGGTCCGCCGTGCTCCCGGTGTTGTTGCCCTTCAGGGTGTTGGCCGCCATGTTGGCGAGCTTGAGGTTGGTGACCGCGTCGTTTGCGATCGTCGTCGTGATCGAGGTCGCCCCCGAGCCGGTCACATCCCCCGAGAGGGTGACGGTCTGGTTGCCGGTCAGGTAGTTCTGCGCCTTGACGAAGGCGGTGGTGGCTACCAGGGTGCTGTTGTCCGCCGTCGGGGGCGTCGCCGCGGTGGTGCTGGAGCCGAGATTGTTGGGTCCGGTGAAGGTCTTGCTGCCGGAGATCGTCTGCGTGGTCGCCAGGGTCACGAAGGCGCCGGGGCCTCCGATCGCAGGGATCGAGGTGGCGTTGCCGCCCGAGTCGCCTTTGCCGTAATAGAGGGTATCGTCGACCTCGTTGTAAGCGAGCTCGGCGTTCAGAAGCGACGCCGGGGCGCCGGGGCTGCCGCTCACGCGGCGTTTGATGCGAAGGGGATTGGGCATGGTTCAGTTCCTGTTCAAAAATTGCCACCGTCGAGGATTACTTCGGGATCGACCCCGCCCGGGGGTCCTTGCGGGCCTTGCGGGCCCTCTCGGCCGGGCGCTCCCTGCGGCCCCGGGCTGCCGACGGTCGCGAGCAGGACTTGCTGCTCGACCACCGTCGTGGGCTGCTCGAGTTCGATGACCGTGATCATCGCGTCACATCCTCAATGACCCGCAC
Source organism: Methylococcus sp. (assembly GCA_035559395.1). GTDB lineage: Bacteria > Pseudomonadota > Gammaproteobacteria > Methylococcales > Methylococcaceae > Methylococcus. The sequence continues at coordinate 34,817 of DATMAX010000023.1, read as the reverse complement.
CTCCAGGGTCTCGGTGCTCACCACCCGACCGCCGGGGTCGGTGTATTCGATGTCCATGCGATAGCTGCCGGGCGCCCAGGTCGAGGTGGCGGGGCCCGTGAGCCGGAAGCTTCCGGCGGCGGCATCGAGGATCGCTGCCGAAAGATCGGCGAGGAGCGCGTCGCGGCGGTCCCGGATCTGGCTACGGATCGTCCAGCCGCTGAGATCGATCGCAGGCCCCCGCACGGACTCGCGCGCCGTGCAATCGAGGACGAGACTGTCGCCGCGCTTGAGTTCAAGGGAGGCCATATCCGGACCAATCCAGTCCACCGCCGTCATAGACCAGGCTCTCGCGTCGGCCGGCGGAGCGGTATTCGATCGGTACGTGGCCGTCCGCCGCCGCCCCGCATGCGAGCGCCAGCGCCCAGAAGCGATCAGCGTGGCTGCCGCCTTCGCGCTCGGCCAGAAGGCGCGGCACCCCGCCCGCGCCCGGTTCCATCTTCACCGCCCGCAGGTCGTCGATGAGCGCAGGTTTTTCCGCCTCCGGCACGGGCAGTTTCAGTGTCCGTTTTTGCAGCCGGTCTTTCAGCGCCACCGCGAGCTCCAGCTTCCGCGCCGGGGTGAACAGCACCCCCGTCACGTGGTATTGGCCATGCCGCCGCTGCGCCTCCTGTACGGGCATCTCGCCCATGCCGGTCTGGTCGATGCAGCAGCGCGCCACGCGATACTGCCGCATCACGCGGTCCAGGTCCGCCAGTTGTGCGGCGAAGCTCTCGCCGCGCATGGTCTTGAGTTCGCGCAGGATCAAGAGCCCCGCCACGTCCTCGAGCACGGCAATCACTGTGAGGTCGCCGCGCGCGGCGATGTCCATGCCGACATACACCGGGCCGCCTGCGTATTCGGGTTTCGTCGCCTCCAATGCGGACAGGATCTCTTCGTAAGAGAGCCACTCGCGGGAGGCGGAGTCCAGGAACACGCATTCGAACTCCTGCGCCCAGGCGTCCGGATCCCGCAGCGCCCGGCGCAGCTCGTCGATGTTGCGGTCGAGCCCGTCGGCCACGGCGTCGTGGATGGTCACCACATGCCGGCTCCACAGCCCGTCGTCGGCGGTCATGATCTCGTGGAACATGTCCCCCACGCCGTTGGGGGTGGAGATCACCCGCACCTTCAGGTCGGGGCGGGAGACCACCGGCAGCAGCGCGTGCCAGAGCGTGCGGTTGTCCTTGTGGTGGGCGAACTCGTCCAGGACCAGGTTGTCGGACATGCCGCGCGCGGTCTCGGGTTTGGAGGCGATCGCCCGGATGTAGCTGCCGCCGGGGAGCTTGACCATGTGGGCGAGTTCCTCGGCCTCGAAGGGCACGTCCATCGCCTCGAACGCCGCCCCGATCGCCTTCAGATGCACCTTGACGCCGTTGTTCATGGCGTCCAGCGCCCGGTCGCGGCTGATGGAGAGGATCGTCCAGCGCGCGATCCGTCCTTCCGTTTCCGCCTCCAGGCAATCGAGCACGGCCTCGAGCGTCGTGGTGAAGGTCTTGCCGGTCTGCCGACTCCAGCATGCCGCCTTCCAGCGGCTGGTATCCTGGAGGTAGCGGCGTTGATACGAAAATAAAACGGGCGATTGCATATCAATCAATTTTGATAGATCATGCGCGCCATGAACGGCAGGCAAGTCATCGAACGGCTGAAGGCGGCGGGTTTCCGGCTCGTGCGCATCGAGGGCAGCCACCACATCCTGGTGAAAGACGGCCACCCGCGCAGCGTGCCGGTTCCGGTCCATGGCAACAAAGACCTCGGCCCAGGCTTGCTGGCCGCGATCCAACGGCAAAGCGGAGTGAAACTGAAATCATGAACCTGGCCTACCCTTACACCATCGAGCCGCAGGAAGGCGGCGGCTATTTCGTGCAGTTCGTCGATATCGAAGAAGCCTTCACCGAGGGCGAATCGCCGGAGGCTGCCGCCTTTAACGCGGTCGAGGTGCTTTCCGGCGTTCTGGCGGTGCGCCTCATGCGCGGCGAAGATATCCCGGAGCCGTCGCCTACCGACGGCCGGCCCACGGCGATTCCGTCCACCGACGTGCAAGCCGCGCTCTTGATCCACTTTGCCCGAGGGGAACGCTCGCTGGCCGATCTCGCCCGAGCCATGGGCACCTCGTGGCCGGCGGCCGCCCGCCTGGAAAACCCGCGCCACTGGCCGACCCTGAAGCAGCTCGACCGCGCCGCGCGCGCGCTGGGCAAGCGGCTGGTGCTGGGGATGGAGTGAGACGTTCATGGACGAGACCATCCGCATGCTCGCAGAAGGCGTCGCCACGCTCGGCGACAGCCTGTAAGAATCGTTCGGGCAACAGCAGGTGCGGCCGCCTCGCGGCGGATCTTACCCGCCATACAGCCCCTCCCGGATCGTCTTCAGGGTCTCGGCATCCAGCCGCTTACCCTCCTTGCGTGCGACGCGCTCCACCTCGTCGAGCTTCACGCGCACCTCGTCGGCCCATTTCTTCTGCCCGATGCTCGCCCGGCTCACATCGGCGATGGAGCGGGCGGCCTGCCCCAGGAGCTTGACCCGCTCGGCGGGATCGGCGGCATCCTCGGCTTCGGCGAGTTTCAGCATGGCCCCGAACAGATGCGATTGCACCAGCGAAATCACCGCCGCCGAGCGCTGGTCGAGATCGTCCGGAGCAGCCTCGGCGATGAGCCGCGCGGCTTCCGTGCTGGCGCGGATGGCGTCGAGCGAGCGTTGCAGCTTCTGGTCGTAGCGGTGGATGGCGGCATGGCTGATGTCGTAGCCCTGCGCCTTGAGGAGCTCGGAGAGGGCGATGTAACCGTCGTGATTGCGCTCGGCGAGCGTCCGTTCGAGCCATGACCGCACCTTGGGCGGCATTTTGTGGATCTTCGGCCGCACGGGCACGGGCGATCACCAGTACTTGACCGGCCGCGCGATTCCGGGCGGGCAATCGCTGTTGTACTCCACCACGTCCACGCCGGCCCGGGTGATGGTGGCGGTCTGGGTGCCGTCGGCGAGGCGACGCACGGTGGCGAGTCCGGCGGACTCGAGGTAGGCGAAATGGGCCCGGACGTCGGCCGCGCTCGAGCGCACCGGGACCGCCTCCAGCACCGAATGGATCAGGCGCTCGGACACCGGGTAGCCGGAGCCGTGGTAGAGCGCATCGAGGGTGATCCAGCGGGCGACCTCGCGCTCGCTCTGGTCGATCGGCTTAGCCATGGCGTTCCTCCATCAAGCGGTCGATGCGGCCCACGAGGGCATCGATCTTGGCGTGCAGCACCGAGACGTCGCGGATGTAGTCGTCGCGGCGCACGGTCTGTTCCAGCCGCCCGCCCACCGCGTCGATGCGCGCGACCAAGGTGGTGTATTCGCGCACCGCGTCCTCGCGGCGCTGGTAGGCGGTGGGAAGTTCGGCGCGCAGTCGGGCGAACTCCTCGTCGATGCGGGCGATTTCATCAGCCTGGCTCTCGATGCGATCGAGCCGCCGGTCCATGTCGGCGATCATGCGCCCGAGCATGACGCGGAGGATCCCGAACAGGAATCCGCTCCAGCCGATGACGAGACCGGCGGCCCAGATGATGGTGCCGACGTCAAGCGCGATCACGGACCCGCTCCCAGTCGTCGCGGCAGTCGGCATCGCACCAGCGGCGTCCCTCCGGGAGGGTGGCGCCGCAGTACAGGCACACGCCCACGGGCTCGGCCTCCGGCGGGTTCGCGCGGAGGTTGGCCACACGGATTTCGCGGTCCCACTCCTCGACCTGTTGCGCGCGGTCAGCGAGATCCACCGGCCCACTCCCGCAAGGCATCGATGCGGCCACGGCACTGCTCGTAGAGTCCGGAGGCGTCGAGGATCCACCGGGCGAGGTCGGCGTCGGTGGCTTCGCGCTCGCCGGGATCGGCGGCAGGGGCGGCAGGGGCCGGAGCAGCGCCGGAGGCGGCTGCGGACAGACCGAAACCGGCGAAGGCGGGGTGCTGCTGCAGGCGGCGAGAAAGATCGCCGGAAAGGCAGGGACGGCCCTGGGCCAGACGCTGGACTTCATGGCGGAGTTCCCGTTGTCTGCGTTCGGAGATCTCGCGGCGGCGAGATTCTTCTGCGATGGCGGCATCGGCGGCGGCCTGGGCCTGTGCGATGCGCCGGGCGGACAGCTCGGCGGCCTCGCGGGCTTTCTGTTCGATTTCCAGGCGACATTGGGCGAATTTTTCCGCGCCGATTGAGGCGGCGTGGCGGTAGCCGGCAAAGCCGGCTCCGGCCATCGAGGCCACGGTCACCCCGGCCCAGAACCATCCAGGCAGGATCGACGGCATCATGGCGCATCCCCCAGGCACTGGCGGTATTCCGCCTGGCGCCTGCGCACGAGTCCGGGGAGCTCCCGCCCCCCCGCCCGCGTCCATTTCAGGATTTCCCGGCAGGCCCCGGCGTAGTCCGGCGGCTGACTCTTCAGTTTTTTCACCAGAGTGGAACGGCAAAAGGCGGTCGTGCCGATGTTGTAAGCGAGGGACACGAAGGCGTCCCACTCGTGTTGATGGAGCGGCACGGCCCCGATGCACTCACGCATCTCCATCTGCTTGCGGTCGGCGGCGGCCCCGAGCAGGATCAGGGCACGCACCGGGTCGGTGCGATCGCTCGGCCGGACTGGGGAGCCGTCTTCCCGGCTCGTGGAACCAAAGCCCAGGGTCTGGACGCCCACGCCATCGTCGTAGGCCCGCTCGCGGTAGCCCTCGTGCACGGCGATGCCGACGAGCGCCGCTGCCGAGAGGGTGAGCGAGGCGGGCAGCAAGCGGAATTTCATGTCGCCGAGGATAAAGGCGGCCCCGGCCGTGGCTGAATTAAGCGCGTTTACTAGAAAGGGGACTCGGACTACCGAGCATCGCTTCCGATGATGTCAGTCACCTTCATCTTCATCGAACAGGGAAACCTGCCGCCGCTCCATCTCGATCGCCTTCATTCGGCGGAGGATGGCGTAGACCCAGATGCGGCTGATGTTGTACTTGCGGGCGAGTTCGGCCTGGTTGTTTCCCCTGAAATCGCGCCAGATCGCCTCATCCCGCTCGTGCCGTTCGATGGCGTCGACCTTGGGGATGTACACCTGGTCGCCGCCGCAGGCCTCGGCCACCCGTCGCATGATCTCGTAGCCGGCATGTTCGGCCACCTCCCGCGGCAGCCCCACGGTGCTGGAGAGCACGTCGGCGGCATGGTCGGCCAGCTCGACCAGGAACGGCGCCACCCGCTCTCTCCAGCTCATTTGATCGCTCCCTTCAGCCGTTCGAGGTGGGCGGAGACCTCGGCCGGCCCGGTGCGTTTGCCCTCGGGCGCGGTCCGCCGGCGCTCCTCGTGGGCCGCCTCGCGGCTGGCCTCGGCGCGGTTGGCGAGACTCGCGAGGATCTCGAGCAGGTAGCCGTGGCTTTTGAGCGGGCGCTTGAACGGATGCCCCCGGTCGCGATCGAGGATTTCCTGCAGGGCGGCCTGCCACAGTTCCTGCGGCGCCGCCCATACGCGCCCGGCGCGGCGGATCTGGCCGTCCTGGATCATGGGCAGGATCTCCTCGAGCAGCCGGGCCATGCGGTCGAGCGTCAGTTGCCGCTTGGGCGGCCGGAACAGCGCGAGATACTGGATCAGGAGCTTGCCGACCGGGGCAGGCAGGTGGAGCGCCATCTGCACCGCCTCGCGCGCGCCTTCGTGCGCGATCACCACGTCCAGGCTCATGAGCGCCCCGCAGGCGGGACAGACCATTTTCATGCCGCACCCTCCCGCTGGCACAACCACCTGCCCAACCCGACGATGACCGCGCTGGCCTGGCGGCGGGTGAGGAATCGCACGTCGTCGACATGGGCGGTGTGGCGGACGAAGCCCAGGAGCCGCCGGTCGTCGAGTCCTTCCCAGCCGAATGCGAGCGCGAGACGCTCGATCTCGCCGAGCTGCCAGGGCGTCGGCCGGTCCATGCGCCGGCCACCCCGCAGCGGGGGGCCGGGGATGCCGATGTCGGCGCCGAGCGCCTTCAAATGCCAGCACCAGCGCTTGAGTTCGGCATCGCTCATGTCGCGGCAACTCGCATGCCCGGTGATGCGCTGCTGCATCTCGCGGCGGAAATCCTCGTCCCAGCCGAGAAGCTTCGCGCCCTTGTGGGCGAGCCCGAGCAGCACGCGGCGCTCCATGGTCTTGGAAATCATCCGTTCAGCACCTCGTCGATCTGATCCGCGAGCATGCGGATCCGCGCCAGAAGGAAGACTTCCTTCTCCTCATTGCGTTGTGGTGTGTAATGGATTGCGATCACGCTGTCGAGAGTCTTCAGCGCCTCGTCCAACAGCCAGCGCAGCGCCTCCGCGTCGTCCCTTGTGATCTGGCCGGTCTCGATGCGACGCAAGAGTCCCCGCAGCATCACGGCGCCTCCCTTTCGAAGGGGACGATGAAGAAATCCTCCACCCCATATACAACACGCAGCCCGGCCACGCCCTGGACCGCCGCGGGCTCGTTCAGGACGGCCTCCTTGTTGATCTCTTCCTTGATGCGGATGAACCGCTCGAGTCCCAGCCGCTTCAGCGTCTCGATCACGGATTCGGTGCCGCGGACGAGCACCGAGGGGGGGCGGATGCGCCATCCCACCTCGCCGGTGACGAGGTTCGCGCTCTTGACCCGGCCGTGTTCCGTGAGTTCGTCACGGTGCGATTCGCACCAGAACTGCACGCCGCCTTGGAGCGTCTTGATGCGCTCGGCCAGGGCATCGATGCCGGGCTGGTATTCGGCGGTGACGGCGGCGATCCTGTCGTTCATCTCCGTCTCCATGCGGATCCGCTCCCGCTGCAGGTCGCCGATCGCGCGGATGTCTTCCGCCACCTCATCGCGCGTCTGCGGCACCGCGGAGCGTGCCGCCGCCTTCACACGAATCCTCCTGCTGCTCGTGGCCATGGTACCCCCTATTTATAGGTCAAGTTGAGCCAGTTCTCGTGCTCGTCGGCTTCGTCCGGCTCGATCCGCCGCCGCTTGCAACCCTGGGGACGCGGGAAATTGCTGTCGAGGATCGCTGCCAAGAGCAGCCCACAGACCAGCCCGATGACGAGCAGGAGCACCGACCAGATCCAATAGATCGCAGTCATGCCGGCATCCCCCACAACCTACGGCGCACGTCCTGCTGCCGATCCCGTGCCGTCGCGACCGAGCGGCCCGACTCCGATTGCAGCCGCCTTTCCTCGTGCTCCGCGGCCCGGCGGATGTCGAAGAAGGTGCCGACGCGCAGGATGTCTACCTGCCGGCCGTCCACCGTCACTGTCGCCGCCCATCCATACCTGCCCAATCGCGGACATTTCATGATCTTGATCATGTCGTTCTCCTCGATGTATGCGAGTCATGGGGCATGCGCCCCGTTCGTTTGGCCCGTCTCGTGGGCCATCCGGCCAGGTCACGCCGAGAGGTGCGGCGCCCCGGCTGCGGCGGTTACCACGCGCCACCGGCCGCTGGGCGCTGAGCACTCACTCGACGATCTCCGCCACCCGGCAGCCGCTGCAGTCCTCGCGCGGGCAATCCAGGCAGATCGACCCTGCGGCATTCGTGCGTCCGCGCGCCTCGGCCTCCGCCACGATCCGGAGCAAGGCTTCATAGCGCGGCTTCAGGTCTTCCGCCCGCTCGCCGCCCTTGTCATACTTCCCGCTGCGGAGCAGCGAGGCCGCCGGTTTCGAACAGCCCAGCACCGCCGCGATGTCGGAGAGCTTGATCTCGTCCATCAGCCCTCCACCGCATGCCGGTTGGCCATCCACTTGGCCGCCAGCTCCATCACCGCCGGCGTCAGCGTCTGCATCTCGTTCGTCGTCATGATCCGCCGGCATTCCTCGGCGAGTTCCACGCCGTCGCGGAAATTGCCCTTGCGGCACGCCGTCCAGAAGGTCGTCACCAGTTCCTTGTCCGTGAGGTCGCCAAACGCGGGTCTAAGGATGTGCGCGTAGGTCTCGGCGCGGTCCAGGTGCCGGGTCGCCACGCGCTTCGCGCCGATGCGACTGCCCAGTTGCACCAGGAGCGGCCGGGTGCGGGCATCGGTGAACTTGCGCTCGTAGAGTTCGGTGCCGATCAACAGCACCGCCACGTTGCACTCGTCCGCGAGATACCGCAAAAGCTCCAGCACCCGCCAGGAGAGCTTGTTGGCCTCGTCGATCACGACGAGCCGCCGCGCGTCCTCGTTGGGGTCGCTTCTGTCGCGCAGCAGGCGGTCCACCACCCCGGGCCCTTCCAGCCCGAAGGCTTGCGCGATCTCCACGCCCATCTGGTGCTTGGTCATCCCGTCCCAGGCGGCGATCCGGATCGCACCAAACCGTTCCGCCACCGCCCGGCCCGCCAGGCTCTTGCCCGTACCCGCAGGCCCCACGATCTCGCCGATCGGGTTCTCGGCGGAAAGCACCAGCTCGGCGAGCTTCACCGCCTCTTTCACGTATTTGGTTTCTCGTATCTCTCGTGTCATACTGTTTCTGCCTCTCGAAATGGTTCAAAGCATCCCTGATGAAGAAGGGATGAAGACTAAAATCCCAAAGCCCGCGCGGCCGCTTCCTCTTCCGTCTCGAAAGCGAGCCGCGCCAGGCTCTCTGCCTGCTTGCGGGCCTCGGCCCGGGTGAGCAATGCCCGGGTGCGCTCGGTGAGCTCCGCCGCCGCCCGCGCCATGCGCCGGATGTCCTCGCCGGCCTCGACCTCGATACTGGCGGTCGAGGCCTGGTCCAAAGTCGCCCGCAATCCCAGCATCCCGGCCCGGAACCCGGCGAGGCCCGCCTCATCCAGCGGCCCGCCCGCCTGCTCGATGCGGTCGGCCAGCAGGAGCTTGAGCGCCTGCCGCCTCCGGCCCGCTTCCTTCGCGCCCTCGGCATCCAGCAGGCCGAACACCCGCTCGGGGTAGGCCGCGCCATTCATTGCCCCGCTCCGGTCGAACACGAACAGGCAGTCGAACTCGGGCCCGGCGATCTTGGGCCTGGCCACCGTCACGCGCCCCTCTAGCCCCATCAGGAAGTCCGCCACCCAGGTGCGGCCCTCGAAGTGGATCGCCCCCCGTCTCACCACTCGCTCGCTCTTCTCCGCGAAGGCCAGCATCAGCGCCTCGCGGGCGATGCGCATCGGCCGCCAGCCCGCGTTCAGATGCCATTCCAGGCGCTCTTGCGGGCTCATGCCGTCCATCCCTTCGGCCCTCGGCTGCGGGGTGACGTGGTAGTCGGCCAGCTCCCGCTGTAGCCAGTCGGATACGGCCACGAAGTCCGACACCGGCGCTTTCTCCCCCAGGTTGGCCACCTGCTTCGTCATCCGGTTGCCCCCCACATAGCCGAACCACCACGAAAGCCAGTGCCGCAAGTTGCCGAACTGCCCCTCGATGCGTTTTCCCCGCGGATGGAAGGGGATGGAGCGAACCACCCGCCCGGATTCCGGCAGAAGCGCGGCGGCCTCGGCATGGAACGCCTGGCCCGTGAGGTAGGCGAGCTGCATCCAGGCGGCGAGCATGTCGTCCCACTTGTATTCGGAGCCGTTGTCGAGATACAGCCGCCTCGGCGCGCCGAAGGGGGCCTGCTCGCACATCCGCGCAAACGAGGCCGCCACATGCTCGCGCCGCACCCCCTGGCCCTTCTCGACCAGGAACAAATCCACCCACAGCCAGTTGGTGGCCACGTCGTGCCAGCTGATCATCCGCGCATAGGCTGTGCTGCCGTCAGGCCTCGAAACCGGGATGTCGAGCGGCGAGATGTCGCCACACACCAGATCGCCCGGCCGGTACCCGGCCGCCGTGCGCCTGACCGGCGCGAGATGGCGGTCGTACACCCCCTTGCCGTCCCGCAAGGAGCGGCCCGCCACGCGGAAATGCTGTGCTTCGGCTTCCAGCCACTTGCGCGGCGTGGGCACCTTGAGCAGCGCCACCACCCGCGCCTCCGGGCAGCCTTCTTCCATCAGGCTTTTGCCAAGCGCCGCCGTGGCCTTAAGCCAGCACTGGCTCGCCGAGGGCGAGCCGCCCACCCAGGCCGCACGCACGCACTGGCGGATGCGGTCGGAAAGCGCCGCGACGTCCCCACCCAAAGGCCACGCGGCCAGCGTCGCCGCGCACCAGGCTTCCCAGGCGGCGGAAATCAGCACCCGGCGCGTGCCGCGGTCGGCCCGCGCGCCGATGCGCGCGAGCGCCAGCAAGCCCCCGCGCCGGTATTTGTCCTCCAGCCGGTAGACGTACTGCACGCCCACGCCGAGGCTTTTCCCGATTTCTTCTGCCATCGCCCGCCGCCCCCGGTGCCTCTCCGGCAGGGCCATGAGCGGCGCGAGCGCCTGCGCCCGCGCCCGCGCCCGATCCATGCGGCGCAGGTCGGACGCATCCAGCATCCGCTCCGGCATCAGCGTGCCGACCTCGACCGGCTCACCGCCGGGGGCGGTCTCGGCGGATTCGGCAGGCTGGTCCGCCAGCGCCATGGCATAGGACATGGCCTCCTGGCGCTCCAGGGCTTTCAGCGCCTCGCCCTTCAGTGCGGAACGATGGATTTCGATGCCTTTGCCACTCAACTTCTTGCGTGTTGTGGCCAAATTTTTTTCCGCCCAGGTGCGAATCCTGCGGTCGGTTGTAGGCATCCCAGGCAGCCGCATGTCGGCCAGCTCCTGGGGCGAGAACCATTCCCGAGCGCCCCTGTACGTCTCCTTTGCTCGTTTGCCGCTCACGGCAGGCACGGTGGGGCTTTGCATCGAAGCGGGCATCTTCATGCTCGTCGGCTTCTGGCTGATGTTCCGGTAACGGCGCCGGGCCATCACGCCACCTCCAGCACCACCGGCTCTTCGTTGATCGTCTTGCGCAGGTCCGCAATGATCTGGCGGGTGATGCCGCCGTGCGGCTCCCGGTCTTCCCGCTGGCCCCAGTCATAAATGGCGCGCCGCACCGAGGCCGAAATATGCCCCTTGCGTTGCGCCCACTCCTCCACGCTGCGGTAGCCGCGCAACATCAGTTGCATCCGTACCTGCTGCATGTTTCCAATTGCCTTCATGGGCACTACCCTAGTTCAACAAGTTGAGCGAGTGTCACACAACAAGATAGGCGATGTCAACAACTTCTTACGTGATAGCAATGTCCGATTCTCCAAATTCTCAAATCGGACGCGCCGGAGTGGAAAGAAAGGGGTTTTTCAATGAAAAAACAACGAGGTAGAGGCGAATCGGACGCGCCCGGCAGGTCCGATTCTCAAGGTCCGATTCTCGACGAAGAATCGGACACATTCGGAACGCGTCTCCGCAGCCTCATCGAAGGGGAGTCAATAGCGGCATTTGCGCGGCGCGTTCAGGTTCCAGAGGCCAATATTCACACCTACCTGCGCGGCATGACGCCACAGATGGACAAGCTGGTGCGCATCGCAAACGCCTGCGGCGTCACTGTTGAATGGCTGGCCACCGGCCGGGGCATCCGTCGTGCGATCGACATGCGCAAAGCCGAGAAAGCCTTGCAGGGCGGGGCTTTTGGCGTCACTGAAGGCGAGCGCCCCCTCACCGAGGCCGAAATCGAAGCCAGCACCGCCCGCCGCCTGGAGGCCATCGCCCGCCTCGTCGCCGGCATCGACAACCCCAAGGAGCGCGCCGCCCTCCTCGACGAACTTCTCTCTCGCGCTTACCAGGCGGCAGAAATGCACGAGCTGAAACAGGCGGTCGCCGAACTCCGCGCCGCCGCCCAAAAGAAAACCGACTGACCCACTGGTATTTCTAGCTGCTGCTCTCCGGTGTCTAAAGTCGCCTGCAATGCGAACATGGCGACATTCTGTGGAAAAGTCGCTAACTCATTGTTATCACGCAATTTTTCGCCTCTTCACGCCTATTCACATTTCCATTTGTCGCCTCTACTATGTCGCCTATAATGTTTTCACTCCCATCACTGATGTCGAGCGCGTAATAACCCTTGCCACCCCGGCGCATGTTGATGAAGGCGTAGACTCGATCGCCTTCGCCGGGGGTGACGGTTCCATCGCGATTCCTATCGTTCACGTAGGCTGCCGCGCTGCCGTCGAGCCCGTAGACGTGGGAGGTGGTCGTGCCGTTGTCGTACAGCGGCTTGAGATTGCCAAGCAGGATGCGGGGGAGGAAAGCCCAGTCCTCCTTACCGTCCGGGACTTCATTCGTGGTACCGCCGGAGGCGGAATTGCGGAACAGGTGCAGCATGCCGTCATTGCCGGAAACCAGGATGCGGACGTCGGGCACGGTCGTGGAATAACCGGGACGGGCGCCATAATTGACCGGCACCGGGGCGGAGTGGAGAGGATCCGCCACGAGCCACTTGCGCTTCGGCTGGTTTGCCGGGGTGGCCCAGGGATGGGCCTCGGTGAGGTTGCCATTGCCGTTTTCGTCCTGGACGTCGAGGCCACGGGCGAACTTGAGCAGATTGACGGCGAGCGTTTGTTCCTCGCTGCTGGCGGTGCTGTAGGATTCCGCATCGCTCCAGGTAGTAGTGCCGGCGGCGCCATTTTTCCGCAGAGGATTCCACACCGCTGCCGCGGTCCCGGCATCGCCGTTGAGTGGCCGCAGGGCGGTCGCCGCGCCATTCACCAGGGTGTCGGGTTCGGTGAAGATTTTCCTCGCGCCGGTTTCGGAGTTGCCGGTTCCCGGGCTGCCGCTCAAGAATCCGGCGATCCTCTGACCCCCGCCGCCGCGCCCGACGCTGCGTCCGTCCTTGCCGGACACCTCCCCCCTGGCGGGATCGAAATAATTCGCATTCGTGAGATCGAATCCAGAGGGGTTGGTCCAGAAGGTCAAGGCCTCGTGCTTGATCCGACCGTCGACTCCGGAGATCGCATCGATGGGCGGGTTCGAGGCATCCAGCACGCGCAGATTGCCGGTGGTCGGGTCGACCGCGAGCCGGAGCCGTTTGAGGTTGCCATTCCAGCGCGGAGTCTGCTCGGCCTGGAACAGTGAGAAGAACACCTGACTCATGGTCTCGGTACGAGTGAAAACGTTCACCGGTGCGGAGGCCGAGACGAAGGTCGCGCTCACGCTCAAGATTTGTTTGAACATATCCTTGAGGGCATCGATCAGCAAGCTGGGATCGCTGCTCAAGGGAAAGGCGGTACCGGTGCCGCCGGCACTGGCGTAGTTATTGGTCTTGGTGTTGATCTTGCTCGGATCGACGAAGAAATACGAGGTCACGTTCTGGACGTCTTCGAGATTTCCGACCGTGCCGTAAGTGCCGTCGGCCAGGTCGACATCGCGCATCCAGCGGATGACGTCGGCGAAGGCGGCATCGTTGGTCCCCGGATTGAACCCGTTCATGCCGCCTTCGCCTTTCGATCTCCGGATCCAAGTGTCGGAATCGTTGTCCTGGCTCGATACCTGAAACAGGAAGTTGACGACGAACACCTTGGAGCAATGTTGCCGCAAGGGACTGACATAAGCCGTTCCACTCTCGTTCTCGGTGGCGCCGTCCCAGCGCAGCAGCCGATCGTCGAACGGCGTGCCAGGGTTGTCCACGTCCAGGTTGTCGGCGGCATTGCTGTCGCCGAAATCCTCCCAACCTTTATGCCCGTTGAAGACGGCTTGGCCGGTGAGGTAGCGGAACAACTCGAAATACAGTTCCTTGCCCTGGAAAGGGTGGGCCAGAGTGCCTTGCGGCTCCGGCAGCAGGGCTAGGGTATTGTGGAATCGTACCGGGTTGGCGTCGAAACCCATCAACACGTAGGCACCGTTGCTGCATTGGCCGGTGGGTCCGGCGCCGCATTGCCCGTCGGTGCTGTCGTTGTGGTTCAGCATGATCCCCAGCTTGACGCCTGCGATCTGTGTCCCCAAGTCGTCCATCACCTTGCGGAGGGATGCCCGTAACAATTGGAAAAAAGACACGGGACCGCTTCCGGGCAGGTAGGTCGTCCCGGAACTGGGCGAGATCGTGGTCCGCAAGAAGTCGCATTCCGAGCCCTGACAGACGGTGGCACCGAGGTTGGAACGATAGTCGAGGGTGAACATCACGAGTGGGTTGCCACCCAGCGTGCCTCCGGCGGCGAAATAGATGTCGGTATCGTCGGCGTGAACGGAGCCGAACGATGCCGTGAGCGCAAGGGTGAGTATGGCGGGGATTCTCAAGGGGACTCCCCGGATTCTTCGCTGCCATAGTAGACGGAGCCGGCGGAAAAAAAGATTCCGCGAACACCGACGACGATGCCGACATGAGCGCCGCTGGCGGGGTCCTCGTAGTCGCTCTCGACGATCCGCCCGATCACCTTGGCGCCATCCTCGCCTTTCGAGGAGCCGAGAGCGAGAAAATTGCGGTGGGTCACCCTGGCGTGTACCGGCAAGGTGTCGAGCGGTGCCGGCAAGGCTACGGGCAGACTCGCGTCGCAGCGCGCATAAGGATAGTTCGGTGTGCAGCGGCGATAGCCGTCAGTACCCTCCAAGGGCAGGGTAAGGAGATTTCCGACCAGATAATCGGCTACGGCTTGGGCTTGCTGGAAGGCACGAATGCGCTCCGCCTGGTTCGCGGCCATCCGCGCCTGGAGGTTCGTGGATCGCATCGCGGCCACGCCGAGTAGGGTCAACACCAACAAGAACAGGAGGCCGATGACCAGTGCCATGCCGTGCTCCGAGGCGTTCCCTGGGAGGGTCCGTGATCTCCACCCCGGTGGGCGGGTGGGCGCACGGGAAACGGCGGAGGCTCGCGGGCAAACCAGGGTCGAACCATGGAGGGTTGCCAAGATGACGGATCGCTGCGGGATCCGAATCCAGCTTTTGGTATCGCGTTTCCTTCGGGTCAAGGGGATAGCCTTACACCGCCGCTTTGCGGCTTTGCCCCGGTAAGGATAGACGGATTCCCCCTGTATGCCTACTCTTTCCTGGGGCCGAGTCACTCACCAGCCGCCGACAAAACTTAATCTTCGCGGCCCGAGCGCAATGCTTTCCTCAGGCGAGCACGGGCGGTAGCGGAGTCTTTGCATGTTGGTCAAGTCATCGCATCCTGCCTTCTGGTTCATCGCCCCGGCGATGTTGTGCTTGCTGCTGTTTTTCTTCCTGCCGGTGGTCGCCGGGTGGATACTGAGTTTCACCGATTTCGACCTGTACGCGCTGGCCGATCCGGCGCAAGTGCGCTTCATCGGCCTCGATAACTATCGTCGCTTGCTGAACGATCCGGAGTTTTCGATCGCACTGCGTAATACCCTGTATTTCGTCGCCGTAGGTGGCCTTCTTTCGGTGCTGGTTTCCCTGCTGGCGGCGCTGCTGCTCGACTACCCTCTCACGCCTTGGAAGGCGGGATTCCGCACGGCGCTGTTCCTACCGGCGGTAACCACCCTAGTGGCGGTCGCGGTGGTGTGGAGGTATCTGTACCATCCTCGCTATGGTCTGGTGAACCAGGTGCTGGGCTGGTTCGGGATCGATCCCGTGGACTGGCTGGGGGATCCGGACTGGGCTCTGCCGGCGATCGTCCTCATGACGGTGTGGAAAAATTTCGGCTTCAACATGATCATCTTCCTCGCCGGCTTGCAAGGCATCCCGGTGTCGCTATACGAGGCGGCGCGTATCGATGGGGCTTCTGCCTGGCACCAGTTCCGGTATATCACCCTGCCGTTACTCGAGCCTACCCTCCGGGTCGTGGTCCTCATCACCACGGTCGGCTATTTCCAGTGGTTCGCCGAGCCCTACATCATGACCGGCGGTGGACCGGCGCGCCGGACCCTCAGCATTGCGCTCTTGATGTACGAACAGGGCTTTCGCTGGTGGAATCTGGGCTATGCTGCCGCGGCGGCCTTCGTGTTGTTCGCCTTGATCGGGGGCGGAAGTTGGCTCCTGGGACGGATGCTGCACCCGGCGGGGGAGCAGGCCGAAGGATGAGGGAGCGCATCGTGGGCTTCTCAAGGCATGCCAGGAGGCCCCCCCGGAGGTTGGCGCGCTTCGGGCTCGGCCTGGTGCTCACGGTCGCGGCCCTCTGCACCGCGTTTCCCCTGCTATGGATGGTTTCGGTGTCGCTGATGCCTCCGCTGGAGGCGAACCGCCTACCGCCCCCGTTCTTCCCCAGCGCCCCCACCTTGGAACACTATCGGATCCTGTTCACCTGGCTCGCACTGGGCCGTTATTTGCTGAACAGCCTGTTCATCGCCACCGCGGTCACGCTCGTTTCCCTCGTCTTGAACACGATGGCGGGCTATGCCTTCGCGCGCCTGGCGTTTGCCGGGCGGGAAGTGTTGTTCCGCGGCCTGCTGCTGACCCTGATGATCCCCGGCCAAGTGGCGATGTTCCCCTTGTTCTTGGGGTTGCGGCAAGTCGGCTGGATCGACAGCTATGCCGGCGTGATCGTACCTGGCCTTGCGAGCGTTTTCGGGATTTTCCTGGTGCGACAGTATGCGAAGTCGATTCCGCAGAGCCTCATCGATGCGGCACGGATCGACGGAGCCGGCGAGCTGCGGATTTTCCTGTCGGTCGTCCTGCCGTTGTTGCGACCGATCCTGATCACCTTGGCGGTATTCACGTTCCTGGGAACCTGGAACGACTTTCTCTGGCCCTTGATCGTGCTCACCGACGACAGGCTGTACACGTTGCCGGTGGCATTGGCCAATTTGCTGGGCGAACATGCCCCGGATACCGAGTTGATGATGGCCGGGGCGGTGCTCACGGTGCTGCCGGTGATGCTGCTGTTCCTGGCGTTGCAGCGCTACTACATCGGCGGATTGGCGGCCGGTGCGGTGAAGGATTGATCCCTCACCGCCGCTTGCGGCGGGCTTCCTGGACGTTGTGGATCTGACTGATTTTCTCCAGAGCCGTGCTCAGCTGTCCGAGGTCTTGCACCTCCAGGGTCAGCTCCATGATCGCGGAGCGGTCGTCCGGATTGGTGTTGGTGTAGGTGCGCACGATGTTGATGCGTTCGTTGGCGAGCACTTGCGTCACGTCCTTGAGCAAGCCTTTGCGGTCGAAAGCACGAACCTCGATCTCCACCGGGAACACCTTCGCTTCCGCGCCCCAGGCTACGTCGATCAAGCGGTTTTGTTTCCACAGCGGCAACTGGAGGATGTTTTGGCAATCCTGGCGGTGGATGGCCACCCCATGGCCCACGGTGATGTAGCCGATGATCGGATCGCCCGGGACCGGCGTGCAGCACTGGGCGAAATGGGTCAACAGGTTGCGGATGCCCAGCACCGTGACCTCGCCGGCTTCCGGTGCGGGTGCCGGCGGTCTTGGCGCGGTCTCTGCCTTCGGTTGGAACTCCGGTACCTGCAACGCCCCTGCTAGCTGTACCGGGCCGATGTCGCCCCGTCCGATCGCCAACAGCAGGTCGTCGGCTCGCGGCAGATGGAAATGGCGCGCCAGTCCTTCCAGATCCACGTCGCGAAGGTTCAGCTTGTGACGTTCGCGGTCGAGAATCGCCTTGCCGGCGCGTAGATGCTTTTCGTGATCCTGCTGCTTGAACCACTGGCGGATCTTGTTGCGGGCGTGGGCGGTGCGGATGTACCCCAGATGCGGGTCCAGCCAGCCGAGAGTCGGCCCGCCGTGTTTGGTGGTGAGGATTTCGACCTTGTCACCGGATTTCAGCTGGTAGGTGAGGGGGACCATACGCCCGTTGACTTTGGCCCCCCGGCAGCGGTGGCCGACCTCGGTATGGATCGCGTAGGCGAAATCGATCGGCGTGCTCCCCTTGACGAGCCGGATCACCTGGCCGCGCGGCGTCAGCACGAAAACGTCGTCGCCGAACAGCTGCCCGCGGAAATCCTGCAACAGCGAATCGTCGTCTTCCTCGCTCTCCAGGAGCCGGCGCAGCGAGGCGATACTGCGATCGAAGGCGGCATCCTGCCCGCCACCTTCCTTGTAACGCCAATGGGCCGCCACCCCGTACTCGGCGAATTCGTGCATCGCCTGGGTGCGGATCTGGATTTCCACCGGCCGGTTCTCGGGGCCGACGACCACGGTGTGAAGCGACTGATAGCCGTTGCTCTTGGGGTTCGCGATGTAATCGTCGAACTCCTTGGGGATGTGCGGCCAGCGGCTGTGCACGATGCCGAGCACGGTATAACAGAGCGGAACGGTATCGACGATGACGCGCACCGCGTGGAGATCGTAGAGATCCTCCAGTTGCGCGTGCTTGCGCTGCATCTTTTTCCAGATGCTGTAGAGATGCTTGGGACGACCATACACCCGCGCGGTGATATTCTGCTGCGCCAATTCCTCGCGCAGTTCGTGTAGGAAGCGATGGACATAGTCCTCGCGCTCCGCGCGATTGACCGCCAGCGACTTCGCCAGGCTCTTGTACTCTTCCGGGTGGAGGTAGCGGAACGCCAGGTCTTCGAGTTCCCACTTCAGCTGCCCGACACCGAGACGGTTCGCGAGCGGTGCGTAGAGTTCCAAGGTTTCCCGTGCGATCGATTCACGGATGCTGCTATCCTGGTACTTCAGGATGCGCAGGCGCTGGACCCGATAGGCCAAGCGGATGAGAACGGCGCGGGCGTCGTTGACCACGGCCAACAGCATGCGGCGCAACAGTTCCGCCTGCTCGGGCTCGCGCGTTTGCCGTAGCGGGCGCTCGCTGAAGGTGTTCAGCCAGTTCACCTTCTCGGACAGACTGGCGACCGTTTCCCCGAACTCGGAGCGGATGAAATCGGGCGGCAGGGTCTCGCGCAGGTAGGGATCGCTCAACAGCGCGGCTTGCAGGCTATCGGCGTCGACTTTGAGGTTGAGCAAGATGTGGGCGACGTCGATCCCCCGCGGTCGGGTTTCGGTATCCTTGGCGGCCGCGTCGATCGCGAGATCCAAGGCGCGGGCGATACGCTCGGCTTCCTTTTTCGGATAGCCGCGCTGGAACAGTTGGTGCAATTGCTCGGCGTCCAACGCGGAGGCGTCGGATTGATATGTGGAGTGTTTCATCGCGTGAAGGGAAGGCCGCGCCGGGAAAATGCCTGAATCCGGTTCGGATGCCATGTATCTTAGCAGACAAATGCTCACCCCTTCCCTGGAGTTCGCCCTGCGGGCCGCACTTCGTGCGTCCAAATTCGCTCCCGGCGAACTGGTCCAGATGCGCATGGCCGGGGCGTGGGGTCGGCGCCAAAGCCCCGAACCGTTTCCACTCAGCGAATAAAAGAGTGATGTGCGCCCCGATTGGTTCCCGAAGAACGGGTGTGGAGTGGGAATGACAAGAGACGATGGCGCGGCGGAAGTGTCGGTGCCGCCAGTGGGCTCACGCCACGCCGAAACACAGGTGGCGGGATTGACCCCCGACCTGCGGTCGGATCAGGCCACGCGGCTCGTTCTCAGCGGTTTTGTCGAGCGCATGCTGGCCTGTGAGGCGGGAATCATCGACGACCTGGATCCAGAGTGGCTGCACGATTATCGGGTGGCGCTGCGGCGCAGTCGATCGATTCTCCGAGAGATGAAGGGCGTGTTTCCCGAATGTCAGGCGGAGCGTTTCGCCGCCGGACTGAAGCGCATCGGCGAAGTCACCTCGCCGCTTCGGGACTGGCAGGTGCTGCTTGCCGAATTTCCCGACTACGAAACGACGGTTCCGGAAGTCCTGCGTCCGGCACTCGCGCCGCTTCGGGTACATCTCGAGCGCAAGGCCACGGCTTCTCACGGGGATCTGACGCGATATCTCACGTCACCGGAGTATCGACGCTGGATGGAAGCCTGGCGGCGCTTTCTCGCGCGGCGCCCGCCGAAGCGACCGGTGGCCCCGAACGCCGCCCGGCTGATCCAAGAAGTTTCAGACCGTCGCATCTGGAAATCCTATCGGCGGTTCGTTCGTGCGGCGACCGCTTTGCATGCCGAAAGCCCGGCGGAATCGTTCCATGCCCTGCGTAAGAAGGGCAAGTCGCTGCGTTATCTGTTGGAGACTTTCGGGCCCTTGCACGGCGAAAGCGTATTGAGGCGACTGGTCGCGCCGCTGAAAAAAATCCAGGAGGTACTCGGGGGATTGCAGGATGCCAGCGTGCACCGCGCGCACCTTTTGACACTCGGCCGTGAGTTGTATGGAGAAGAAGCGCCTTTGGAGACGTTGCTGGCGCTGGGCATCCTGGTCGGGGACTTGGAACGAAGGCAGTGGGTGTGCCGGAACGCCTTTCGCGACCACTATTCCGCTTTCGACCGCAAAGAGGTGCGGCGGCGATTTCGGAAATGGTTTGCCCCCGGCGAGGCGGAAGAAAGGGCCGCGGTGTCGAGTGTAGCCGCCGGGGAGAGCCTGCCGACCGGGGACGCTGATCCGTGACGGAAGCGGGCCGACGGCGCCTCCGGTGGCATCGAGGAAGGCGAGCATTGCTCTGCATCCCGAAGACAGCCGGCCCGCGTCGGTTTACACTTCGTCGCGGTCCATACACGAACCAGAAGAAGAGGGAATTCGATGGCAGAAAACAAGAACAGCGGTCCGAAACCGCGCATCCTGATCGTGGGAGGCGGGGCGGGCGGCCTGGAGTTGGCGACCAAGCTCGGCAACACGTTGGGAAAGAAGGAGAAGGCCGACATCACCCTGATCGACGCCAGTCAGACGCACCTCTGGAAGCCATTGTTGCACGAAGTCGCCGCCGGCACCCTCGACGTCAACGACGATCAACTCGATTATCTCGCGCACGCCAACGCCAACCATTTCCGGTTCGTATGGGGGCGCATGGACGGTCTCGATCGCGCGGCGCGGCGGGTGAGCCTCGCCCCGGTATACAACGCCGCCGGGGAGGAATTGATTCCTCCCTGTGCCCATCCTTACGACCTCTTGGTCCTTGCAGTCGGCAGCGTCTGTAACGACTTCGGCGTGCCCGGAGTGGTGGAGCATTGCCTGTTTCTCGATACCGCGGAAGAGGCGCAGCAATTCCACCGGCGCTTGCTGGAAGCTTACATGCGCGCCCACGCCTTGGGAGGGGTACGGGAGCCGGGCCAGCTCGACGTCGCCATCGTCGGGGGCGGCGCGACCGGCATCGAACTCTCCGCGCAACTGCACCAGGCGACCCGCCTCCTGGCTTCCTATGGCCTGGACAATGTGCGGCCTTCCGACATCCGCATCCATTTGATCGAAGCCTCGCCGCGGCTTTTGCCGGGTCTTCCCACGCGGCTGTCCGATTCCACCGTGAAGCAGCTCACCGAGCTGGGGATCGAACTCCACCTCGGGCAGCGTGTAGTGGAGGTGCGAGCGGATGGGGTGCGGACTGCCACGGGCTTGTTCATCCCGGCATTCCTCAAGGTGTGGGCGGCTGGGGTAAAGGCGCCCGACTTTCTCGGCCGTACCGATCTCGAGACCAACCATCTCCATCAGGTGGTGGTCCGGCAGACTTTGCAAACCACCCGCGACGACCGGATCTTCGCCATCGGCGATTGCGCTGCCTGCCCCTGGCCCGGGCACGAGGGGACCGTGCCGCCGCGCGCTCAGGCCGCGCACCAACAGGCGAATCTCGCTTGCGAGAACCTGCGACGCTACCTGGAGGGCAAGCCGCTGTTGGATTACCGCTACCGGGACTACGGTTCCCTGGTCTCCTTCGGCAAGTACAGTACCGTAGGGAACCTCATGGGCAACCTCCTCGGCAACGTCATGATCGAGGGCGTATTGGCGCGCTTGGTGTACTTGAGTCTGTACCGGATGCACCAGATGGCCCTGTTCGGCCCATTCCGGGTGGCCCTGATCCTGGTCGTCCAGTTCTTCAGCCGCAGACTGCGGCCGAAGATCAAGCTGCACTGAGCGAAGCGGACGTGATCAATCGTCCGCACCCGCCAGCCACTCGAGACGCCATGTCGCTTCCGGCCCCTGGCGCAGCGTGTCGCACAGCCAGGGGAGGAGCCGCGTCAGCCGATCGGCGAGCCGCCAGGGCGGATTGACGAGCACGAGACCGGTACCAATCATGCGCCGCTCCGCGGTTTCCGGGAACATCGTCAATTCCACCGCCAGCAGCCGTTCGATGCCGCTTTGCCGGAATCTGCGGTAGAGCCAGTCCGTGGCTCGTCGCTCCTGGATCGGATGCCAGTATGCGAAGATCCCCGTGGGCCACCGCCGGTAGGCCAGTTGCGCGGCTTCCAGGAGGCGTTCCCGCTCGTCGCGCAATTCGAAGGCGGGGTCGCATAACACCAATCCGCGGCGCTCTGCCGGCGGCAGCAAGGCTTTCATGGCCTGATAACCGTCGTCGTGACGTACGGTGACCCGCCTTTGCCCCGCGAATCGGCTGCGCAACGCCTCCACCTCGGTCGGATGCAGTTCGCATAGCACCATGCGATCCTGGGGCCGCAGCAAGTAGTGGATGATCCACGAGGATCCCGGGGAATAGCGGAGAGCGCCGTCGGGATTGAGGGCGCGGACAATGTCGCGATAGGTCCGAAGCTCCTCGGGAACATCATTGGCTACCCAGATCCGGGCGACGCCGGATTGATACTCGCGGTTCTTGCGTGCGAACGGGGAGGCGAGGTCGTAAAGCCCGGCGCCGGCATGAGTGTCCAGATAGAAGAAGCCCTTCTCCTTGCCGAGCAGGGATTCTCCGAGCAAGGTCAAGACGCCGTGCTTCAAGACGTCGGCGAAGTTGCCGGCGTGAAAGCCGTGACGGTAGCTCAGCATGTCGAGTTTGTCGGAACGGCCGAGGGTGGCTGGGTGCAAGTTAGCAAAATGATAACGAAGTCCGCCGTATCAGCGGCAGACCGCAGCCGAAGGCTTTGGCGGGGTCGCAAATGCGCTAAAAAGACCAATTCGGCCTTGCCCTCGCACACGGGGCTTCCACGATCCTCAGGGGCGGGCCTGCCAAGTGGGCGAGCAAGCTGCTGTGGGCGGCCACCGGCAGGGCCTGGCTTGGGCACCCGGCCAGTGGTGCTGCGCCCGACCTCGTCGTTCCCGCTTCCCGATCCTCGGCCCCCCATACCGCCAGCCCGTCACCCGATGAGGCGCTTTGGCGGTGGGCCAACAAAAGGCCAAGAAAATCATCTCGTCGTGGCAGTCGCCCGTTCTGCTTTCGGTCATCGTTCGGAAATAGGCTTTTTCGTCGCGGTGGATGCCGGGTTCGCTTCCTTGTCTTGGTCTGTGGCCCGGTTCATGGTGAGAGGCCCGGCGAGGGAAGGCGGCCGCCTGGTGAAGGGAAGCCAGGGACCTTGCGAAAACTTGATCTGAGTCAAGGCGGCAGGTGGCCGGCGTCGCGTAGGATAGGTCCCAAGTTGTGCAGCGCTGCTCAACGGACGTTACAGCCACAGTAGTTTTCCTCATCGGTTTATCCTCTGGGATGGTGTTTCCGGGCTCGTAATGGGCCCGGTTTTTTTTGTGTCCCGCCTTCGTTCGTTCCCGTCACCGGTTTCGGAACCCGCAGCTTCGTTGCCGCTGGGTTCACAAATGCCGTCTAATCCCTTGAATTGTTGTGCTCTTCGTTTTGTGATCTAATACCGAACCGTTTTTTCGTGGGTACAGGGGTTCTTCTGCGGCGGGTTTTTGCGCCTGCCCAGGCGGCCCGTAGGGGGCACGGGCCGCCGGGTGTCGGCGCGACTCCGCGCGTCTCCCTGTCCGTCCTCGCGGACTCTCCCTCCAACGTTTTTAGGATCGTCGATCAGCGTGCGAGGGGTTAGCGCGGCCGATTTTTGTCTGAAACGAAGTGGGCTCACACGATGGTAATCAAGTTGAAGAAGGGCTTAGACCTGCCCATAACGGGAGAGCCGGAGCAGGTGATCCATGGCGATGGTGGAGCCGTCAAGTCCGTTGCCCTGATCGGGCAAGACTTCGTTGGTCTCAAGCCGACCATGCACGTCACCGAGGGTGATCGTGTCAAGCTGGGCGATGTGCTGTTCTCCGACAAGCAGTGTCCGGGGGTGAACTTCACTGCGCCGGGTGCGGGTATGGTGCGTGCGATCCATCGGGGTCCGCGGCGAGTGCTGCAATCGGTGGTGATCGATCTGGAGGGTGATGAAGAAGTCACCTTCGCTGCCTACGATGCCGCGGAACTACCCAATCTGAGTGCGGCTCAGGTCAAGCAAAACCTGCTGGCATCGGGTCTATGGACGGCGCTTCGGACTCGCCCTTACAGTAAGGTGCCGCATCCGGAGACGGTCCCGCATTCGCTCTTCGTGACCGCGATCGATACCAATCCCCTGGCTGCACATCCCGATGTGATCATCCGCGAACGAGCGGATGATTTTCGCAACGGTCTCACGGTCGTTTCGCATCTGACCAAGGGCAAGGTTTATGTCTGCAAGGCACCGTCCTATGCCCTGCAGGTGCCGGATCTCGCCAAGATGGAGGTGGTCGATTTCGAAGGTCCGCATCCGGCGGGTCTGCCGGGTACCCACATCCATCATTTGGATCCCGTCCATGCCACCAAGACCGTATGGCACTTGGATTATCAGGCGGTGATGGCGATCGGCGCACTGTTCACCACGGGTCGACTCCGACCGGAACGGGTGATTTCCCTGGCCGGTCCCATGGTTACCCGGCCGCGTTTGGTGCGGACCCGAATGGGTGCCTGTCTGACCGATCTGACAGCGGGGCAGTTGGTACCCGACAAAGAGGTGCGCGTGATCTCGGGTTCCGTGCTGCATGGTCGCGCCGCCGAGGAATGGTCATGTTACCTCGGGCATTACCACAATCAGGTCAGTGCCGTGGAAGAAGGGCGTTCCCGTGAGTTCATGGGATGGCTCGTACCCAGCACCGACAAGTACTCTTTTTTGAACGTCACGCTGGCGAGTCTCCCCAAGGAGCGGGGACGCAAGTTTCCGTTCACGACGTCTACCAACGGTAGTCCGCGTGCGATCGTCCCACTCGGCGTGTATGAAGAAGTGATGCCGCTGGACATTCTGCCGACTCAGCTGGTTCGCGCTCTGGTCGTGGGTGATACCGACATGGCGCAAGCCCTGGGTTGCCTGGAACTGGACGAGGAGGATCTGGCTTTGTGTACCTTCGTGGACCCGGGCAAACACGATTTTGGTCCCATTCTCCGCGCGAACCTCGAGCAAATTGAGAAGGAAGGCTAAGACCCATGTCCGTAAGGCAGTTTCTCGACAAGATCCATCCGCTGTTCGCCAAGGGCGGACCATTGGAAAAGCTGTATCCCATCTACGAGATGGTCGATACGTTCCTGTTCACGCCGGGGGAGGTAACTCGCGGTGCGACCCACGTGCGCGATTCGGTCGATCTGAAGCGGGTCATGACCTACGTCTGGATCGCCACCATCCCCTGTATGCTGATGGCGTTGTTCAACACCGGCTATCAGGCCAATACGGCCATGGCCAGTCTCGGACTGACCTCCGCTCCCGGCTGGCGCGGGGCGGTCATGAGCATCTTCGGCTACAGTCCGTGGAATCCGCTTTCGGATCTGATGCACGGGGCGCTCTATTTCATCCCGATCTATCTCGTGACCATTGTCGCCGGCGGGCTGTGGGAAGTATTGTTCGCCGTGGTGCGCCGCCACGACGTCAACGAAGGCTTTTTCGTGTCGTCGATCCTATTCGCCCTGACCATGCCGCCGAACGTCCCACTCTGGCAGGTGGCGCTCGGAATTTCCTTCGGCGTCGTCATCGGCAAGGAGGTTTTCGGCGGCACCGGTAAGAATTTCCTCAACCCGGCTCTGACCGGTCGCGCGTTCCTCTATTTTGCCTATCCGGCCTCGATGTCGGGCGATGCAGTATGGACCGCGGTGGACGGATTCAGCGGTGCGACGGCGCTCGGGATCGCCGCACTGGGCGGGGTCGACGCGATTCGCGAGGCCGGTATCTCCTGGTGGCAGACGTTCTTCGGCTTCGAGCAGGGATCTTTGGGCGAGACCTCGACTCTCGCCTGCCTCCTGGGCGTGGCGTTTCTCATCTATACCCGGATCGCGTCCTGGCGTATCGTCGCCGGCGTGATGATCGGTATGATCGCCACCGCCACGCTGTTCAACGTCATCGGCAGTGAGTCGAACGCCATGTTCGCGATGCCTTGGTATTGGCACCTGACCTTGGGCGGTTTTGCCTTCGGCATGGCTTTCATGGCGACCGATCCGGTGAGTGCCGCCCACACGAATGTGGGGCGTTGGATTTTCGGGGCCTTGATCGGTTTCATGACGGTGCTCATCCGGGTGGTGAATCCGGCCTTCCCGGAGGGCATCATGCTCGCCATACTCTTTGCCAACATCTTCGCGCCGCTGATCGACTATGCCGTGATCAAGGCGAACATCGCAAGAAGGGTCAGACGTCATGCCTAATTCAGTCAATCCAACGAGTGCCCCCGCCGGCGACAGATTCGCCATATGGCGGGAAAAGGCCATCCAGTACGCACAGCGCGTGCTGGCATTGCCGAATGACAGCTTCGAGAAGACCGTGGCGGTCGCCGGAGCCTTGTGCCTGGTCGGGGCCATCCTGGTGTCCGGTTCGGCCGTCGCGCTCAAGCCATTGCAGGAAGCCAACAAGTCTCGCGATGAGAAGATCAATATCCTCGAAGTGGCGGGTTTGCTCGAGGAGGGGGTCAGCCTCGACGAGGCGTTCAAGAACATCGAACCGAAGATCGTCGATCTGGCGACGGGGGATTACACCGATGCCGTCGATCCGGCGACCTATGATCAACGCAAGGCCGCCAAGGATCCCGCACTGAGTGTCGCGATCCCGCCCGAGGAGGACATCGCTGGCATCAAGCGCAAGCCAAAGTACGCCAAGGTTTACTTGGTGAAAGAGGAAGGTAAGCTGAAATCGATCATCCTGCCGGTGAGTGGCTACGGTCTGTGGTCGACGATGTATGGTTTCATGGCCTTGGAGGCGGACGGCAATACCGTCATTGGTCTCAATCTGTACGATCAGGCGGAAACACCCGGTCTGGGCGGCGAAGTCGTGAATCCGAAATGGAAAGCCTTGTGGAAGGGCAAGAAGGTTTACAACTATTCCAAGACCACCGTGCACGAAAGCAATCTTTCCGAGAAGGGTCAGACCATCGAAATCGGTGAGGTCGCGTTGGGTCTCGTGAAGGGCGCGGTGGAGCCGGGCAAGCCGGGCTCCGAGTACCAAGTGGATGCACTGGCGGGTGCCACCCTGACCAGTCGCGGGGTCAGCAATCTGGTGCGTTATTGGATGGGCAAGGACGGCTTCGGCCCCTATTTGGCGAAAGTGAGAAGCGGGAGAGGTTAAGTCAATGAACGCAGAGTCGAAAAAAGTTCTGGTCGAACCATTGGTCGACAACAATCCGATTACCCTCCAGGTGTTGGGGATCTGTTCGGCCCTCGCTGTCACCTCACAGTTATCGACGGCATTGATCATGAGCCTGGCATTGACCTCGGTGGTCGCCTGTTCGAGTGCTGCCATCGCTTTCATCCGTAACCACATCCCGAGCAGCGTGCGCATCATCGCGCAGATGGTGATCATCGCTTCGCTGGTGATCGTGGTCGATCAGGTACTCAAGGCCTTCGCCTACGAAATCAGCAAGCAATTGTCCGTATTCGTCGGCCTCATCATCACCAACTGTATCGTGATGGGGCGTGCCGAGGCATATGCCATGAAGAATCCGCCATGGGAGAGCTTCCTCGATGGGGTGGGCAACGGCCTGGGTTACAGTCTGATCCTCATCACCGTGGCGATCGTCCGTGAATTGCTCGGTTCGGGCAAGCTCTTGGGGATCGAGGTATTGCCTTTGCTCAAAGACGGCGGCTGGTATGTTCCCAACGGTCTATTGCTGCTGCCGCCGAGCGCGTTTTTCCTCATCGGGCTCCTGATCTGGGCGGTCCGTACCTGGAAACCACAGCAGGTGGAAAAGCCCGAGTTCGTCATCGCCACCGCCCACGGGGAGGCGCAGTGATGGAAGCTTATATCAACCTGTTCATCAAATCGGTCTTCATCGAGAACATGGCCCTGTCGTTCTTCTTGGGGATGTGCACCTTCCTCGCCGTCTCGAAGAAGATCGAAACCGCCGTCGGCCTCGGGATCGCCGTGGTCATCGTGCAAACCCTGACGGTTCCGGCGAACAACTTGATCTATTCCTACCTGCTGAAGGAAGGGGCGCTGGCCTGGGCGGGCCTGAGCGATGTCGATCTCAGCTTCATAGCGCTCATGGCCTGTATCGGCGTGATCGCCGCCATGGTGCAGATCCTGGAAATGGTACTGGATCGTTTCTTCCCGGCGCTTTACAACGCACTCGGAATCTTTTTGCCGCTCATCACCGTGAACTGCGCCATCCTGGCCGGCAGCCTGTTCATGATCGAACGCGACTACAACTTTTCGGAAAGCGTGGTGTACGGGGTGGGCAGTGGGTTCGGCTGGGCGTTGGCGATCACCGCGATGGCTGGCGTTCGCGAAAAGCTCAAATACAGCGACGTGCCTGCTGGTTTGCAGGGGCTCGGCATCACCTTCATCTCGGCCGGTCTGATGGCGCTGGGTTTCATGGCCTTCTCGGGCATTCAGCTATAAGGACGTAGGTGGATCCATGTTGGAAATCATTTTGGGAGTTTTTTTCTTTACCGCCATCGTCATTGCGCTGGTATTCCTGATTCTGGGCGCCAAGTCCAGGCTCGTCGCTTCGGGCAACGTGGAGATCTTGATCAACGACGAGCGTAGCATCCACGTTCCGATCGGTGCCAAGCTCCTGACAGCCCTGGCGGACAATGGCTTGTTCGTATCCTCGGCGTGCGGCGGCGGTGGAACCTGTGCCCAGTGTCGAGTGCGGGTGCTGGAGGGTGGTGGCGAGATCCTGCCGACGGAACTCTCGCACATTACCAAGCGCGAGGCAGCGCAGGGGGATCGCCTGTCCTGCCAGGTCACCGTCAAACAGAACATGAAGATCCATGTTCCGGAAGAGGTATTCGGGGTCAAGAAATGGGAGTGCACGGTGCGTTCCAACCGCAACGTGGCGACCTTCATCAAGGAACTGGTCCTCGAATTGCCGCCGGGAGAAAGCGTGAATTTCCGCGCCGGCGGTTACATTCAGATCGAGTGTCCGCCCTATGACTGCAAGTTCTCGGATTTCGACATCGAGCCGGAATATCGCGACGAATGGGACAAATACGATCTCTGGAAGATCGAATCCCATGTCAAGGAGCCGGCGATCCGCGCCTATTCGATGGCGAACTACCCGGAGGAAAAGGGCATCATCATGCTGAATGTGCGGATTGCGACCCCGCCTTGGGGGCGCCCGGATGTGCCGCCCGGAGTGATGTCGTCCTATATCTTCCATCTGAAGCCGGGAGACAAGGTGACGATCTCGGGGCCGTTCGGCGAGTTCTTCGCCCGTGACACCGACAAGGAAATGGTGTTCATCGGCGGCGGGGCTGGCATGGCGCCGATGCGTTCGCACATTTTCGATCAATTGCTCCGCCTCAAGACCAAGCGCAAGATGACCTTCTGGTATGGTGCGCGCAGTCTGCGCGAGACGTTCTACGTCGAGGAGTTCAATCGGCTGCAGGAAGAAAATCCGAATTTCAAGTGGTTCATCGGACTTTCGGAGCCCAAGCCGGAAGACAACTGGACCGGCTATACCGGGTTCATCCACGAAATCCTCTATGAGAACTACCTCAAGGATCATCCGGCCCCCGAGGACTGCGAATACTATCTATGCGGTCCGCCGATGATGAACACCGCGGTGATCAATATGCTGGAGAGCATCGGGGTGGATCGGGAGAACATCCTGCTGGACGACTTCGGTGGCTGACGGGTTGGTACAGGGAAACGGGGAGCCTTCGAAGGCTCCTCGTTTTCTTTTGGAAGGTCGGGTGCGGGAACGGCGGGCGGCAATCACGGTCCGACTGGAAAAGTAACGGGGGATGAACATGACACTGTTTTTGATTACCTTCGCGATCATCGGCTTGGTGGTATTGCTGATGGCCGTCGGCGTAATCTTCGGGCGGCCTGCGATCCGGGGAACTTGCGGCGGTTTGAACGGTGGCGATTGCCTCTGCGCGCAGAAGTGCGACAAGCGCCTCAAGCCAGAGGCGGGGAGCGAGGCATAAACATTCTCGGTTTCCGGCGCGCGTCGGTTCTCGAAGACCGATGCGTGGTGTGATGGCATCCTCTTTTCTCTGGTACGACCTCGAGACTTTCGGTACGGATCCGGCGCGGGATCGCATTGCGCAATTCGCTGCGATGCGAACCGATCTCGATTTCCAGCCCATCGAATCCCCGCGGATTCTTTACTGCCGTCCGTCGGAGGACGTGTTGCCGCAACCGGATGCCTGCCTCCTCACCGGGATCACGCCGCAACGGGCGGTATCTCGCGGCGTCAGAGAAGCGGAGTTCATGGCGGTCGTGCACCGTGCCTTCATGGAGCCCGGCAGTTGCGTGCTCGGCTACAATACCCTGCGGTTCGACGACGAGGTTCTGCGTCATGCCTTCTACCGAAATCTGTACGATCCTTACGAACGGGAATGGAAGCTCGGCAACTCGCGCTGGGACCTGATCGATCCGATCCGCGCCGCGCAGGCTTTGCGTCCCAACGGGATCGAATGGCCGCGCGATGACACCGGCGCGCCGGTCTTCCGGCTGGAAAGATTGGCGGCGGCAAACGGAATCCGGCACGATTCGGCTCACGATGCCTTGTCGGACGTCCAGGCGACCATCGCTTTGGCGCGCTTGCTGCGGGAAAGACAGCCGAGGCTGTTCCGCTTCCTTTTCGAAAATCGCGGCAAACACGAGGTCGAGCGACTGCTCGGGCTCGGTTCCTGGACCCCGGTGCTCCACGTTTCAGAAAAGTACCCTGCCGCTCGGAACTGCATCGCCTTGGTGCTCCCGCTCAGTCGCCATCCCCGCAACCCGAACGCGGTCTTCGTATTCGACCTCGCGGCCGATCCGGACCTTCTGTTGGACCTTTCGGCGGAAGAAATCCGCCAGCGCTTGTTCAGCCCGAGTGGTGCCTTGCCGGAGGGAGTGGAACGGATCCCGCTGAAAGGGGTGCATGTCAATCGCTGTCCGGTAGTGGTGCCGGCCACGGCGCTCCGGGCAGAGGACGCGGAGCGACTGGGGATCGACCCGTCTCGCGGGCTGACGCATGGCAAGCGGCTGGAGGCCGCGGCTGATGCGGTAGTGGAGAAAATCAGGAAGGTCTTCACGGGCGAAGCGGCGGCGGATTTCCCGGATCAGGATCCCGAACTGATGTTGTATCGCGGCGGCTTCCTTCCCGAGGCCGACCGCCGCGAATTGGAACGGATTCGACGAATGTCGCCGACGGAACTCGCCGGGTATCGGCCGAAGTTCATCGATCCGAGGTTGGAGGAGATCTTGTTCCGCTACCGGGCGCGCAATTTTCCGGAGACCTTGACAGAGATCGAACGTGAGCGTTGGGAAAGTTTCCGGAGGCACCGTCTGACCATTCCGGGGGCTGGAGGAAGTCTGACCCTGGCCGAATATTTCAGCCGCATCGCAGCCCTCCGTGCATCGGAACGGGATTCCGCCAGACAGGCGATCCTCGATGAACTGGAAGCCTATGGGCGGAACCTACTCTGTTAACCGAAAAGGATTTTATCTTATACTTATTAATTGTTTTGCTTATTGTTTTTTGACTGGAGGAGTAATGAAGAAGATTCTGGCCGTCGCTCTGGTGTTTCTTGCCGCATGGACCACTTCGGTCTTTGCCCACGGCCCCACTCGCCAGAAGGTGACCGAGTCGATCGAGATCGATGCCAGCCCGGCTGTGGTCTGGGGCATCATCAAAGACTTCGACAAAGCCGACTGGATGCCGCAGGTGGCGAGCAGCACCGGCACGGGCGGCAATGAAAAAGGCGCAACCCGGGAACTAAGGCTCAAGTCCGGCGGCGTGATCAAAGAGGAACTGAAGGCATACGATGCCGAGAAGATGAGCTATCAATCCAAGATCACGGAAACGGATCCCAAGGAACTGCCGGTTGCCAATTATTCGGCCCACATCACCGTTTCCCCGGCCGGTAGCGGTTCCCGGGTGGAATGGAATGGCGCCTTTTACCGCTATTTCATGAACAACAATCCTCCCCCGGATCAGAACGACGAAGCTGCCGTCAAGGCGGTGACCCGATTCTATCAGGAGGCCTTGGCAAACCTGAAGGCTCTCGCCGAGAAAAAATGACGACTTCCGCGGTTCGGCAATTCCTCGCTATGGCGGCGGCCTGGGTCGTCGCCGCGTTGCTCCCTTTTCCCGTGGGCGCGGCTCCCTTCGCGTACATTACCAATCAGAAGGATGACAGCGTCACGGTCATCGATACCGCAAGCGGGACCGTACAAGCGACTCTGCGCGTCGGTAAGGAACCCGCCGGGGTCGCTGTCAGCGGGAACGGCAGACGCGTGGTGGTGACCAATGCCGGCGGCAAGGGAATCACCGTCATCGACGGGGCCCGCCAGCAGGTTCTGACCCATCTCGATCTCGGGGAGGGATTGGTCGGTGTGGCCGTGGATGCGGAGGGACGCCTGGCTTACGTGGCGGAGTGGTACGACAACTCGGTCTCGGTGATCGATCTGGAGACGCTGTCGGTCCTCCGACGCCTGCCGGTCGGCCATGTTCCCGCCGGAATGGTGCTTAGCCGGGACGGGTCATGCCTCTATGTCGCCAACCGCGACGACGACACGATCACGGCGCTCGATCCCAACACCGGCCGGCTGCTGGCAGAGGTCCGGGTTGGCAAGCATCCGTTCGGGATCGCTCTTGCGCCGGACGAAACGCTGCTGTTTTCCGCCAACGTCGAAAGCAACGACGTCTCGATCGTGGACCTCAAAACCTTCCAGGTTCTGGCCAACGTGCCGGTCGGCGAACGGCCCTATGCGGTGGCCTATGTCGCCCCGTATCGACGTTTGTTCGTGACCAATCAATACGACAACACGGTGTCCGTGGTCGATGTCGACAGGGCCAAAGCGGTAGCGGAGGTTCCCGTGGGAGAGTATCCGGAGGGGATCGCCCTGCATCCGGATGGCATACATCTCTATGTGGCGAACTGGTTCGACAACTCGGTTTCCGTGATCAATGGGCTTTCCCTGAAAGTCGAGCGCACCATCGAGGCAGGGAATGGTTCCCGCGCCTTCGGGGCCTTCATTGCCGGTTCGTGATCGCCTCCGGCATTCCCTCCAGGCGATCCCGCAGTTGCTGCAGCCACGGAGCAAGGGGAGAGCCGGCTTGGTACTTCGCGACGAAGGGCATCTCCTCCTCGCGGAGGGGTTGGAAGTGGGCGAGTTGCCGTTCCAGGACTGCGAGGTCGGCGTCGGAAGGATCACCGGCTGCGCGGCGGCGCGCCTCGATCCGGGCATGCAGGGTCTCGATCGGTGCTTCCAGAGAGAGGATCAGGAACGAGGCGCCAACTTCTTCCGCGACCTTGCGGGCGTGATCGCGGTGATGAGCGGCGAGGAAGGTCGCATCCAGTAGCACCGGAAGATTGCTCTCGAGCAGGCGACGTGCCCGTTCGATCAGGGTCTCATAGGTCCTTTCGGTGAATTCTCGATCGTAAAGCCGATCGCCAGTGAGGTTGAGGTTTGCCGCGAGGCGCTTTCGCTCGACATCGGAGCGGACCACGATTGCGTAAAAGAATTCGGCGATTTCTCGGGCGAGCCAACTCTTGCCGCTGCCGGAGACGCCATGCAGGATGCAGAGCCAGGGGCGTTTTTCCGTGAGCAGGGCCTGCGCATACCGGAGGTAGCGGCGGAAGTCTTCGACCAGCGATGCCTTCCTGTCGCTATCATCGGTTCCTGCCCAAGTCAGGGCGGCAATCTTGGCGCGGACCATGGCTCGATAACGCCGATAATATCCCCACAGAGCCATGGCAGAGTAGTCGCCGGTGATCGCCAGATAGCGGTTGACCAGGCGGGCGGAAAACCGGCACAGCTCGCGGACCTCGAGGTCCATGGCGAGGAAAGCGAGTTCGCTGATGACGTCGATCCAGCGCAGTTCCGGGTTGAACTCGATGGCATCGAAAGGGGTCGGGGTAGCGTCGATCAGCGCGATGTTGGCGAGATGCAGATCGCCGTGGCATTCCCGCACGAAGCCCTCTTCCTTGCGAGCCCGAAAAAACGCTTCCAGTTGCTCGTGATCCCGTTCGGCGCGTTCGCGTAAGCGCCACAGGACAACGTGATCGAAGTCGGAAAGGATCGCGGGCGCGATGTGGGAAAGGTTGTCCAGGGTGGCCTTGCGGATGCATTCGGGCGTTCCATAGGGATCGTTCGCTGTGGAACGCGGTATGGAGCCGTGGAACTCGGCGACGAGATCGGCCAAGCGATCGATGTGCCTTGTTTCCAGACCCCCGTTCGTGGCGAGGTTCGAGAGCAGGGCATCCGGCGGGAACTGCCGCATGCGGACGGCGTATTCGAGGGCAGGTCCTGGACCGTCGATACGAGGTGCCTGGGGTGAACCGCGGATGGCACAGACGTCGAGATAGAGATCGGGAGCGAGCCTCCGGTTGAGCCTGAGTTCCTCGTGGCAGAACCATTCCCGCCGAGCCAGCGTTGAGAAGTCGAGGAATCCGAAATCGACCGGTTTCTTGACTTTGTAGGCATAGGATCCGGTCAGGAAAACCCAAGAGATGTGGGTCTCGATCAAGCGGATTTCTCCGACGGGGTGCGGATAGGCATCGGGGTGGAGCAAGCCGGCAACGAGGCGAGGCAAAGTTTCATTCATGCGCTTCGATTCTCAGTGTGCCGCCCGCTACTCGCAGCCGCTTCTTGCCCTGGAGCAGATCGAGGATGTCGTTGCCAACGAGGGACTGTCGCCAGCCGTGCAGGATCCTGGCGTCCTCGGGGTTGACCAGAGCATCTTCCAGGTCCTTGCGAGTCGCGACTATGCCTGGATGGATGGTGTACTCGCTGCAGCGGAGCCGCACGACCGCCGACAGGGCATCGATCAGGGCATCGGTCTCCGGGGTTCGGCGCTCGGGGCGTGGGGAGCCGGGCGGGGTGATCTTCCGGCCTTGTGCGCGGCGGATGACTTCGAGGAGCGCCGGACCGTACCGGTGCAAGGTTCTGGGCTCGATGCCCCGCAGGGAACGCAAGGCTTCTGTCGAAGCGGGTCGATGACGGGCCAGATCCAGCAAGACTTCATCGCGCACGATCCAATGGCGGGGCAGATCGTCCTTGCGGGCTG
>DATMAX010000022.1:0-30633 GCA_035559395.1 Methylococcus sp. | reverse complement strand
TACAACCGGAAGCGGCAGCATTCGACACTGGGCTACAAGTCACCGGAGCAGTTCATGCCGGACTGGCTTGCAGCCCAAAATCGGAAAAAACAGGTAGCATGAAATCCACCGCTTGGAAGACGAAAAACCGAGGGAAGATCACGATTATTCCTCGTCTGATACCACCCCAAGTGCCAAAGAAGGCATATACCTTACTTGTTGACAGAAAAGACGTCGCAAAAAAAACAATGGACGTGACGAACGCAATGGGTCGTCAAAAGGGTCCGTCAAGCGCTTGTGCGTTGGACGTTCGATTACCTTCGATCCTTGGGAGGGTAAAGACAATGGCCTACACGGCACGTTTTCTCACCGTATTGCTGCTGGGATGGCTCGCATTGATCGAGCTCGTCACGACCGGTGCGCACGCCGACCCCGATTTTTCTCATGTCAACGATATTCTCGCCGGCCGGCGGACCTTGTTCCCCGTGGATGATCTGGTCATGACATTGAGTCCTGGAACCGGTCCAACCACGGCAACCGTGGTACGAACTGAAAACGGCAATCCCGGGGGGCAGACCTCAATCCAAGTGACCTCCGGGCACGAGGCATTTGCGACCGGCGTTGGGCGAATGTTCGATCTGCCGCGCGATGTGATCGTCACGATCGGCGCGGGAAAAATTCTCATCGGCGACCTGGGCTCTGACCCACTTAAAGGGACCTTTCATACCTTTCCGCTGAACGTCAGTGCCGCACCGAATCAGAACCAATTTGCCATGGCGGACATGACGGGCGACGGCTATGCCGATTTCGCCTACATTGTCGGAAATGCCATCTATGTGGTCACGGCGAAGGATGTGACCCATCCCGAGGCGGGTGTGTTTTACAGCCAGGCGGGCGCGCCGCCGTTCGATATCGTGAACCGTTGGGCGGTGCTCGCCGCAGGCGATTTCGACGGCGACGGCACCGCCGAAGTGGCACTCGCCGCCGCGCAGGGCAACGCCATCACGGTCACCATTTACAAGGTGCAGGTGACAAAGAACCAGGGCGCGCTTGAAAGTATCGCACTGAACGCGGCAGGCGCGACGACGTTCTATATTCCGACGAGCGTCAAGGCGCTGGCGTTGGCAGCTGGGGTCTACACTCGTGCATCCAACCCCACGACCGGCTATCGGATCCATTCTCTCGTCGCCATGTACCAGTACGACGAAGGCCGGCACAAGGTTGACCTGACCTCGATCGCGGTGAAGACGGCGAGCGGCACGCCGCCCTTTACCTTGAATACCGCTCATACGTATCACTGGCAGAGCTCCGACCACTGGAACGGTATCATCAGCCTGGTCAGCGGCCACCTGAACTTTTGGAGCATAACTGAGCAGCTGGTGGCGAGCACTACAGAACTGGGCTTCTATTTCCACTCCTCGATGGTCGCGGGCCGTACGACTCTTGCCATTTTCACGTTGGATGACGACCTCAATCTCGACAAACCGAGCGAAAAGGTTACTCAAGAAGAAAATAATGCCCAGCTGGTGTCGTTAGCCTTGGGCAATTTCGACCAGAAGGCATCCGAGGACCGTCCGATTCAACTACAAGTCGGTGTGCTCAAGTACGATGTCATTAACTGGCAGACTGATGGTACGTTGATCACAGATGTCCTGGTGCAGCCGACGGTTTATTTGTACAGCGTGATGGACGAAATCGGCGACTTCGCCCTCAACCAATACGCGACGGCCAAGGTGGGATCAGCGTTCCATGTCCTCAACGACAGCCCAATATTTCCCCCTTTGGGTTACAACGTCAGTCTGGTCGCGGGTGACACGCAGGGACGCTCATTGCTGCTCGGTCCGCCGACCAAGATCACCGCCCAGCACGTTTCACCCACGGTCGTGCTGGGTGCGCCGCCGATGCACGTGGACTGGGTGGTGCCGAGCCACGGGGGATCGCCGGAGGTGCTGAACCTGAGCGCGAACCCAGGCGGTTTTTACTCGAGCTATCAGATGTCGGTGAGCAAAGACAACCAGTCGTCGTCCAAGTCGACGACGAGCATCACCCATGCGTTCACTGAGACCATCTTTGGAAAGTACGCGTGGGGCGTTCCCAAAGTTGCCACGCATTCGGTCGAAGTCAAGGCCGGCTCAAGCCAGGTGTTGAGCAACACCGTCTCCGAGAGCTATAGCTACGACACAAAGAATAGTTTCGATGCCTCGACGCAGACCGGTTTTTCCGACCAACTCTTTTACAAATCGGAACGGCAAAATATTTATATCTTTCCGGTGATTGGGCAGTTCGTCTGTCCGGAGGACGAGCCGAACTGCAATGCCTCGGAAAAGAAGCCGCTGAATGTCGTGATTTCGGGGCCGGACCAGATCACCACGAATAGCGTCGACGCATCCCAAGTCGAATGGTATCAGCCGGTACACGAGCCGGGCAATGTGTTGTCCTATCCCTGGGATCTTACCCAGATCCAAAATTTGGAGCCGCGCATGGATCAGCTGACGGATTCAATCGTAGTCTATACGGACGGCTCGACCCAAACCCAACTGGCGCAGTGGACCAATACTCAAAAAACCGAGAATACAACTGGCTCGACAAATAGTTATACGTGGAATCTGTCCATCTCGTACTCTTACAATCAGAAAATCGGATTAAGTGGCGGGTTATCGTTTTCTTACGAGGGCAGCAAATCGATCAGCACGCTGAACAGCGCCATGGTCTCACTAGGCGCCTCGACGGGCTTCGGCATCAACAAGCCGGGCACGTTTGCCGATCCCAACCAATATATGTATCTGTTCCAGCCGGTTATCTACGGGGAAAAGCCGGTCGAAGGAACGATAGACAATCGTCAGCCAAACACGGACATCAAGACGCACGGCGTCTTGCACGCTAGTTTTACCGCCGACCCGACCGACTCGAATGCCGGCACGTGGTGGAAAACCACCTACAACCGGCCCGACGTGGCGCTGAATCACCCTTCGCGCTGGTCGATCAAGTCAGTACCAGTGACGGATAGCCCCGACCCGAACTGCCTACTCATGGCCAAGAGCATGTTCTATATGAACTGCGCCAGCTTCAACCCACCCGATTATTCCGACCTCTGGAGCAGCGAATTTCATGCGATGAAAGGGCTGTTGATCTCGCCCGCCGAGGCGAACGGCGTGGGACCGCAAATCAGCGAGGCAACCGCTGGCGATTCCATCCGGCTCGACCTGCGTGTGTACAATTATTCGTTGATGGACATGCCCGCAGGTAGCAGCGTCATCGTGCGGTTTTACGGGCAGCCGTGGGACCCGAATACCTTGGATCCAGTGGGCGATTCGTTCTTGATCGACCAAGTGACGCTCGCGCCGCTTCCCGGCTTCAATTCCAACTCGACGGGCGGTATCCAGCCGAACTGGACGATCGCCAGCACGACCGCGCTGAACACTGCCGCATACAGCGACCAGCATCTCGCGTTTTGGGCGATCGTCTGGATGCAGGATGCGCAAGGCAATCTGATTCAGGAGATGCCCGGACACGGACTGACTGGCATTCCCGGCACACTCGATTCGATCGTGGCAGCGGCTCCGATCTTGGAGCCGTACAGCAACAACATCGGGCTATACAGGAAACTGTTTTACATTAAGCCTCGAGCGGGCGACTCCGCAGCTACCGAAGCGGGCGAGAGCGCATTTGCCATCGATAGCGTCAGTGTTTCCCCCAAGCGCGCGCACCTGCACCAAAAAGTAACGGTGCAGGCGTTCGTGCAGGCAAGTGGTGATCCCGTACACGGGGCTGAAGCGGTGCTCTATGACCGTGTGGGCAAGGGTCCCGAGCGCGCTTTCGAGCATGAACCGATTTCACACATTCGTCCCAACGAAGCGCATCAAATCCGCGTTCCGTTCCGACCAAGCCAATGCGGTACGCATACGATCACGCTCGTCACCCATCCGCACAGGGTGACCGCCTGGACGAAGCTGAAAGTCACCGCCGATGTCCTGAGCGAGCTGCGCGAACTGATCCGAATGACCCCGCAGCTTCAAGCACCCGGTCGGCTGATCCGACCGTTTATCTTTTTGCCTGGGCAGCAAGGGGGGGATTTGAGGAGCCTGTTAGAGGCGGCGCGGAAGGCTTTTCGGCAGGGGGACCGGGTGGCGGGAATGCGAGCACTGCAACAGTTCCAGCAGCAGGTGCAAGCGTTGCGTGGCAAGAGCATTTCCAAGCGGCGAGCGGATCTGCTGCAAACGCGCGCGGGCTTGATCCTCAAGTGTCTCTGAACATGTCTGAAATGAGTGAAGGCGGGGGGATTCATCCCCTCGCTTCTTCATCCGTCGCAGGACCAGGAGGGACCAGGAGCGGGGGATGTTTTCGTGCTCAAAAAGGCTACGGTATAGCGGCGCAACACTGCACCTCGAGGAGGATTCCAGGTACCATCAGTGCGGCCACGCCGACGGTCGCGCTGGTATATTCCTGGCGGAGCAAAATCTTCTTCCGGGCTGCGACATAGCCGGCGCCATTGCGGTCCAAGTCCACTACGAAGCTTGTCATTTGCAGGATCTGATCCAACCCCGATCCTGCTGCCTGCAGAATCCGCTCGATATTTTCGAAGGTCTTGAGGGTTTGTGATTCGATGTCGTCACCGACCACCCGTCCGCGCTCGTCGAGGGCCGCAATACCGGAAAGATAGAGCACGTCCTGATAGCGTACACAGTTCGTGAATCCGAAAGGTTCATAAGGGAGCACCCCGATCGTGGGGATGACTTGTTTCATCGCGGTATTTCCTCGTCCATCGAACATCTCTGCTCTTTGATTTCCCTGCTGAATTGTGTGCTCGATCAGCGCATTCGAGAGATGCAGGACTCGCTATGCCGGTTCAGAGCCGACCATAGGGCGTACTGTGCCTTGCAGCATCAAGCAGGCCGAGTTGGACCGGACCGAGGTCCAGTTTCAATCATAGATTGGGTTGGACGGAACTGCTAGGCGGAAAAAATG
This sequence comes from Methylococcus sp., assembly GCA_035559395.1. GTDB lineage: Bacteria > Pseudomonadota > Gammaproteobacteria > Methylococcales > Methylococcaceae > Methylococcus. Next base: position 25,689 of record DATMAX010000022.1, on the reverse strand, counting down.
GGAGCCCGCCATCCATGGTGAAACGGAAATCTTCTCTGAAGATCGAGGATCATGACGCATGAAGATCTCATCTGCGACAGAATTCGATCGCCGGGACCACGGCCACCCGGCCATGGTCGGTGACGGCTGTGAATGACACCCCGGGGCGATGACGCGGGCCAGGCTCGGAATCGTCATGGGCGCGGTGGGGAGCGACGCCACCATCCCCGCCGATATGGGCGCATCCCTGCTGGTGATCTTCAACGGGTTGAGGCTTCTGAAAACCAGGGTTTCATGACCGGCTGCCCGTCACGGGTTTGACCTCCGTGTGCCACCGCCAGATCACGTAAAGCGCCGGAATGACGAACAGGGTGAGCAACATGGCGGAGCCGACGCCGCCGATCATGGGGGCGGCAAGGCGCTTCATTACGTCGGCCCCGACGCCGGTGGCGAGCATCGTCGGGGCGAGTCCAATGATGTTGGCGAGGCCTGTCATCATGACCGGCCGGATGCGCTCCATGGCTCCGGTCTGCACCGCTTCCAATAAATCCGTCAGGGAGTCCAGTTGCCCGGCTTCCCGGCGCCGCCGGACGGCTTCATCGAGATAGGCGAGCATTACCGCGCTGGTCTCGGCTGCCACCCCCGCGAGCGCGATCAGGCCCACCCATACCGCGATCGACAGGTTGTAGCCGAGCCCATAGAGCGCCCAGATGCCGCCGACCAGCGCCAGCGGAACGCCCAGCATGACCATCAGCGTTTCGGCGACCGAGCGGAAGGTGAAGTAGTACAGCACGAAGATGATCCCCAAGGTCAGGGGTACGAAAACCTTGAGCCGTTCGGCCACGCGCTCCATGAATTCGTATTGACCCGACCAGGATAGGATATAGCCGGGCGGCAGTTCGATTTTCTGCACGGACCGTTTCAGTTCCTCCACATAGCCGCCCACATCCCGCCCGACCATGTCCACGTAGACATAGCCGGCCAGCATGCCGTCCTCGTCCCGGATCATCGCGGGACCGCTCACCATGCGCAGGGTTGCGAGCTGGGCCAGCGGCACCTGGGCGCCGCTCGGTGTGTCGACCAGCACGCGCCCCAGTTTGTCGGGATCGTCCCGCAGTTCGCGAAGATAACGCACATTGATGGGATAGCGCTCCCGACCCTCGATGGTGATGTCGATGTTCTCGCCGCCGATGGCGGATTCGATGTAGCGGTTCACCGCCTCCACGGTGAGGCCGTAGCGGGCGATTTCCTCGCGCTTGACGGCGAAATCGAAGAAAAACCCGCCGGATACTCGTTCGGCGTAAACGCTGCGGGTACCCGGCACTTCCCTGGCCATCATCTCGATGGCCCTGCCGATCTCCTCGATCTTCTTGAGATCGGGGCCGAAGATCTTGATTCCCACCGGCGTCCGCACCCCGGTGGTCAGCATGTCGATGCGCGCCTTGATCGGCATGGTCCAGGCGTTGGTCACGCCGGGAAAGCGCAGTGCCCGATCCATCTCGTCGATGAGGCTCTCGTAGGTCACTCCCGGTCGCCATCGATCCTTGGGTTTGAGTTCGACCACGACCTCCATCATGCTGAACGGCGCCGGGTCGGTGGAGGTCTCCGCCCGTCCGGCCTTGCCGAAGACATGCTCGACTTCCGGAAAGGCCATGAGCTTGCGGTCCATCTGCTGCAGCAGCTTTCCGGCCTCGGTCACGGAAATGCCGGGAAGCGTCGTGGGCATGTACAGGATGGTGCCTTCGTAGAGCGGCGGCATGAATTCCGAGCCCATACGCGAATACGGCAGGGCGATGCTGGCGACGAGCAGGACGGAAAGGGCCACCAGGATCGTCCGGTAGCGCAGTGCGAGCCGCAGAGCCGGGGCATAGAGCCGCTGCAGCAGGCGACTGACCGGATGGCGCTCTTCCGGGAGGATGCGGCCGCGGATGAAGATCGAAAGCAGGGCCGGAATCAGGGTCACCGCCAGCACCGCGCTCATGGCGATGGACAGATTCTTGGTCAGGGCCAGGGACTTGAACAGCCGCCCTTCCTGCGCCTCCAGCGTGAATACGGGCATGAAGGCGATGGCGATCACCAGGAGTGAAGCAAAGATCGGCGGCCCGACCTCTTTGGCGGAGTCGATCAGCACCCGGCTGCGCTCGCCCACGCGCCCCTTGCGTTCCCATTCTTCGAGCCTGCGATGGGCGTTGTCCACCATGACGATGGAGGCGTCCACCATGTCGCCCACCGCCACGATGATGCCGCCGATGGACATGATGTTCATGCCCACACCCAAGAAATAGATGGGGATGAAGGCGATCAGGATGGCGAGCGGCAGGGTGATGATGGGGATGAGCGCGGAACGGAGGTGAAGCAGAAAGCCCACGATCAGAACGCTGACCACGATCAGTTCCTCGGTCAGATTTTCCCGCGCCGTCGCGATGGATTCCCCGATGAGATCGCTGCGATCGTAAACCGGAACGATCTTGACCCCCTTGGGCAGCGACGGCTCGATCTCCCGAAGCTTGGCTTTGATCCGCTCGATCACTTTCGGGGCGTCCTGGCCGTAGCGCATGACGACGATACCGCCCGCGACTTCGCCTTTGCCGTTCAGTTCCGCCAAGCCTCGCCGCATGTCCGGGCCGAGCGTGACGGTCGCCACGTCGCGCAGCAGGATCGGGGTACCATTGGGGTTGACGCCCACGGCAATCTTCTCGATGTCGGCTACGGACTTGATGTAGCCACGGCCGCGGACCATGTATTCGGCGCCGGAGAACTCCACCACCCGACCGCCCACATCCCGGTTGCTCATGCGCACCTTTTCGACGATGTCGGAGACGGACAAGCGATAACCCAGCAGCTTGGTCGGATCCAGATTGATCTGGTATTGGCGCACGAAGCCGCCGATGCTCGCTACCTCGGCGACACCGTCCACGGCACGCAGCCAGTAACGGAGATACCAGTCCTGGAACGAGCGTAGCGAGGCGAGGTCCTGCTGGCCGCTCTCATCCACCAGGGCGTACTGGAACACCCAGCCCACCGGGGTGGCGTCGGGCCCGAGCTGGGGCGTCACCCCCTCGGGCAGCCGCCCGGCCAACTGACTCATGTATTCCAGAACCCGCGACCGCGCCCAGTAGATGTCGGTGCCGTCCTTGAACAGCACGTAGACATAGGAATAGCCGAAGTCGGAGAAGCCCCGCACCACGGTCACGTTGGGCGCGGAGATCAGGGCGGTGACGATGGGGTAGGTGATCTGGTCCTCCATGAGGTCCGGCGAGCGTCCCGGCCAGGTGGTATAGACGATCACCTGGGTGTCGGAGAGATCCGGCAGGGCGTCGATGGGGGTGTTTTTCAGGCTCCAAAGACCCGCCGAAGCCAGGCCGAAGACCAGCAGGAACACGATGAAGCGGTTTCGGGCGCAGAACTCGATGAGGTTTTCAACCATTGGCGGGCCTCAGTGTTTCATCCCCGCCATGCCACCCACGGCCGCCTTGAGTTGACTCTCCGAATCGATGAGAAAGTTCGCCGAGGTAACGATGTGGTCTCCCGCCTCGAGTCCTTCGGTGACCTCCACCCAACCGTCTGCCCGTAAGCCCGTGCGGACGTTGCGCCACTCCAACTTGCCGCCGCCGTGGTGGATGAAGATGATCCTCCGCTCGCCGGTTTCCAGCACCGCGTCCTTGGGCACCGCCAGCCGCGTCCCCAGCGGGATCTTCAGTTCCACATTGGCGTACATGTCCGGCTTGAGTCTCTCCTCGGGGTTGGCCAGCTTGAAGCGGACTTTCGCCGTGCGTGCCTGGGGATCGATGGTGGGATAAATGAAGTCGACGCGCGCTTCGAAATGGGTCTGGGGATCATAAGAGAGCGTGACGTCGGCGATCTGTCCGACCCGGATCAAAGGCAGTTCGTACTCGTAAATGTCCGCCAGCGCCCAAATCGAGGTCAGGTCGGCGATGGTATAGAGTTGATCGCCCGGCCTGACGTACATGCCGGCCAGGGCCTTTCTCTCGATCACCGTGCCCGACATCGGCGCATGGATGGGCAGGGTTTTCAGCACTTGGCCGGTACGCTCGAGGTCCTCGATGTGGTGCTCGGGGATGTCCCACAGCAGCAGGCGCCTGCGGGTCACTTCGAGCAAGGATTGCGCGCCTTGCGCCACTTCCGGGAATTCGCTCCTCCCAAGGTCCCGCACGCTTTGCAGGGCGAGCAGGTATTCCTGCTGGGTGGCGACCAGCTCCGGGCTGTACAGGGTGAACAGCACCTGACCTTTTCTGACATGATCTCCGGTGGCGCTTACGTACAGCCTGTCGATCCAGCCTTCGATCTTGATGTTGACGTTGGCGAGCCTGCGCTCGTCGATCTCGATCCGCCCCACGGTTCGGATCGTGCGCGTCAGCGGACGCTTTTCCGCGATCTCGAAGCGGACTCCGATTTCCTGCAACCGTTCGGGGCTGATGGTCATCGTCGTGGTTTCGGCTGGCGCCGTCCCGTGGGCGGCGTGATCGGCCGCAGGTGCAGCGGGCGAGGGTGTTTCGACTGCGGATTCGTCCCTGTCTTGACACCCCGCCGACGCCAAAGCCAGCGCTATCGCAAACCACCAACGGTGTCCGTGGCGTCCGGTCATGGCGCCTCCCCCAGGATTCCCTCGAGCCGGGCCAGGGCTTTTTCGTGCTCGGTCATTTCGCCGTGAAACTCCAGCTCGTTTTCCTGCAGGGTCAGCAGGCTGTTCAGCAAGGTCAGGAAATCCACCTTGCCGACCGCGTAACTGGCCTGAGCCGAAGCCAACGTCAAGCGGGATTGAGGAATGATGGCGTCCCGCAGTAACTTGATGAGCTGGTCCGCACGCTCGGCCTGGGCGACGTTGTCCTTGATCCGGGACAGGAGTTCTTGGCGCAGCGCCTGCAGGTCCTGAAAGGCCGCCTCGCGACCGGCCACGGCCTCGCGCACGCCCTGCCGCTGCTTGGTGGCGAAATAAAGCGGAACCTGTACCCGCAACATCACCTGATAGCCCTCCGTGCGCATGGCGGTATCGCTTTGGCCCCGTGCGTCCAACTCGAAATCCGGATAATACTGCCGGTTCGCCAGGGCGACGGCCTGGGAGTTGCGTTCCAGCGCTTTTTGTTGCCCGCGCAGGAACGGCGAGCCTTGTTCCAGAATCGTGTTCAATTCCGTGAGCGTATGGCGCATGGGCGTGAAGCGAATCTCCTGCGGGGCGCCCAAGGGGTCGTTTGGCAGTCGGTTCAGGAGACGGTTGATGTCCGCGTGCAGGGATTGCCGGCGCTGTTCCAGCGTGGCGAGGCGCGCCAATAACCGTGAAATCTCCACCTGTGCCCGCAGCACGTCCTGCTGGGCAGCCTGTCCCACCGAGTAACGGGCCGCGGCGGTCTTCTCGAAGCCCTCCAACAACAATTGATTCTTGCGGACCACCTCCATGGATTTGTGGACCAGGTGAAGTTCGTAGAACAGTTCCTTCAGCCGGGCAATGACCGTCAATCGTGTCGCCAGATAATCCTGCTCGAGACGCTCCGCATCGCGGGAGGCGATTTCCCCCCTGAGCGAGAGTTTCCCGGGAAAAGGAATCTCCTGACTGACGCCGTACATCGGTCCCTTCATGGGAGCGATGTCGGTATAGCCCACCGCGATCTTGGGATCGGGCAGGGTTTGTACTTGCGGGATGACGGCCTTGGCCGATTCCCAGCGCGAGCGCGCGGCCTGAATGTCCGGATTGTGATCCAGCGCTTCCTGCACCAGATGTTCCAAGGACACCGGCGGCATGTCCCAGGTGAGCCCCGCAACCGGCCACAGCAGACCGGCCCACAGCAAGGCGGATTGGAGGGTGTCTTTCCACGGCAATGGCTTCATAAGACCCTTACGAAGGCTTGATGGCCCGGTAGAGGGAGATCGTGCCGGCCACCGTCTGGTAGCGGGCGGTCTCCTCCACCAGTCGGAAACCGGCCTCTGCCAGAAAACCCGGCAATCGGCCCAGGATGTTGTCGTGGACCTCCTCGACCCAACGCACCGCGAGCGAGATCAGCCACATCAGGACACCGTGCGGCTTGGCGAAATCCAATACATACAATTCCCCGCCCGGTCTGAGCACGCGGAACGCTTCCCGCAGGGCGAGCCGCTTGGCCTCCCGTTGCAGGTGGTGCAGCATCAGGCTGGCGAATACCCGGTCGAAGGAGCGGTCGGGATAGGGGAGATGGGTCGCCGTGGCCTGGACCCAGGCGATCCCCGCCCCGGCTTTGCGGGCCTTGTCACGGGCGATCGCCAGCACTTTCGCATCCACATCCAGGCCATGGACCTCCGCTTCGGGTTGGGCTTGCTGGGTCCGCAGGGTCAGCGTAGCCGTGCCGCACCCCATGTCCAACACCCGCTGCCCCGGCCGGATCCGTGCCTGGTCGATCATATCCCCGCGCAGCCGCGCTTCGGGAAACAGCCATGCGATACATGGGTCGTACCAACGCGTGAGCCAGTCGAAATGGAACGCCGGGATGTAGTCGTGTTTTCGCTTCATGGCCTCCGATTTCCTAGAAGGTGAGTGCGGGCCTGGTCCTCTGCTCCCGATATTGACGCACGAGCTTCGCGGCTTCCAGTGTCATGAGGGGGAGGAAGCCCAGACCGAACCACGCGGCGCACTGGTTCAGGGTGATCGGTTCGATCGCGAACAAGGTCTGCAGCATCGGGATGTGGTGGATGGCCAACTGTAAAGCGAAACTCGCTGCGACGATGAGAAACAACCGCAGGTTGGTGAACAGACCCATCTGCCAGACGGTGCGATGGGCGCTCCGGGCACCGAAAGCGCGCAACAATTCCGCGATGACCAGGGCGGTGAATGCGGCATCGCGTGCCTGCTCCAGTCCGACGTCGGCATAGTATTCATAGGCGAAAGCGCCGAGGGCGACGGCGGCGGTGAGAGAGCCGGTCAGGGCCGTGAGCCGGAGGAATCCCCGATCGATCAACTGGGCCTGGGGTGGACGCGGCGGCCTGGTCAGCACATCGGGATCGATGGGATCGGTCGCCAGCGCCAGGGCGGGCAGGCCATCGGTCACTAAATTGATCCAGAGCAGGTGCAGCGGCAATAGCGGCAGCGGCCAGCCCGCCACGGCGGCGACCAGCATGACGGCCAGTTCGCCCGCATTGCCCGCCAGCAGGTAGGCCAAGGTCTTGCGGATGTTGTCGTAGATGCCGCGGCCTTCCTCGACGGCCGCGACGATGGAAGCGAAGTTGTCGTCGGTGATGATGATATCGGCGGTCTCCTTGGTGACCTCGGTGCCGGTGATCCCCATGGCCACCCCGATGGAGGCCTCCTTGAGCGCCGGGGCGTCGTTGACGCCGTCTCCGGTCATCGCCACCACGGCGCCCGTCGCCTTCCAGGCGCGCACAATGCGCAGCTTGTGCTCGGCGGTGACGCGGGCGTAGACCGCGATGTGCCGGACCCGTTCCCGCAGTTCGTCTTCGGGCATTTTCTCCAGCTCGGTTCCCAGAACCACTTCGTCGCCCCGGGCGAGGATCCCCAGTTCGCGGGCGATGGCTCCGGCGGTATCGGGGTGGTCGCCGGTGATCATGACGGTCTTGATGCCGGCCCGTTTGCACCTGGCGACCGCTTCGCGAGCCTCCCCGCGCGGCGGATCCTGCAGGCCGACCAGTCCCAGCAGGGTGAGTTCCTGCTCGATTTCGGCATCATCGATGGATGTCGGCGGGGGATCCGGAAATGATTCCAGCGATCGCTCGGCGATGGCCAATACCCGCAACGCGTCCTGTGCCAACAAGGCGGCGGAGTGGGCCATGGTGATACGATCCTCCGCGGTCATGGGCCTTACCCCTTCCTGGGTACGGATGCGGGTGCAGTGGTCGAGGATCACCTCGGGGGCTCCCTTCACGAAGGCGCGGGGCTCATCTTCCCAGCGCCGGATCACGGTCATACGTTTGCGGTCGGAATCGAAGGGCAGCACGGCGAGTCTTGGCATCTCGGACTCGACGGTGGTGAGATCGATACCCCATTTGACGGCCGCCACCAGCAAGGCCCCTTCGGTCGGATCGCCCACTATATTGTAGTGTCCCTCCTGGACGGTCAGCTCCGCATCGTTGCAGGCGGCCCCCGCCCACAGCAGGGCGAACAGCACCGGATCGTCGCGCCACTCCCGCCCGCCGGAAAAGAACGAGCCCTCCGGGACATAACCCTCGCCGGTCACGCTGAACAGACGATCGCGGGTGACGATCTTGCGCGCCGTCATCGCCCCCACCGTCAGCGTGCCGGTCTTGTCCGTGCAAATCACCTGGGCACAGCCCAGGGTCTCGACCGCAGGCATCCGCCGCACTAGGCCATTGCGCCTGACCATGCGCTGCACGCCGAGAGCGAGCGCCACCGTGACCACTGCCGGCAACCCTTCCGGGATGGCGGCCACCGCCAGACTGACCGCGCTCAGGAACAGTTCGAAGGGGGCGATCGAGCGCAAGAGACCCAGCAGGAACACCAGCGCCACGATGCCGAGGCACGCCCAGAGCAGCCGCCGCGCCACCTGGTCGAGCCGCCGTTGCAGGGACGTCTCACCGCTTTCGGCGGTTTCCAGGAGCCGGGCAATGTGGCCGACTTCCGTCGCCATACCGGTCGCCACCACCAGGGCGCGCCCGGAGCCGTTCACGATGCTGGTGCCGAGAAACACCATATTGTGGCGATCGGCCAAAGGGGTTTCTTTCGGCAGTGTCGCGGTCCCTTTTTCCACGGGCTGGGACTCGCCGGTCAATGGCGCCTCGTTCGCGCGCAACTGCGCGGCATCCAGAAGGCGGGCATCCGCCGCCACCAGGTCTCCCGCTTCCAGCAGCAGGAGATCACCGGGCACGATCTCGGCGGCGGCGATCACCGACCGGTGTCCGTCCCGGATCACCTTGGCATGGGGAGCGGCCAGGCGTGCCAGGGCGGCTGCGGCCTTTTCAGCGCGATATTCCTGGAAGAAACCGATGGCCGCGTTGAGCAGCACGATGGCGATGATCGCGATGCCGTCGGCCAGTTCTTCGAGCACGATCGAAATACCGGCCGCGCCGATCAGGACCCAGATGACCAGGCTCTGGAACTGCCCGACCAGAATGGCGAGTGCGGAAACGCCTTTGCCTTTGCTGAGCTCGTTGCGGCCGTATTCGGCCAGTCGCCGCAGGGCTTCTTTCGAACGCAGTCCCTGGGACAGGTCGGCGCCAAGCTCCACTGCGAGAGTTTCGATCGGCCGGTCGTGCCAGGTCTCGATGCGTGGAGCCTCCTCGGCTTGCGCGGGATACCGCGGGGCCCTTCTGCCGGGAAGGGGAATGAAGGCCGGCGTTTGGGCCCGATATCGCGCATAGCTCTCCCCGAAGTGGGCCAGCGCCTCCCGTTCTTCCCGACGCGCAAGGCGCAGATACATGGAGACCAGGATCGGGAACATGACGAGCGTCGGGAGGGTCGGCCACTGCAGCAGAAATCCCAGCATGACGAGCATGAAAGCCGCGTACTGGGGATGCCGCAAGTAGGCATAAGGGCCGGTGGTCGCGACAGTACCGCTGCGCTGTGCGGCGTAGAGTACGGGCCACGCGGAGGCTAGCAGCCAGAATCCGCCCACGATGAACACCATGCTCAGGACGTGCAGCGGGTCGAGATGGGGATCACCCTTTAGACCCAGCAGGGTGTGCCAGAGGTGGCCCGCCTCGTGGGAGTAAGGATCGATCCCGGGATAGCGCCGGCTCAGCCAGCCGGACAGAAGATAAATGGTGAGGGGGAAGCCGTACATCTCGGTGAACAGGGCGACGAGAAACGCCGAGAAGGCCCCGAAGCTCCGCCAGTCGCGGGACGTGCGCGGCTTGAAGAAACTGAAGGCGAACAGGATGAACAACACCGAATTGGCGATCACCAGGCCCCACAGGCCGTAAACCGGCGTCTGGTTCATGAATCGTGCCCCCCTTGCTCGGAGTAGATGCCGCGGCTTCCATGGAGCAGGAAATACATCAGCGAACTAACCACGACCAAGAAGTAGGATGCGACCCCGAACAGGTGCACCGTGTGCTCCATCGTCAGGTAATACAGGCTGACCGCCAGGAACACCATCAGAGCGATCTTGTGCCGCCAACCGGATGGGGTCGGATGGATGACTTGATCTTGAGGCAAATCGAGGGTGGCTTGCCCCCTTCGGGCGATCGAGCATCTCGAATCGCTCTCGACGGATTGCTCATGTTCCGGAACCATAGAAAACCTCCCGAATGATGACTTGTTCGGCGGAGCCAAGGTCCGCGGCCGCGGCATTCTGGGACCGAGCCGACCCCAAGAGTGAGTCACCCGGCGCTGCTACTTCTTCGCCTGATCGATCATGTAGTCCACGGCGGCTTTGATCTCCGCTTCCGGCAGGGCCGGATTGCCGGCTTTGGGCGGCATCGCCCCTTTGCCCTTGATGACGGCGGCTACGACGGCGTCCTCGCCTTGCCTCAGGAGCGGCTCCCACGCCTTTTTGTCGCCGAGTCTGGGCGGCATGGCCTGGTGGCACATCGCGCAGGATTGGGCATAAATCCGTTCCCCTTCGGTCGCTGCCGTCGGATCGGCCGCCAGGAGAGCCAACAAGGCCAGGCTGGTATTTCGCAAAGTTCTCATTTCGTCTTCCTCCGGTTTTCCAAAGAGTCGCGAACCCGCGAGGATCGCAACGGCGGCCGGCGCCTCGTTTAGAACAGCAGCCAGGCCAGAAAAAAGAGCGAGTTGTTGTCGCCCGCATTGCGGCCGAAGCCGTCGTAATCGTTGCTTGCACCGTTGAACCGGGTGTAGCCGGTGTAACGAAGGGCCAGTTTCAGATGGGACACGGGCAAATAATTCAGCTCCGCCAGCCAGCCATCCGTGTCGGGCCGTCCCGTGATGCTGCCGAAGACCGGTTCCCCGGTGTCGTATCGGAGCTTGTCGCGATCGCCGCGCGTCAGGAAATACTGGACTCCCAAGCCATAGGTCCGTCGAAAGTAATAGTGCAGGTTGGCTTTTAGCGTTTGCAGTGTGTCGGAGCGGTTGGAAGCTTCACCCTCCGCGAAGCCGGCCGTCCAGTCCTGCCGTTCATGGATATAGTTCGCCTGGGCGGAGAAGATGTGATCTTGGCCGATGTACTGGTACTGGGCATCGAAGGCGAGATCGCGGAACCGGTTGCTGGGCCCGCCGGTCCTGCCTTCGGGGAAGAGATCCGCCACCATGCCGTAGGTTCCGACCGAGAGACTGTGGGAATCCCACTCGTGCTGCAGGGCGAGGCGCCAATAGGGCGCGAAGTCGTCGACGACGTTTTCGATCTCGGCGCCGGCGGTCAATGCCCGTGCCAGGCCACGGCGGCCCGCCTTGTAGAAAGCCGCCTCCGCATACACCAGGTTGTTCCACATCAGATAGGCGCCTACCCCTCCCACCTGCGCGGCCAGTTGCAGGTCCAGCAGGGGAGCCGCCGTAGGCTGCACGGCAGCCGATTCCACGTACGGGAACGCCCACCGTGGGGTGCTGTTATAGATGTCCGTCAGCGTCGGCGTGTTGCTCAGGGTGAGGCCGTAAACCAATTCCCTGCCGGCGGGGGTAAGGCTGCTCGCATAGCGAGCGTCGAACATCTCCATCAACCACCGCGCGTCGATGCCGTCATACGAAAATTGCGCCAGAGCCCCCGAGTTGCCGAGGATCTTGCCGCCGTAATAGACCCCCGCGGCCTGCAGGATCAGGTCGTCATTGCGGGGGAAGTCGGAAGACCTCGCCCCGACAGTGCCGGTATCCGCAGTGGAGGTGATCGAAGACTGCAGCAGCCCCGAGATCGGCAATCGGGTCAGGATCGATTTTTCCCGTTGCGGCGCAGTCATGGAAAACCCGCGCAGTTTGTATTGCCTTCCGAAAGGGGTCAGCTCGGGGTATACGGTGTGGCAGGAAGCGCATGTCAGCCCGGTCTGCCGTCCCATGCTCGGCACGGCCAAGAGGCTTTGCGGCGCGAGGAGAAGAGCCAGCAAGGCGACGCCGGTTCCGAGCGGTGTTTTCTTCAAGGCCCAACGATACATAGCTGCCTCCCTCATCGGCTTTTGGAGGACCCATACCCATCCGAAGGTCAGGGTTGAATTTGCATCTCAATGTGCCGGGGCCAATCCCCGGCACGGAATCGCACTATTCGTGATGCTCCTGATGGGCTGGCGACGTTTCGTGCGTGTGGTCCGGTTTGGTTTCGGTCGTATTTTTCTTGGCCATGCCATGCATCATCGGCATGCACTCGTGCATCAGCTGCATGCGCTCCTTCATCAATTGGAGATGCTCCTGCTTCAGTCGTTGTATCTCCTGAGGGTCCTTCGCCTGCAGAATTCGATTCATGAGGTCATGCATCTTGAGCATGCTGTCCTGAATGTCCTGCATGGACTTGTCCATGTCCGTCTCGCTCGTGGTTGCCGGCGTCTTCTGACCTTCAGGATGGTGCTGGGCATGCGCTTTCTGCCCTTCGGCGGCGAAGCTCGGCAGGCTCAAGGACGATGTGAGCCACAAGACAGCAAATAGCTTTGATCTTTTCATCACATTCCCTTTAAAAGATGGTTGAAACTCAGTAAGGTCGAGGCTCTCGAACTAATCGGCGAAGAGAGCCAGCGGCGAAATCGCCTTGCCCTTGCGCAGTTCGGCCCATTTTCGGCCAGCCGCTCAGCGGCCTGCTTGCACGGGATCGGTCGAAAGCCGGGCGGTCCCCTCGCGCAGTGGTCGGTCATGCCGACCTTGTGTCGAGGCAGACTCCTCTTTGTCACACGATCCCGCGCAAGCTCCGGTTTGCCTGAAGAGTCCTGCCTGGCGTCAGTAACCCTCGTAGTGGAACAAGGTACTCATCCCGGCATCGGCGTGGTGAAGCTCATGGCAGTGGAAAGACCAAAGCCCCGGGTTCTCCGCCACGAATTCGAGATCGTAACGCTCCCCCGGAGCCAGGGGCACCGTATCCCTGAAGAACGGCATCCGGAGCCGGTTGCCATCGATGGCCCCGACCTTCGTCGTATGGCCGTGCAGATGCATGGGATGGCTGGATATGGAGCTGGCGTTGATGAGACGGAGCTTCACCCGCTCGCCTTTCTTGACCATCAGATGATCGGTGGCCGGCCAGGCTTTGCCGTTGATGAAAAAGAGATTCGGCTCCATCAGGTCGGAGTCCGGATTCGGATCGGTCATTATGGGATCGAGCGCGGCGTTCCGGTCGGACAGGATGACTGTGTACTCTCGATCGGCCCGGCGCTCGTTTTTCCCTTCGACGATGAAGGCTCCGTATAGGCCCATCTGCATCTGCATCGCTTCGTCGGCGCCTCCGGATCCGTGGGTGTGATAGAAACGTGTCCCTGCGGGTTTGGCGATGAACTCGTAAACGAAGCTGCCGCCCGGTGGCACCGGGTCTTGGCTGATGCCCGGAACCCCGTCCATGCTGGCGGGAACTTCCATGCCATGCCAGTGGATCCCGGTCGGCACCGGCAGGTGGTTGGTGAAACGGATGGTGACGCGTTCGCCTTCCTTGACCCGGATCTCCGGCCCCGGAATCTGGCCGTTGAAGGCCCAGCCTTTCAGTTTCAGACCGGGGCGGGGCTCCCAGTCGATCTCCTCGGCGGTCAGCGTGTACTCCGCCGCTTCTGCGACACCGATCAAAACGACGCCCATCAGGGCCACGACCAGTCCTTTCAGAAAAGTGCTGATTTTCAGATTCATTCTCATCTCGCTATTCGGGTTGACTTACGAGGAATGTTCCGGCGCATGCTTGGTCGCAATGCCGCCGGCGCTCGGGCTTGCCAGACGCTCCCTATTTTGGGCGCAAACAAGCCTTCGATTCGGGATCGCCGACCGTTTGCCGGACGACCGCGGATCCCGTTACCCAAGACGACGCGAGGGGGGAACTAATTCAGAAGGATGCAGAAACGGTAGGCTACGGGCGCCTTGGGCAGGGGCGGTGGTCGTTTGAGATACGAATCCAGCGACCGCGGCTGGAATGTCGCCCACAGGACCAGGGTAAAGAAGAGGTTGAACCAAGGGTTCGGCAGAAAACCGGCGCCGTTCTGGAGCAGACCCCCTGCGTGGTCAGTGGCTTCCAGGGCGAGGCAGGCTTGCTGCTTGCCGCAGTCGTCCGTTGCGGGAGAAGATTGGTCGAATGTGCCGCCGTGTTCGGCGACGGAACACTTGTCCACTGCCTTCTCGATCATGGGAAGGTGGATCACCGAGCAGACGCCACCCATCGAGGATGCGAGCAAGGCGAGCAACATCGACGCTACGAGGAGACGGAGCGCGACCGGCCGGCGGCGTTTAAGACGGTAGACACTCACCATGGGAGCATACCGAACCATTTCTCAAAGCTCCTTCCATCCCGATGCCCTACGGATGCCATGAGAAGTGAAACCGTCCGCATGACGGGCGTCGAACCTCTCCTTCACCCACCGCGTTTCGAGGCCGTCAAAAATTGCACCATCACCGTTCAACCTTGGTTCCCGGTGGAGTGAACCTGTTCGTACTCCTGCTCCGCTTCCAGCCAATCACTCTCCTCATATCCCGGTTCGAATCCGCGGGCGCAGGCTTTGTAGTAAGCGGCCTCGGCGATCCATTGGTGACGGGTAACGGATACATCGCTCCTCGTCTCCGCTTCCGGAACCTCGCCGGATTTCGCCTGGCCTTTTTCTATCGTGGCTGTCATCGTTTGTTCAGTGATCGGTTTTTCATCTTTCAGCGCCATGGTTTTGCTCCTCGATCAGTTGAAATATCGTGAGTTCGTTGCTTTCCCAATCAAGATGTAGTGGCGGTTTTTTCCTCCTTTGAAATCAATGAACTTGGGGTTTCAATCGACTCGATCAGGCGGCAGATGCTATCGCCATCGGGAACCCCATCAGGCATCGTCGCCCACTGCGCCAATGCGCGTTCCATGCGGATCTGCAGTTCCATCGACTCGTCCAGCCGCTTCCTGTTTTCGAAGATGTGTCGCTGAATCAGGTCGCGAACCAAAGGACACGGCGACTTTCCTCTCTCGGCTTCCTCGAAAATTTGGGCAATCTCCTGGAGCGTATAGCCCAGATACCTGGCCCGGCGAACGAAATCCACCCTTTTTACATCTTTTTCGCTGTATAGCTTGTACCCGGTTTTCGGGTGACGCGCCGGTCGAAGCAGACCGATCTGCGTGTAATATCGGATGGTGTCGGTGCTGACGCCACACCGCTGCGCTAGGCCCTTGACCTGAAGGAACATTGCTACACGAACCTCAACTTACCACCTGTGTGTAACACATAGGTCAAGCCTTTTCGGTCAACGATCATGAACCCTTTCATCTTCCATCAGCGGAGGTACGCTTCGGCTGCATAACGACGCATCATGCGGTGGCTGTTGAAGAAAGAGGCGTTCTTGCTGATCGCCCCCTTCATCACGGCGATCCAGCCGGAGCGATCCTGGTAATACAAGGGCAAAACGACTTGCTCCAGCTTGTCGTAGAGCAAGGGCGCATCGCGGCCGTTGGCCGATTCGGCCTTGTCGCCGATCGCCCAACCGGTGATTCCCTCGATGCAGCCTTCGATCCACCAGCCGTCCAGCACGCTGAGGCTGGGCACTCCATTGAAGGCGGCCTTCATGCCGCTGGTCCCGGAAGCCTCCTGGGGCCGCAAGGGGGTATTCACCCAGATGTCGGCGCCCGCGACCATGTGGAGCGCGACGTCCATGTCATAGTTGGGCACAAACGCTATGGGTATCACGGCGGACAATTCCCGGACATGCCTGTGCAGCCTTTCGATCAACTGCTTGCCGGCCGCATCGCGCGGATGGGCTTTGCCGGCGAGGACGATCTGAAAGGGCCATCGCCGGGCGATTGCCTGCAGCCGCCCCAGGTCGGAGAACAGGAGATCAGGCCTTTTGTATGCGGTCATGCGTCGGGCGAAGCCGAGGATCGGCAGGTCCGCTTTCAGTGCGACGCCGCAGCGGGATTGGACGGTTTCGATCAGTGCCGCCTTGGCCGCCACATGGGCATCCCAGATGGCAGTGTCGGCGATGCAGCACTCGGCGCGCACCAGCAACTCGGGCTCGTGGCACCAGCCCGGCAGGTGTTGGTCGTAAAGGAGAGCGAAGCTCTTGGCGGTCCAGGTGTAAGGATGCACGCCATTGGTCACCGCATGCACCCGATAGCCGGGAAACATTTGCCGCGAGACTTCCGCATGGCGCTTGGCGACGCCGTTGACGTATTCGCTCAGGTTGAGCGCCAGCCGGGTCATGTTGAGCTGCGCCTCCCCCGCCAGGTGTCTCAGGGTGGCCAGATCGATGAAATCGCCCAGAATCCGCCGTACCAGGTCGTAGGAGAATTGATCGTGACCGGCTTCCACCGGGGTGTGCGTGGTGAAATTGCACAGTTCCCGGATCCGCGGGATGTCGTAGAGCGGTTCGCCCGGGCGGAGGTCTTCCTTGGGGTAGGCGTGGCGACGCAAGAGTTCCAGAGCCAGCAGGGCGGAATGGCCCTCGTTCATATGATACTCACGGATCTCGAAGCCCAGCGCCTGCAGCATGCGGATGCCGCCGATGCCCAGCACGACTTCCTGTTTCAGCCGGTAAGCGTCGTCGCCGCCGTACAGGTAATGAGTGATCTGGCGGTCACCGGGATCGTTCTCGTCCAGATCGGTGTCCAGCAGCAGGACCGGCTGCTTCCCATTCATGTGCCCCCTCAGGACATAGAGCCAGCAGCCGACCCAGACCGTGCGGCCTTCGATCGTCACCGCCACCTTGGCGCCCAAGGGCGTGGCCCACTCTTGCGGCCGCCAGGAATCGGGATGCTCGACCTGGCGGCCTTGCGCATCGATCTCCTGACGAAAATAGCCTTCGCGGCTGACCAGGGTCACGGCCACCATGGGGATCTCCAGATCCGCCGCCGAGCGCAGGGTGTCGCCGGCAAGGACTCCCAGACCCCCGCTGTAGATCCGTATTTCGCTGCGCAGTGCGATTTCCATGGAAAAATAGGCAATGCGCGGTTCGTGGAGGAATTCGTCAAGCATGGGTCTTTCTCCTCGCTCGGAGCGCGTTCTTCATGTCCTTGGAATGGTGCAGAATCCCTGCGGTTCCACGCCCAGCGCCGCGTTGAATTTGCTGGAGAGGTTCTGGAAAGCGATCAGGGCGGTCAATTCGATGATCGCGTCGTCGTCGAAATGGCGTCGCAAGCGCTCGAAGTGTTCGGCCGTCGGCTGCCGGTCGGAGTAAGTGACCGCCTCGGCATAGGAAAGCGTCGCCTTTTCCCGCCCGCTGAACAGGGCACTCCGCTCGAACTCTGCCAACGCCGCCAGCTTGTCGGGATCGAGTCCGCGTCGCAGGACGATGAAGGAGTTGAGATCGACGCAGAAGCGACAGCCGTTGATCTGCGAGACGCGCACCGTGACCAGCGAGCGCAGCGCGGGTTCGATCGGCGAGCCGCGGCGGTCGAGCGCGCCGTAAAGCAATGCCAGGGCAACGAACACTTTCGGCGTCCGCGCCCACAGTCGGGCGGACTCCAGCACTTGGCCGTAGCGGCGTTTCTGGTTCCAGAAGAAAATCCGGACGTACCATGGGAAGCGGTGATCGGGGGGAGTCGTGATGACGGGCATGGTTTACCTCTTGGTAAGAGCTCGTGAGGCGACCCTTGGTTCGGGGCGGGCCTTGGAATCGAGGGACGGGGGCGTGTTTCTCCATCCCTCGATCACTCCCAGGGCGATCGGCGGAACCCTATGGCTTCATTCCTGCGGCCGTTTCGCGGTGCATCTTCGCCATTTCCCGGTTTTCCTCCGCAGCCTGACGGTAGATACGGATCAAGTTCTGGCAGTGATTGCCGAAACCCGTCGCCAGCTTGCCGAAGCGCCACGGTTCGCGTTGATATTCGCGCAAAAGCGCTTCGTGTTCCACCGCCTTGTTCTCCATTTCCTCGGCCGTCTCCTCATAATGTTCTGCCAGCGCCTCGTGATCGGCCTTGGTTTTGGCACTTTGAATGGCCGCGGTCATGTTCATGGGATGCGGGCTTCGCGCGCAGCTCGCCAGCAACCCCAAGGTCAGCAAGGCGATAAGGGAAGCGATCAAGGAGGTTTTGATGATTGCATTCATGGTATGCCTCATGATTCCGTCTTTGAGTTGATCTCGGTTTCTGGTCGTGAAGTATAGGTGCTTGCTGGTTTGTGGGTGATTTCCTCCCGTTGGCAAGATGAATGTCTCAGGTTCGTTTCCGTGGTAGGGAATAGCCCTTGACCAGGGCATAGATCGCCGGAATGACGATCAGAGTCAAAAGCGTCGATGAAACCATGCCGCCCACCATGGGTGCGGCGATGCGCCGCATGACCTCGGAGCCGGTCCCCGTGCCCCA
Organism: Methylococcus sp.; assembly: GCA_035559395.1. Classification (GTDB taxonomy): domain Bacteria; phylum Pseudomonadota; class Gammaproteobacteria; order Methylococcales; family Methylococcaceae; genus Methylococcus. The sequence continues at coordinate 7,423 of DATMAX010000022.1, read as the reverse complement.
CATGATGGGCAGGAGTCCCGCCATGATGGCGACTACCGTCATCATCTTGGGCCGGACCCGCTCCACCGCACCTTCGCGGATGGCGGCGTACAGGTCGGAAACGTCCATGCTCCGATTTTCTTCCGCAGTCCGGCCTCTTTGTTTTTCGAGGGCCTGGTCCAGATAAAGCAGCATGACCACGCCGGTTTCGGCGGCCACGCCCGCCAGCGCGATGAAACCCACCGCCACCGCCACGCTCAGGTTGTAGCCCAGCCAGTACAGGAGCCAAACCCCTCCCACCAGGGCAAACGGCAGCGACAGCATGACGATGAGCGTTTCGGTCAAGCTTTTGAAATTGAGGTAGAGCAGCAGGAAGATGATGAACAGCGTCATCGGGATGGCGATGGCCAGCTTGCCCTCGGCGCGCTCCAGGTACTCGAACTGGCCGCTCCAGGTGGCGTAATAACCGGGCGGAAACTTCACTCGCTCCAGGACGGCGCGGCGCGCCTCGGCCACATACCCGCCGATGTCGCGTTCCCGGACGTCCACGAAAATGTAAGCCGAGAGCAGGGAATTCTCGGTACGAATGACGGGTGGTCCCGATTCCAGGCGAATCCGCGCGACCTGTCCCAGCGGGATCATGGCTCCGCCGGGTGTCGGCACCAGCACCTGGGTGGCGATCGCCTCGGGCGAGTCGCGCAGTTCCCGGGGATAGCGCACGATCACGCCGAAACGTTCCCGGCCTTCCACCGTCGTGGTCACGGTTTCGCCGCCCAGGGCCGTGGCGATCACGTCCTGCAGAGCGCCCACGCTCAGGCCGTAGCGGGCCAGTTGCGTCCGCTCCGGTTCGATGGTGAGGTAGTAACCGCCGGTCAGTCGTTCCGCGTAGGCGCTGGCGGTGCCGGGAACGGTCTTGACGACGGTCTCGATCGCGGTGGCCAGACGTTCGATGGTGGCGAGGTTCTGGCCGAAGACTTTGATGCCTACGGGTGTGCGAATCCCGGTCGAGAGCATGTCGATGCGGTTCTTGATGGGCATGGTCCAGGCGATGTTCACGCCCGGCATCTGCGTCGCCCGATCCATCTCGGCGATCAGTTTGTCGGTGGTCATGTCGGGGCGCCACTGATCCTCGGGCTTGAGGTTGACCACGGTTTCGAACATCTCCAGCGGCGCCGGGTCGGTGGCGGTGGCGGCGCGTCCGGCCTTGCCGAACACCGAATCCACCTCCGGGAAGGTCTTGAGGATGCGGTTGTGCGTCTGCATGATTTCCGCCGCCTTGGTGACGGAGAGTCCGGGAAGACTGATCGGCATGAAAAGCAAGGTGCCTTCGTTCAACGTGGGCATGAACTCACTGCCGAGCTTCGCCATGGGGTAAACGGTCACCGCCAGCGCGGCCACGGCGCAGGCGATGGTCAGCTTCTTCCAGCGCAGGACCCCCTCGATGACGGGCCGGTACAGCCAGATCAGCGCCCGGTTCAGGGGGTTCCGTCGTTCCGGCACGATCCGTCCGCGGATGAACAGAGCCATCAACACCGGCACCAGGGTCACCGACAGGAACGCGGCTCCGGCCATGGCGAAGGTCTTGGTATAGGCCAGGGGCTTGAACAGGCGACCTTCCTGTTCCTCCAGGACGAACACCGGCAGGAACGAGACGGTGATCACCAAGAGGCTCAGGAACAGGGCGGGGCCAACTTCTTGAGCGGCGCGGATCATCAGGTCGAAGCGGTTCCTGCCGGGCTCGGCCCGCTCCAGGTGCTTGTGAGCGTTCTCGATCATGACGATGGCGGCGTCCACCATGGCGCCGATGGCGATGGCGATGCCGCCGAGGCTCATGATGTTGGAAGGAATACCGAGGCCTTGCATGACGATGAAAGCGGTGAGGACTCCCACGGGCAGCATCACGATCGCCACCAGGGCGCTGCGCACGTGGTAAAGGAACACCACGCAGACCAGCGCGACCACCAGGCTTTCCTCGATCAGTTTGTCGCGGAGGTTGCGAATGGCTTTCAGGATCAGCACCGACCGGTCGTAGACGGGTTCGATGGCAACCCCCGCCGGCAGGCCGGGAGCGAGGTCCCGGAGCTTGGACTTGACGCTGTCGATCACTTCCAGCGCATTTTGGCCGTAACGGGCGACCGCGATCCCCGACACTGCTTCGCCCTCGCCGTTGAGTTCCGTGATCCCGCGGCGCTCGGCCGGCCCCAACTCCACACGGGCCACGTCGCGGAGGAGGATGGGCGTGCCGCCCTCGGCTTTTACCACCAGGTTTTCGAGATCGCCGATGCCGCGCAGGTAACCCTTCCCTCGCACCATGTACTCGGTTTCGGTCATCTCTACCACGCGTCCGCCTACATCGCGGTTGCTTTCGGCGATCACCCGGCTGACCGCCGACAAGGGGATGCCGTAAGCCTGGAGTCTGCGGGGGTCGACGATCACCTGATATTGCTGGACGAAGCCGCCGACGCTGGCGATTTCGGCCACCCCATGGGCCTTGGTGAGCTGGTAACGGATGAACCAGTCCTGCAGCGTCCTGAGTTCCGCGAGCGAACGTTGGGCGCCCAGCACGGCATATTGGTAGACCCAACCGACCCCGGTGGCATCCGGGCCCAGGGTCGGAGTGACGCCTTTCGGCAATCGGCTGGAGGCGAAGTTCAGGTATTCCAGTACCCGCGAGCGTGCCCAGTAGACATCGGTGCCGTCCTCGAAAATCACATAGACGAACGACACCCCGAAGAACGAAAACCCGCGCACCACTTTGGAGCGGGGCACGCTCAGCATCGCCGTGGTGAGGGGATAAGTCACCTGATCTTCCACCACTTGGGGGGCCTGACCGGGATATTCCGTGTAGACGATGACCTGGGCGTCGGACAGATCGGGCAAGGCGTCGAGCGGAGTGTTCCGGACCGCGTAAATGCCCGCGGCGACCCATAAGACCGTGGCAAGCAGAATGAGAAAGGGATTGCGTGCCGAAACTTCGATGATTCTGCCGAGCATCTCACTCCTCTCCGTGATCGGCGTGACCATTGGCGGGCGGCGGTCCGGAAGATATGCCACCTTCCACGCTGGAACCGGCGGGTCCGAAAGACCCGATGGCGGTCTTCAGGTTGCTTTCGGCGTCGATGAGAAAGTTGGCGCTGACCACGACGCGTTCGCCTTCGCGAAGCCCCTGCAAGATTTCGACCATCTCTTCGCCGCGCAGTCCAAGTCGGACGGGACGGGGCTCGAACCGTCCCTCGCCGCGCTCGACGAGGACCAGCGTGCGCCGTCCGGTTTCCAAGACCGCCGACCTGGGTACGGTCAGCGTTCGGTGCGCTTGGGTGTCGATCGCCACGTGGGCGTACATCATGGGCTTGAGGAGGCACCGGGGATTGGGCAGTTCGATCCGCACCCTGGCGGTGCGCGTCTCCGGGTCGAGGGTGGGATAAAGGAATCCGACCTTGCCGTCGAAGACCCGTCCGGGATAGGCATCGAGCGTCGCCCGCACGGTTTGGCCGGGTTCGATCCGGCCGATGTCCTGCTCGTACACCTGGGCGAGGATCCATACCGTCGAGAGATCGGCGATCTTGAACAGGACGTCTCCCGCCACGACCCTGCGTCCTGCGACGACGGTTTTTTCCAGGACGACGCCGGAGGTCGGCGAGCGCACGATGAGAGTGTGCAGAACCTGGCCCCGTTGCTCCAGGAGCGTCAGATCGGACTCCGCGATCCCCCACAGACGCAGGCGTTCCAGACTGCTGGCCGCCAAGTCCTTCATCCCCGAATGGATCCCGGCTTCGCGCGATGAAAGTGCGCTCTGGGCATTTCTGGCGGACAGGTATTCGCGCTGGGTGGCGAGGAGATCCGGGCTGTAGAGTTCGAACAAGGGCTGGCCGCGCGTCACGGCTTGCCCCGTGGTATTGACGTAAAGCCTTTCGACGTAACCATCGAAGCGTAGCGTGACGTCGTGCAGTCGCCGCTCGTCGGCCTCGACCACCCCTACGCTGCGGACGGTTTGGGCGATCTCGGCGTAACGCACTGGCTCGGTTTTCACGCCCAGGCGTTGGATCTTTTCGGTGCTTACGTGGACGATCGGGCCTTCCACGCTGGCTTCTTCGTCGGCGTAGACGGGGATGTAATCCATGCCCATGGCGTCCTTCTTCGGCACCGGCGAGGTATCGGGAAGTCCCATCGGGTTCCGGTAATACAGGATCTTGCGCTCTTCTTTGGCTGGGGGCGGTGGAGTTTGCTGCGCGGCGGGGAGAGGGCCGGACCTGGGGGGTGACTGTCGCCCCCGACCAAGCCAGAATCCCAACCCGATCCCGACGACCAGTGCCGATACCACAGCCAGGGGAACGGCGCTTCTCATGGCTTGAGGTCCTCCCCGACGATGGCTGCGAGTTCCGCCAGAATTTCCTGACCCTGGGTCAGGAGTCGCCAGTGCTGGGCTTGGTAGCGCAAGCGGGCGACCTCGGCGCGCAGCCAATCGGCGAAGCTCGCGGTATTCACGGCGTAGCCGGCACGCAAGGAATGCACGGTTTGCTGGGACTGGGGGAGGATTTCCTGCTCCAATAACAGGAGCCGCTCTCGGATCTGCCGGTATTCCGCTACCTTGACGGCGATCTCACCATGGACCTTCAGGTGATCGTCCTGTAAGTCGTATTGCTCCTGGAGCAGTTCGCTTTGCCGCTGATCGACCGCCTTGGCCTGCTTGTCGGCGGCATAGATCGGCAGATTCAGGCTGACCCCGAAGCTCAGGAAGTCGTGGCGGGTCCGCCCGGTCGGTGTGTTCCAGCGGTAGTTGTAAGCGGTGCTGAAGGTGAGATCGGGATAATACTCCTTGCGCGCCAAGTCGACTTTCGACCTGGCCGCCTCCAGCAGCTTGTCGTGCTGGCGGAACAGCGGGCGCTCTTGGAACGCCCGCGCCTGCAACTCGGATCCGTTGACGGCGGGGAGCCCCAATGGGATTTCCCGAGGCAGGGAAATGGGGGTGTCGGGATCCCGATTGAGCAGAGTGTTGAGCTGCGCCTCCTGGACTTGGCGTAAGCCCGCGAGTTCGAGCCGCTCGTCTTTCAGCTTGGAGAGATCGAGGCGCGCCGACAGGACGTCCTGCTGCGGGGTTTGTCCGACCCGGTACGTTTCCTGGCTGACCGTGACGACTTCCTGCAACAGTCGTTCGGCGTCGGCGGTCAGATCCAGGGCACGGTCATAGTAGAACAGCCGCCACCAGGCCAGCTTCACTTCGCGAATCAGGCGCAGCCGGGCCTCCTCCAAGGAGTCCGCCGCCGCCAGGGCCTCCTGTTCGGCGATCTTTTTCCTGAGACCCCGCTTGCCGGGGAACGGGATCGTCTGGCTCACCCCAAGGTTCAGCATGGTGAAGTCGTCGATATGGACATCGAAGTTGTTGGTGGGGAGCCACAGCACCCCGAGGTCGAGGGTCGGATCCGGCAACGCCTCGGCCTGGGAAGGAATGGCGGCCATGGCCTCGGCACGGGCTTTGATTTCGCCGAGGCCGGGGTTGCCTCCCAGCGCGAATTCGATGGCGGTTTCCAGGCGCAGCAAGTCGGCTTCTTTGGGGGCCGGCGTGTTCCTGGCAGGATCGCCCGGAAACACTGGGGATGAGGGCGGACCCGGCAGGGGCGAACCCCAGGGAGATGGTGATGCAAAGAAAGTGATGCAGAGCGCCAATCCGATCGGCAGATATCGCCTGGAAAAGCTCGACCGGGGTCGGCAAGGTGAAAGCATGATGGGTCTCCTCGAAGATGCGACGAGTGAATCCTTCGCGCAAGCGCCAAGCGAGTCTGCCTGGCGCTCGCACGTGTCGGCGTGGTTTTTCGAGGAGAGGGCTAATTCAGGAGACTACAGTACTGGTAAAAGAGCGGAACTCGTCTGCGAGTTCGCCGGTTTCTCGGTATGGGTTGTACGCTGGAAGAAGAGAAGGGAAGGATCAGGGTGACCCACAGCATCGCGACGATGAAGACGGCAGACAGACCGTCCAGATGCTGTGTCGCCTGCCGTTGACCAACCTCGTCCGGGATGTCCATACACGGTTGATACCGACAGTTATCGGGGAGGTTGGCCGGATCGGAAGCAACATGCGGGTGGACGGCCGATTCCATCGGGCAGGGTGTCGCCGTGGTCGCGTGGAGCCACTTCACCGAAATCCGGCAAGCAGGAAGCAGGGACGAAGCCAACCAGATCCCGGCCAGCAGCAAGACCAGCACGCGCACGAGCGGCCGGTTGCAGTGGCGACGAAGGAGAAGGGTGGGCATCACCGGAAATTCAGGGAAAGTGGCGACGCCCTTTGTAACACTGAAAGCACCTCCAGGCAACCTGTGTCGCAAAACAGGATGTTGCATAGCGGATCTTTCGGGAAATCCACGCGTTTGTCGCCGTGGGGGTAAAGAACGTGGCAGCGCCTTGACAGTCCTTGGATCGGGCGTAGAGTAGCGACTGAATGATGTCTTGGGAGGGGGTTTTTATTTTGGGAACAGCCATCGGCGCGTGGATAGCCGGGAAGAATCTCTAGAGCCGAGAGAAAATGGAGGCCGACGTTCATGAACAAGATCTTGCGCAAAATTGTTCCCGGCTTCTTGCGCGAGCCGCTAAAAAAGATCTATTACTTTTCCTCTGACCTCGTGGAGAGTATCAAAGGCCGTGATGCCTTGACACCACCAAGGTCGATGAATTTTGTGGGTGGCGGCAATTTTGGAGAGATCGGGCAGGAATTCAAAAATTACTTCATCGAACTGGCCGGTCTGCAGCCAGGGGATCGCGTCCTAGATGTCGGGTGCGGGATCGGGAGGATGGCGGTCCCATTGACGACTTATCTGGAAGCCAATGGCGAATATTGGGGTTTCGACATTGTAAAAAAAGGAATCGAGTGGTGTGAAAAGAATATCTCTACAAAATATGATAATTTTCATTTTCAGCACGTAGACATTTACAACAAGAGCTACAATCCGTCCGGTATCCATCAGGCAGAAGAATTCAAATTCCCTTTCGCGGATGGATTCTTTGATTTCGTTTTTTTGACTTCGGTTTTTACGCACATGCTTCCGGCGGGTCTCGAGAATTACCTGAGGGAGATTTCGCGTGTTCTCAGGCCGGAGGGGAGATGTGCGATCACTTTTTTCATACTCGATGAGGAAGCAATCGGCCTCATAAACTCCGGACGCAGCACTCTGGATTTCAGACACAAGGTGAGTGAAGGGTGCCTGACAACCAACCCATCCGCCCCGGAAGATGCGGTCGCCTATGACGCAATGTACCTCAACGATCTGTATGAAGGATGCGGGCTGAAAATCAGACAACCCATTTACAAAGGTTTGATCTTCCCTCGGTTTTTCGTCTTCCAAGCGGTGGATTTCATGCTACCTGTTTTTTCCGATTTTGGGCTGCAAGCCAGTCCGGCATGAACTGCTCCGGTGACTTGTAGCCCAGTGTCGAATGCTGCCGCTTCCGGTTG
>DATMAX010000021.1:2500-10260 GCA_035559395.1 Methylococcus sp. | reverse complement strand
TTCGAAAGCTCGGCGGAACGCGCCAGAGCCATGCCGGCGTGGCTCTGCGCCTACAACAGCAATAGACCTCACTCCGCCCTCAAAGGAAAACCGCCCGTCAGCCGGTTGAGCAAGGACAACCTCCTTGTCAACGACACCTAGCCCTTGATGTCCCGCGGGTCGTCGCCGTGCGAATCGGACTGGGCGATTCGCCCATCCCGATTGTGAATCTTGAGCTCCGTCCCCGCGTTGCGGCTCATTTCCCGGCCGCGGTCGACGGCCTCGCGCTTGGTCTCGAAATGTCCGCTGGCCCGCTCGGCGCCGCCGCGGCGGACGTCCCAGCCGCCCGTAGAGTTGGGCACCACGTGATGAGTACCCGGTCCCTTGCCCTTCGCCATGATGGCTCCTCCGTATCGTGGAAGCGAGAATCACGGTTTGTTTATGCGAACTTCCGCGAAAGGTAGGGATTGCCTGTATGGCGTGTCAAGGCCTAGATGTATCGCGACAACGAACATCACCACGAACAGGAGGACACCGTTGCCTACACCCTTGGGAGAGCGCGTCCGCGAGCTCAGACTGAAGCGAGGACTGACGCTGGAGGGGCTGGCCGAGCGAGTCGGTTCGAGCAAGAGCTACATGTGGGAGATCGAGAACAAGGACGTTGCGCGCCCGTCGGCCGAGAAGCTGCACCAGATCGCGGTCGCGCTCGATACCACCACCGACTACTTGATCGCGGCCGACGAGGTCACCGAGGCCGATGCGGCCGATGCCGCATTCTTCCGCAAGTACCAGAAGATGAAGCCCAAGAGCAAAGAGCGGCTCAGAGAAATGCTGAGGATCCTGGACGACAAGGACGAATGAGGGATAGCGGACGAAAATCGCCTCGACGGGCCGCAAACGACCTGACGGTACTCCTCCGCACCGTGTTGGGGGAGGATCGATTCCCCGTGGATGTCCAGCGGTTGGCACTCGAGGTCTCCCGCAATCACGAAGACCCGATCACGGCGGTCAAGGGCGTCGACATCGACGGCTTCGAGGGCATGCTGCGCGCACGGCGCAAGAAGCCGGGCTGGCATATCCTCTACAGCACCCAACCCCGCTACCGCGGGCGCGAGCGGTTCACTCTCGCCCACGAGTTCGGGCATTACCTGCTCCATCGCCGGCCGCTGACGGTCGATCACTATCGCGACGGCGAGCTTCCCGACGGCTTCGATTTCGAGTGCCTGCCGCTTCAGGCGAATCGCTGGAAGGATGCGGAAAAGGAACGTGAGGAAGAAGCGGACACCTTCGCCTCCTATCTCCTCATGCCCATCGACGACTACCGCAACCAGGTCGGCGGCCAGGAGATTACCCGCGCCCTGCTAAACCACGTCACCAATCGGTATGGCGTCTCGCTTCTGGCCGCCGTGCGCAAGTGGATCGAGTTCACCGACTCGCGGGCAGCCATGGTCGTGGCGCGCGACGGCTTCGCCCTCTGGGGCCGGGCCAGCACCGCCGCCTACAAGAGCGGCGTCTTCATCCGCTCGGGCATGCCGATCCCCGATGGATCGATCGTCGCCATGGGTCCCGCTGCGCAGCATGCCGAACCTGATCGGCCAGTCGGCCTGCCCGCGGGCATCTGGACCTTCAGTCGAGGGTCCGAGCCCGTACGCGAGCTGACGATCTTCTCGGAGCGCCTCGGCCTGTCCGTCTCGCTCCTGCAGTTCGACAAGGATTCCTATTTCAGGGAGATCGAGGACGAGGAGCCGTGGGACACCTACGACCAATTCCTCGCTGGCGGTCAGGCATGAATGAAACGGCACGCGATCAGGACTGAAGGGGTCGGCCGGTGCCAACGAGCTCGCCTGATCCGATGTGCGTTGTACCGACGTTGTTCCGAACGGATTGACAGGCGCTATGGTGGCCGCTTATCATGCCGGCCGGCACAACATTGGAACAACGGATCGGTCCATGGACAAGCGAAGCTATTCCGCAAGCCTGAGTCAGACCCAGGGTCGGGCGGGCTACTCGGTCATCTTCCGGCATCCGGCGAGGCGGGACGAGGCGACCGGTAAGCCGGGTGTCCGCGTTCGGCGCGGACTTGGCACAAGGGACAATGCGGAGGCAGAACGGCTCCGGGACGAGCTGAACGTCCTCTTGGGTGATCCACAGTACCATGACCCGGCCGCCCTCGCCAAAGCCGAGCGACGCTTCGACCCTCGGGTCGTCGACATTTTCTTCGACAAGATGGTCCCCGAGGAGACAGATTTCGCGGCGCTGCGCGATGCGGTGATCCCGCTCCCCGACTCTGGACCGGATGGATACCGGCGGGTGCTCTTTCTCGGGACCACGGGTGCCGGCAAGACAACACTCGTCCGCCAGCTGATCGGCACGGACCCGATGAAGGAGCGGTTTCCTTCGACCTCGACGGCGAAGACCACCATCCACGACACCGAGATCGTGCTCGCCGACGGGGATTGGGGCGCCGTTGTGACCTTCGCCTCGAGTGACGAGGTCCGTGAGTACCTGAACGAGTGCATCTCCGCGGCAGTGCTCGCCGCGGCCAAGGGGGCAAACGATGTCGAGGTGCTTCGGCGGCTTCTCAATCATGTCAACCAGCGCTTCCGCTTCAGCTACGTGCTCGGAAACGGCCCTGCCGCTGCAGTGGATGATTCGGACTTTGAAGATGACGAAGAGGAATCAGAGGGTGAGCCTGATCTTCTGTCCGGCGAGGAGCACGATGCGATTGACCTTGCCAGCACCGAAACTCTCCTCTCGCGCACGACGGAGAAGCTTCGTGAACTCGCGCGCCGACTTGGGGACCGTCTGCGAGCTGAGCTAGACGTTGGGGGCGAGGAGGATGAGCGCGTGGCCGATGAGCTCTTCGAGGAGGAGCTCGATAACCTGCTGCGGGACGAAGAAGACTTCCACCAGGTGGCCGATGTATTGATGGAGGAGATTGAGAAGCGGTTCGACCTCCTGCCGCCCGGAAAGGTCCAGAAGACGCGGCAGGGTTGGCCCCTCGCGTGGAGCGGAGAGTGGCCCGCCGAGAAGCGCGCCGAGTTCCTCCAGGCGATTTCACGCTTCTCCAGTAACTACGCGCCCCTCTTTGGTCGCCTGCTGACGCCCCTCGTCAACGGTGTGCGCGTAGTCGGCCCCTTTTCCCCCGTATGGAACGGCGGCGAGGTACCGAAGCTGGTTCTCCTGGACGGCGAAGGGCTGGGCCATACGCCAAAGTCGTCCTCGGCCGTGTCGACGGCTGTCAGTCGCCGCATCGACGGCGCCGACGCGGTCCTGCTGGTGGACAGCGCGACCCAGCCGATGCAGGCGGCCCCATTGGCAGCGATGCGGGAGGTGGTCGCGACGGGCAATGCCCGCAAGCTCATCATGGCCTTTACGCACTTCGACGAGGTCAAAGGCGACAACCTGCCGAACCCTTCGGCGAAGGTTCAGCACGTCCTTGCTTCGGCAGAGAACGTGCTCGCTGCCTTTGGAGAGGAGCTAGGTCCATATGCCGAGCGAGCGCTGCGCCAACGTCTGGAGCGCGCCCGTTTCTTCCTGGCCGACCTCCATGAGCCATTGAACGATAATACCGCCTCAGGAAGGCGCACGATCTCCCAGCTCCGCAAACTACTCGATGCGATCGATGCGGTGATCGAACGGCCGCAGCCAGCGGAGGCGCGGCCGGTTTACGATCGGATGAATCTTGTGCTCGCGATTCGCAGTGCGGCTGACGCGTTCCACGAAACATGGCGACCGCGTCTTGGACTCGAATTCAAGCCCGGTTTTGCGAAGGAGCACTGGACACGGGTTAAGGCACTTAGCCGACGTCTCGCGACCGGATGGGCCGATGAGTACGACACCCTGCGCCCAATCGCCGACCTCCGGAAGGAGATCGTGGAGCGGATTTACGTGTTTGTGCAGAACCCCCTGCGCTGGGACGGACCAGAACCCGAGGAGGATCAGAAGCAGAGCTGCTTCGATGCCTTCGCGGACAATCTCGGCAGGCGGCTTCTCGCACTCTGCACGCGAAGGGTATGGCATGAACGCGCGGGTCAATGGCAGGAGGCGTATGACAAGCATGGGACCGGATCGACGTTCGTACGTGCACGGATCATCGGCGACGAGATCTATGAACCCGCCGCGCCGATTCCGGACGTCACTCCCTCGCCCGATCGAAACCAGTTCCTTCGTGAAGTGATCGCCGAGGTGGAAGGCGCAGCCCGGGAGACCCGAGCCGTACTCGAATAGTGGGGGGAGACCCGATGAATGCCATTGCTGAGGGCGCCCGCCGCCTGCCGCTTCATCACGTCACCATCCGTGTACCTTGGCATGACACGGGCTGGGCTGGGACAGTATGCCAGGCGCCGTCGAAGAACAGCTGGTGCATGGTGCTCAAACGCATCCGCGAGGAACGCCAAGACGCCGCCGAGGACGAAGTCGCTGGTCGGGCGTGGTCTGAGCTGAGCGAGGCCAAGCTACCGGCCTGCCTAACGGAACGCGGCGCTTCGCTGAACGCCAAGGCATACTCTCTCCGCAGCCGCCATCCGTTCGCGGAGTCGTCCCCCGAAACCCACGGGCATTTTGCCGAGAACAGCTTCCGACTTCCGCCCTACAGCGTCCAAGCGATCCCATTCCGCTGGACCCGCAAGGAGGATGCACAAGTCATCGCCGACGAACTTGCGTTGCCGTTCGATATGGCGCGCGAACCGCAGCTGGCGTTCGACACAGTGTGGGTCAACGACTTCGCAAACCAGCAGATCATGCTGGACACCTTTTTTAGCGCGTTGCAGCCGGAAAAGTCGCTCATCTTTCTATATGCCAAGCGAACGCCATTGGCCGATGACCCCCGCCGAGTGCTCGTGGGCGTAGGTCGCATCACCTCTGTCGGGCCCGCTCAGGAACACGCGTACAGCGGAGACACGCGAGGGAAGCTCCGCGGTCTCATGTGGGAGCGGGCGATATCGCATTCGATCCGGCCCGACGGTTTCGACGGCTTCGTACTTCCCTACCAGCAGCTGCTTGCCTTAACCCAGCGAGACGGCACCATCGACCCTTCTCAGTTCGTTGCGTTCGCTCCTGAAGAGGCCTTCGACGCGTTCAGCAATGTCGCTGAGCACGTCGACCACGACTTGGCCATTGCAAGCCTCTTATCGCTAGCCGACAAAGTGCGCGTCATCGCGCGATACATCCCCGGCGCGTGGGATCGGCACCTCGAATGGATCTCCGAACGCCTCGCCGATCTCTGGCAACTCCGCGGAGCGTTCCCGGGCCTCGGGAGCGCTCTTCATGCCTTCGAAGTTCGATACGGGACGCTGCTCGCGATGGACCTTGCGCAACGGCACAGCATCGATGGTCAGTGGAAGGAAGATCCGTGGAATCTGGTCTCACGCGCGTTCGAGAAACCGAGCGAAGTACTCTCTCCTGCAGTCGCCGCACAGGTGCAACCCTTTGACGGCAAGAGGCTTGCCGCCCTCCCGCCAGAGCGTTTCGAGCTTCTGAAGCTGCTCTCCAGATTCAGCCTGTCGATCGACCAGGCAACGCGTTTCTTCGATCCCAATAGCCGCAAAGGCATGACGGACGACGAGGTCCTGCGCAATCCCTACCGGCTTTTTGAGACCGACAGGCATCGGCTCGATGCCGTCAGTGTCGGCACGGTGGACCGTGGCATGTTTCCCGACGAGTCGGTGCGCAAGGCCTTCCCGTTGCCGGATATCAGCCGCCTGGAGGGGGATCAGGATCCGAGGCGCATACGAGCTCTCGCAGTTCACGTGCTCTCCGAGGCTGAGGCCGTGGGGCATACCTTGCTCCCGGTTGAACAAATTCTCGAAGGTATCCGAGAGCTTGAGCTCGACCCACCTTGCCGGCCAACGAAGGACTTGCTGCCTCTGCTTGAGCACGTCATGACGCCGGAGATCGTCGATGCATCACTGTCGGACGGTAAGAGAGCTTGGCAGTTCGGTGAACGACATGAGATCGGCGACCTTCTACGGCGGCAAGTCAGTCGTCGCCAGAAGGGTCGTCGGCATGAAGCAGACCACGAATGGCAGAACCTGGTCGATCGATCCTTGGGGAAAATGCCGGAGGACGCCGATGAAGCCGCGCTTGAGGGACTTGCTCGGAGGGAGAAGGCTGCCGCGCTTGAAGAACTGTTCTCGGCGCGCATCTCGCTGCTCCTCGGCCCTGCCGGAACGGGCAAGACCCGGCTGCTGCAGATGCTGTGCAACCTCCCGGAAGTGCGGGGTGAAGGAGTTCTTCTCCTGGCACCAACCGGCAAGGCGCGTGTTCAGTTGCAACAGAACATCGAGGGGCTCAAGGCTCTGACCATCGCGCAGTTCCTGTTGCCGGACCGGTTCGACCCTGAGACGCAGCGGTATCACATCTCGCAGGCTGCCAAGGTGGAAGCCGCTGGAACGGTGATCATCGATGAGGCATCGATGGTCACCGAGGAAATGCTCGCGGCGGTGATCGACGCGCTGAAAGCCCCGAAGCGGATCATCCTTGTAGGAGACCACCGACAGCTTCCGCCTATCGGCGCGGGACGGCCTCTGGTCGATCTTACAAGAGAGCTTCGTCCATGGGACGAGGACAGGGAACCGCCCTTCCCACGCGTGGGGCCCGGTTATGCGGAGCTGACTGTTCATCGCAGGCAGATCGGAAAAGGCAAGATAGGCCGCGACGATCTGCTGCTGGCGTCGTGGTTCAGCGACGAAGCGCCCGATCCTGGAGCAGATGAAATCTGGGCCCGCATGGCGTGCGGCGAGACCGATGGCCACGTCGAAGTACTTACTTGGCAGACCGATGAAGAGTTGAAGGACGCCCTCTTGGGAGCGCTGGTTCAGCATGTTCCCGAGATCGAGCACGACCGCGACGAACGCGGCTTTGGAGTCTCGCTGGGTGGTGTCGGCACCGATAATGGCGTCTTTTTCAATGCCGCTTGGCTGGAGAAGAACAGACCGGGCTCGTCGGAGCGATGCGAAAGTTGGCAGGTGCTGACGCCTGTGCGCGGCAAAGGTCACGGGGTCGAAGAGCTGAACCGGTTCCTGCACGAACGTTTTCGCGCAGACGCGCTTCGGTTTGCGGGCGGCCGGCGCCCTAGAACACCGCGCCCGAGTGGCGCTGAGCGCATCATATACGGCGATAAGGTGATGTCGACCGTGAACGCCCTGCGCGGCGTTCTGGGGCGCCGTCGCGAGCTGGTCTCGAACGGAGAGATCGGAGTTGTCGTCGGTCAGGCGAAGTTCGGGCGAGCGTGGGACGGAACGACGCCGGCGCGCATCGACATCGAGTTCCGAACGCAACCCGGGAACACGTTTGTATACTGGCCAAACGACTTCGGCGACGACGGAGCGGTGGTGCTCGAACTCGCCTATGCGCTCACCGTCCACAAGAGCCAAGGCAGCCAGTTCGACCAGGTGTTTGTCGTCATTCCGCAGCCATGCTTCATCCTCGGTCGGGAACTCATCTACACGGCGCTCACGCGGCAGGTCGACAGGGTGGTTCTTTTCGTCCAGGGGCAACCGACCGACCTTCGGATCTACACGTCGCCGAAGTACTCAGAGGTTGCGAGGCGATACACAAATCTCTTCACAGCGCCGGACATGCTCGCCGATCCGAGTGGCGCATTCCTGGAACGTGGACTGATCCATCGCACAGCCCGAGGCGAGCTCGTTCGTTCAATCTCGGAAGTCGTCGTCGCCGATGCGCTTCACGCAGAGGGCATTGATTATCACTACGAGAAGGCACTGCGCGGCGCAGACGGAGTAGAGCGCTACCCTGACTTCACTGCGGAGGACCCGGCC
>DATMAX010000020.1:0-71750 GCA_035559395.1 Methylococcus sp. | reverse complement strand
TCCACTCCCGGCGATTAAGCCGGGAGATACGTACGCCCGCCTTACCTTCCAGGGATGGCGGGAGATGTTTCAATCCACTCCCGGCGATTAAGCCGGGAGATACCGCCGACGAAGATCCATAGCGGCCGCTCCAGGTTGTTTCAATCCACTCCCGGCGATTAAGCCGGGAGATACCGAGAACATTGCAAAAGAGATGGAGGCCGGCAGGCCCGTTTCAATCCACTCCCGGCGATTAAGCCGGGAGATACGCTGCCTTAGCAACGGCTTCCTCTGCGGCGGCTTGCAGTTTCAATCCACTCCCGGCGATTAAGCCGGGAGATACCTTGTTTATGATGCTGCAGCGTCCGAAGCATTAGGCGTTTCAATCCACTCCCGGCGATTAAGCCGGGAGATACAGGTTAGTAATGATGGCGTCATTGGCGGCATCCGGTTTCAATCCACTCCCGGCGATTAAGCCGGGAGATACCGAGCCACCGGAGACTGGTCATCACCGTTTCCGGGTTTCAATCCACTCCCGGCGATTAAGCCGGGAGATACACAGTCTTTCAGTGCTATCTAATGGCGCGACATCAGTGTTTCAATCCACTCCCGGCGATTAAGCCGGGAGATACGGGTGGAGGTCAAAGCCGCGATGGGCTGCGCCACGGGTTTCAATCCACTCCCGGCGATTAAGCCGGGAGATACGCATGACGACCTCGATTCCTTGATCGGTAGATGCGCGTTTCAATCCACTCCCGGCGATTAAGCCGGGAGATACCGGTGTTGGCCGGGGCCGAAGCCGGGTTTCTGTTCCAGTTTCAATCCACTCCCGGCGATTAAGCCGGGAGATACCACCGACTCTCAGATCGCTTACGCCAAGGCCATCCTCGTTTCAATCCACTCCCGGCGATTAAGCCGGGAGATACTCGTCCGCCCTATCACGCCGTCTTCTGGGGTCTTGAGGTTTCAATCCACTCCCGGCGATTAAGCCGGGAGATACCCGTGCACAAGGCGGCGAGCCCGACCCAATCGCGGTTTCAATCCACTCCCGGCGATTAAGCCGGGAGATACGGTCTGGTCGAGCGTATAGGCTGGCGCCGGCACGAGTTTCAATCCACTCCCGGCGATTAAGCCGGGAGATACCTGTCGTTGCGCCCATCGAGGCGCCGTCTCATACACGGTTTCAATCCACTCCCGGCGATTAAGCCGGGAGATACCCGGGATGCGGAGCTTGTCGTGGGCGTAGCGGCTGGGTTTCAATCCACTCCCGGCGATTAAGCCGGGAGATACCATCACCGGCGGCCGGCATCTACCGACCGTCCAAAAGGTTTCAATCCACTCCCGGCGATTAAGCCGGGAGATACATCGCGGGTAGCACCTCGCTGGTCACCCAACGTTTGTTTCAATCCACTCCCGGCGATTAAGCCGGGAGATACGCTTAGCGGCACTGCCCGCTATCGACTGACCCAATCCTGTTTCAATCCACTCCCGGCGATTAAGCCGGGAGATACCGTTGCTGTTCCCGCGCGGGGCCGACACGCCCGAAGTTTCAATCCACTCCCGGCGATTAAGCCGGGAGATACTCGGCGGAACCACCAGAGGGCGAGCGCCACATAAACGTTTCAATCCACTCCCGGCGATTAAGCCGGGAGATACCCTCGGCGATGCTCGTCTGGCCGGCGCAATCGCGAAGTTTCAATCCACTCCCGGCGATTAAGCCGGGAGATACCCGGCGACGCGGCTGAACCGCCGAAGCGTAAGGTGTTTCAATCCACTCCCGGCGATTAAGCCGGGAGATACTCGAGGTCGACGGCGAGAGGGGGAGGAGATTCAGGTTTCAATCCACTCCCGGCGATTAAGCCGGGAGATACCGGTCAGGAAGCGAAGGACTCCCTCCCCTCGACCTGTTTCAATCCACTCCCGGCGATTAAGCCGGGAGATACGGATCAGGCTCGCCAGATAGGCGACCGTAGACGGGTTTCAATCCACTCCCGGCGATTAAGCCGGGAGATACATGACTACTGACGGGTCGTTCCTGGTGGTGACCGAATTGTTTCAATCCACTCCCGGCGATTAAGCCGGGAGATACCCGGTCAAGGCCGGCACAAGGTGCTGGCAGGGAGGTTTCAATCCACTCCCGGCGATTAAGCCGGGAGATACCTTTTCGCGGAGGTCGTCCGTGAGGACGACCGTCTCGTTTCAATCCACTCCCGGCGATTAAGCCGGGAGATACGCCAGCAGTTCTTCTCCTTTAGTGATTCGGGCCAGTGGTTTCAATCCACTCCCGGCGATTAAGCCGGGAGATACACAGCTAAAGATTACGCTGATCTTGCTATGTTGCTTCCAGTTTCAATCCACTCCCGGCGATTAAGCCGGGAGATACGTATTTCTTCGACACCGATCACGTCGGCTACACCTCGTTTCAATCCACTCCCGGCGATTAAGCCGGGAGATACACCTCGGCTATCGTTTTCGATGTGCCCGTATTGTTCGTGTTTCAATCCACTCCCGGCGATTAAGCCGGGAGATACCTCGCCCCCGCGCCTCGGGGATCAGGGGTTGGGAGGGGTTTCAATCCACTCCCGGCGATTAAGCCGGGAGATACTGTCTGCTCTCAAACCCTAAGAGGAGACCCAAGATGTTTCAATCCACTCCCGGCGATTAAGCCGGGAGATACGCGTGCCGCCCGGACCCGTTTTCGGCTCTTTCCGGTTTCAATCCACTCCCGGCGATTAAGCCGGGAGATACGGCGCCCGCGTCATCGTCGACCAGCGTGACGGGTGTTTCAATCCACTCCCGGCGATTAAGCCGGGAGATACCCTCATGTCAGTCTCCTGCCACTGACTTATTGATGTTTCAATCCACTCCCGGCGATTAAGCCGGGAGATACGGCAGCCCTTCGCCGAGCAAGTGGCCTTTTTCCGAGGTTTCAATCCACTCCCGGCGATTAAGCCGGGAGATACGTCGTGCGAGGCAGGGATGCCGAGCGGTGCGCCAGGGTTTCAATCCACTCCCGGCGATTAAGCCGGGAGATACATCCGCCAGTTTGACCTGGAAAGGCAGGATAAGGGTTTCAATCCACTCCCGGCGATTAAGCCGGGAGATACGTACTGCGTGATCTTTATGAGGTTTCACGTCGTTTCAATCCACTCCCGGCGATTAAGCCGGGAGATACGTAGCCGACCTTTTCGATCTTGTGGCCGATGCCGAGTTTCAATCCACTCCCGGCGATTAAGCCGGGAGATACCAATAATGTTTTCCATATAACCACCATTCAAGTATTGTTTCAATCCACTCCCGGCGATTAAGCCGGGAGATACACCCAACCCGCGGCGCTCGCCGTAGGCACTCAGACCGTTTCAATCCACTCCCGGCGATTAAGCCGGGAGATACTCGAATTCGGCATCAAGCTCAAGGTCGACAACCGGGTTTCAATCCACTCCCGGCGATTAAGCCGGGAGATACGTCCCCGGCGACGGCAGCGGGGATGTTGACCCCGCAGTTTCAATCCACTCCCGGCGATTAAGCCGGGAGATACGCATCGATAACATGGTTATCTTTGTCTTCGAGAATAGGTTTCAATCCACTCCCGGCGATTAAGCCGGGAGATACACTCAGACCGAAACCATGCCCCCGGCGGCCCCATCGAGTTTCAATCCACTCCCGGCGATTAAGCCGGGAGATACATTGCCCAGGCCGAGCTCGGCATGGATATGGAGGAGTTTCAATCCACTCCCGGCGATTAAGCCGGGAGATACATCCCTTGGCGTCCCGGTCCTTGAGCGACACCACCGCGTTTCAATCCACTCCCGGCGATTAAGCCGGGAGATACCCGCTGCATCGGCGATGTGCCGCTCCACCAGCACGTTTCAATCCACTCCCGGCGATTAAGCCGGGAGATACAGCATCCGCTCCTTGGACAGGAGCGCCGCCTTGGCGTTTCAATCCACTCCCGGCGATTAAGCCGGGAGATACGTTACCGAGGTGGTGGAAAAGGCCAGCCGCCGGGCGCTGTTTCAATCCACTCCCGGCGATTAAGCCGGGAGATACGTTGACCGGCGCGGGCAAAGCCGGGGAAGCCCCGGTTTCAATCCACTCCCGGCGATTAAGCCGGGAGATACTGTCTTGCGACAACCTCATGATACAGGCGGATAATTTCGCGGTGAACCGCGAACCAAAGATCGGCTTGTCCGGCCGCCTGCTCTTTGGAGGGGGTAGGTACGACGAACGCCCGACACTTCCAGTCGTCGATCACCGCGCGAACCAACCGCAGATTTTCCGTCACTTGAGGTTCGCGCAGGTTCATACGATGAGGGTGTCGTCGAAGTCGGTCGCCCGGAAACATCCAAACTGCATGACATGCTTGTCCAACGGCTCAGGAATCCGGTAGAGGCGCAAATTGTCCTCCGTCTCATCGATTTCTTCCAGCAGTTGGTACCGTAGAGCCTCGAGTTGTGCTTGGTTGACTCGGCATTCGAATACGGATTTCTGCACGCGTTGCCCGTAGTTCAGACAGACTTTCGCGACCCGCCGCAGCCGGCGGCGCCCCTCTGGCGTTTCGGTCGATACGTCGTAGGAAACCAGAATCAGCACGGCCTTGCCTCGGTCACCGTTGGAGATAAGGAACATAGGCCGGTACATCCTGGCGCAGGAACCGCGCCAGCAACCTGGCTTGAATATGGGGCAAGAGGCCGATGGGCGTCTCTTGCTGAAGGATGGGGTGGGTCAGGGTTTCCTGTTTGCGTTCCTGGTAAGCGGCGATCACGGTCTTGCGACCTTTGTCGTTCAGCAGGACGGCCCCGCCGTCGCGACGGTCGAAGTCGCTTTCCTGGACTTGTCCCCGGTTGATGAGCGTCAAGGCGAGGCGGTCGGCCAGCGGAGCGCGGAATTCCTCCAAGAGGTCGAGCGCCAGCGCCGGTCGTCCGGGGCGCACGGTGTGCAGGAAACCGAGCTGAGGATCGAGACCCACCGTTTCCAGCGCGGAACGGCAATCCGCGATGACCAGCGCATACAGGAATGAGATCAAGGCATTGAAAGGGTCACGCGGCGGGCGCCGGGTTCGGACATCGAACGGGAAACGGTCGCGGACCGATTCGCGCATGACCCGAGGCAAC
Source organism: Methylococcus sp. (assembly GCA_035559395.1). GTDB lineage: Bacteria > Pseudomonadota > Gammaproteobacteria > Methylococcales > Methylococcaceae > Methylococcus. The sequence continues at coordinate 66,657 of DATMAX010000020.1, read as the reverse complement.
GCATCGAAATAAAGGCGCGCGCCATCGCCTTCGAAGCCCCGCAAGGCTTCCAGATTCTCCGCCTGCGGCAGTTTCCGAATCTGGACCGCCAATACGCGTGCCGAAGTCACCAGCTTGTTCCGGTCCTCGGCGGATTTGCTTTCGCGGGCACCGCGCAAGAGCACCTGACGGCTGTTACGCAGCTTTCCGGCAACCACCGCGCGGGCGATGACGAGGGTAAGTTCGGCGTCTTCCGAAGCCCGAAACTGGGCCTGCCGCAGCAGGATGTTGCCGTTCACCGGACCTTCCAGGCGGGCGCGGAACCTTCCCGTTCGATCGAGCCACACCACCGAGCGGCCATCGTCGGCACAACGCCCCAGCAATGCCGGACTGACCATGACATGGTCGAACAAGACGAAAGCGCCCAGATGATGCAATGGCACCTGCAGGCGCTTCTCTTCCCCGATCATCACGCAGACCGTCTCGCCCTCCAGTCGCAGATAGGCATCCGGCGTGGTGACGTAGAGGGTGTTTTGCAACACGGTCATGGAAGGTTCTCTTCCGGTTCGAACAGGGTTTCCGCGAGTTGCTCGATCGTGGTCCCGGCGCTAAGCATCTCGGGCTGGCAGATCTCCTTGAGGGAGCAACCCCGGCAAAGCGCCAGGTCTGTCGCGGGCGGAGGAATCCGGCCGCTCTGCAAGACTTCGCGAACTTCCGCCACCAGCCGTTCCACCTTCGCCCGCAACTCGGGCGTGATCGTTACCACGCGTCGCCGGCGGGAGCTGTGGTGAAAAACCACACCTTCGGGCACCGGCTTGCCCGTCATCTCTTCCAGGCACAAAGCCTGTGCCGCGACCTGAATATCGTCGTGCTCGCGCTGACGCCTCGGGCCGTGCTTGTATTCCACCGGCCGGGGTGTGCCGTCCGGAAGGAATTCCACGATGTCCGCCTTGCCGACCAGACCCAATCGGTCACTGAACAGCGGTAAAGCCTGCTCGATGCGAACCCCTGCTTCATGCCGCGTATCCGGTTCGTCCACCCGTTCATGCACTCTCTGTCCGCGCAAGGTGTAGACATTGTCGGTGAACGTCTGCTCCTGGTGGATCAGCGCGCATTGCCTCGGGCAATAACTGTAGTGCTGAAGGGCGGAAAGTGGAGTGGGCCAAATCTCCGACGTCATGAAAACAACTTTTCAAGTAATGCATCACGGCTCAACCCGTGATGCCGGGCCACATCCGCTAGAATCGCAGCCAAGGTGCCGATCCGCAGCGGGTCGTGGTTCGGTACGGTAATGTGGTGCAATTCCGGATATTCACAGCTGAGGCGGATATGACTGCCCGTCTGTCGGCTAATCTGGTAACCGATACGCTTCAGTGCCGCGATCAGTTCGCTTCCGCTAAGGTTGCGAGGCAGGCGCGTCATGCGGCAATGACCTCCTCGCGTGTGAAATGTAAGTAGATCAGCCGCGGTGCTTTCCCTTCGTCGAAATGGCATTGCACGGCGTCGCGCACTTGCCGCCGGATGCCTTCGATGTCATCAGCCTCGGTGAAAATGGATTCATCTAAGGCGCGTGCAGTGTAGCCTCCTTCCGGAGATTCTTCGATGATGAAATGGATTTCGGTCATGATGAATGCTTCTCAAACTGGAAAAGTCTGCGCTTCCACCCCTGGAAATTCAGATAATGAGCCAGCATCTGGGGCGCTGACCACGTAATCGTCAAATTCACGGGGCGACCGACCGTTATTTTTCTGCTCTACCAAGATCAGATTGAACAGCTTGTGCGCCGGCGCGCAGCCGAGCATGGCTTGTTGCCGGCGCTGGTTTGGGTCGGAGTCGGTGCCGACATGCTTGAAGACGTACAAGCCGCGCGTCGACATTTCACCCCGTGCGGCGGAGCGGTCGTGGTCGAACATTTGCGTAAGCGCCTGCCAAAAAAGAGCAAGATCCTCCTCGGAGAACCCCGTCTGCTGCGCGAGATGCGCCGAAATGAAGCCGTGTGCGCGGTAGAGGCCATAGGGTACGGTGTGTTTGCGGCCCATGGTGCGGTTGTCGCCGCCCTGTTTCTCGGCTTCCATTTCGGTGGCGACCGCACAACGGGTAATGGAATGTTCCAAGGCGACGATCGGGCTGATGGATCGGGCGAAGGTGAGTTGTACTGGACCGCGGACCTGGCCACAGTTGACACCAGTCGACATCACTGCGCCAAAGGTGCGCACGTCGAAAAAGTTTCGACACATCCAGTCACGTGCCTCATCGACTTTGGCCCCGCCTTTGCGTTTCCCCTCGTCGACGGTCAAATCGACGCCCAATGCCTGATAGGCGCGTTCGTGTTGCTGGTTGAGGATAGCTTTCTCTTTGACGTAAATCTCATACCCAGCTCGATCTCCTTGTGTCATCGCCACGAAATTTCGCACCTTGCGTTTCAGGCATACATCGGTCACCAGGCCGTGGCCGGTTTCTGCGTCCAGACGCGGTAGGTTGCCAGCGTCCGGATCACCGTTGGGGTTGCCATCCCTGACGTCGAACAGCAATACGAAGTCGTAGCGATTTTGAATGGGTTGGCTCATGCCGGGTCTCCATAGGTTCTCTTTTGAAAAAAGTCTTGCCGTTGATGGTAATAGCCGATACTGAAGCGCCCTTGATCTGCCAGTGTGAGAATCGGCGGAAAATCATCGATGCCGTCCATGATCTCGCCGATCAGTTTTTCCAGATTGACCGCTCGTCCTCGGTTCTCCAGTTTGGAAAGATGATGATTCTTCAAGCGCATCAAAAGCGGAAAAACCGCGACCGGGATACTCGATGCGGCGCCGTAGTAGCGGTCGCGGATGGTGGCGTTAATGCCGGGGTTGGCTTCCTCCTGGATTTTTTCAAGGACGGCGAACAGCCGCCCCAGTCGGTAGCCGGTGTTGATGTTGCTTTCATCTAAGGACACGTGTAACTCCTTTGCATTGTCGGGATTGGAAAACCGCATTTGCCGGTTCAGCCAGGCCTTGATCAGCGCGGCGCGCGGATAACTGACATCCCGCTCCGCCCGCACCCGCCGAATGGTGGCTTGCAGCAGGGTTTGCGGATAAGGCGTTCCGGCGAGGATGTTTTTCATGAAATCCCCGGCCAGGTTGGGTGGAATGTTGTCAGCCTTGCCTTGTACCGCCGTCGAAACCAACAACCGGAACAGGGATAAATGGGGCTTCTCGTAGGAAGCATGGACGATTTCCAGGTCGCGGAAATGCTGCTTGATGCGCCCCGCCAATTCGCCCACCGTGGCGACATGCCAGAAGCGCACAGCGATGCGGGCGGCATTGGGGGCCAGGCCCAGCACGTAGAATTTCGTGCCGTCGTCGTCGAAGGCGGGAGTGCCGGTTTGGGGTGATTTGTAAAGGCTCTCGACAGCCCTTGTGTTGCGGTCGGGATCATCCTTGGGCGGCTCAGAAAACAGATCGGCCAACAGGTCTTCCATGGGATTGGCCTGTTCGGCCCAGAAAACCGTGGAGGCATCGCCGACTTGCATGCGCTGACGGGATTCCTTCGCAAGGAGATGGTTAAGCGCCGTGGTATAAGCGAAGGCGGCGCGTTTGCCGACGGGCGAGTTCGCACCCTGGCTCTTGCCGAAGGAATTGAAAGCGTCCAGGTTGAAAGACACGATATTCCCCCCGGTGGGCTGTCCTCCCCAGACACCCTTGATGGCGGGATGCAAGCGTTCGATCGATTCATCTTCTCCAGAAATCAGACAAATCCCCGTTTCGCGAGTCGTTTCAGAGGTTCGCCTTGCGAAGGACGAACGTACCGCTTCGGATTGGCAAACCAACTCGACCCGACCTGACAACTTGAATGCCAGGTTGGCACCCTTCTCGAGGATTTCAGGCCACTGGGATGCGGCGGCGATCGCCTTGGCTTTTTCTTCCTCATTTTCCAGGAAGCTTAGGACTGCATTCAGGCCAGGATCGTCATTCAGTTGCAAGTCCAGGATCGCCTGTTTGAAAGATCGCGCCTGTTCGACCAAGCGTTCCGGTTTGCCCTTGTTGTCCACGCCCAAGACGTAGCCGGCATTGTCCCAAAGCAGATTGGCAGCGACGCCCGAGCTGCGCTTCACACCTTGCGGGATGAGAAACCGTTTGGCGATCTTCTTTTTGCCCTCGCCTTCCCGGGTGTCTTCTATTTGCAGGAAACGCCCTTGTTCGTCCAGGACAATCACAAACGGGATTTCCTTTTCCTCGAATCCCAGCCCGGGCAACTCCGGTTTCCGCTGGTAGTATTCATAAAGCGCCTGCAAGATCATCCCTTCACCCCTTCTGAATCCCATTCGGGCACTTCGATGACGCCGTGCCGCATTTGCGCCCGAAAAAACCTGGGCTGCATCCCATTGGCAAAGTCGATATCGTGCAGCATCCACCCCAGATCGCGGGTTTCATCGGTGGGCGGCTCGGCCTGCCCAGCGGCTTCCGAATCGCGAATCAGCTCGAAATGCGCGGCGAATTCGCGGCAGCCGAGATAGGGCTGATTGAAGCACTGGCCGGTTTCGGCGCGGCGGTTGAACATGGCGAGGAATTTTTCCGGCGAGTCTTCCGCGCCTTTCTCTGCGGTCATCTCGAAGCGGGCATGGAGACGATAGGCCACGTCGCGCAGAAAAAGTCCGGCGCGTTGCTGGCGCTCCTCCTCGATGTATAGTCCCAAATTGCCCCGTCCCGCCTGCATCGCCGTTTGCACGCTACGCAGCGAGGCCACGGCACCCACTTCATTGCGGCGCACGGAGATCCAGCGGATGGGTTTCAGCACCTCGATTTTCGTGACTTGCCAGCGGATGGCCGGTTTCCACAGAATCGCCTCGAAGATGGCGCGGGCGGCGGAAGGGGGAATGACGTCGTAGGACACCCGTTCGACTTTCATTTCCGGACGGGTGAAGCAGGCGTAATCGCCCCAGACTTTCAAGCAAAGCGTCTTCACGCGTTCCCTCCTGTCTTTAGGATGTTGACCAATCTCTGAGCCCCATACGTAATGATCTGTGCGTCGGCGGTAACCAGGCTCAACTCCCTCACGCGTGCACTCGCTACCAGAAAGCGGTCAGCCGGGTCGGCGTGAAAAACCCCAGGCAGTTGGGTGCTTTCCAGTGCAACGGGAATATCCACGGGAATGAACCGCATTCCTGGCAAGGCCAGGGCGCGGTCGACCCAGATCGGCAGGGGGGCAGAGAGTGCGATCTTGTTCTTGTTTTGCAGTGTTCCGATTTCCCAGGCCGAAACCGCAGAGACGAATAAAGGTTCCCTGGCGCCTCGCATCTTCGATCTGGTCGATGACTCTCGTCGTCAAACGGCGGTCGATGCCTTCCGCATACCAGATCCAAGCATGGGTATCCAGAAGCAGTCCTTTCATTTCGTCGATTCCTCATTTTTTTCACTCGCAACGCTGTTCTTTCTCGGTCCAAGGTCTTCATACAGTTCATTCTCGTCTCCGGTCAGGACGCTCCAGGGTTCTTCGAGAGGTGAAACGATGTCGCCCAGAATGGTGACCTTGCCCTTCATGTAGCCGAATAGACTCTTGGGCTCTTCGTCCACCGGCATCAGTTTGGCGATGGGTTTCCCGCGCTTGGTGATCACGATGGGCTCGCGGGTTTTGGCGATTTCATCCATCAGTTTCAGGCATTTGGCCTTGAATTCGGCGGCGGTGATTTGCATGGCGATCTCCTCGTTGCGTGACCAATCAGTATCGTCACTTCTCGGGTCAGAGGATCAGGTCCATTGGGTTAAGGTCGTCCGCACGGCCGACGAAGCCGAAACGCGGGTGGTAAAGGCCATCTACTGCCTGAACATAGATACCGGGAGCTTCCATAGGGTTGATCTCCACCAGTTCACCCGTAGACACGAGCTTCTGAAAGCAGGCTTTGGGAATGTTTACGCTGTAGCGTTGGAGCTTGCGCATCAGCCATCGCTCCGGCCCCTGGTTTTTAAGCATGGCGATCCACTTTTGCGCTTCGCCGTAGCGGACGATGACAGCCTGTTGGGCTTGATCGTCGATGAGCTTGAATTTTTCGGCGGCGGTGCGGAACTGGATTTGCAGAGTCCGTTCGTCCTTTCGGAGCAATTCCAGAATGCCCTGCTGGTCGAGGTTGTTGAGCTTGGAGTAATACAGCTCGAAATACCGTTCGAACAACTCGCGCGTCAGCAAATCTTCGGGCGGGTCGAACAACAGTTCCTTGGCGGCGTCCTCACCTTTGCGCAGCAATCCGGGTGGAGAAGGTTTCGGCGGAACGAATAGGAAGACCTGCCCCAGTCCATTCGCAAGTTTTCCTTCGCGGTTGCAGCGCCCGGCGGCTTGGGCGATGGAATCGAGCCCCGCCAGGGCACGGAAGACGACGGGAAAATCCACATCCACCCCGGCCTCGATCAACTGGGTGCTGACCACCTGCAAGGGCTCTTTGAGCCTCAACCGTTCGCGAATTTCTGCGATGAGGCGGGAGCGATGATCGCCGCATAGGCTTGCAGACAAGTGTACGGCGTCCGGCAAGAGTTTGGCCAGAGCACGCGCATCATCGCGGCGGTTGACGATGACCAGCACTTGGTCGTGGGCGCGGATCCGCTCGGCGACGGTTGGCCAATCTGCGGGAGCATGAAGATCGCCGGGAAGGTTCACCTCGACCCGCTTCAGATCGCGGTAAAGAAGGTCCGGATCGACCATGATTTCCCGCACATGGTCCAGGCCGTCGAATTTCCAGCCAAAACCTTGCCTGGGTTTAAAGGCCGGCTGCGTCGCGGTGGACAGGACGATGCTGACGCCGTAATGCGTGCTGAGGTCGCGCAATACGGCGAGGATGGGATCGAGAAATTCCGGTGGCAGCAGTTGCGCTTCGTCCAACACAACGACGCTGTTTACCAGGTTGTGGAGTTTCCGGCACGGGGAGGGGTGGGCTGCGAATAGGGATTCGAACAATTGCACGTTGGTGGTGACGACGATTGCGGCATCCCAATTCTCCGTAGCCAGCCGAGACTTGGCGGTTTCCCGTTCGGGGTCAAAGTTGCTGTGATGCTCAATCACTGCCTCGCCGAAGATGCTTCGGAAGATGTCCGCCGTCTGTTCGATGACGCTGGTGTAAGGGATGGCGTAAATGACCCGGTGTTTGTCGTGCATGACGGCATGCTCCAGAGCGAAGGCCAAGGAAGACAGGGTCTTGCCGCCGCCGGTGGGCACGGTGAGAGAAAACAGTCCCGGTTTTTCCCGGGCTCTTTCCCGACACTGGCGCAGCACTTCCGCGCGGAGGCGGTTGACCGGAGTATCCGGTGCCAGGGCTGTTTTCTCGGCCATATAGGCATCGAAGCGTTCCAACAAAGTTGGATCGACTCTACCGCCGCGCAAGGTGTTCCTGGTCGGGTCCATGAAGGCTTCGGTATCGAGGAAATCCGCATCCACCAAGCAGGAAAACAACATGCGTAACCATAGGTGGAGTGCGCCGCCTCGCGGTCGGGAATTTGGGCGTCCGCCCTCGAGTATGTCCTGAGGCGGGTTTTGCGCCTGTACCTCGTTCAACCAGCCCTTGGCTTGGGGTTGTTTCAGGCGCTGAAAAAGCGAGGAAGGCGTGCCGTTCCAATCGGGCAAACCGGCGTGATGTCCGGCGATGAGATAGGCGAGGACCCGCCCGTGTACGCCCAATCGCTCGACGGCGTGGATCGCACCGGCGGTGGAATGATCGACGCGACCCTGACCTCCCTCGATGTGGGCTTCGGGGTCGTAGCCCGAGCGGGAACGGATATACTCCTGAAAGGCCCGACGATATTTGCCGAGGTCATGCCACAACGCTGCCAGAGCCGCCCAGTCACCCGCTCCGAAAGGAGTGGCGAAGCGGTCCGCCAGCTTGGCGACCTCCCGCAAGTGTTCTTCCAAAGAATGAAGCATCCATGCTCCGTGATCGTCTTGTCGACAGTGCGCAATGGGGGAAGCGTTCATGGCTTCAGTCTCGCATCTTTAGAAAGCCGTATTTTTTCCGGAAGTCAGACCGCCGTTGCGGATTTCGGGGACCGCCTTCCGGCGTCGATTCGGGCCCGTGGAAGAGGATATCGGTGGCGGTGCCTCATGACATGAGTCACTGAAAAAATTTTTCGCTGCGCTGAACTCGGCTTCCGTGGCGAGTACCGCGGTCATTTCAGATTTCCGTCAGACGGGCGTGGCCGCGGGTGGCATCGCGCAGTTCGGAGCGGAAGCGGTCGAGCTCGTGTGCCGGCAAGCTCCCTCGGATGCGGATGCCGGACTCCGTGTATTCCTCGCCGCGATGGTCCACGGCGAAACTGGAAAGCAGCCGGTGCAGGGCTCCCAAATGCTCGAAGGGGGCTTCGACGAGGATTTCGATGCGCGGCTTTTCCTCGTGGCGTTCGGCAGTGCGCAGGGCTTCCGCTGCGGTGCCGCCGTAGGCGCGCACCAATCCCCCGGCGCCGAGCTTGGTACCGCCAAAATAGCGGATCACTCCGACCACGACGTGATCCAAGCCTTGTCCCTCGATCGCGCGCAGGATCGGCTGCCCGGCGGTGCCTCCCGGCTCGCCGCCGTCGCTGAAGCGATACTGGTCGCCGATCCGGTAGGCCCAGCACAGATGAGTGGCATCCGGGTGCCGAGCCTGCAGGGTTTGGAGGAAAGCGGCTGCCTGTTCCGGCGTGTCGGCGCGGGAACCATAGGCGAGAAAGATCGAACCTTTCACTTCCTCCCGATGGCGGGCATCGTGCTTCAGGGTGATGAAGGGTTTGCGGCTCATTCGAAACGCTGGCTTGGTATTCGGTATAGGGCCGAATCGCAGGTACGATAGGTGGAAGAAGTGTATAAGGAGGACGAACGGCAGTCATGCGCGGCTTGTGGTTGGAAGAAGGGCAACTCGCCTACCGGGAAGATCTCCCCCTCCCGAAGCCGGGCCTGTCCGAGGCGCTGGTGCGGGTGTCACTCAGCGGCATCTGCGGCACCGATCTCAGGCTCCTGCAGGGCTATTACCCGTATCGGGGCATCCTGGGACACGAGTTCGTCGGCGTCGTGGTGGAAGCCGCCGAACCGGCCTGGATCGGCCAGCGCGTGGTGGGGGAGATCAATCTGCCTTGCGGCGATTGCGCGAATTGCCGCGCGGGTCGGCCACGCCATTGTGGCCGGCGCAGCGTCCTCGGTATCCGTGATCGTCCGGGTTGTTTTGCCGAATTCCTCGCCCTGCCCCTGGCGAACCTACACGCGGTGCCCGATTCCGTCCCCGACGAGGCGGCGGTGTTCGCCGAGCCCTTGGCGGCGGCACTGGAGATTCAGGAACAGCTTCCGGTCCGTCCCGCCGAGCGGGTCCTCTTGATCGGGGCAGGGCGACTCGGCCAATTGATTGCGCAGAGCTTGGCCCTGACCGGCTGCGCGCTCACGGTGGTGGCGCGGCATCCGCTGCAACGCCGGCTGCTCGCCGCGCGTGGCGTCGAAACGATCGGGGAAGGCTCGGTTCCGGAGCGACGGTTCGATCGGGTCATCGAGGCGAGCGGTTCGCCGGCCGGTTTTCGACTGGCCCGCGCGGCGGTTCGACCCGGTGGCGTCCTGGTGTTGAAGTCGACGTATCGCGGCACGGTCGAGGCGGATCTGTCAGGGCTGGTGGTCGACGAGATCACGGTCGTGGGCTCCCGCTGCGGGCCGTTCCCGGCCGCCTTGCGTCTCTTGGAACGGAAAGCCGTCGATCCGACCGTACTGATCACCGCCGAATGGCCGCTCGCGCTGGGCGTCGAAGGATTCCAACGAGCAGCGGAGCCTGGAGCCTTGAAAGTATTGCTTAGGCCCTGAAGCGTTTCGGTCAGTATCCGCGCACAGGGTCGACCCGATGAGGCATCGGCTCGCCGCGGGCGGCGGCGTTCAGCAACTTCGCCAGTTCACGGATGCGCGCGGGTTCCTTCTCCTCCGACCAGCCGGCGCGGTGCGGGCTCATCACCACATTGTCCAGCTCGTGGAAGGGGAAAGCGGATGGCGCTACCGGCCGGTCGGTCGCGCGTTCGGCGGTCGTCGGGTAGCGGTACCAGACGTCGAGTCCGGCGGCATAGATCGTTCGCTCCCGCAATGCCCGATAGAGGGCTTCCTCGTCGACGATGGCACCGCGCGCCACGTTGACCAGCACGGCATCGCGCGGCAAGAGTGCGAGCTCGTGGACGCCGATCAACCCGGTGGTCTCGTGGGTGTGGGGTAGGCAGATCACCAAAACGCCGGCCGCAGACAGAAGCCTGGACAGGTCCTCGCGGCCTGCTTCCTCCGTTTGCCCCGGTTCCGGGTTACGCCGGACTCCCACCACCCGCATGCCGAGACCGCGGCAAGCCTGTCCGATGCGGCGGCCGATGCGTCCGTAGCCGAGGATGAGCGCGATCTTGCCTTCCAGCAGCACGGATCCTGGCACGTCGGGTTGCGGTGCGGACCAGTATCCGTGGCGAAAGTGCCGGTCGTAGGGCACGATGCGTTTGGCCGCCGCCAGCAAGAGAGCCACGGCCATTTCGGCCGTCGGGGCGATGTTGTAAGGGAGATTGTGCAGCTCGATGTGCGGGAATTCCCGCATCAGGTCGAGTGTCCCGAGCGGTACCCCGACCCAGGGAACGATCACCGCACGAAGGTGCGGATTCCGCGTCAGATCCTCTCGGCTGGGTTCGCCGTCCACCAGGATCTCGCATTCGCCGGGGTAAGTTTCGGCGGAAGTGCCGAGTTCGATTTCCGGGTCGAGACTGTGTCTCAACTCGGCCAGATGTTCGGGTTTCATCGCTTGACGCAGGTGAACCCTCAACATGGACATTCCGAGATCGGGGGGAAAAGGCCGCGGATCCCCGAGGAATCCGCGGCCCGGCCGCGCGGCAGCCAGTGTTCCGCAAGACCTACACAAGAACGCTCAAGTCAGGAATTCGAGCACCAAGAACAGGATCACCGCGAGCGCCAGACCGCAGTGAATGACACCGCCCACGCTCGCCAAGGGACCGAGTTTACCACCGGCGGGGAGCTTGTTGAGAACGGGATAACGGGACAGGCACTTGTAGGCCGCGTTGTATTCCAACACCAGTACGATCGCGAGGACGACCAGAAACGGCAAGATGGCGAAGGAACCGTGGGGGAAATGCCCCGAGGCCCCCATAAAGAACAGCATCGGTACCGAGAACATGACGTTGCTGCGGGAAGCCACACCGGCGGCAGCCAGGGCGTCGGCCGCCTCGGGGAGAGGTTCGCCGCCGCCCGCCACCTGTTCGGCGGAGGCGATGACGATCTTCTGGTTCGGCCAGATGATGAGCCAGACGTTGAGGAACATCAGGGTGCCGAGCAGGGCGCCGACGTAGATGTCGATCGACATGCCGCCGCCGCGCAGTCCCATGATGGCAACGCCGGTCAGGAAGGTGAACATGGCGCCCCAGCGGAACCACCACAGCGCCCGTGGCGCGAGTTTCCGCAAGACTTCGGATTTGGTGCTCGCCTCCGCTTCCTTCATGAACTCTCCCTGCACGAAGTTGAAGTAGTAGAGCAGGCCGATCCAGGTGATGCCAGCGAGAAAATGTCCCCAGCGCAGCAGCATTTCGATGCCGGCCTTCGTCGTGATGATTTCCATAGTTTCGTCCTCCGGGATTGATTATTGGTGTAAGTGGTGTAACCGCGGACGAACGATCCGCCGAAACATTATTACCCGGACCGAAACCATTGTTCCATCCTTTTCCGACCGTGCGCGTCCGCTGGTTTTTCTCAGCGTTGGTCCGGGATGGCGTCGAGGGTCGCGACATCTTCCGGGAGAAGGGGTACTTCGACAGCCCTCAGACTGTCCTCGATGCTCGAAGGCTTGCTGGCGCCCGGAATCGGCAGGATGTGCTCGCCCTTGGCGAGGAGCCAGGCCAGCGCAATGCGGTAGGGCGATACCTGATATTTCAGCGCCAGCCGTGTCAGCACCGGGTGCGCCGGCAGACGCACGTGGCCGTAATGACCACCCACCGGGCTGTGGGGAATGTAGGTGATACGATGTTCCCGGCAATAGTCCACCAGGCCATTACGAAAGTCCTGTTTTTCCAATACGTTGCAACGGTTTTGCACGGACACGATCGGCGTCCGGCTCAGGGCATGGCGGAGCTGGGCCAAGGTGACGTTGGAGAGGCCAATGTGACGGATCTTGCCTTCCTCCCGCAGGGCGATCAGGGTATCGAGGGCGGGATTGAGACCTACCGTGGGATCCACCGCGTGCAGTTGATAGAGGGTGATGCAATCGGTTTCGAGTGCCTCGAGGCTTTTCTCGCAAGAAGCCCGCAGGAACTCGGGGCGCCCGTCCACCACCCATTCGCCGTTCGGGCGCCGCAGCCCGCCTTTGGTGGCCACCACCACATCGGTCGGTCTCCCGAGCTGCCGGAGCGCCCGGACGATCAGGCGCTCGTTGTGGCCGATGTCGCCATCGTCGCGGCAATACACATTGGCGGTATCGATGAAATTCCCGCCACCGGAAACGAAGGTCTCGATGACGCGAAACGCCTGGACTTCCTCCGGCCGGTTGGCCAGTGACAAAGGCATCGCCCCGAGGCCGATCGCTGTGACTTGGATTCCCGTGGTACCGATTTCCCGCAACATGGCCTTTTCCCCCTGCCTGGTGAGGGTTCCGTCTGGGTAGCACATTTTTTCTTTGCTGTCACGCCCTTGCTGGGCAAACCGGCCTGCCTTTCTCATTCCGAGGAAAACCACAGGTCGCCGTAATAGGCGACCGCGGATCGGCCGGAGTTGTCCGTGTCGGTCATCAAGGCCAGGGCGTCGATGTGCCGGATGTCTTCCCCGAAATACCGCGCCAGATCGGCGCGGACATTCCGTCTCTCCTGCTGACACCGGCCAGGGTCGCCGGAGCGCAGGGCGAGCATTTGGACGCGGTTCCCGGCGAAGGCATTGGGCCAGTTCTCGCCGGGTTTCGCATGGCTCGCCCAGACGTAATTGAGGGAGCGGGTGCGCCAGAACGCAAGCCCTCCGCTCGCGATCACGTAGACACGGGCCGGGTAGTCGTCCCCGGAGCGGCTCCGCTCATCGAGCCGGCCGAGCGTGTTGTCGACGCACCACGACCAGTGGAGATAGGGAGTCTTGCCGAGATCGACCGCGATCTCGCGCCAGAGCCCCGATGCCGTTCCGCGGCTCTCGGCGCGGAGCATGAGGATCCCATCCCGTTCGACCAGGGAATAGGAGGTCCGGCCATGGAATGCTTTCGTTTCCCACCCGGCAAGGCGACCCAGGGAGAATTCTCCCACCGCGATGCGCTCGCCGGTCCAGCCGGACTCCAGGATGGAAAAGGCGAGGAATACCGACAACCCAACCGACCTTCTCGGGGAGGAGTTCAAGCCGGCTTCACCCGCCGCTCGCGCAGGATCCTCGCGGCTTGGACCAGGTTACGCAGAGCCGGGTCGACCTCTTCCCAGCGTCTCGTTTTCAGGCCACAGTCCGGGTTGACCCACAGCCGCTCCGGGGCGATTACCGTGAGGGCCTTCTCCAAAAGAGAAACCATCTCTTCGACGGTGGGGATGCGCGGTGAATGGATGTCGTAGACTCCGGGACCGAGGTCGTTCGGATAGCGGAAGCTGCGGAAGGCTTCGAGGAGATCCATGCCGGAGCGGGAGGTCTCCAGGGTGAGGACGTCGGCATCGAGTGCGGCGATGGCCGGAAGGATGTCGGCGAACTCCGAATAGCACATGTGGCTGTGGATCTGGGTGTCGTCTCCCACTCCGGAGGTGGCCAGGCGAAAGGCGCGCGTCGCCCAGTCGAGATACGCATCCCGATCTTTGGTCTTGAGGGGCAAGCCCTCCCGGAAAGCCGGCTCGTCGATCTGGATGGCGGCGATGCCGGCCTGTTCCAGATCGTTCACTTCGTCCCGTACGGCCAGCGCGAGTTGGAGGGCGGTAAGGGAAAGCGGTTGATCGTCGCGCACGAAGGACCATTTCAACAAAGTGACCGGGCCGGTCAGCATGCCTTTGACGAATTTCCGGGTCTGCTTCTGGGCGTACAGGATCCAAGCCACGGTCATGGGCTGTGGACGGAACACGTCGCCGAACAAGATGGGCGGCCGTACGCACCGTGAACCGTAACTCTGGACCCAGCCATGCCGGGTAGCGGTGAATCCTTTAAGCTGTTCGGCGAAATACTCCACCATGTCGCTGCGCTCCGGTTCGCCATGGACCAGGAGGTCGAGACCGATTTCCTCTTGTCTCCGGATCGCCTCCCGGATGGCGGCGCGCATCTGGTCCTGGTAGCTCGCGGTGTCGATTTTCCCCGTGTGATGCGCGGCACGGGCTTTGCGGATTTCCTCGGTCTGCGGGAAGGAGCCGATGGTGGTGGTGGGAAAGAGAGGCAGCCCAAGGCGCTGGCGCTGCAAGGTATTCCGTTCCGGAAATGGGGAATGCCGGCTGAAATCACTCTCGGTGAGCCGGTCGACGCGCTCGCGCACGCCGCGATCGTGGATCCGCTGTGAAGTGCGACGGTTGTCCAGGATGTGCGCATTCTCCTTGAGTTCCTTCCGAATCGCATCCCGTCCGAGACGCAGGCCTTTGTCCAGGATGGCGAGTTCGTCGAGTTTCTGGACGGCGAAAGCGAGCCAGCTCCGAAGTTCCTCGTCGAGTTCCGTTTCCAGGGTAAGGTCGATGGGAACATGCAACAGGGAGCAACTTGGCGCCAACCAAAGTCGTTCTCGCAAGACCTCCCCGAGCGGTTCCAGAAGATCCAGGGCGCGGACGAGATCGGTACGCCAGACGTTGCGGCCGTCGACGATCCCCACGGAAAGAACCCGATCGGCCGGGTAATCGGCGAGAAAAACCGCGAGCGACTCGGGAGCACGTACGGCATCGAGATGGATCCCGGCGATCGGCAGATCGTTCACGAGGTCGGCCCGCTCCGCGGCGGAGTCGAAGTAGGTGGTCAGGAGGAGTTTCGGTCCCACCGGGGCCAACCGCGCATAGACGTCCCGGTAGGCGGCCAGGAAGTTTTCCGGCAGATCCAGCACCAGAGCCGGTTCATCCATCTGGACCCATTGCACTCCCTGGACCTCAAGGCGCCTGAGGATTTCCTCGTAGACCGGGAGGAGCCGCGGCAGGAGTTCCAACCGGGAAAATCCGGGCGTTTTCTCCTTGCCCAGATAGAGATACGTCACCGGGCCGATCAACACCGGTTTGGGATGGACACCCATCGCCTTCGCCTCTTCGACTTCGTCGAACAGCCATTCCGTACCCAGACGGAATTCCATGTCGGGCTCGAATTCTGGCACCAGGTAGTGGTAATTGGTGTCGAACCACTTGGTCATTTCCAATGCCGGTCGGCGGGCATCGCCGCGTGCCAGCAGGAAATAGCGATCGAGGGTGGCGAGGTCTTCCTCCCCCTGGAAACGGCGCGGGATAGCTCCCAACAGGAAAGACTGGTTCAACATCTGGTCATACCAGGCGAAATCACCGACCGGAACCAGATCGATCCCGGTCTGCTGCTGGATGCGCCAGTGCCGAGCGCGGAGTTCGCGCCCCACTGCTTCCAATTGGGTCCGGGTGATGGCGCCGCGCCAGAACGCCTCCACGGCCGTCTTCAGTTCACGTTTGCTGCCGATGCGGGGAAAGCCCAAAGTGTGGGTCACTGCCATGATCGAATCGCTCCTCATCATTGAAAGGGGAAAGCTGGCATGATCCAGCAGACCCTTTTATGATTCAAACGCAAAAAATTCAAAATCATCATCGATTTCATTCATCATGTCGCAATCGATCCTTGAACTCCGCCATTTGCAAACCTTATCGGCTCTGGTGGAAACCGGCAATCTGTCTCGTGCCGCCGCCCGACTCCATCTCACGCAATCGGCGATGTCCCATCAGATCAAACAACTGGAAATGCACTATGGCATCCGTTTGTTCGAGCGCAAGAGCCGGCCGTTGCGCTTGTCGGCCGCAGGGCAACGCCTGCACACCTTGGCCGAGGTGGTATTGCGACAAATTGCCGAGGCCGAACGTGATCTCGCCCGAATCGCCCAAGGCGAGGCAGGGCAACTCCGCATTGCGGTCGAATGCCACACCTGTTTCGACTGGCTCATGCCGGCCATGGATCGTTTTCGCGAGCATTGGCCAGAGGTCGAACTGGATCTGGTTTCCGGTTTTCACAGCGATCCCTTGGCCTTGCTCGCGGAGGACCGGGCGGACTGGGTGGTGGTCTCCGAACCCAAGGAACGCAAGGGGATCGTTTTCCACCCCTTGTTCCGGTTCGAAATCGTGGCCTTGGTCGCGCGCCAGCACCCTTATGTGGCGAAAAGCCACCTCGAACCGGAGGACTTCGCCACGGAAACGCTGATCAGCTATCCGGTACCGGATGAAATGCTGGACGTGGTACGGAAGGTATTGAAACCATCGGGAATCGAACCCAAGCGGCGGACCACCGAGTTGACTGTAGCGATCCTGCAACTGGTGGCGAGCCGCCGCGGTATCGCCGCCCTGCCGCAATGGAGCGTGCAGAGCTACCTGGAACGCGACTATGTGCGGGCCAAACCGATCGGACAAAAGGGATTGTGGAGCGAATTGTATGCCGCGACGACGGAATCCGTGGCAAAACTCACCTACCTCCAGGATTTCCTGGCCACCGTGCGCACTACCAGCTTCCGCAACCTGCGTGGAATCGTGCCGCTGGGGTAAGAGCGGCGGTGGAGAGCCGGTGGCCAGTCGGGAATCACTACCTGCTCATCCGCTTCATGCGGCCACTTGGCCACCCATCTCCCTTGCGCATCCGTGTTCCGGGTCTACCTTTTTAGGTAGATGGTTTTCGTGATGCGAGGCTTGCCATGGTTCCGTGCTTTCGTACCATTTTTTGGAGCTTCCTCGCCTTCCTTCTTTTCCCGCTGCCCTCGTTCGCCGCGAGCGTGTTCGTGGCCTATGACCCCTACACCGTGCTGGTCAACGGCCAGCCGCAGACGATCGATCTCGGGGGCGTTCCGATCACCTTCGATTTCGGGGGTCCGGCACCATTCATCAATCCGAACACCGGGGTCGGGGATTTCGCCACGATCCAGTACTGGGACCCGAATCAGGGCCGGCAGGTGACCCTCAACAACTGGCGGGCGGTCACCGAAGCTCCCAATGGCGTGCCGGGGCGCATCTTCAAGACCAGTGACGCGTCCGGCGCTTACACTGCGCTGGGCTACAAGGCAGGAGACGGGATCGTGGAAGGGACGCTGCGGACCCAGCTCAACACCTATCCGGTCCCATCCCGCCAGCGCTTCGTCTGGGATCTCGTGGTGCGCTTCGGCGGGGCGGATCTCTCCCAGCCCTGGACCTTCTCGCCGCGCGGCATCCATCCCGCCACGGTCTGGCAGCTCAAGTCGGACGATACGCCGCCTGCGCTCGTGATGGCGGTCGACACCGATCCCAGGAACAGCGGCAGGCTCGCGCTACACTTCGACCAACATACCGATCCCGGCGAACCCGCCAGCCGCCTGGGGATCGCGACGGGCCTCTCGCCGCAGCAGGACATCACTGTAAAGATCGATGCCTTCCTGGATGAACGGCTTTCCTCCCAAGGCGGGCAAGGCTACGTCAAGGTCTGGGTGAACGGCAGGAAAGTCGTGGACGCAAGCTGCCCCACGCTCACCACCGCGGCCACCACGCCGCACCACTGGAAGATCGGGATGTATCTCTACGAAGACACCTCGCCCCTGCCGTTCGACCGCTTCGGGTTCTGGAAACGGGCGAGGATGCTGGTTCCTTGAGAAAAACTCTTGGACTTTTCAGCGCAAGGCCGGATGAGGGCAATCCGAATCGGTGACAATCTCCTTTTTGCCGAATGGTACGGTGGCTTCGCTCCTCGTGACCCGATAGGTGCTCGCGAATCGGAGACCGTCCGTATGCCTCTGCTTGACAACGCCAAGGGAAAGGCATAAAGGGGTTTTTGCTGCGGAACTTACGGCAGGATGTCCTGCGGGAGGTGTCTCATGTCCGCGCAGAAACCTACTCTCGTTTCGGTGTCGTTTCTCGGCCTGCGGGCCGTAGGGTTGGTGTTCCTCCCTTTCGCTATCGAAGCCGCCACCGTCGACGTCCAGGTACGAAACTTCGACTTCGTGCCGAAGGTCGTCAACATTCGAGTCGGTGATACCGTACGCTGGATCTGGGTCGACGGCGGACATTCGGTGACCTCGGACGGGCGCTTCAACAGCCAGATCCAGGGCGGTGGATTCACCTTCGCCCAAACTTTCCATCAGCCGGGCCAGGTTCCCTACTACTGCATCCCACATCGTTCCACGGGCATGACCGGCACCGTGAACGTCGCCGCGGCGAGCCCCCCGCCCGCCAAAGTGATCCTCAACTTCGGCACGATGTATGCCGTGGATGGTCCGTTCGTGGGCGATGCAAACCCGATTCGGGACGTCCCCGGTGGCGGGCTGCCCTGGCAGATCACGAAGTTTGCCAAGGGGAAGCTTTTCGCCGACGGCCGCTTGGTCATCCAGGTCAAGGGCTTGGTCTTCAAGGACGATCCCGTGGTACCGCCCGACAAGAGGGGAACGAACGACCAGCTCACGTTCCGGGGACTGGTGAGCTGCCTGACGGAACAAGAGGGGCAAGTGGTCACGCGGAATTTGATCACCGACGGTTTCCCGGCAACGCCATCCGGCAAGGCCGTGATCAAGGCGAAGCTGGAGTTGCCGAATCCGTGTGTGGCTCCGATCGTGATGGTGCTCGGAGAAACGGTGGATCGATGGTTCGCGGTGACGGGGTTCGAAAAACCGCAATGAGCGCGGGATGAAGTTTCCGTCCGACGGCCCCCGGGGTCCGGCGAGGTCCGAAACCCGGTGCGCCGAGGCTAGCGGGATCGTAGGGGAATAAGGTAAAAAAACGGCGTGGTCTCGTGCCTCAGATCGCCGTTCGAGGGCGTCCGGATGCTCGGAATCCCCCATCGCCAGCCTGTCGGCAGACAGGGAAGTGAAATGGAGTGTTGATGATCCGGGTCCTGTACGCGACCGCGCTGGCTGGATCACTGGCGCTGTTTCTCACGGCTTGCACCGAACTGCGCCCGATCCCTGTACCGGGGGATGGCGCGAAGAACTGCCGGCATTTCTTCGAGGAAATGGACCGACTCGTGGCCCGACACGGCGTACAAGATGCCGGTGCAGCGCGCATCACGGGTTTTCCCGAGCTTCGGGTCGACCGCTTTCTGGCTTCTTTTGCCGACGAGGATCCGGCGGGGGAGGCTTATTCCGCTTGGGTGGAGCGCATGCGGCGTTTGGATGCGACGGCACGCAGGATCGAGCTGCGCAATCTTCCACCGGGCGCGTCGATCCGACTGCAAAACCATACTCCACCCGGACTCCCGCCCCAGGCCGCGATCGATGCATGTGGAAAGGCTCTCACTGGCCAGCGGATGCAAGCCCCGGAGGAGCGGGTCCGGTTGTTGCGACGGGCGAAGGTGCCGGATTCCTATTCGCGTTGGCAGCGGTTCCTGGGGCTCTATGTTCTCACCCGCTGGGCCATCGTCGAGGGCATATCGCGGGTTCACCGGGAACTGCGGGAACCCTTCATCCGACCGCCCCCGAGCCCGCCTCACGGTGCGCGAACGATTCGTTACGCCCCCCGCATCAAGGTCGATCCGGATGCGGCCAGCATTGCCGGAATCCTCGACAAGTCGGCGGCCAATCCCTTGCGGATTCCGGAACCTTCCGGAGAAGACCTCGACCGGTTGTTCACCGCTTTCGCGCCCGTCTTCGCCGTCGAAACCATGGATGGCACCGACCGCATCGGTGCTGTCCGCATCGATCCCCGCGGGGAATCTTACGTCGATGTGACTCGGCCGGTGGTTTACCGCTTCATCTCTCATGCTCGCATGGCCGGGCGGCCATTGCTGCAGCTCAATTACCTGATTTGGTTCCCGGCCCGTCCTCCCAAAAGCTGGCTGGACATTTATGCCGGGCGTTTCGATGGGCTCATCTGGCGCGTCACGCTGGGTACCGATGGCAGCCCGATCGCCTATGACAGCATTCATCCCTGTGGTTGTTATTACCTGGTTTTCCCGGGCAGAGGATACCAAGTCGTCCAACCCCGGGATGGCTCAGAGCCGGTGCTGTCGCCGACCCCGATTCTACCGCTCCGGCGCGGGGAGAGGCTGGTCCTTTGGGTCGCCTCGCGGACCCATTTTATTCAGGGGGTAACGTCGGAGCGGTCGATGCCGAGACCCATGGTTTATGATTGGCTCGATTACGACGAACTTCGCTCGCTGCCGGGGCCGGATGGCCGGCACCGCAGCTTGTTCGATGCGCAGGGGCTGGTGCCCAGGAGTGAACGTTCCGAGCGGTTCTTGTTCTGGCCGATGGGGGTTCCTAGCGCCGGGGCGATGCGGCAATGGGGCACCCACGCCATTGCTTTTCTCGGTACCAGGCATTTTGACGATCCACGGCTTCTCGAGAAACTCCTGCGCCCCCTTGGGGAATGAGCGGAACATGGTGTTGGCCCGTGAATCCCGCCCAGGTCCGTGGTTGGGATTGCTGTTGCTCGGCTGCGTCTGTCTGTCCGCGGACGCCCGTGGCGCGCAGGTGTTGAGCACATCGGTCACCTTGCTGGCCGGAAGATACTTTCTGCACTCGGAAGCCCTGATCCGGGCACCGGTTTCCGCGGTTCGCACCCTTCTCACGGATTACGAAAACCTGCCTCGGCTCAATCCGGATCTCAAGCGGGTGGATATCCGGGAGCGACTCCCGGACGGCGGGGTCCGCATGCGGGTGATCTCGGACTTCTGTATCCTGGCGCTTTGTTTGAGCTTCCAATGGATCCAGGACGTCCGGACATTGCCCGGCGGGGACATCGTCATGACCATCGTTCCGGACCAGGGGGATTTCCGGGAGGGGAGCGGCCGCTGGCGCTTGCTCGCGAACGACGGTGGAACACGGCTGATCTTCGACGTCGATCTGGTGCCGAATTTCTGGATTCCCTCCGTGCTCGGTCCCTGGCTGATGAAAAGAAGACTGGCCGAAGAGACGTACGAGACGGCGAGAGGGCTGGAGCGGATGGCAGTCCCGGATTGAGCCCGATCTCGCCTACCCGGAGCGAGGGGTGAACATCGGAAAGGGGGTGACTCAGATGAAGCGGATGGCTGCCAGTGCTCACCTCCTTCCCGAGACTCGCCTTGCGGTCCGCATCTCGTATGGCCAAGTTCGTTCCCAACGAACTTGGCCCGTGATTTCTTTTCTGCTGGATCTTCGTCGGAAGAGAGACTCTCGCTTGCAGGGTCTCGTCATCCTGTTCGTAGCGTTGCTCGGCGGCAAAACCCTCGCCCAGGAGGTGATCCGGGAAACGGAGCATCTCGCTTCCGATCGCCCCGAGGCTTGGGCGATGAATTACTTCACCTCGGTCACGCTCCTCGCCGGTCTCAGCGTGCCGCGGAGCAGAACGGTTGGCTCCATCGAGCTCGGTCTCGAACTGGATTCCATCCCGCAACTGAGCGCGGCGGAACGCCGGGTCGGGTTCAACGGCACCAAGGAAGAGGATCTGAACCAAGCCCCCATCTTCGGCCGGCCCCGCGTAACGCTGGGTCTTCCGGGACGATTCGCCTTGCTCTTGTCCTATCTGCCGCCCATCGGGATTTTTGGTCTCAAGCCGAATCTCTTCGCATTCGCCTTGGAACGACCCCTGTACGAAAGCGATGCCTGGACCTTCGGAATGCGGATGTATGGACAGATCGGCGACGTGGAAGGCGCCTTCACCTGCCCGGAGGAGGTCGCGCGACTTCCCCCGGGTTCTCCGAAAAACCCGAATGGTTGCGAAGAAGAATCGGCGGACAAAGTCACCCAACACTATGCGGGACTCGAATTCAGCGGAGCGTATCGAATCGAGCGCCTGGGGGGATTGTCGCCATACTTTGCCGTGGCGGGGAACTTCCTCGACACGCGGCTTCGCGTCGACAACGTCACCTTCGGGGTCCGTGACCAACGTCAGCTGGCTGCCGAGACCTGGACGTTCTCGTTGAGTGCCGGCGTGGCTTATCCCTTGACCAAGCAATGTACCTTGAGCGTCGGGTTGTTCTACAGCCCGCTCTGGGTCACCCGCCCGCTGGACACGTCGAGTGAGAATGACGGTCTTCTGAATGCCCGCGCGTTGATCAGCTATCGATGGTTCGAATGATCGTTGGCGCTCCCGCGGGCCTGCGAGGCCAAGGGTCCGAGTGAAACCGCTTGATGGCTTTATAATGGAAAGCCATGATGCCGAACCTGACCGAAATTGGCGCGGAAGCGCGAGAGCTGTTATGCCGGGCTTATGATGGAGTCCTTTCCACCCATTCGGTGGAGATGCAAGGGTTTCCGTTTGGGTCCGTGGTGCCCTATTGTCTGGACCGGCGGGGCCGGCCGGTGATCTTGATCGCCGATATTGCCCAGCATACCCGCAACATCGCTGCCAATCCCAAGGTGTCCCTGATCGTTCTGGACCGGAGCGTCGACGACGTGCAGGCGAACGGGCGTCTCACCTTGCTTGCCGGCGCCCATCCGGTCCCCAGCGAAGAACTCGAGGATACGGCGGAACGGTATTACTCGTTTTTCCCGGACAGCCGGGATTATCACAAGACCCACGCGTTCGCGTTTTATCGTTTGGAGCCGGTGCGGTTGCGTTACATCGGCGGGTTCGGGCGCATCCATTGGTTGCCCCCCGATGCCGTGCTGCGCGCCAATCCGTTCACGGCCGAGGAGGAACGCGCGATGGTTCGACACATGAACGAGGACCACCCCGAGGCCCTGCGGGCTTATTGTGCGCGTGCCGGTATTTCTTTGCCGCCGGGTGGGGTTCCGATCATGGTCGGAATCGACGGCGAAGGATTTCATCTGCGCGTGGGCGCCAGGATCGTGCGTTTTGCCTTTCCCGCACCCGTGGCGACCCCTGCCGAAGTCCGTGCGGCTTTGGTGCAGATGGCGCGCGCGTGAGCCTTTTGACTGCAGTCGCAGATTCCTAACCCCCGTGCGGCACGCGCGGGTAAATCCCATTCATTCGACGATTAGGTAAGGAGGATTCGTGACCCGGATCGAAGACATCACCGCGATTCTCAAACGACTGCCCCCGGAAGCATTGAGCCAGGTCCTCGAGTTCGCCGGGGAGTTGTTGAGCCGCTATGAAGAGACGCCCCCGGACGAACAGACCGCCTGGGAGGCCGCCGTCTCGCTCCGGTCCGCTGCGGATCCAGGGAAAGCCGGTTCCGGGGAGTAAACCGAAAGGAACCCGTTTCATGTCACCGGCCCCTGGCAGGGGGCTCGTCGCGCACGACCCGCGTGAAGACGCGCTCCGGATTCCTGAGCCCATCCAGGAAGTACGGATGCTGATCCCGGTGACAGAGCCAGCAAGTCGCATCGCCGGCGGCGAGGAATTGCTCGAACGCCGCGTCGACGAGGTCCGCGGACTGCAGTGCCGCAGCGGCGACGCAACCGCCGGGGATCTCGGCGGATTTCACCAGCACCACGTGGGCGGCCCCGATGCGCTGGGCAAGCCAGAGCGCGAGACTGTCGGACGTCACCGCCCAGCTCTCCGGTACCGACACGGTTTGCGGATCCGGCAACCACACCACGCAGCGACCACAGGCGAGTAAGCGCGGGATCTGCGCGGGCCGACGGCAGGGACGTAAACGCGGTTCCAGGCCCTGCAGCATGAGGCCGTATTGCGCCATGGCGAGAATGGCCATGGCATGGGCGGTCGCGTCCCCGAAGTGCCAGCGTCGCTGCGTCTCCCGCACGGCGTCGGCAAAAACGCCACCACCTGGAACGATCGCTACCCGTGCCGCGGCCAGCGACTCGAGCCAGGAGGGCAGGGCCTCGGAATCGGCCAGGCTGCCGCCCAGCTTAACCACCCACATGATCCTCGGCACGGGACAGGGTGTGACGTTCCAGCAGATGGAGCAGGGCCTGTGCCTTGTGGAAGCACTCCTGATATTCCTGCTCGACGTCGGAATCGGCCACGATGCCGCCACCAGCCCAAAAACGCAAGGTCTGTTCGGAGTGAACCAGGGTACGGATGGCGATGCTGGTGTCCATGTTGCCGTCGAAGCCGATATAGCCGATGGCGCCGCAGTACACCCCGCGCCGGTGGGGCTCCAGTTCTTCGATGATCTCCATCGCGCGAATCTTCGGTGCGCCGGTGATGGAGCCGCCCGGGAAGCTGTCGCGCAGGAGAGCCACGGCGTCGTGTCCGAGAGCCAGCCGACCGGTCACGGTACTGACCAGATGATGGACCGTGGCATAGCTTTCCACGTCGAACAATTTGGGGACCCGCACCGATCCCGGTGC
This sequence comes from Methylococcus sp., assembly GCA_035559395.1. Lineage (GTDB taxonomy): Bacteria > Pseudomonadota > Gammaproteobacteria > Methylococcales > Methylococcaceae > Methylococcus. Next base: position 42,458 of record DATMAX010000020.1, on the reverse strand, counting down.
GCAGTGCTTGCCAATGTCGTTGCGCAGGAGATCGACGATCATCAGGTTTTCCGCTCGATCCTTCTCGCTGTGGCGAAGTTCTTCGGATAGGCGGACGTCCTCCCCGGGATCGGCGGAGCGGGGTCGGGTTCCTTTGATCGGTTTGGTTTCCACGTTGCCGTCGAGTAGACGCAGGAAGCGCTCCGGTGACGAACTCAATACCCGCGCCTGCGGAAGGTTGAGATAGGCGCTGAACGGCGCCGGGTTGATCCGGCGCAGGGCTTGATACAACCCCCAGGGGTTGCCGGTGCAGGGTGCCGCGAAGCGCTGGGCGAGGTTGACCTGATAGCAATCCCCCTCGCGAATGTAGTGCTGGATGCGTTCGAAGGCGCGCCGGTAAGTGTCGCGGGAAAAATTCGGCGTCACTTTGTCCAGCACATGAAAACCGACCCGCTGCCAGCCCAGGGTCGGAGGTTGGCGGAAGGACTGGACCAAGTGCGGCCAGCGCGCGGCGGTCGCTTCATCCCGGCCTTGTCCGACCAGCCAGCTACGGCGCTTCCGATGATCGACGATCACGGCCCAGTCGTAAATCCCGACGGCGAGATCAGGAACATTCTCGGCATCGACGGCCCGTTCCGGCAGCTTTTCGATGCGGCGGGCGAGATCGTAAGCGAAATAGCCGACCGCTCCTCCCGTAAAGGGAAGCCCGGGAAAGGATTGGCAAGGCGGGCCCAGTTCGCGACGCAGGATCACGAACGGATCTTCCGGTGACAGGGCGGCGGAGCCGCGCCGCCGGATTTCCGTGACGTGGCCTCGGGTCACCAAGGCCACCATGGGTTCTGCCGCCAAGATGTCGTAGCGGCCTTGACGACAAAGAGGAAAACCGCTGTCGAGGAAGATGGCCCAGCGCCGGTCCGCCCATGGGGCGAAAAGGGCGGCGCTGTCTTCGAAATAAGGAAGTTCTTCGATCCGGGGAGTCATGCGTTTCCAAGCATCGATTGAGCAAGGCAGGCGACGGCGGCCGCGGGGGCACAATCGGCAACGGACCAGTTCGTCATAGGCGAGTGGGGACCGCTTCGCGGGCTCCGAAGGGACGGGCAAGAGCCGCTGGCAGTCTTTGGAACACCAGGAAACAGGCTCTCGATATCCTGATACGGACGGTTCTGGCGCCGGGCCAGCTCGCGCACGAGGAACCGCCCTACGCCGGCACCGATCCAAGGGGCTTCGGCGGTAAGACAGTCGCGCGACAGTTGACGTTCCACAGCCCGGTGGATGCGGACGATCTGACATTCCCGAAGGAAATGCGCCAAATATCGCCAGGCCGTCGGCCGCGCCGATTCGAAATCCCTTCCCACCAGTCGGGCGAGGCGGCGCATGCTGCCCAGAACGGTTTTGTCACCGCCGTCTGCGGCGGGCATCAGATCGGCGTGCTCCGCCAGTTCCCCGGTCAGACGATAGACGTCGGCTGTGGTGGCGAAGTGCTCCGCCATCAGGGTGGTCCATTCTCCCTCGAAAGGTACGGTTTTGCTCAGAGTCATGACGGGGGTGCGCGCGACTCCGGTGTAGACCAACTCATCGTAGCGCATCCGCTCGTGATCGGTATACCCCTTGCAGCAAACCTCGCCGGAGACGATCGGGATCAGATCAGTGGTGGTGCTGCCGATATCGATCAATAGACCGTCCCCGATCTGGCGTGCGCTCCACAGCGCGGTGGCGAGCCAGTTGGCCGATGCGATGGCGGCGGCATGGTCATGGGAGACCTCGCTGGGATGCAGAAATCCGGTCCGCCCGGCGAAGATCAGGACCCTGTCGCTGCCGCAGCGCTCCGCCATGATTGCCACCAGGCGCAGAACGCCTTCGACACGATCGGGAAACCAATCGACCAGTTCGCCGGTCATGGTGACGGCATGACGGCCGAAAGTAAGGCCATCGAGATCCCGAAAGGCTTGCTCCAGGGCCGTTTCGAGTGCGCTGGTGCCTTGCCAAAGCGGGCAGGGATACTGCCGTATGGCGGCGACCGCACCAGTGGCGGAGAAGGCCGCAATCTTGAGATGGGCCCCGCCGAGGTCCCAACCAATCCAGTCAAGTTGCATGGGGGGTGCTCAGGGCGACGGTCACGGTTTCGCCGCGATGGCGACGCGGCGGCGGCAGGCGGCCGGTTTCGTGGAGACGAAGCACCTCGGCAGCCGGATTTTCCCCCAGGGCCCGGCGCAGGCCGGCATAGGAGGTGGTGAGCCTGGGGTTGATCTCGAGCAGGCGAGGGCCCTCCGCGGTCAGGATCAGGTCGACGCCGGCATATCCCCAAAGCTCCGGCAGGGCGGCGGCGATACGCGCGGCCAGCTCTTGCCACGAACCGTCCGTGTCGAAGAACGCGTTGACCTCTAAGGCTTCGAGTCGAAAACGATTGCGAGTCGTGTCCACGCATTGCCGGTTGCAGCTCAAGAGCCGGGCCTCGCCCCGAGCAAACAGGATGCTCAGGCTGAGCGGCTCGCCTTCGAGGAAGGGCTGCACGATCCAGTCCCCGCCGAGTGGATCGGGGTTCTCGGCGGTGCCGATGAAGGCGCCGTCACAGCCGACCCCGTCGTCCGGTTTGAACACGCAGGGATAGAATTGGGCGCGTCGCCACTCGCCGAGGGGCAGGGTGGGCACGACGGGCAAGCCGTATCGTTCGAGCCGCCGGATCGTCGCCAGTTTGCTCGCCGCAAGCCGCACCGCGGCGCTCGGACTGGTGAGCAAGACCTTGCCGGCGCTTTCTACGTCGCGACAAAGGCGCTCCAGGATTCCCCCGGTTTCCGGAGCGATGGGCCAGACGGCATCGCAGCGCACCAGTTGCTGGCGCCAGACGGCCTCGAATTGTTGCGGGGCAACGGGGATCGTGCTCGCGCCAGGGAAATCCAGGGACAACCGTTCATCCCGCAGGACCGTGATCTCTACGGCGCGATGTTCCACCAGATCGCCAGCCAACGCCCCCAGCATGAGTCCACCCTCACGCACCAAGCTGGTCGGGAACCGTTCCCACCCCAGACCCCCACCGGTAACATATTCCAGCAACAGGATTCTCATGGATTCGATCCGTCACCCGGTCAAAAGGGCTGTTCCTCTCGCGGAAGCGATTCGCCGCATGATGCGAATTTTACGCAACGCTATGAAAATCATCCCGGTCATCGATCTCATGGACGGCTTGGCGGTGCATGCCCTCCGCGGACACCGCGAGAGCTACCGCCCGCTTCGTACCCCTTTGTGCCAGGACCCCGACCCATTCGCGGTAGTCGCGTCGTATTTGCGGCTTCATCCGTTCGACACCTTTTATGTGGCGGATCTGGACGCCTTGACCGGGCGTGGCCGCCAGGATTCCTTGATCGCGGCCTTGCAGCGGGAATTTCCCGGGCGGACGTTTTGGGTTGACGCCGGCTTGCCGGATGAGCCTTTTTCGGCCCTGGGGTCGTCCCGGATTCCCGTGATCGGCACGGAATCCATGCGGCCGGAGGATTGGCATCGTCTGGGGTCTTGCCCGGGGGGGTGGATTCTCTCGCTGGACTGGCGAGACGGCAGCCTCGATGGTCCGGAAATCGTCCTGCAGCAACCGCAGATGTGGCCGGAACGAGTCGTGGTCCTGACCCTGGATCGGGTCGGCAGCCTCACGGGCCCGGACTGGAAACGCCTGGAATGGGTGCGCAGTCTGGCCCCGAACCGGCGCCTGGTCGCCGCCGGAGGGATCCGTCATGAGGAAGATCTCAAACGGCTCGCCCGCTTGGGCGTAGACGCTGCCTTGGTTGCGAGCGCCTTGCATTCCGGGACCTTGCGTCTCGATGAAATCTTCCAGGGCACATAAACGGAAAAAGCGCCACGACGGCGCTTTTCCGTCCGTTGCCGACGCCGCACAAGGGCTGGCGTCGGCAACGCTTGCCCAGTCGAATTAATCGTGTGCCGCAAACGGATGGTGGACTTTGTTCTTCTGTGCGACGACTTCGGCCGCCTTCGGCTCGCCGGCTACGGCGCGCTTGATGGCTTCCTTGGTGGCCTCGTAGTTGTAATCCTGGATCTTGGCGTCGTCCTCCGCCAGCCAGTGGATGAACACACCCACGCAGATGAACAGGTCATCGGCTTCGTCGGCCGGGATGGTGCCATCGGCGACGCAGTCGGCCACGGCCATGGCAACGCCACGCTGGGCCGGCCCGAACATCTGGGTCGCTTGCTTGCTGTTTTTGATGGTGACCTTGTTGAACATGACGGTGTTCGGCTTGGTCATCAAATTCGGTGCGACCACGGCCAACAGACTGGAAAAACCATCCTTGTTGTTGGTGAGGCAGTTGGCGAACGCAGTTTCCGCTGCGCTGCCGCGCGGTCCCATGATCAGGTCGATATGGGCGACTTCGTTGCCTTCGCCCTTGAGGGACTCACCGACCAACAATTTGTTGATTTTCGCCATTTGTTATCTCCTGTTTTGTTTGTGTGAAATACGGAAAACTCTTTCAAGTAACACGATTCCGTCGCCTTCTCCAATCCCGCGAGCTCATGCTCCCGCCCGTTCCAATCGCGGCGTTTTGCCCTCGAGCAACACTTCCAAACGCACGGCCAAGAGGCATGCCACCGTGAGGTCTGCCGAGGTGCCCGGATTGATGTCGCGAGCCTTGAACTCGGAATCGACTTCGCGAAGAAGTCCCAATGCCGCTTCCGGTCTTGCGCTCTCATTCAGGGTTTTCTCGACGAATGCCATCTTGTCCGCCACCCAGGACGAATGGCGGGGGCCGAATTTGCGTTCGATGTGACTGTCCGGAACACGCGCCAGCAATCCGGAATACACAGCCACCGCAGCCCAGCTTTCATCGCCCCTCTGGGACAGCGCGGTATGATAACGTGGAATCATGAAATCAAAAACATCTGCGTAATGGTTGGCATATTGGTAAGCGATTCGATCCCGCTGCGCCGCTAGTCGCATTGCCTCCGTGAGCGTGATCTCGGGGGTTTCGCGGACATCGTGGCGAGCTACCGTGCCGAGCCCTCCCGGGCGGGCCAGGCGGATCGCCCGATAGACCCAGTCAGCGTCCTCCACGGTCGTGGTGGCGAGGACGGAGCGCAGACGTGAACGCAGTGTTTCCCCTTCGGATACGGATTGTGCGGCGATGATGAGCGGTGCGGCCAGCAACACAATACCCAGATTCGTGTTGCAATCGACCACGGTGCGAGTGGCTTCGATGGCGCGGTAGATTCGTTCGCCCAAAGAAAGGGATGGTTTACTGAGCCACGGGGCACTGGCCGCCGCGCTGCTTCGGAAGTGTTGCACGGTCATGCCGTGGCCTTCCGAGAAGATACTGACGTTACCGGGCTTGAATGCCCGCAGCTCGGCCTCACAGGCGGCGCGATAGGCCGCCTCGCAGGCGGATGCGAAACCCGCAGACTTCAGATCGTCGCTCTTTGGGTGATTCTCGGACATGTGATGATGTAGTGCTTGATGAAATCATCGGCCAAGAGATCGGCGATGATCACGTCGCTCACACTTTGCAGGCCCTTCCAGGCAGGAACGCTGTTGACCTCGAGTACGGTGTAACGGCCGTGTTGATCACGGATGATGTCCACTCCGGCGTAGGCCATATCCAAGGCATTGGCGGCATCCTCGGCCAAGCGGCACAACAGGATGTCGTCGAGCCGCGCCGGTTCGCAGCGTGCCCCCTGCGCCACGTTGTTGAGCCAGGTCACCCCGCAACGCCGCATCGCCGCCACGGCCCCGCCGTGGATCACAAACACACGCCAATCGTGCGGGGAAGGATCGCCGCTCGTCACGAAGCGCTGCAGGTACCAGATGCCATTGTGCGGACGCAGGTTCGCCAGATCGTCGACGGTTTGGTAGCGTTGCAAGCCATCACCTTGGGAGCCGAACAAAGGCTTGGACACGAGTTCATGGCCTGCCTGTAGCTCCCGGCGGGCGATTGCCATGGCCTCGTCGGCGCTGGCCAGGACCCAGGTCGGTGGGGTGGGGATACCGGCGCGATGCAGCAGGAAACTGGTCATGCCCTTGTCCACCGTGCGCTCGATGGCGCGTGCCGAGTTGTATACCGGGATGCCCGAGAGTCCAAGTCCGTGCAGGATGTCGAGGTAGAAGACCACTTGTTCCAGCGAACCGCCGGGCACACCGCGCACGAAGACACCCTCCGGAAGCCGTTCCGAGAAGCCGGGCAGTTGGATCGACGGACCGTCTTCGCCGATGTCCAGCCGACACTGGGTGAGCGAGACGTAGCTGCTGGCGAAGCCGCGTGCCGCGAACGCCCGTTTCAGGCGCGCGCCGTGCCAGCCGGGATCATCCGTGATGATCGCCACGTGTTTCATTGGCTTTTCCTTTCCCTGGGGCCCGCGCCCCAGGGGGTCCGCTTCGCGGTCCAACTTGGTACCCGACGAACTTGTCAGTCCCCGAACGAGCGCTCCAGGAGCGTTTCGTCCACCTCTCCGGCGTGGAAGCTGCGACCGGAATCGACCGCCGTGACGATCACGCTGGCCGGGCTGAACAGCATGGCGTCGATCTTGAAGAAGTCATATTTGTATTCCTTGAAGACCTCCGCGAACGGTTTGCCGTAATCCCGCGATACCGAACTCGGCAGCTCGTTGGCCAGCGTTTCGGCAGCCTCGTCACTGCCTTTGACGAACAGATGCACGCGGCCGCCGAAGAGGATGGCGTCGTTGGTACGCCCCATGGCTTTGATGAAGTTCGGATGCGGCGGGGGTACGGGGGCGCAACCGGTGCCGTCGACGATGTTCCCCAGCGGGAAGTGCAGCGCGTGCGCCTTGTGCAGTGCAACCTCCAGGACCCGCGCCACCACCTGCACGCCACCGGCGAGACTGCTGGTCGGGGTGAGGATCACGGTGACGTGGGAAGGATCCAATTTACAGGCGCGGGCGATCTTGTCGGTGACTTCGACCGGCGGAATCTTGTCGACTTCCATGACGATCGCGGTTTCGCCGGATTCGTCGCGGTAGCCCAACTCCTTGTAAAGATCTTCTACCGGTTCTTCCCTGCCATCCTTGATTTTCGTCGCCATCGCCCGGGCCGGGCCGGAGCCCAGGGCGTAGAACGCCCCCTTGCCCTCGCCATGCGACAAACTCCAGCCCGCATACTGGCTTCCAAGACAGGCGATGACCGGGTTCGAGGTGTGCACGTTCACCGTGAGTGGCCAGCGTGGGAAGGCGTTGGTATGGGTGAAGGTCACCGTGCCGAGACCCCCCATGCAGATCTCGCCGATCAATCGGCCGGCTTCCAGACTGCCCGGCGCCTGGATACCGGCGTCGACCACCGTACAGCCGTTGGCAAGACGGTCGACGTGAAGGCGTAACTTGTCGGCGTAGGCGATCAGGTACTTGACGATCGGCTGGCTATGGGCATTGACACTGACACGATGCTGCATGATGGTCCTCTTTTTTCCCATCGTCTGGGGTTCACAAACAGGTTCTCGAGGGTGATGATGCGGATGGCTGCACCCCGGCCTGCGCCCAGCGAAGCGCGGCAGGCAGGCGCCGGGCCACCGCTTGGCTGCGCGCCTCGATCAGCGCGTGCACCGTGGCTTCGTCCACTCCCTCGGCAACGATGCTGCAGAGGGGTTGTCTCCGTTCGATCCGCTGTCCCGGCCTCGGACGGTCGCGACACCAAGTCGGCCAGTCCATGCTCTCGGTGATTTCCACCTCGTCCGCAGCATACAGGATGCGAAACGCGCGGACACGCCGAGAGCGCGGATATTGTTCCGGAAGACGACCTTCGCAGGCCCGAACGTGGAGATGAACCAGGCCGGTCGGAAAGTCGTCTTCATACAGGGACATGGTGGCGCTGGGTCGCGGATTGACTTCCAACACCCGTGGCATCCGTGCGCCATCGAGGAGAAAATCCAAGCTGTTCAGTCCACGCAGACCCGCGGCCCGGGTGATCCGGTTCACGAAGCGGTGAACCGTTTCACGCTGCGCCGTATCCAAACCCGCCCGATTGATCGCGCCCGCGAACCGAAACGGCCGGGACGGCTCGAATGACTCCGTCCACAGCGTGTTGAAGCCGAGGATCCCCGCCTCCTTCCCGTCCGCCAGAAACAACGCGGACATCGCGTTGCCCGGCAGATAGCGCTGAAAATACGTCTCGCGACCAGGCAGGCGCGATTGCTCGTCCCATCCCTGGGACTCGCCCCTTCGGGGCCCGCCATGCGGTCCCCGTTCGCTCCCGGCGAACTGGTGCTCGTCCCCTCCCTGAAACTCGTCCCTACGGGGCCCGCACTGCGGGCCCAGTTCGTTCCCGACGAACGGGTTGGTGGCGAAGCGTACACCGGCGCCGCCCTCGCTGCAACCGGACTTGAGCAACCAGCCCTCGGCCTGCGGCGGGGGATCGAAACGAACCTCCGGAAACGGGATGTCGCAATCCCTCAGCAAACGGAAAAAACAGGCCGGATCCTTGAGGCTTCGGACCGTCGCGGGGTCGTTCCCAAACACCTTGCGGGTGCGGAAGAGTCGCTCCAACACCACGGGCGAAGTATCCACCCCGCCACCGTAGATCACGGCATCGGTAGGCGGCGAACCGTCGATGGCCGCTTCCAGGGCACCGGTGTCGAAGCCCGATGCGCCGTAAGGAACGCGACACAGGGCGATGGTGTTTTGCTCGGTATCCTCGTCGCCGAAACCGTCGATCGCTACCACTCTCCATCCCCCGCGAGCCGCGGATCGGCTCAAGGCGGAGGCCGACGCCGCCACGATCAGGACCGTCCGAACGGCAGCAAGGCTCATCCGGGCTCCCGATGATTCAGCGCGATGCCCGATTCGCCGGACAGGGTTCGGTTCGCGGCGCGAGCGCTTGGTTGTCGATCTCGACCTCGGCGCCTCGATTGCGGGCTCCGGTGACCAAGAATTCGATGTGTGGCGATGGGTGCCGCGCTTTCGCCGCCGCTACCAGTTCGGCGGTGCGGTCTTCCGATTCCACCAGGCAAAATCCGGTCGGCCCCCAAGAGCTTTGGCCGATCCCGACGGCTCCTCGTTCGCCGAACCAGGCAAGCGCCGCAGCGACGTCCGGGCTGGCAAAACGGCCTCCCTGGGCGGGAGCGAAGTAGTCGCCCACCGCGCGCTGGATTTCCGTGATGGCGGCTCCGAATTGCGGGAGGTCCGCTTCCGCGACCGCCGGCAAGACCTGCATCAGGATCAGGTGACTCAACCGGGCCGCCTCATGCGCCGGGAACGGCGGCAGGTCCCGGAAGGCTTCGATCTCCTCCTTGCCGTGAAGCCCCTGGCCACGCCGGTCGAACACGAGGATGAAACGCCAGGAATCCGGAAGCGGCAGGCGGGCGATGACCGGGGGAATGACCGTGTTCGGCCCGTGCCCGCCATCGATGATCAATCCGCCCCGTTCGAAGGTCGCGAGGCCGATTCCCGAGCGAGCTCCCCGCGAGAGAACCTGAACCAGGTCCGCCATGGGCGTTTCCCGTCCGTAGAGACGCAGCAGGGCGGTACCGAGGGCCAATGCCATTTGCGTCCCGGAGCCGAGCCCGACATGTTCGGGGATCGCCGATTCGATCACGGCGGCAGCGGAGCCGGGGAGATCCAGTGCGGCGCCGAGCCGTTCCAAAATCACACGGGCGCGGGCAGCCGACGGGCCGCTGACCCTGGGCGTCACGGCCGGACGCAAGACGACGCGCGTCGCGACTTTCTCGATGGCCACACCGATGCTCCCGAAACGACGCCCCGAGGTACCGGAAATGTCGATGAAGCCCAAGTGGAGGCGGGCCGGAGCAAGGACGGACACACTGGAAAAAGGTTTCGACATGGCTTCTCGATCGGAACGGTCCGAACTATCCTTCCATCCTGGCAGGAACATCCATGTAAGTATGTGCCCGAGTATCGGGTTCGGAACAGGATGGTTAGCCTAGAGGATGCCGGCGCCTTTGTCGACCCAGAGTGTCTCTTGGGTCGCTTCGGCCCGCTTCGTTTATCTGGCTTTAAGATGCACCACCGCTCCAAACTCCCGGCGGCTCCCGTTACACTGTGGCGCCATCGAGGTGCTCCGGTCTTCTTGGGTAACTCTTTCTAGAGCAACAATTTTTCGTAGAGTCCAATCCTCGCTGTACCTGCTGGTGGCGAGAAAGCGGATTCATCTTCTGGGACCTAACAGATAACTTGCCATGCCGAAGCTCTCAGTGGTCGTGCCTTGTTTCAACGAGGAAGAAGTGCTTGCGGAACTCTATCGCCGGGTCACGGCGATCTGTCAGACGACGGTGGGTCAAGAATACGAAATCGTCCTGATCGACGACGGTTCGCAGGATAACACCTGGCCCCTGATCGTCCGACTCTGCGAGTCCGATCCTCACATGGTTGGCATACGCCTATCGAGAAATCATGGGCACCAGCTTGCCTTGAGCGCAGGACTGTCGATCACGCGTGGTGAACGGGTGTTCATTATCGATGCCGATCTTCAAGATCCACCGGAGCTTCTTCCCCGCATGATGGAGTTGATGGATGCAGGGGCGGACGTAGTCTACGGTCGAAGAGCGCAACGAGCCGGGGAGACTTGGTTCAAGAAAATATCGGCTGCCTTGTTTTATCGGGTGCTGAATCATCTTACAGACGCACCGATCCCTGTCGATACGGGGGATTTCCGCCTGATCAGTCGACGCATCGTGGAACTCCTGAACGGCATGCCGGAAAACCACCGCTTCATTCGTGGGATGATCAGTTGGCTGGGCTTCCATCAAGTCGCGTTGGAATACGATCGCCAAGAAAGATTGGCTGGGACATCGAAGTATCCTTGGCGTGCCATGATACGGTTCGCGCTGGACGCGATTACCGGTTTCTCGATCCGTCCCTTGCGCATGGCAATGGCATTGGGTGTCGGGTTTGGAGTGATTGCGATGCTCGGTATCCTATATTCGCTCCATAGCTGGATGGTCGGGAGAGTTGTACCGGGTTGGACGAGCGTCATGGTCGCCGTCATGGTACTGGGCAGCGCGCAACTGCTGACCATTGGAGTCATAGGTGAATACATCGGGCGGCTCTACGTGGAAACCAAGAAGCGTCCGCTTTTCTTGATCGACAAGATCGTGAGGCAGTCCTGCGAGGCGCCGCCAAAGAACCCTTGATGCGGAAAGGTCGGACTAGCTGACAAGGTTATTTGTGGCGGTTTCGGATACCATGCCCTTACGCGTTCGCCGGGTACTCAAGTTCGGCGTGGTGGGTGTCTTGAACACCGCTGTCGATTTCGCCCTGTATATCTTTTTGACCAATAGCCTTACGATTTGGCCCGTGTTGTCCAACCTCGCGAGCTACACCGCCGGGGTCGTCAATAGCTTCGCCCTGAACCGTAGGTGGACGTTTGCCGACGGGGAGTATCGCGATGGCTTGGCATACCAGTTCCCTGTATTTCTGCTGGTGAACGTGTCAGGTCTGCTGCTAACCACAGGTGCGATCTGGCTGGCACTTTTCTGGCTAGAACCCGTGCCGGCCAAAACCGTATCCGTACCGTTGACTCTGTTTTGGAATTACTGGTTTAGCAAGAATTTCGTCTTTCGGCATAAATCCCACACGATACCGAAGTCTTTAATTTACCGGTCGCTCACGGGATACGGCGGAGCTGTAATAGCTTTCCTCGGTCTGGCTATTCTTGCCAATGCGTTCGCAGTCTATTATATGACTCAGGAGCGCTATGTCTATTTCTGGGATTTGGCCTATTACTGGGTTTACTATCGTGACATTACTGCTTCACTTGCACAACATCCCTTCGCTACGCTGGGTTCGCTGATCGGCTCCATTCGGACAAGTGATTACAATCCTTTGCCGGTGCTGCCGCTGGTTCCGTTGGGATGGTTATTCGGAACGAATCGCCTGCCTTACATACTGGCCATTACTAACCTTTATCTGTTGCCAGCCGCACTCGTAATGGGTTTTCTGGTGCAGCGGCTATTTCACCCGCAATCCCCCGGGCGACCCTTCTTGCCTTTTGTATTGGCTACCACGAGTATCCTGTTTCTCCATATGCTGTGGGCTGCCGTGCTGCGGGGGTATCCTGACGTCGTGGGAGTCGTGTTCATCGGCTGCATCCTGCTGCTGCATTTTGGGAAGCCCTTCGCCGAACAGGGCTTGGGCAGGCTGGTCACGACGGGGGTACTCCTTTGCCTTCTGGTTCTGCTGAGGCGCTGGTATGCCTATTGGGTGGTGGCATTCTTTCCAGCACTCGCCGTCGCGCACGCCCTCGACCTCTATCAGCGACATGGCATCGCTTGGCGGCAGTATCTGACCGCAAGCCGCAACCTGGTCATCATCGGGCTCACTTTCACCCTAGCCCTGTTCGGGTTTGCTACGCCGTTTGCGCTGAGGGCCATACAAACGGATTATTCCGACATCTATTCCACTTACCGGTTCAGTGGTTCTTTGGTCGATGCGGCAGAACTTCTCCCCGCTATGTTTGGTTGGGTTGAAATCGTTACCGGTCTGGGAGGACTTATTTGGCTGACCGTTTGCAAGGAAACGCGGGTTGCGGGCAGCCTTCTGCTCATACAGTTCTTCATCGTCTTCGTGCTGTTCGCGCGGACCCAGGACTTTGGGGTACAACACCATTACCTGCTGGTTTCCAGTATCGCCATAGGTATCGCAACAGTGATCATCGGCCTCTGGGAGCGGATCACGAATGGCTTGTGGCGAGCCGCTTCCGTTGGGCTTGTGTTGACTGCGCTGTTGCTAAGTTCCGTGACTGTCTTCGCTCCGGGAGCCGCTAGTATCGGGGACCGCTGCGACAGTCTACTCCCCTCACACCGTTTCTACCCGCTGGTCAGGGATGACATCGATGTGCTCGAGAACCTCTTGGCCCACATCGAGGAGTTGCAGCTCGATCAGCCGGGGGAGGTATATGTATTGGCCAGTTCCCGCGTTCTGAATTCGGCGATCTTGCAGAATGCCTGCAAGCTGGGGCCGCGCCACCGGTGGTTCTGTGACCGGATCCTGAATACCCACGACGTCGACAAGCGCGATGGTTTTCCGCGTCAGTTCCCGCAGGCGCAATACCTCGTCATTGCAGATCCGACGCAATACCATTTGCGCCCCGAGGACCAGCGTGTGATCGGTGTCCTGGCACGGGAAGTCATGCAAGGCCACGGTATCGGCGCAGCTTTTCAGCGCCTGCCCGGTGAGTTCAAGTTCGACAAAGGGGTCATGGTCTGGATCTATGCGAAGGTTCGACCATTCGAAAAAGCCGACCTTGAAGCACTCGAAGCTGAATTCAACGGGTATGATCCCAATAAAAGGCACCTCTTCTCAGTGCGGTGAGCGCATAAAAGCCCGCTTGTCTCTCCGCCGGGGCGGCACGACCGACCGGCTCGGACAATGACAGTTTGCCTGCCACGCCAAGAATCCTCGCGCCGGCGGATCGTGCCGGCAACGAGGGAATCCGTAGGATCAGGTCCGCCGTTCGCGAGTCGGATTTCGCCATTCGGGACGAATCCCGCGGCGGATGAACGTGGGGACGTCGTAATCGGCCCATCGCTCGACGCGGTTCGGACCGCCGACTGCAGGAGACTTGGGGCACGGAACAGAGCGGGCATGGTTTGTAGAAGGGCGGGAAGCGACTTCGGTTTGCAGCACGGTTTCGTTCATCTTCGTCTCCTGGAGAATCGTTTCGAGGCAGGAGCGAGGATACGAGGGTGAGTGCCTCAGGAGGTGAGGCAGCGGCAAAGTTTTTCAGTCCAGGTAGAGCGCCGAAAGCGCGGAAACTGTCTCCCGTACCCGTCGCCGTAGGGTTTCCGGAGCCAGCACCTCGACTTCGGGGCCATGCTTGAGGATGTCCATGAGGAGTTCACGGTCATCGCCGTAGGGAAGGATCAGGCGATAGTGCCCATCGGCTTCCCGCTCACCATGCTGGTCGGGGTGCCAGATTTCGCAGCTGACCCACGGTGCCCGTCGTGGGCTGAAGCGGAGCGCGGCCCGTTCCGTGGCAGGGCCGGAAAATACCCCATAACCGGAATCGAGGGTGTTTCGAAGCACCTCGTCTTCGATTTCGGGGGCCGGCGCGTCGAGGGGTTCCACCGCATTCAGCGCATCCAGGGCGAAACGCCGGACCGCCTCGCGCAGATGGCACCAGGCGTCGATGTACCAGGTTTCGCGATAATGGACGAGGCGCTGCGGCGAGACCACCCGTTCCAGCGTCACGCCTGTTTCCCGATTGTGATGGCGAATGCAGAGCCGCCTTCTTGCGAACAAGGCATGGGCCACCAATTCGAAAAAGCGTGGCTCGACTGCGCGACGGGCGACTTGGACGATCTTGACCCGGTGTTCGATCTCGCCAAGGCTGCGGTCCCCTTTCTCCAGCAGGAGATTGAGGCGGTTCAGCAGGGGGCGGACGTGCGGTTCGAGCAATCCGGGCTGCAATTCGGCGAGGAGTTGCCGCATGGTGAGGAGGGCATGGATCTCCGAGGCATTGAACCACAGACCGGGAAGTTCGTGGCCCACGGATCCGTCGGCTTCTGCGAGACGGTACCCCCGCTTGGTGCGGTCCCATTCGATGGGTACGCGTAGGCGTTCCCGCAGGTATTCGAGATCGCGGACGAACGTGGCGCGCGACACGCTCAACTCGTCGAGAAACTCCCGGACGGAAACCGAGCGGCGTTGGCGCAGCAGTTGTTCGATCCGGTAAAAGCGCTCGGTGCGGTCCATGCCGGCTCCGCCGGGAAGAAAGTCGAGACCGGCCGGATCGCAATGCTCCGATCGGTGTTTCGGCCGATCAGCCGAAGGTGTAGTGTTTCTTCACCGGCACGCGAACGTCCCAGGTGCACGACATCCCGGCCGGAAACGTCACCAGGTCGCCCTTGCCGAAGGTGACTGGTTCGCCGCCATCGGGAGTGACGGTGACCTCGCCTTCGAGGATGTAACAGGTCTCACTTTCACCGTAGGTCCAAGGAAACTTCGACACCCCGCAGCTCCAGGTAGGCCAGCGGTGCACGCCCAATTCGTTGAGGCGGGTCTCGGAAGGATCGCTCTCGACTTTGATCGTTGCCATCGGTTCGACTCCGGATCGTGGAACGGAGCCTTCAATCTAGCCCATCGGATTCGCCGCGTCGAGTCCTGGGGTGCTGGGAGGAACAAAGCTTAAGAGGCGCTCGATACGAGCCACAGTGAAACCCCATGGGGAACGGCTCTCATTCGGTCGCCGCCGAGCGAGTTGTGCGGCATGGCGGAAACTTGGCAAGGCTGTGCGTTTTCCCTCACTCCTTGAGGCGAATGCCCCATGCCTGGGCTGGCCGAATCGATCTCACGCGGTAGGAAGTCGCAAGCAGTATGGGGTTCGAGTTTGGGCACGTATCTTGTATCGATAAAAAGCGCATAAACCTCTCTTTGGTACACCAGGGACCGACATTCTCCTTCTCACTGGGGTTTTCCCTCCTCTCCTCTTCCAAGTCTTGCACTCACGTCTTTCTCACTCGACGATTCGTCCCTGGTGCTTTTTCCCCTCCCCGCGCTTTCGGGTCCGAAAACGGGGCCCCCGAGCCCGCGCTCACCGAAGGTGCTGATTTGGATCGAAGATCTCGTTTCTTGGATCCTCTGGAAATGGGGTATGCTCTTCCAACAAGCGGGTTCTTCTCGCCAGTTTTTTGGGTCCGGTTTCCTGGATCCTGGATGTACGTTTCATGCGCCACCGCCTTATGGTTCTTCGCTCTATTCTTCATTCCTGCACCGCGATCGTAATCCTTCTCTCCCTGAGCGGATGCAAACCGGTGGTCCGCTTGCCAGGTCCCGCCGTCACCACACCGCGCTTGCAGGCGGATCATTTCGTCACCGAGGACGGGGCCGTATTGCCGGTGCGTCGCTGGCTGCCTCCGGCCCTTCCGCCCCGTGCCGTGATCGTCGCCCTGCACGGGTTCAACGACTACAGTCGCGCCTTCGAATCACTCGGCGGATTTCTCCGACGCCACGGCATCGCCTGCTACGCCTATGACCAACGCGGTTTCGGACTGGCTCCGGGCCGCGGGTTGTGGGCGGGGGTCGAAACCTACGCGCGCGATCTTGAACGCTTCGTCGGCCAGGTGCGGGAGCGACATCGGGGTGTCCCCGTGTACGTCTTGGGCGAGAGCATGGGGAGTGCGGTGGCGATCGTCGCCATAACCTCCGAACATCCGCCGCTCGCCGATGGGCTCATCCTGTCGGCACCTGCGGTGTGGTCGCGCGAGACGATGCCGTGGTATCAGCGTTGGCTGTTGGCGCTCGGCTCGCATGCCCTTCCCGGCCTGCGGCTGACCGGCGAAGGGTTGAACATCCTGCCGTCCGACAACCTCGAGGTGCTACGCAACTTGGGTCGGGATCCGAACGTGATCAAGGCGACTCGGATCGACGCGATTTATGGCTTGGCCAACTTGATGGATGCGGCCCAAGAGCGAGTCGCCTCGCTCCGGACGCCGACCCTGGTGCTCTACGGCATGCGCGACCAGGTGGTCCCGCGCAAGCCGATCAGGGTGATGTTGGGGAAATTGCCGCCCGGAACCCGCTTCGCCTATTACGAACAAGGGTATCACCTCCTCTTGCGGGACTTGCAGGCGGCAAAACCGTGGCGGGACATCGCGACCTGGATCCTGGACCCGTCCAGTCCTCTGCCTTCCGGGGCCGAGCGACATCTTGCGGGAAGGGGCCCCACGGCAGGATCCAGGGAGGTGGGGCACGGCACTTGACCGTATCCGTGTTCCTCTCCCGGCGGTGGCGATGCGTTCACTCCGATCCGTCGTCTCTCTTTCCCCGGCGTGAACAGGATATGAGGAGTCGCGATTGCCCGTAGTCAGGCGGACTCCACGGGAGGAAGCGTCTTGCCGGGATTCAGGAGACCCAGGGGATCGAATTGCCGTTTGATCGCCCGCATCAGATCCAGGGAGACGCGATCCAGCTCGCGCGCAACGAAATCGCGCTTCTCGATGCCGACCCCGTGTTCGCCCGAGAGAGTGCCGCGCAAGCCGAGCACGAGATCGAAGATCTCCGCGAGACAATCGTGGGCCTTGGCCAACGCGCCCGGGGGATCGGGATCGAATAGCAGATTGACGTGGATGTTGCCGTTGCCGGCGTGGCCGAAATTGACGATGGGCAAACCGTATTTGTGTGCCAGTGCATCGAGCCCGGCGATCAGGCGCGGCAGCTCGGTCACCGGTACCACCACGTCCTCGTTGATTTTCTTGGGAGCGACTTTCCGCAACGAAGGCGACAGCGCCTTGCGCGTCCGCCACAGGGCCTCCACTTCCTGCGCGCTCGCCGCCACGCGGAATTCGACCAGTCCGGCGCAGGTCGCCGCGCGTCGTACCGCCTCGACGCCGGCCTCGATCCCCGCCTCGGTGCCGTCCACCTCGATCATCAACAGCGCTCCCGCGGGTTCCGGCAGGTCGACCCCGCCGTAACGACGCACCAGGTCGAGGGCATTGCCGTCGATGAATTCCAGGGCGCAAGGCACTACCGGCTGGGCCATGATGCGGGCGATGGCCTGCGTCGCAGCCGTCACGTCGGCGTAAATCGCCCGCAGGGTGCGCTTCGCGGCTGGCAACGGGGTGATGCGCAGGGTCGCTTCGGTGATGATCGCCAAGGTTCCTTCCGAACCGATGATGAGCCGGGTCAGGTCGTAGCCGACGACTCCCTTGGTGGTATAGACGCCGCAGCGCAATTCCTCGCCGGCCCCGGTCACGGCCCGCAATCCCAGCGTGTTTTCCCGCGGCGTGCCGTATTTCACCGCGCGCGGGCCAGCCGAGTTGTAGGCGAGGTTGCCGCCGATGGTGCAGAACTCGGCGCTGGTGGGGTCGGGGGGCCAGAAAAAGCCATGTGATTGAAGCGCATCCTGCAAAGCCTGGTTGGTAACACCGGGCTCGACGACGACGAAACGGTTGCCGGGCGACAACTCCAAGATCCGGTTCATGCGCTCGAACGACATCACGACGCCACCTTCGACGGGAACCGTCGCCCCCGTGGTGCCAGTGCCGCGGCCGCGCGCGGTAAGTGGGACATGGTGACGGTTACAGAGCCGTACCAGAGCCACGACTTCGTCGTGCGAAGAGGGGAATGCCACGGCGTCCGGTAAGGCATGGCGACGGCTGTTGTCATAGCCGTAAGGCCAGCATTGCGCTGGATCAGTGTGGCGGCGCTCCCGCGGGAGCAAGGTTTCCAATTCTCGAATGAAGTCGTTCGATGAAGGCATCGCGGTTTTCGACTCCCGGCAACGGTCAATCGCCGAATAGATGATAGTCGACGAGATCGCACAGACAGTGCGTGATCAGAAGATGCATCTCCTGGATCCTCGCGGTGTTCGAGTTGGCGACACGAATCTCGACGTCGCGTTCCCGTAACAGGGGAGCCACGGCTCCCCCGTCCTGACCGGTCAGCGCGATTACGGTCATGTCCCGGTCGTGGGCGGCGACCACCGCCGAGAGCATGTTCGACGAGTTGCCGCTGGTGGTATAGACCATCAGGATGTCGCCTTCGTGTCCCAAAGCGCGCACCTGTCTTGCGAATACTTCGTCGAAATGATAATCGTTGGCGACCGAGGTCAGGGTGGAAGTGTCGGTGGTCAGCGCCAATGCGGGGAGGCCGGGACGCTCCCGTTCGAAGCGATTGAGCATTTCCGAGGAGAAATGCTGGGCTTGGGCGGCGGAACCGCCATTGCCGCAGCAGAGGATCTTGCCGTCGCTCAGGAGGCACTGGACCAGGCGGGTGGCGGCGACCGCGATGAGGTCCACCAGCATCGCCAGGGATTTCTGCGCCGTCTCCAGATGAGCGCCGAAATGGCGCTCGATGCGTTCCTGTGCACTCATCATTGCGCTTCGATCGCGTTCTTTACCCACTGTATCGAGAATCCGTCGTGGTTCGGCGAAACCGCTACCACATCCAAGCGGACCGATCCGCGGATTCGTCGCTCCACCATATAATGGCCCACGGCGGCGAGCAACCGCCGCTGCTTGCGCCGGTCGATGCTCGCCAAGGCGCCACCGTAGTGGTTGCTGCGGCGATAGCGGACTTCGACGAAAACGGTTTTTTCTCCCTCGGTCATCACCAGATCGATTTCTCCCCAGCGGCAACGATAATTGCGTTCGGTCAAAGCCAGACCGCGGGCACGGAGATAATCTACGGCCAGGTCTTCCGCCTGACGTCCGGTCAGGAGGTGCGGTGGCAGGTCACAGCCGGACATCGCGAGTGTTCCACCGACTATTGCGGCGGAGCCGGCGCCAATTCGATCCCGGTGGGCGCGCCTTGGTCGATCCGGGCGCAGGCGAGTTGCCGTTTCACGCGACGGTCTTCGCTGACAGTCAGCATCCCGGTCACCCCTCGGAATCCTTCGCTGGGGTGGGTTTCGAGTTCCTCGAGCCTTCTGGTCAGCCGGTAGGCATCGATTCCCAGGGCGATGAGTTTGCGTGAATCTGGCGGCGTTTGCTGAACCTGGTTTGCCAGGGAACGCGCGGAAAGGGCGCCTCCCTCACTTTCGTCCAATACCCAGGGGATGTCGCAGAATATCAGGCCGTCCAAGTCTTGGTCCAAGCCCGGCGTGAAGCGTCCGTTGAAAAAGGATGACATCGCGTAGATCGACAGTTTGACGCCCAAGGATTCCAGATAAGGTTTGATGATGCGGGTGTCCCGTTCATTGGCCGCCAACAGAATGAGATCGGGTGTGCTGCTGGCGAGCCGAGGGGGTGTTCCCTGCGGCGATGTCGTCGCGCCCACGAGCATAACCGTGTCGCTCAGTGCCGAAGAATAGTCGCCACTTCCCGGGGCGTAAGTCTTGATGGCGGCGACCGTGCCTCCAAGCCTGCGCCAGGTTTCACTGAAACGACTCTGAATCCGCTGCCCGTAGGCCGAGGCCGGAACGATTACCAGCGCGACGCGACGCCCATCGAACCAGGCGCGACTCGCGAGCTGGTCCACCTCTTGTTCAGGCGTCAAGCCAAACTGAAAAAGATGCTTTGTCGATACTCCAGGGACCTCGTTCAAGGCCAGTACGGGCACGGTGAGCTCCCCGCCTTTTGCCAGGGTGGCCACTTCTTCCTTCAGGAGTGGTCCGAGGACTTGTGTGGCACCTTCTGCAACCGCTTTGCGATAGAGTTCGGGTACCTCCGCCGCCTGGGTATCGTAGAAACGCAAGATCGGTTTGTCGGGGTTTTCGTCCGCACGCTGTGCTGCCTCGATACCGGCGCGGATGGCTTCGGCCAAGGGGCGGTAAGGACCCGAGAGTGGCAGCAGGACCGCGGTGACGGCCGGTGCGGGAGGCTTGACGGGGTTGACCGGCTTCACCTGCACCGTGCCGACAGCACCGCTGTCGCGGTCCGAGAGCGACAGGCCGTCGAGGAACGAGCCGGCGGCCGGGTGTCCGGGAAAGCGGGCGCGCCATGCCGCCAGCGCTTCGCCGCGCTGTATCGGCGGCGTTTCCCGGATCAGGCGCACCAAGGTCAACCAACCGTTCAGCACGCTGGAAGGAGCCGCGGGCGTTTCGCGCAAAGCCGCATCGGGAAGCCGGTTCAGGGCGTCGAAGATCGCCTCGTTGTTTTTCTGGACGGCCTCCTCCGAGGTCAGCAATGGCCCCGCGGCAATCCGCTCGCGCGCACTTTCGAGCATATTGCCGAGTTGGTTATAAGCCGAAGCGCGCAATGTGTGATAATGCCAACGCTGTGACGGGCTCAGCGCGGCGTAGTCCAGGTCATCCAGCTTTGCCATCGCCTCGCGAGCGCGGCCGACGTTGAGATCGATCCGTGCCCCGAGGAGTTGGTAGAGATTCTCATCGTCGCGGTCCAGGCGCTTGGGATCGACCGCTCGCAGCAGACGCCGGGCGGCCAGGTGGTCGCCGGCACGGAGGTAGGCGTCCGCAGAACGCAGGCGGAAATAATCAGGCACCCACGAAACATCCCCGGCCTGCTCGTAGATCTGGGCCGCACCGCTGAAGTCCCCCATCCGCAAGCGCTCTTGCGCTCGCAAGGAAAGGCCGCTGGCAGGATCATCCTCGGAAGGCCGGGTTACGGCGCAGGCCGCGAGCAAAGCGGACAACGCCAAGATGCCGATGCGAGTGACTGAGGGCATGCGAAACCTTATCTGTTCGACTTGGAAAATCCGAGTGATGATGGAACAAAGCGGTGTACTATACCTAGTGGCGACGCCGATCGGCAATCTCAAGGACATCACTCTCCGCGCCATCGAAATCCTTCGCAGTGTCGACGGGATCGCGGCGGAAGACACCCGTCACAGCCGCCGTCTGCTCACCCACTATGGCATCGGGCGACCCCTGATCTCCCTGCATGGGTATAACGAACGGTCGGTCAGCGAGCTTCTGTTGGAACGGCTTCGGATGGGCGCCAAAATCGCCCTGATCAGCGATGCCGGGACGCCGCTCATCAGCGATCCCGGTTTTCCCTTGGTGGCGAAGGCCCGCACCCTGGGCATCAAGGTAGTCCCGATTCCCGGGCCCTGCGCGCTGATCGCGGCACTTTCCGCCTCTGGGCTCGCCACCGCCCGGTTCCTGTTCGAGGGCTTCGCCCCCCGCACGACTGCCTTGCGCCGGAGCTGGTTTGAGTCCTGGCTGCGTGAACCCCGTACTGTGGTCTTCTATGAATCGAGCCACAGAATCGAGGATTGCCTCCGCGACATCGCCGCGATCTTCCCGGCGGAGCGAAAAGTGGTTCTGGCGCGCGAAATCACCAAGATCCACGAAGAGTTTTTCATGACCACCGCGCAAGATGCACCGGGACTTTTCGCCGCACGCCCCGATTCCCGCAAGGGGGAGTTTGTCGTGATGATCGAAGGTGCGCGAATGGAACCGGCGGCCGACACGCCGTCTGCCGAAGCTTTACGGGTGTTGCGGGTCCTGCTTGAGGAGGGGATGGCGGTCAAGCGTGCCGCAGCAGCCGCCGCGAAAATCACCGGGGTTCGAAAGAATGTGCTCTATGGCGCGGCTTTGCAGCTCCGGGATGCAGGTCGATTCGGTGCCGGCATGCACACGGAAGCGTGATCCATCCCGGCTCCGCTCGCGGTACACCTGGCGTTCACCGCGTGATTTGGATGGGAATGCGTTACAATGGCTCGCGGGCGCGCAAGTCGCCCGTGGGTTCCTCGGCGCAGGGAACGAATATGATTTCTGCCCACGCCCCGGTAGCTCAGTAGGATAGAGCGTCCCCCTCCTAAGGGGAAGGTCACACGTTCGAGTCGTGTTCGGGGCACCAACTTTCCTCCCATCGTAGAATCAATCTTTGGCCGAGGTGTCGCGGACGTTCTTCATTTGTCCGGTTCGTCGAGGTCGGGATCGTCTGGCAGGAGTTCTGCCGGATGTACGTCGAGCGCTCGGGCGAGGGCGACCAGTTCCGTCACGGTAAGATCCATCAATCCCCGTTCGATGCGGGAGATCTTGCCTTGGTCCATACGAACCTTTTTTGCGAGTTCTTGCTGGGTCATGCCGCGTGCAATGCGGACGGTGCGCAGCTTCATGTTCAGACCCCGTAGATGTAGACACTACATAAATATAGTCGACAAACATGGGAGTACAACATGACTGCTACGAAAACATGTTGGTGGGACATATTTGGTGATAGTGTATGATCCTTTTCATCCGTGCGATGGCGTTGTCGCGATGGCAGAGCAAAGAGTGCAGCAATACGGGTTGCGTATCCGCCGCTTGCGCTTGGTACGGAAAATGAGTCAAGCGCAACTCGGAAAAATGACCGGTCTGGATCAGGGTTTCATTTCGCGGGTCGAGAACGGGATCTTCGAGTGCACGTCGACACAACTGGCGGCGATCGCAACCGCCCTGGGCGCCACCGTGTCCGAGATCCTGGCCGATGCTGTGAAGGAGCCGGGAAGTAGCTACGGTGCCGTGGCTGGCTCGGATCCCCGCGCGGCGATCCTCTCCGATCACGGTGCCGCGCCGGGACTGCAGCAATTGGTGAACGATACGACATTGGTCGAGGTGCTGAAAGTCACGCCAGAGGAATGGCGGGCATTGCGCTCACTCCAACCGCCCGCGCCCCTGAGTAGGGACGGATACGTGCAAATCCTCTTCGCGCTTCGTGCGGCGACGAGAACGAATGGAATCTCGGACACCTGAGCTTGTGGGCGTGGCTTGGCGCCGTCGCTGTCGATTACTTGATGAGTTAGGTCGCCCTGATTCCTCCCAGACGCAACTCACTCGCGCCGTCGGCTCGAAGCCGCTACCAAGGAGTCACCGTTGCGTTCAATGCCGCCTCATTCTTGCGCTCTCACCCTGCCCTTACACGGAGCCCCCAGCCGACCGGCAGGGGATGCATGGCAAGCTCAGCCCTGTTGTGGCGGGTTCATCCACAGCACTTCGTTTCTCCGCAGGGGCTGATCTGACGCCCGCCCTTGGTTTCCGATGCGGGCCGACGCGTACCCGGTGGCGCGCACCAGGGAATGGGGTCGGTCGGGATTTTGGGTTCGATACCGATGAAGTGATTGCGGCACGGCCCCTCGGTGAGGGTGCGGAACGTTCGTTCGCACACCGCGATGCGCTCGCCGCGCGGGAAGACGTGGCCTTCCTCGTCGCGCACTTCGGCGTAAGGGCCGCGATAGATCACCGCATGGCCGCGGTCCAGACATTCCTGGTCGTACCCCTTGAAGGCGACCAAAGTGACGGCACGGAACTCGATGCCTTCGATCACTCGCCAGGGATTTTCTTCCCACTTGTCCAGGCACACGGCGGTGAAACCGGCCTGCTCGAAGGCACGCACGAATTCCCGCTCTTCGAAGGCGCCGGCAATGCAACCGCTCCAGAGTGACGGATCGCCCTTCAAGTGTTGCGGCACCGGCTCGTCGGCGACGATGTCGGAGATAGCGACCCGTCCGCCCGGCTTGAGTACGCGGAAGATTTCCCCCACCAGTTGCGTCTTCTCGTCGTCACCCACGAGGTTGAGGACGCAGTTGGAGATGACTAGGTCCACCGAAGCGTCGGCGATCATGGGCTGATTCTTGCGTTGTCTTACCTGCCAGGCTTTCAGCGCCGCCAGTGAGGCCGTGTCAGTGACCGGATGTTCGGCCAGGTAGCGTTCCATCGCCTCGACATCCAGGGCCAAATCCTGGATGTAGCCTTTTAGGAAACACACCCGGTCACCACCCAGTTTGCGGGCCATTTCCGCTTGGTATTTGCGCGCCAGGCGCAACATGTCGTCGTTCATGTCCACGCCGATGACCAGACCCTTGGGACCGACCAATTGCGCTGCCATGTAAGCGATCTTGCCGCTGCCCGAACCCAGATCGAGTACGGTATCGCCCGGCTGCACATAGCGCGAGGGATCGCCGCAGCCGTAGTCCTTGTCGATGATCTCCTGGGGCAGGAGTTTCAGGAGTTCGCGGTCGTAATCGACCGGACAGCACAAGTCTTCCTGCCGCTCGCGAGCACCCAGGGAATAGCGTTCGCGTACCGGGTCTTCTACGAACATGGTGAGTCCTCACTCTTTGTTGCAATTCAATTTTGAAGCCCTCTCCGGAGGCAAGGTCCTTCCTTCCGTAGGAGCTCCCCAGCGGGCGACTTCCACGCCCGGGTTCGATTCATTGCCTGTCTTCCTGTGGCGCGCAAGCAGGTCGGTAAGCCGGCTCCTATAGCTGTTCGACTGAGAGTCTTGCATTCAGTGCTCCGCCACAGGAACTTCCACAACCGGCGGTGCAGCCGTAGCAATGACCGGCAGTGGCGATCGGCTGACCTTCCAGAGTGCTCGGATCGATCTCCGTGACATGGCGCCACTGCCCCCCCAAGGGCAAGCCGAGCATCTGGTTGAAATCGCAGTCGTACACGTAGCCCCGCCAGTCGATGCTGATGAGATAAAGGCACATCACGGCTTCGAGGTTTTCCGCCCGGTGGGCATGTTTCAACAGCCGCAGGTAGGGCTCGAGTTGTCCCTTGGACGCCAGGGTACTGCCGAAGCGTTGGATGGGCATGTTGGTGAGCGCAAACAACCGGTTGAAGACGATGCCGTAGCGGGCTTCCAGTTCGCGATGATAGATCGCCTCCAGCGCGCTTTGCTCGGGCGGCAGGGTGGGTCCCTGGGGGTTGTAGACCAAGTTGAGGATCAAGCCGGAGTCGGGCCGGCCGTAACCGAGGGCGTTGAGTCTCGCGAGCGCGCGGAGGCTGGTGGCGAATACGCCGTGTCCCCGCTGCCGGTCGACGTTGTCTTCGAGATAGCAGGGCAGGGAGGCGGTGATTTCCACCCTCTGCGCTGCCAGGAAATCGGCAAGGTCTTGGTAACCGGGTTCTTCCAGGATGGTGAGGTTGCAGCGGTCGATGACACGTAGTCCCAAAGCCCGCGCGCTTTCCACCAGGTAACGGAAATGCGGGTTCAGCTCCGGCGCACCTCCGGTCAGATCCAGCGTGGAGATTCGCGCACGCCGCAGCAAGGCCAGTACTTGCTCGACGGTTTCCAGCGCCATCATCTCTGTGCGCTTCGGTCCGGCGTTGACATGGCAATGCAAACAGACCTGGTTGCAGCGGTAGCCCAAGTTCACTTGCACCGTGTCGAGTCGGGAACGCTGGATTTCCGGAAAATCACTGGCCTGGAGCAAAGGCAGGGTGGCGTGCATGGCATCGTTTCGAATAGTGTGGTAGGTAAGGGTTGGCCATGGGTTGAACTTTAGTGGCCACCTTACCCCATCGCAAGAAAAAATCCTCCCGAACCATTGATTAAGTTTTTACCCGATCCGCGATCTTAAGGTGTAAAACGCCCATTCATCGCTTACAAGGGGAAAATCGGCCCATGAACCGTTCCCGTCTCGGTCTCCTTCTCATTCTCTCGGCACTCGCGGGAGCTTTCTTCATCTTCGACCTAGAGCGCTACTTGACTCTCGAGTCGCTGAAAGCGCAGCAGGAGGCCATCGCCGGTTACCGCGCCGCTCATCCGCTGCTTGCGAGTCTCCTTTATGGCCTGCTCTATATCGTGGTCACGGGACTCTCCCTTCCCGGTGCGGTGGTACTCACCCTGGCCGGGGGTGCCATCTTTGGCCTGCTGTGGGGTACGGTGGTCGTGTCCTTCGCCTCGACCCTCGGGGCGACTCTGGCCTTTCTCGCCGCCCGCCTCTTGTTTCGCGAGGTGGTCCAGACCCGTTTCGGCGAACGCCTGAAAGCCGTCGATGCCGGCGTCGCCCGTGACGGAGCCTTTTATCTCTTCACCCTACGGCTGGTGCCGGTGTTTCCGTTCTTCGTCATCAATCTGCTCATGGGGTTGACTGCCATGCCGACCCGGACTTTCTATTGGGTAAGTCAGGTCGGCATGTTGCCCGGCACGATCGTCTACGTGAATGCCGGTACCCAATTGGCAAGGATCGAATCCGTCTCGGACGTTCTATCACCGGGGCTCGTGCTTTCCTTCGCGTTGCTGGGCGGGTTTCCCTTGCTGGCCCGAAGGCTCGTGGACGCGATCCAGGTTCGCAAGGTGTACCAACGTTGGAAAAAACCGACCCGCTTCGACTGCAACTTGGTGGTCATCGGCGCGGGCGCGGCAGGGTTGATGACGGCCTTTATCGCCGCGGCGCTGAAGGCCAAGGTCACGCTGGTCGAGAAACGGCGCATGGGTGGAGAGTGTCTCAATACCGGTTGCGTGCCCTCGAAGGCCCTGATCCGCACGGCCAAGTTGCTGAGCCAAATCCGGCGCGCGCCCGAGTTCGGCATACGCCGGGCCGGCGCGGAGTTCGAATTTGCCGACGCCATGGAACGGGTGCAGCGGGTGATCCAAACGGTGGCGCCGCACGATGCGCCAGAGCGTTACCGCGACCTCGGCGTCGAAGTCATCCATGGCGAAGCTAGGCTCGTTTCGCCTTGGGCCGTGGCAGTGAAAACCGCCGAGGGTTTGCGGACGCTGACCACTCGTTCCATCGTCATCGCCACCGGGTCCAGGCCGAAGGTGCCGGAAATCCCCGGTCTGGAAGCGGTAGGCTACCTCACCTCGGACACCGTGTGGGCGCTGCGGGAATTGCCGGATCGCCTGCTGGTTCTGGGCGGAGGTGCCATCGGCTGCGAACTGGGTCAGACCTTCGCGCGCTTGGGCAGCCGGGTCGCCCAGGTGGAACTGCTGCCCAAGCTTTTGCATGGCGAGGACGGGGAAGTCCAGGAACTGCTCGCCCAGCGCTTCCGCGCCGAAGGCATCTCACTTTATCTGGGGCACCGAGCCAAAAGCGTGGTCGTGGAAAATGACGAGAAATTGCTGATCGCCGAACATCGAGGGAGCGAGGTGCGTATTCCTTTTGATCAGATCCTAGTGGCGGTCGGGCGCAGCGCCAACACAGAAGGCTATGGCCTGGAAGAACTGGGTATCGCCCCGGTACCGGGACGGATCCTCGAAACCAACGAATACCTCGAAACCCGCTACCCCAACATCTATGCCTGTGGCGATGTGGCGGGTCCCTTCCAGTTCACCCACACGGCTGCACACCAGGCCCGCTACGCAGCAGTCAACGCTTTGTTCGGCCAGGTCTGGAAGTCTCGCGTCGATGACGCGGTGATTCCCAGGGCCATCTTTACCGATCCGGAAGTGGCACGGGTCGGCCTCAACGAGGAAGAGGCCAAGGAACGGGGCGTCCCCTACGAAGTCACCCGCTATGGCCTCGGCGATCTGGATCGAGCCATCACCGACGGCGAGACGCAGGGCTTCGTCAAGGTGCTCACCGCTCCTGGCAAGGATCGTATCCTCGGGGCGACTCTGGTCGGCGACCGGGCCGGCGACCTGATCATCGAATTCGCGCTGGCCATGAAACACCGGATCGGCCTGAATGAGATCCTCGACACCATCCACGTCTACCCGACCCTGGCCGAGGCCAACCGGTACGTCGCCGGGACCTGGAAACGGGCTCATACCCCGCAAAGGCTGCTCAGCTGGCTGGAGCGGTTTCACGCCTGGCGTAGACAGGGCTGACCGGCGCCATTTGCCAGATGGACCGGTTGATTACTGCCCAATCGGAGCAGGCAGGGTGGCCAAGTCTTTGGTGCCCGCGATCAGACCCTGGCTCAATGGGATCGATTGACTCACGATCTCTCGAGGCGGCACTTCGTGTTGCTGGAAAGGAGAGATTCCTTCCCCGCTCCTTGCCAGAAGCGCTTGACACCGTACTTGGGTACGGAAATAAGCTGGAACCCAATCCAAGCTCAGAGAGTTTCCTCATGTTCACAAACGAGAAAGAACGCGTTTTTCTTTTCGCCAGTGCCCTTGCGGCGGTGGCGACCATGCTGTGCTGTATCGGTCCGCTGGTATTGGTAACACTGGGTCTAGGCGGCGTTTGGGCGGCGAATCTCGCAGCGCTCTCGCCTTATCGACCGATTTTTTTTGCCATCGCCGGCGTTTTTCTGTTCCTGGCATATCGCAAGATCTATCACACGCCGGTGACGGTGGAAAAAGCCTGTGAACCGGGTCACCTGTGTGCTTCGCCGTCAACCCGGCGTCTGTACAAGAGCGTGTTTTGGTTCGTGGCCATGCTGATTGGTTTGGCGCTGTTTTCTCCTTACCTCGCTGCGCTGTTCTATTGAGAAATCGCTCATGAAATCCTGGACTCCTTTCCTCGCCCCAGTGTTGGCTTTGCTTTCCCTTGACCCGGTTTTTGCCGCCCGACAAACCGTGACGCTCGAAATCCCAAGTATGTACTGTCCGGTTTGTCCGCTCACCGTCAAAAAGGCCCTGCAGCGGGAGCCGGGGGTCATCGAAGTCGAGGTATCGTTTGCCGCCAAGGAAGCCATCGTCACCTATGACGATGAACAAACCTCCCCAGCGCATCTGATGGAAGCGACCCGCAATGTCGGCTATCCCTCTACGGTGAAATCCGGCCCGGGGGATACACGATGAATAGCCGCACCCTGCGCGTTGTCGGAATGAACTGTGATCACTGCGCCCGGTCGCTGGAAACCGCGCTGACGGCGGTCGAAGGAGTGGTCGCGGCGACCGTCTCTTTCGCGGAAGGTCTGGCGCGGGTCGTCGCCGGCTCCGACGTTCCGGTGGCTAGGCTCGTCGCCGTGATTGAAGAACAGGGTTTCAATGTGCAGTGGGTGAGTGGGGGAGAGGAAGCTATCCGCGGGGGAAAAAGTTCCGCCTCGCCTATCGTCATCATCGGTGGCGGTTCGGCGGCGTTCGCCTGCGCGCTCCGTGCGGTTGAGGCGGGAGCCACCGTCACCCTGATCGAGTCGAATGTCTTGGGCGGTACCTGCGTGAATCTTGGCTGCGTACCGTCAAAAATCATGATCCGCATGGCGCAGATTGCGCATCAGCAATCCCACCACCCCTTCATGGGAATCGGAAGGCGACTGGCAACGGTCGACCGCGGCCTGCTGCTTGCCCAGCAGCAAGCCCGGGTGGAAGAGTTGCGCCGAGCCAAGTACGAGAGCCTGCTTGAGATCACCCCGGGCATCCGTCTGTTGCAAGGTCGGGCACGTTTCGAAGACGCCCACACCCTGATCGTGACACGAGCGGATGGGGGTGAACAGACCTTGCACGCCGATCGTGTGTTGATCGCGACCGGCAGTTTACCTATCCTCCCTGAGATTCCTGGCTTGCTCGACAGTCCTTTCTGGACCTCAAACGAAGCTTTGGTGGCGACCGAGTTGCCCCGCCGACTCCTCGTTCTGGGCAGCTCGATGGTCGCGTTGGAATTGGCGCAGGCGTTTCTGCGCCTGGGCTCAGAGGTCACCCTGATCGCTCGTGGCACCTTGTTGTCAAAGGAAGATCCAGCGCTGGGGGCGGGGATCCAGGCCGCGCTGGAAGCCGAGGGCATGCGCATCCTTTCCCACACCGCGATCCGGAATGTGCACTTCGACGGTCGCTTGTTCCACGTCGATGTAGGAAGAGAAACCCTCGTCGGTGAACGTCTGTTGGTGGCTACCGGGCGTCGTGCCAATACCGCCGGCCTCGGTCTCCCTAAGGCGGGTGTCGAAACCGACGGCAGCGGCGCGGTGATCGTGGACGATCATCTGCGTACTTCGGCGGCGCACATTTACGCGGCCGGGGACTGTACGAATCAGCCGCAGTTCGTCTACGTGGCGGCGGCAGCCGGCACCCGCGCCGCCATCAACATGACGGGCGGCAATGCGACGCTGGATCTCTCCATCCTGCCCGCGGTGATGTTCACCGAACCCCAAGTGGCAACGGTGGGATTGACTGAGGCACAGGCTGCGGCACGCGGTTTCCGGGTGGAAAGCCGCACCCTCGCTCTGGACCAGGTGCCGCGGGCGCTGGTGAACTTCGACACGCGCGGTTTCATCAAATTGGTGGCAGAGCGGGATTCAGGACGTTTGCTGGGGGTCCAGGTGCTCGCCACCCACGGGGGCGAGATCATCCAGACGGCGGCGCTCGCCATCCGCAGTGGCATGACGGTAGAGGAATTGGCGGAACCGTTGTTTCCCTATCTGACCCTGGCCGAAGGTCTGAAACTGTGTGCCCAGACGTTCAGCAGGGACGTCAGCCGGCTTTCCTGCTGCGCTGGGTAAAGGATTTCTTTTCCCACCTCTTGCTATTGCGCAAAAAAACGGTCCTCTTCAAGGGGATCGGCGACGAGACGGCGACGTGCCAGATCTTGGCGGCAACGGCAGCCGGGCCCGCACCCAAGCTACGTTTCGAGGGGAGGAGGCCAGCTACTTCGTTTCATACACCCATTTCGTTGGGCAGGAGGACGTGAAAGGCTTTGTCCACTGGTGAACCCCTGTCAAAAACCGGCTTGGGCCGTTTATAGTTTTCGACGTGAAATTTCCGCGGATTCGGTGGGGACTGGGGTCGCCGCCGGTTCGCCGAAGGAAAACCCGCCACCTTGGCGCTACGTTTGCATCAATCTTTCTTCGAAGACGGCTTCCCACTCCGCAGCGAAGTTCCCCAACCCATGGACGAGTCAGCAAAAACGGCACCGAAAACCAAGAAGATTGCCCCCGTGATGCTCGCGGGGGCGGCGTTTCTTCCGCTCGCTCTCGCGGCTCCTCCCGGAGTCTGGATGGCCAAGCTGCGGGAGGCACAATCCTGGTTCTCTACCTTGGGGTCTTGGGAGCCGGTGGCGTTCACGCTGGCGACCGCTGCTCTTACCGCCATCGGTCTGCCGCGCTTGGCGTTCTGCACCTTGGCAGGAGTCCTGTTCGGCTTCGCCTGGGGTTTGCTGTGGAGCGAACTGGGCACCTTGCTCGGCGCGTATGGCACTTTCTTGTTCGCACGCTGGTCCGCGCGCGACTACGTGCTGAGCCGCTATCCGAAGCTCAAAAACCTGTCCGCGCAGATCCAAGGGAAGGGATGGTGGTCGGTAGTGTTGGTGCGACAGATGCCGATCGGTGGATTGTATAACGACATCCTGCTGGGCTTGAGCCCGATCCGGCACCGCGATTTCTGGATCGGGACCGCGTTGGGGTTTCTGCCGCTGGGCGTGACCGCGACGCTGATCGGTGCTGGGGCGATGCAGGCGGATCTCGCGCAATTGGCGGAATACCTGGCGATAGCGGCGGCCGCTTTTTTCCTCCTCCATCTGTCCTGGAACCGGATCGTGTCGCTGGCCAGGAAACGGCAGTTCCCTTAGCCGGGGGGAGTCGCCGCAGCTTTCCCCAAGGTGCTTCGATCCGAGCGGAGTCCGCAGAGATCGAGCCGTTCTCGATCGATCTACCGGCCGGCACCTCTTGTTGATCCGGCCCACGGTCCTCTCGTGTTGGCGGCGAAGATCGCGCCTTCATTGGTCAAATTCTGGTCCATTCGCCGCGAGCGCGGATTTTCGTGGTGTGGAGCCGTTTTTTTCCGAGGCATTCCACATGATTGTCCACAGTTTCTGTGGATAAGGGCCCCGGGCTGCGGTACGATCGGGGTCGCCCGTTCGCCGGTGCACCTGCCGGCAGGCAGGTCGGCGATTGCGCAGGCCGGACGGAGCAGAATCACGACGCCCTATGTCTCATCGGTTCCCCACTCTTTCCGAGTTCCCGTTCCGGGTCGATCTACTGGATGGCCAGGTCCATGTCTGGTACGCGCGGCTCGGGAATGACGAGGACTCGCGCTTGGAATGGCTGTCGCTCGACGAGCGGGAGCGGTTGGGGCGGATCGGTGCGCCGGAAGGGAGACGACAGTTCATAGCCGGGCGCAAGGTACTGCGAGGGGTGCTGGGCGGCTATCTCGGTCAGGAACCCGGCACCTTGGAATTCATTCATGGATCTCACGGCAAGCCGGCCCTGGCCGTGAACAAGCTCGCGGTGCCGATCGAATTCAATCTGAGCCATTCGGGAATGCACCTCGTGGTGGCGCTCGCCCGCGGTGCCCCGGTCGGGGTCGACGTGGAAACCATACGTCCGTTGCAACGACTGGATTTGTTGGCGCGTCGCTGTCTTTCCCCGGCCGAAAGGGCGGAGCTCGAAGCCTTGCCGGAAGATCTCCGGTGCGCCGGTTTTTTCCGCTTCTGGGTGCGCAAGGAATCGCTCGGGAAGGCCGCGGGCACCGGAATCGGTTTGGGTTTCGATCGTTGCGTGACTAGCCTCGAAGGTGTGCCGCGGTGGATTACCGTGCCGCCGGAGCTGGAGCCGGCGAGCGCCTGGACCCTCGCTGAAATCCCGCTCGGAGAGGGATGTTGCGTGGCCGCCACGGCCCGCACCGCCGGGGCCGGTTGGCTCTATGGCCGGATCACCCTGGAAGACGATGGCATCGGGTTTGAAAAGCCAAAACCGCTCCGGTATGCTACGCCCGACTGCGTATTGGGAAGCGCGGCAGTGGATTCGGCGTGGTACCCTTTCCGGTGAAGCCTCAAGTTCCATCTCGATCGTTCTCCTGTTACCCAGTTGACCGGTCCGCCGTTTGCGGACGGCGGAATGAACGGCCCCACCCGGGCCCATTTGTTTATCGTGAGTGAGAGATCCATGAGTCAAGTTCAGCAGGGAACCGTGAAATGGTTCAATGAAACCAAGGGATATGGCTTCATCCAAAGGGACAACGGCACGGATTTGTTCGTTCATTTCCGTTCCATCCAAGGCACCGGATTTCGGACCTTGAAAGAAGGTCAACGGGTGAGCTTCGTGGAAGTTCAAGGTGCCAAAGGCCCCCAAGCCGATCAGGTGACCGTGCTCTGAATCTGGAGGAAGCTCGTTTCCGGGCTTCCTTCGAAAAGGTTTTCCGAACACTTCCGTCTCGCGGCGGTGAAGCGTCGTAGGAGAACGGCGCGGGCATCGCTTTTGGCATCCGCTGGCACCTTCAAAAACGGCCGGTCCATGTCGGGAAGCCCGGAAAAAGCAGGCTCTGCGCCTGCTTTTTCCTTTACTGGGAGGATGCTTCGGTCTTTCGGTCCGCCTTTTGATCCCGAGCAGCAGGCGCTGCCCCCCAAACCGCTCCCTGAGGTTCGGTCCCGGAGGAATGGGGGCGGTCTTGCGACGGGCAGGCCGTGATACAATGCCGCCCATTTTTGAATGCGAAGCATCCCTGGCTCATCCTCGCACCGCCCCCGCGCTGTGCCGTGGGGCGGCAATCGCCGTTTTGCCGATGGGGCGCGCGGGACTCACTTGGTAGATACCGACCGAATCGACCCAAAAATCCGGGAAGGAAAATAGCTCATGAAAATCGACCTTTTCTTGGCGTACCTATTCAAGTTCGTCACTTTCGTCCTGTTCAGCTTCATGGTCCTGGTGTATGCCGGCCTCCTGGTCCTCCTGCCACTGGATATCCTGTTCCAGGTTGTCCGCCTGCTCGCGGCCATCGGGCTGCCGATCCTCATCGCCATAGCAGCCGGCATCGGGGCCTTGGGCTTCCTCGGTTGCAGGGTGTACCACATGCCCACGCTGTACCGGCTCGTGCTGGACGTCGGTTGGCAATTGGTCGGATTCGCGCGGGATCAAATCAAACGCTATGACGCCTTGATCGAGAGCACGCGTGGCAGCAGCGCCTGAAGGTCTCCTCCGCCGGCTCTCGCTCGTCTCACCTTGGAGAGCCCGCTTGCGGACGACCCGAGCGTTTGCCCGAGGATGCCCGGCTGCGCCGGGCATCGCCGTTCGCGGGGTCGAGGGTCGTTTGACACCGATGGCATAGCTGTTACATTTTCCGTAGCCGCCGATTTCCTTTTTTTCCTGTATGTCCGTCGAATCCAAGGAAGCCCAGCTTGCCGAATGGCGCGAGCGCGCTCTCGCGTTCGAAGGAGAAATCCAAAAAGCCGTGATCGGCCTCGAAGGTCCGATCCGCCACCTCGTCACGGCGATCTTCGCGCGCGGTCACGTGATGCTGGAGGGTGATGTCGGGGTGGGCAAGACCACCCTGCTGCGCGCCGTGGCGCGCTGCCTCGGCGGAGCATACGAGCGCATCGAGGGCACCATCGATCTGATGCCCAACGACCTCGTGTATCACACTTATATCAATGAGCACGGCAAGCCGCAGGTCGATCCCGGCCCGATCCTGAAACATGGTGAAGAACTGGCGGTGTTCTTTTTCAACGAAGTCAACCGCGCCCGGCCGCAGGTGCACTCGCTGTTGCTGCGCATCATGGCCGAGCAGAGTGTCACCGCCTTCAACCGCGAGTACTTTTTCCCGCACCTGCAGGTGTTCGCCGACCGCAACCGGGTGGAAAAGGAAGAGACCTTCGAGATCCCTTCCGCGGCGCGCGACCGCTTCATGATGGAACTGCATATCGAAACTCCGGGCGATCCCGCGTTGCGCCGGGCACTGATGTTCGATCCCCGGTTCCACGACGTCGACCGTCTGCTCGATTCCTTGACCCCGGGTCTTTTGCCCTACCGGGAAATCCGCCATATCGCCCCGGTCATCCAATCTTCGGTCCGGGCCAGCGATACGCTCCAGCGGTACGCGCTGGATCTGTGGGAGGCGACCCGAAGCCCCGAGCGTTACGGCATCGCGCTCGAGGGGGTGGCGATGGACCGCTTGATCC
The DNA here is from genome assembly GCA_035559395.1 of Methylococcus sp. Classification (GTDB taxonomy): domain Bacteria; phylum Pseudomonadota; class Gammaproteobacteria; order Methylococcales; family Methylococcaceae; genus Methylococcus. Next base: position 7,697 of record DATMAX010000020.1, on the reverse strand, counting down.
TCGCCGGTGCCAGCGCGCGCGGGATGAGTATGATGATGCGTGCGGCGCGGGTGGCGGCATGGCTCGACGGGCGTGATCATCTCTTGCCGGAGGATCTCCAGGGGGTCTTCCGGGAAACCATCGCCCATCGGGTTTTCTTCCACCCGGTCTACGAACTCCGGCGCCAGGAACTGGCAGACGAGTTGACGAACCGGGTCTTGCAACAGGTGGCGGCGCCGTGACTCGGGGGGAAAGCGTCGGCTCGACCCGGGGTCGACCCGCTGGGGTCCGACGGGGATGGTTGGGTGGGACGAGCCTCGGGGAGCGGGTGGACGTAGCAAGACTGGAGTTTCATTACCAGGTGCGCTGGCGTTCGCCCTCGGCGCGTCCCGGTCATCACCGCAGCCACCACACGGGAGGCGGTTTCGAGTTTGCCGGGCATGTGCCGTTCGTCGCCGAACCCGATCCGCGCAACCTCGACGTGCATGCCACCCTCCATGATCCATTCGGTCAGTTGATGGTACGTCGGTTCCGGCAACGCAGTGCCATCCCCGTGTTCGTGGTGGCGGACCTGTCGGCCTCCATGGGTTTCACCGGGCGTGCGCGGAAGCTGGAGGTGCTGACCGAGTTCACCGCGGCGGCGGCCTATTCCGCCTACCGCAGCGGCGATCCCTTCGGTTTTTTCGCCGGCGATGAGGGCATCCGCCAGGATCTTTGCCTGCCGCTGCGCTGGTACAAGGGGCCGCCGCTGGAGTTTCTCGAGCGCCTCGAGCGTTTCCGCCCGACCGGTCGCACGGCCGAGGGGTTGGGTGCGGTGGTGGCGGAACTCGGGCGAGCGCGCGCCCTGGTGTTCCTGGTTTCCGATTTCCATGCCCCGGAGTCGTGGTGGGAGGGCCTGTTCGATGCTTTGCGGGGGCACGACGTAATCCCGGTGGTGCTGTGGGATGCGGCGGAATACCGCGACCTTCCCGACTGGGGGGTGCTTTCCTTGCGTGACCCGGAAACCGGTCAGACCCGTCGGCTCGTCCTGCGCCCCAGCCTGAAGCGGCGCTGGCGCGAGCGTTTCGAGGCCAGGCGTGTCTGGCTGGTGGAGCTGGGGGTGCGGCACGGACGGGCGCCGTTCTTTCTCGAAAACGGTTTCGATGCGGACGCGCTGACCCGGTATTTCCTGGAGACCTGAGCTTCGTCATGCGACGTTCCTCGCGCGCTGGGGTGTGGTTGCTCGCCGCCTTCCTGGGCGGACTGGGAAGCGCTTGCCAGGAGAGCGGCACCGCGAATGTCCCTGCGGTTCGCGTGCAAAGCCGCGGCGATCACGAATTCGCGCATACCATCGGCGACCTCGTGAACCAGGAGATCGATGTCGGGCTGAAACCGGGCTATCGCCTGGACCCCGCATCCTTGCCCTCTCCCGGCGCCGTCGATGCCGCCACGGAGATCCGCGCGGTCGAGTACAGCGAGGCCGATGCTTCGGCGCGGATCCGTATCCAGTATCAACTGTTCCAAGGCGTGAGGGAGCCGGAAACGATCGAGCTCCCCGCCGTCCTCCTGCGTTTCCAGGGCCCCGACGGTGACCGGGAAGTTCGGATCGACCCGTTGCCGATGAGCCTGGTACCGGTCCTCCCACCGGATCGCCCCGAGGACAAGATCGCCGTGCGGCCGCTCTCGGCCCCCGAGCCCCAGGATCTCGCCCCGATTTGGCGGCGCTTCGGGTTGGGATGGGGGCTGTTCCTGGCCAGCGCGGGTTACCTGCTCTGGGTGCGCGGCCGGCTGCCCTGGGATCGTCCGCCCTTGCCGTTTCGACGCGCCGTGCGCCAGCTCGAACGTTTCGCGGCCGGCCAATCGGTCCCTTCGGGAGCCGCGGAAGCCTGCCGGATCCTGCATCGGGCGCTCCACGACACCGCCAGGGAGGCGGTGTTCGCCCCGGGGCTGGAGCGGTTCCTGGGGCGGCATCCGGAATTCCGCGCGCTGCGGGCGGAACTCGAGGACTTCTTCGCTCGCTCCCGCCGCATCCTCTTCGCCGCCGAGACCTCCGGGGAGGCCGCGGACGTCGATTTTTTCCTTGCTCTCGGCCGCCGCGCGGCCCGGCTGGAGAGGCGCAGCCGCAAGGATTCTTTCGGGAAATGGCTGGTTCGCTCGCTCGGCGCGCTTCGGCCGGGGTGGTTGCGGCGGCGGGCATGAGTTTGGAATTCACCGCCCCCTGGGTATGGGTGTTCGCCGCCGCCGTGTTACTGCCATGGTTTCGGCAGGGGGAGACGCTACGCTATAGCAGCCTCGCGATGATCCCGGAGGACGGCTGGTCCACCGCACTCGACCTCGGGCTTCGGGGGCTCGCCTCGCTCGCGATCTTGGCCTTGATCGCGGGGCTCGCCGGGCCTTTTGCGCGCGAGCGCTGGGAGGAACGGGTCGGCACCGGTGCCCACGTGGTCCTGTTGCTCGATCGCAGCAGCAGCATGAACGAGAACTTCGCGGGACGCTATCTCGGCGGCGCCGCCGGCGAGTCCAAGAATGCGGTGGCGCGCCGGGTGCTCGCCGATTTCGTCGAACGCCGGCGCGAGGATCTGTTCGCCATGGTGGCGTTCAGTGCGGCGCCGATGTACGTGCTGCCCCTGACCCAGGATCGGGAAGCGGTGTTGGCGGCCATCCAGGCCGCCGGCGATCGGGGTCATGGGGTGACCAACATCGCTTCCGGCCTGGCGATGGCGCTCGAATTCTTTGCCGGTCAGCCGGTGACCGGCTCGCGGATCGTGTTGTTGGTCTCCGACGGTGCCACGCAAATCGAAGAGGATTTGGGCGACCGGATTCGGCAGTGGTTCCAGGAACGCGAGGCGCGGCTCTATTGGATCTATCTCCGCAGCCGCACGGCTCCGAGCCTGGCGCGGGCACCGGACGAAGGCCGGAGCGCCTCGCCCGAATATGCCTTGCACCGGTATTTCCAGAATCTCGGCGTTCCTTATACGGCCTATGAGGCGGAGAACCCCGAGGCGGTGGCATCGGCCCTCGCCGATGTGGAACGATTGGCCAACCAGCCTTTGCGGTATCGAGTGCGCGTGCCGCGCCAGGATCTTTCCGAGACCTTTTTTGTCTGTGCCTTGGGCTTGCTCTTGCCGGTCGTGTTGATCCAGTTCTTCGAGGTGCGTTCCTGGTGAGAATCTCGGAATCCGTGAGTCTCGGCCTGCTCTTGGCCGGCGTCGTCCTGGTACTCGATTCGGGATATGAACTGATCGTCCGGGCGCGGGAAAACGCCGCCATCCGCTCGCCGCGGGAGACCGAAGTGGCGGAGGACACATCGCCCGAGGTCGTTTTCGCCAAGGCCTGGGCGCTCGCGCAGTCCGGCGGCCCGCAGGAGGCGTTGCGACTGTATCAAACCCTGCCAGAGCGTGGCGACACCCGTTTCCAGGCCCGGGTGCATTACAACCTGGGCACGATCTACCTCGAAGAGGCGGCGCGTCTTTGGAATGCCCGGGGGGTTCTCGAAAGGGGGCGCGTCAGCGCCCTGGTCGGCATGGCTAAGGATCACTTGCGGGAGGCGCTGCGGCTGGCCCCGGAGGACCGCGACGCCCGCTACAACCTGGAATACGCCTTCCGCATCACGCCGCCGCCGAAGGAGCCGGAGAAGAGCAATTGGCAGGGCACGAAGACCAGCGTGTTCTCGACCCTGCCGGGAATTCCCGCCGGCGGGCCGTGATGAGACCATTCGGCGTTCTCGCCCAGCCTTTGCTCTTCGCCACGGCGCTCATGGCCCTGGCGGTGTGGAATCCGGAAATCGCCCTCGACACCCCGGTCTATCGCTACCTGTTCGTGCTCGACATCACCCAAAGCATGAACACGCGCGACTACCGTCTCGGCGGAACGCCCACGGACCGGCTGAGCTTCGCCAAGGCCAGCATCCGGCGCGCTCTCGACGATCTGCCCTGCGGTTCGGCGGTGGGGCTCGGCTTGTTCACCGCCCAGAGTGTCGAACTGTTGTTCGAACCGCTGGAGGTGTGCCGGCACCGCGCCATCGTCGAGGACGTCCTCGATCACGTCGACTGGCGCATGGCCTGGGCGGCGGACAGCCACATCGCCCAGGGGCTGTACGCGGCGATCCGGCTCACCCGCAAGCGCGGCGAAGACCTCCGCCTAGTGTTTTTCAGCGACGGCCAACAGACCCCGGAAATTTCCGCCCAACCGGCGTTCACCGGCAAGCCGGGAGAGGTGCAAGGCTTCGTGGTGGGCACCGGCGGCCTCCATCCGGTGCCGATCCCGAAGCTCGACCGTGACAACCGCGCCCTCGGGTTCTGGCAATCCGCGGACTTGGTGGCCCCGCTCGCCAGCACCACCTATGCGGGCCTGCCGTCCCTGGAACGCACCCAGCCCGAGCCGAATGCCGAGATTTACCTCTCCTGGTTGCACGAAAAGGAACTTAAGGAATTGAGCGCGGCCACCGGGCTCCGCTATGTCCGGCTGGAACGACCAAAAGACTTGAGCCGCGCTCTTCGCACCCCGGAATTAGGGGAAGTGCGCCGGGTGCCCACCGGGATGGGCTGGGTCTTCGCCGCCGGAGCGTTGCTGAGCTTGCTTTGGTACCATCGGATTTCCCTAACGACATCGCGCAGCGAAAACCCATGAGCTTTGCCAAGGTATTGATGATCCTCGGCCTCGGTCTCGCTGCCCTGGGGGCCATTCTGCACTTTGCACCGGGGCTGTTCGGCTGGTTCGGGAGGTTGCCCGGCGACATCCGCATCGAGGGCGAAAACCGGTACGTATTCATCCCGATCACTTCCATGATCGTGGTCAGTATCATCGTGACTTTGATTCTGAATCTGTTCTTCCGCCGCTGAACGGGGTTCCATGCGCCCGGAAATCACTGCTCCTCACAAATTCGTCGGGAACGAATTGGGACGTCCGGAGGACGCCCAAAGGGGGCGCGCCAAGGAGGGCGCGCATCAATCCTCGGGCACACCGCCCTCCCGTCGTATCCGCAGTTTCGTGCGCCGCCAGGGTCGCATCACCGCCGCGCAACGCGCCGCGTTGGCGGAGCTGTGGCCGCGCTTCGGTCTGGATCCGGGGCTTGCGTTCGATCCGCTCGCGGTCTTCGGAAGGCGCGTGCCCCTCACCCTGGAAATCGGTTTCGGAGATGGTGAGGGCCTGGTGGAGATGGCCTCGGCCTCGCCGAACGAGGATTTTCTCGGTGTGGAAGTGCACACGCCGGGCGTGGGTCACCTATTGCTGCAACTCGAAAAGCGCGGCCTCGGCAATGTGCGCGTCTATTGTGCCGACGCCGTCGAGGTCCTCGAGCGTTGCATCCCCGATGCCAGTCTCGAGCGCATCCTCGTGCTTTTCCCCGATCCCTGGCCGAAAAAGCGGCATCACAAGCGCCGCCTGGTCACCCCGGAGTTCGCGTGCCTCGCTGCGGCCAAACTGACCGCCGAGGGACTGCTGCATGCCGCGACGGACTGGGAAGACTACGCGCACTGGATGCTGGAGGCGCTGAACGGCTGCGCGGAGATCGAGAACCTCGCCGAAGACGGCGGTTTCTCCCCCCGGCCCGAATACCGCCGGCTCACCAAGTTCGAACAACGCGGCAGGCGCCTGGGTCATGCCGTGTGGGACCTGGTGTTCCGCCGCCCGGCCGAAGCCGGCCGGCGGTAGTCGTAGTGCGCGCATCGCGCGCTATTTCCGCCTCCATGCGACTTTCGTTGACGCAAGCCTCCGCTATGCTTCGAGCCAGGACCAACCGGCGGCGCACCCATGGCGCATGGGCTGTCCAAAACCAAACTGCTGGCTTGTCTCCAATGCCGGAAGCGGCTCTGGCTCGAGTTGCATCGGCCGGAACTCGCGGAACCGGGTGCAGCCGCCATCGGCTTCCGGCATGGCCACGGCGTCGGCGAAGCGGCGCGGTCGCTCCATCCCGGCGGGATCCTCGTCGAAACCGATGACTTGGCCCAAGCCCTGGCCGAAACCCGGCGGCTCATGGTCGAGCATCCGGCCAAGCCGCTGTTCGAAGCGGCCTTCGAATACGATGGCGTCCTGATCCGGCCCGACCTGCTGGTGCCGGACCGGATCGGCCACCGCATGGTCGAGGTAAAGGCCTCCACCCAGATCAAGGATTATCATTACAACGACTGCGCCGTGCAGGCCTGGGTTTGCCGGAAGGCGGGTCTGCCCCTCGGCCGGGTCGAACTGGCCCACGTCGACACCGGATTCGTCTATCCCGGCGGCGGCGATTACCGCGGTTTACTGAAAGGTAATACCTAAGCATTCCACCAGCCGGACAGGCTGCCGATGCGAACCAGGTTGTAGGTGGCAAAGCCCAGAAGCACCTGGCCCGCCAGCTTCGCCTGGCCGATCAACCGCGTCTTGCGCAACCCACCCACCGTCTTCAGCCAACCGAAGGCTTCCTCAATGCGCTTTCTCACCTTCAACGAAGTCTGGTCGCCGGCATGGCGCGTCGTGCGGCCGTCAATCGTCGAGCCGCTCTTCTTCTGCGCCACGTGCGGTGTGACACCCAGCCGGCGACAGCCCGCCACGAAGTCGGCGGTGTCGTAGCCTTTGTCCGCCCCCACCGGGCTCCCCCGCTTGGCATGCTCGGCCAGCAGTTTCAGTGCCGCCTGGCGTTCGGCCTTGCCGGTCGCCGGCGTGGTGGCCCCATCCACCACCAGAGCGTTACGGTTCTCCATCCAAAGGTGGCTCATGGAGCACAACCGGGAAGCGCTGCCTTCGGACTTCTTGTCCAGCCGGGCCTCCGGATCGGTGGTCGAGGCGTGCGTGTCATTGGCACGGGGCTGGCCCTTGAAGTCGACTTCCGGATGGCGCCCCGGCGGGACCGTCACCGTCCTTGGGTCGGAAGCTTTTGTGCGAGGCCCAGGCGTCGATCAGGGTGCCATCGACGCGGAAGTGTTCGCTGGAGGTCAATCGCCGCCAGTCCGCCAGGGCCTTGACCCGTTCGAAGAACACCCGCGCCAGCCCTTCGTGGAACAGTCGCTCCCGGTTCTGGCGGAAGGTGGAGTGATCCCACACCGGGTCGTCGATGGAAAGCCCCACGAACCAGATCATACCGTAATTCCAACATGTCGAGGGTCAGTTCGCCTCCGCTCAGGACCACCGGCCGTGGGCAGCGGACATAGCGCGGATCGTGGCCCTCGTCCCGCATGTTCCTTCATCCCGGGTAGGGCGGCGATCATCGCCCACGATCGGCGACTTGCGGAAAAACAAAGGCGGTTCGACACCGCCTTTGTTATAGAGGGACTCGTCTCCCGGCCGCTCGACGGAAGGGATCTTCAGCTTCAGCCGGTGGCGTTCGATACCTGCTGGGCGATGTTTGTGAGCGCATTGTTCGAAGTTTGTCCAAGGAACCGCAAACCACCAGCGATCGCAACGACCAGAATCGCCACCACGATCACCCATTCCACGGTCTCAGCGCCTTCTTGTGCCTTGAACAGGGAGCGGATTTTTTTACTCATGTTGTTCTCCTTTTTTTTAAGGTATGTTTGGAACGGAATCGCGGGCATCGACAGCGCCGGTCGAGCGACACGCTTTCTCCCCCAATCGCCGGACGGCGAGCACGCCGCCACTCCACTGCATTGTGTAGCCCTTTCGAGTCACTACGTCAAGGGGAATGCGGGCTCCGCCGCACGTGAATCACTGCCAGGTCATCCTGAAAACGGCGCTCCCAATCCGGCAGGCGATCGAGAAGAGCCACGGCCGGACTTTCCTTGCCCAGCAGAGTCCACTCGATC
>DATMAX010000019.1:0-15227 GCA_035559395.1 Methylococcus sp. | reverse complement strand
GTGGTGGTCAACGCCCAGAACGGCATCGAGCCGGTGACCGAGCGCATGATGCACTGGGCCGCCGCTCGCAATCTCTGCCGCATGATCCTCATCAACCAGATCGATGCCGAGGACCTCGATCTGCCGGGCCTATTGCACGAGATCCAGTCTGCTTTCGGCAAATCCTGTCTGCCCATCAATCTTCCCGCGGCAGGAGGTACGCGCGTGGTCGACTGTTTCTTCGGACCACTGGACAGTGAAACGGATTTCGGGACCGTGGCGGAAGCCCACCGGACCCTCGTCGAGCAAATCGTCGAGGTGGACGAAGATCTGACGACGCGCTATCTGGAACAAGGAGACATCGACCCCGAGTCCCTGCACGAAGCCTTCGAAAGAGTCCTGCGGGAAGGACACCTGATCCCGGTCTGCTTCGTTTCCGGACGCGCCGGCGTCGGCATCGACGAGCTGTTGGAAGTCTTCGTCCGCCTGTTGCCGAACCCGAAGGAAGGCAGCCCCCCGTTGTTCGAACGCTGGTCATCCAATGACGAACGCCGCGATCCCGTGCCGTTCCGTTCCGAGCCGGACCCCGGCAAGCACGTGCTGGCCCACGTCTTCAAGGTGGAAATCGATCCTTTCGTAGGCAAGATCGCGGTGTTCCGGGTCCATCAGGGCACGGTCACGCCCGACACCCCCCTCTATATCGGCGCCTCGCGTCGGCCCTTCAAGCCGGGACATCTGTTCCTGCTCCAGGGCAAGCAACACATTCCGGTCCCGCGGCTGGTACCGGGCGACATCGGCGCCGTGGTGAAAGTGGACGAGATCGCCTTCGACGTCGTGCTCCACGACGCCCCCGAGGACGACCACATCCATTTGAAACCGCTGGATTTCCCGCACGCGGTGTTCGGGCTCGCCATCCGCCCCACGCGCCGGGGCGACGAGCAGAAACTGTCCGAGGTCCTGCACAAACTGGAAGCGGAGGATCCTTCCCTGCACGTGGAACACGATCCCGCCACCCATGAGGAGGTACTGCGGGGACTCGGCGAACTCCACCTGCGCCGGGTGTTGGAAAAGATGCACGAGCAATATCGGCTGGACGTCACCGTGCAGCCGCCGAAGATCCCCTACCGGGAGACCATCACGGCCCCCGCCGAAGGCCATCACCGCCACAAGAAGCAGACCGGCGGCGCCGGCCAGTTCGGGGAAGTCTTCCTGCGTGTCGAGCCTCTCCCCCGCGGCAGCGGCTTCGAGTTCGTGGACGAGGTCAAAGGCGGCGTCATCCCGGGCCAGTTCCTGCCGGCGGTGGAAAAAGGCGTGCGCCAGGTTCTGGAGTCCGGCGCGGTGGCCGGCTATCCGATGCAGGACATCCGGGTGGCGGTCTACGACGGCAAGACCCATCCGGTCGACGGCAAGGAAATCGCTTTCATCACCGCCGGCAAGAAGGCCTTTCTGGACGCGGTCGCCAAGGCACGGCCGATCGTTTTGGAACCCATCGTCGACATCGAAATCAGCGTCCCGGCATCGGCGATCGGCGACGTCACCGGCGATCTTTCCGCGCGCCGCGGCCAGGTCACCGGCAGCGGCACGGCGCGTGGTCACATGGCGACCATCTCCGGCCGCGCGCCGCTGGCGGAACTGAGCGACTTCCACTCGCGGCTGAAGTCCCTCACCGCGGGCCAGGGCTCGTACACCCTGTCCTTCAGCCACTACGAGGCCGTACCGCCGAACATCCAGCAGCGGCTGGTCGCCCAGTTCAAGCCCCAGACCGAGGACTGAACCATCGCCGCCCCGTCCCGGGATTCCGCGGCCCGGCGCCGCGGTGTTTCCGGTCCGGGTCGGTCATTCCCCACAGATCCTGTGGCATTTCCCGCATGGAGCGGTCCTGCCGGACCGCCCGTTCCGTCGCCACCCCCCAGACTGACCCGGATACCGATCCCTGGACTTCCGCAACATGCGCAGCCGGCCGCCGTAGCTCCCTGGAAACTCCTCCCCGTAATCTTCTTTGGCACGCGTTTTGATCCTATTGGCCACGAGTACTATTCCCCACCAAGGAGTGACCACTCGTGATGTCCGCCAGAAAGATCTTCCTTTCGTCCCTGATCCTGACTTCCACTGGCCTGACCGGGAATGCGTCGGCGGGCGAGATCCATCCCAATTATGGGATCGGCTATGAAGCCAAGCTGGTCTTTGACAAGAACGACACCAAACCGGGTGCGGCGCCGGTCTCCCTCCACAGCGGCCAGACCTTCACCACTCCCGGAGACGGCGGCAACGCCACCGCCATTCGCACCACCGCCTCCATGGCCTGGTGCGACCCCGTGATCAATCCGGAAGGAGCGGTTCCGGATACCTGCTATGGTTGGTCCCACAACTCCCGCTGGTTCCTGATCGATCTGTCCCGGCTCAAGAAACAAGGGCTGGGCTCGGTGTGGGTGACCATCGACCTCAAGCGTTACGACAGTGGCCCCGCTGACGACAAAAACAGCCAGGGGAACCCCCAGGAAAACGACGATCTCATCCCTGCCCTCACCGTCTGGCGCGGCAACCAGAACCTGGGGCCCCACAGCCATTGGTATCCGGCCGAGCATCAGGACACCCCTGAGTTCTGGGGCTGGCTCCTGCAGCGCACTCCGTTCGTGAACATGCTGCCGATGGACTGCTTCGCCAGCGCCTACGCCACCCCGACGCAGGACATTGCCACCGTGCACGGCAAGTTCAAGCTCAAGGGCGGTAACCAGGACTACCTGACGGTCGCGGTCGGAGGCGACGCCAAGGACCCGAACAGCAAGCACCCGGTTCATTACGAACTGGTGGTCGACGTCAAGAGGAAGCACAGCCACGGCATGTGACCCCCGTCATTCTCGGAAGCACAGCCACGGCATGTGACCCCCGTCATTCTCGGAAGTCCGCCCGCCCGCTTGCTACTACAGGAACCGATACCTGATGAACAAGACCCGCACTATGAACAAAACCCGCACTGCTCTCTCGTTGGGGCTGAGCTTTCTCCTCGGATCGGTCGGTGCCGCGGAGATCGAGCCCAACTATGGAATCGGCTACAGCGCCCGTCTGGTGTTCCAAAAATCGGACACCAAGAAAGGAGCGCCAGCGCTTACCCTCCACTCCGGAGAAACCCTGAACAGCCCGGGCGGGGAGACGACCGTGATCCCCATGACCAAGTCCATGGCCTGGTGCGATCCCGCCATTCTTCCCGGCAGCGGGACCGTACCGGGCACCTGCTACGGCTGGGCGATGCACGCGAAGTGGTTCCTGATCGACCTCTCGAACCTCAAGAAACAGGGCCTAGGTTCGGTGATCGTCACCATCGACGCCAGGCGCTATGCCGGCCCCAACGCGGAAAACAACGACTTGATCCCGGCCATCACCGTCTGGCGCGGCTATCAGAATCTGGGACCGCATCTCCACTGGTTCCCGAGTCAGTTTCAAGCCACCCCGGATTGGTGGGGTTGGCAGCTTGCGCCGTTCACGGACAAGACCAATCCCGGCTTCCTTTCCGCCAAGGGCGTGGGCGACGAGAGCATCGCCAGCGTGTCCGGCAAGTTCAAGTTGAAAGGTAAGAATCAGGATTTCCTCACCGTTGCCGTGGGCGGCGATGCCAAGCACGACGATCCGGCGCAAAAGCATGACGTCAACTTCGAGTTGGTGGTGGACGTCAAGCGCGTTCCCACGGCCGGAGGCGGTGGGGGTGGTGGCGGCGGTCTCGATCCCTATGGCTGCGTCATCGGCAAGACCTGCTGGCATCCACCCATGAACCACTGCATGTCGGTGGATCTGTGCAACCTGCCGCAGTACCAGGGCGAATGTCTGTGTTATTGAACCTCCGGGGAAGCCGAAACGCCCCGAAGCCTCGTTCTTTCCCCAAGCGCCTGTGGCTTGTGCCGGCGGGCGGCGTGTTGATCCTTCATCTCCTCTCCGCTCCACCGGAGGCGCCGCTCACCGGGCACGGGGAAGCCGCCACCCTCCGCGCAGTGCTGGAACGCTGGCAGAAACGTCAGGCAAGCCGCGCCGCCCCGGAGACCCTGACGGTTCCGCTCCTGCCCTCGCGCGCATTGGGTCTCCCTTCCAAGGCACGAGGCTTGCTCCGCCTCAATCTCCTGAATGGCTCCCTCGAGGTCACCGCCGAGGGGCTGCCGGCAGATGCTCCTTTCACGTTGTGGCTGGTCGACAACCGGCCCGGACCGGGACGGAGCGTCCAGCCGGAGGAGGGGGATGTCTTGCAAAAAATCGGCGCCTTCCAAGCTTCGGCCGAGGGCAGCGCGTCTTTCCGCACCCTCTTGCCACGGGAACTCCTGGCCAGGTTCGAGATGGATCTTGCGGTGATCGCCCACCAGGGAGACCCTCTGGAATTGGGAATCCTGTACGGCTCTCCCGATCTCCTGCAGCGCCTAGCCTTCGGCGGACGGCCCTGGAGCCCGGTCGCCCTTCCCACCTCTCCCGATCCTTCCCGGCCCGTCTTCGCCTTCCTGCTCCCGTCCGTGGCCCTTGCGGAAGGGGCGGACCGAACCACGGGGCAGGACTTGGAGCGGCTCATCGCCCGCGGGCGTCAGATCTTCGTCGAGGAGACCTTCGCCGGCAACGGCCGCACCTGCGCCACCTGTCACCGGCCCGATAACAACCACACCATCGACCCCCGTTACATCGCCCGGTTGCCGCAGGACGACCCCCTGTTCGTGGCCGAATACGACCCGAATCTCGCCGAACTCGAACGCCCCGCCCTGCTCCGGCAATTGGGGCTGGTCCTCGCCAACGTCGACGGCTTCGACCGTCCCGGCGTGCTGCGCAGCGTGCCGCACCTCAACGCCCTGGCAACCTCCATCACGACCGAAGTTTGCAAGGAACACGGAGGCCAAGGGGACTTCTGCGAAGACGAAGCGTTCGCCGACGCGCTCGGCTGGTCCGGCGACGGCGCGCCGGGCAGCGGGTCACTCCGGGAATTCACCCTCGGTGCCATCGCCCAGCATTTCCCGAAGACCTTGAACCGCGTTCCCGGTGTCGATTTCCGCCTGCCCACCGACGAGGAACTGACCGCGCTGGAAGCCTACCTGCTCTCCCTGGGCCGCAGCGAAGACCCCACCCTGGCCGATCTCACCTTCCCCTCGCCCATCGTGGAACGCGGCAAGCTCCTGTTCGACACCAAGCAGAATCCGGTGCGGGACGGCAAGGTGGTGTTCGGCGAGACCGCCAACTGCAACGGCTGCCACCAGAACGCCGGCGCCAACAGCTCGACCACCGGGGCCAACCCCACTCGCGACACTGGCGTCGAGAACCAGGGCGACCTGCCGGCACAACTCCTCGACGCGACCGTACCGCTGGACGGCGGCTTCGGCCGCGACGAGCGGCACAACTGCGGTGCCCATTTCGACCAACCCTGTTTCGGCGACGGCCGGTTCAATACCCCACCGCTGATCGAGGCTGCGGATACGGCACCGTTTTTCCACAATCACAGCGTCAACACCCTGGAAGAGGCGATCGCTTTCTACAACACCGACGCCTTCAACCGCTCGCCCGGTTCCGTGACCTCCTCCGGGGCGGACCGCAGGGTCAAGCTCGATTCGGCCCAAGTCGTCGCCATCGCGCTGTTCCTGCGCACCCTGAACGCCCTGGAAAACATCCGCAGCGCCAACGCGCTGTTGGAGCGCGCGCTCAAGCAACGGGAAAAATCCGCGCGGGAAACCCTTCGGCTGGCCCTCGCCGAAACCGAAGACGCCATCGAAGTGCTGCGCGAGGCCGCGCTGCTTCCCTACCCGGAAGCATTGGCCAAACTGGAACGCGCCCGCGACAAGGAACTTCAGGCACTGCGCCTCGGCTTCGCCCCGCTGCGCAACGCCGCGATCCGGACCGCCATCGAGCTCCAGCGCGAGGCCCGGTCGCTCATGGTGGTGGAACACCGCGGTTGACGGAACCGGGCAGCCTTATCTCGAAAGAAGAACCCGGAAAAACGGTTTCCGGCGCCGTCTCGGGAATCTGCCGGCACTCCGGCATGGAGTGGCGACGACCGAGTGCAAACGTTGCATCCCCTCCTTGAGCCGACTATCGTAGGCGTCGCCGTCTGCCACGGATGAAAACGTCGGGAGCGGGCGACGGCGACGGAAAAACAGAACCCCGAGTTTCCGCAATGCTCGCCCTCTTGGTCGCAATCGTGGCCATCGCCGCGCTGGACAGCATCAATCCCACGGCAACGGCCGTTCATCTGTACCTGCTCAGCACCGCGAGCCCCGTCCCGCGAACCATGGCGTTCATTCTCGGGATATTCACGGCCAATTACTTGGGCGGTTTTTTCGGCGTCGTGGGTCTCGACGTGCTTTTCCAGTATCTGCCCGGCGCTTCTTTCGGTCCGATCGGGCGCGTGGCCCGATTGATTCTCGGAATCGGCCTCGTCGCCGCCGGCTGGATCATGGCCTCCGATCGGAAGGGTCGCGCAAGAAAGCCGAAATCCCTGCGGCCACTTCACACGTTCATCCTGGGCACCGTCATCACCTTGGCCGAACTGCCCACGGCCTTGCCCTATCTCGCCGCCATCGCCATCATCGCGCAAGCCCGCCTCGACCTCGCCCAAACCATCGGCCTGCTGCTGATCTACAACGTGGTGTTCGTGACGCCTCTGATCGCTCTACTGATGATCTATCTCCTCCTCCGGCGGAACCGACCGGCTTTCCTTCAGAGGACCCGAAGGTGGATCGCCCGCTGGTCTCCCCGCCTGTTGCGTATGGTTCTCGTCTTTTTGGGCGTGGTGCTGATCGCCGACAGCCTCGCCGATCCCTTCGGCCGCTCGTTTTTTCCCATGCCTTGCAAGAGAATGAATGCCGACTGACGGCGCCGGTTTCATTTGCTCGCCCCTGCGTGGCCTGCTCCGCAGTCCAGATTCATCAGGAACGAACTTGCCCACCGGATCGCCGGAGAAAATCGGCAATGACGATCAAGCCGTTACGGAGTGCCCGATGAAGGAGACCCCGATGCCTTTGGACAGCGATGTCCAGCTGTCCACTTGCCCCGTCCATTCGTACAACGAGTGGGATCCGCTCGAGGAAGTCATCGTCGGCCGGCTCGAAGGTGCGACGGTGCCACCGGCCCATTTCACGCTCACTTCCCGCATTCCCCGGCCGTTTGCCTGGTTGCTCAAGTGCATCGCCCAAGGCCGGCGTTACCCCAAGATTCTCGTCAAAGCGGCGCAGCGGCAGCTCGATGGGTTCATCCGCATCCTGGAGGCCGAAGGAGTCACCGTGCGCAGACCCGAGGTGACGGATTTCTCCAAGCGCTTCGCGACGCCGCACTGGCGCTCCCACGGCTTTTGTTCCGCCTGTCCGCGTGACGGCTTCCTGGTCATCGGCGACGAGATCATCGAGACGCCCATGTCCTGGCGTTGCCGCTATTTCGAAGCTTTTCCTTATCGCACCCTGTTCAAGGAATACTTCGCCCACGGTGCCCGATGGATGGCGGCACCCAAGCCGCAGTTGCTCGATTCGCTCTATGAAGCCGACTATGAGATGCCCAAGCCGGGCGAGCCGATCCGGTATCAGATCAACGAATTCGAACCGGTGTTCGACGCCGCCGATTTCCTGCGCTGCGGCCGGGACATCTTCTATCAAAGGAGCAACGTGACCAACGCCTCCGGAGTCGCTTGGTTGAAGCGGCATTTGGGGGACCGGTTCCGTTTCCATGAAATCGAAAGCCGTTGCCCCGATCCCATGCACATCGATTCCACCCTGATGTTCCTGGCGCCGGGCAAAGTGCTGGTCAACCCGGAATGGATCGACGTGGACCGGCTGCCGAAGATCCTCAAGTCCTGGGACATCATCATTGCCCCGGAGCCCAACCCCTATGCGGAATCCGAATGGATGGCCAGGTTCTTTTCCATGTGCAGCAAATGGATCAGCCTGAACGTGCTGATGCTGGACGAGAAGCGCGTCATCGTCGAAAAGACCCAGACTTCGCTGATCCGGGTCCTCAAGGATCACGGCTTCGAGCCCATTCCCTGCGCCTTCGCCAGTTATCTACCCTTCGGCGGCGCTTTCCACTGCGCGACGCTGGACATCCGACGGAGGGGCGAGCTGCGGTCGTATTTTTGAGCCGGCGCGGGCTAGGGCGCGGCGAACGGGCGCACCTTTGCCATCAGTTGATCCGCCGTCACCGGGGGCCAAATCCCCATGGGGTAGCCGGCCGATTCCAGAACACGCGCCACCCAGCCGTTGCAGGTATTGAAAATATGGAACTTCCCCCGTGCGGGATAAAAGAGGCTGTCGCCGTAATGCCTCGGCCCGACCGGCGTGGCTTTCTCCCTCCCCTGCCGATCGAAGCTCCGGTGAATGGAAACGACGAGTCGCCGAAACGCCGGCAGACTCGGTTGGAGCCGGGCGACTTCGTAACCGGCGAAGCGGCCGGGGAGAGGACCTTGGACGCCGACCAAGTGCAACACGCTGGCGGTGGGCCAGAAAGCGGCCTTCAGGGCCAACCACGGGCCGGGGTCATCGGCCTGATAGTAGTCCCAGTCGCCCCAACCCAGTTCCAGATAGTCCGCTGCGGGGAAGTCTCTGCTTTCCGGTAACATCCCCTGTGGCAGATCCGCCCGTCGGATGGCCAGACCCGCGTGCTTGCCGTGATTGATCACGTAGATCGAGACGGAAGGTTCGTTTTCGGCAGGGACGGGAGGAGCCTTCGTCGGTCCCGCACAGGCGAAGCACAGGGACAGCAAGCACAGCAGCAGGGCCGCAAACCGATTCATGGCGCCAAAAATTCCGCTGCCACCCGGATCGACGACTCACTGCCAATGCGACCGGCGGTGCACAAAGCACCGCCGGTCTCCCCCGCACGTGGGGAGCTTCCCTGCCCGACCCGTATTCCGAATTGCTCCCCGGAGCGCGCTCGAAGCAAAACTCCCCGCGACTCAGAACAGCCGTCCCGGCACGTCGATGGTCTGTCCCTGGATCCCGTTGGCCTCATCGGAGGCCAGGAACACGACCACCTTGGCGACTTCGTCACGATGCACCCACTTGGCGAGTTCCTCGGGCGTCGGTTTCATCGCTTCCAGGTTGTCCCGGGTGTCCACCAGGCCGGGAGCCACGGCGTTGACGTGGATGTTGTGTTTTCTCCCTTCCAGGGCGAGGGTCCGGGTCAGCGACACGATGCCGGCCTTGGCGCAGTTGTAAGCGACCATCCCCTTCTTGTCCAAGCCGGCGCGGGCGAACTGGATGATCTTGCCCCCTCCCTGATTTTTCATGGTGTCGAATACCGCTCGCGAGCACAGGAACGCCGTCAACAGGTTGTTGTTGAGTTCGGTATTCCAATCTTCCAGCGTATGCTCGGTCGCTGGTTTGAAACGGGTGAAACCGCCCGCCAGATTCACCAGCACGTCGATCCTGCCGAACTGCTTGAGGACCTCGGAAACCATGGCGTTCACGCCCTCTTCCCGAGTGAGATCGGCAACGAGCGGGAGCACCTTGGCTCCCAGCGCCTCCACTTCCTGGGCGCGGGCCTTGACCCGCTCCGCATGGCGCGCGACCAGCGCCAGTTGGGCGCCTTCGCGGGCAAAGGCATGGGCTACGGCCTGGCCGATCTGCCCCTCGCGGCTGACGCCGGTGATCACGGTAACTCGGTCTTGGAGTCTCATGGCTATCTCCTCCGACTACTATCATTGCGACACTGCGAGTGCCAGACGAGGTTCGCACCTCCGGCATGACCATAGACACCCAATCGGGGAAGATGTCAATCGTGGCTTTTCTACCAGCGCCATGACCCACGCGCATATAGGGGATGGACGGTGCGGAGGGGCGGGAAACCCATGCGAACTTTACAAAGGCGGTTTGATTTGGCAGTTTTGCCATCCCGACGGCCACGGGCATGCTGAAGACGATCCGGCGGCCTGGTTGGGATTGGGGATGCGGCTTTCGTCTCGATGGAACTTTGGAATATCTCAACCATGCTCGAACGTCTCTTCCGCCTGCGCGCCCAGGGAACCACCGTGCGCACGGAGATCCTGGCCGGGGTCACGACCTTCCTGACCATGGCCTACATCCTTTTCGTCAACCCGGAAATCCTTTCCGCTGCCGGGATGCCACGCGATGCCGTGTTCGTCGCCACCTGTGTCGCGGCGGCGCTGGGTTCCCTGGTCATGGGTCTCTATGCCAACTACCCCATCGCACTCGCTCCGGGCATGGGATTGAATGCCTATTTCGCCTTCGTCGTCGTCGGCACCCTGGGTCATACCTGGCAGGCGGCGCTCGGGGCGGTTTTTCTCTCCGGCTGCATGTTCCTGCTCGCTTCCTTTCTAGGGCTGCGCGAGTGGCTGATCCAGGCCATGCCGAAAAGCCTCAAGCTTTCCTTCTCCGCCGGTATCGGCCTGTTTCTAGCGCTCATCGGTCTGAAGAACGCTGGTTTCGTCATCGCCCATCCGGCCACGCTCGTGACCCTGGGCAATCTACACTCGCCGCAGGCGCTTCTCGCCGGCCTGGGTTTCCTGGGTGTGGTCGCACTGGAGGCGCGGCGCATCCGGGGTTCCCTCGTCATCGTGATCCTCACCGTCACGGCACTCGCCGTGACCCTCGGTCTCGCGCCGTTCCATGGCCTCGTCGCTCCTCCTCCCGCGCTCACCCCGACCCTATTGCAGATGGACATCCGCGCGGCGCTCGACATGGGACTGGTCTCGGTGGTGCTCACCTTCTTTCTCGTCGAAGTGTTCGATGCCTCGGGCACCCTGATCGGAGTCGCCCATCGGGTCGGACTGCTGGACCGGAACGGCCATCTGCCGCGCTTGCAACGGGCACTCCTGGCGGATTCCGCGGCCATCGTCGCCGGGGCCATGCTGGGTACCTCATCGACCACGGCATACATCGAGTCGGTGGCAGGTGTCACGGCGGGCGGGCGCACCGGTCTCACGGCGGTGGTCGTCGCCGTGCTGTTCCTCGCCTCTTTGGTGCTCGCCCCGCTCGCCGGCACGGTACCGGCCTACGCTACCGCCCCGGCACTCTGCTACGTCGCCATTCTCATGACCCGGGGTTTTGCGGAAATCGATTGGGATGACCTCACCGAGGCGGTACCGGCCGCAGTCACCGCCATCGCCATGCCGTTCACCTTCTCGATCGCCGATGGCATCGGGTTCGGCTTCATCACCTATGCGGTCCTCAAGCTCGCAGCGGGCCGCGTCCGCGAGCTTCCCCCGGCGGTGGCCGCGATCGCCGCGGTATTCCTGGGCAAGTTTGCCTGGCTGTAACAAAGCCGATCGCGAGCGGTTGACCCTCGTTCCCCAACCGGGAATACTTCGTTTCCCGAAACGCAACTTGGAACTCATCCCTTCGGGTCCGTGTGGGCACGAATTCACCGATGCTGGAGGACTTTTCCTTTCTTGCCCCCCTGGTCGATCGCCTCTCGCGGGCCGAAGCGGCGACGGGACGCCTTCCCTTTGTCACCCTGACCTATGCCCAAAGTCTCGACGGCTGCATCGCCCTCGACCCCGGCGGACCGTGTCTCCTGAGCTCACCGCCTTCGCTGGTCCTCACTCATTTCCTGAGAGCCCGGCATGATGCGCTCTTGGTCGGGGTCAACACGATCCTGACGGACGACCCGCAACTGACCGTACGCCACTGCGAAGGCCGGGACCCCCAGCCGGTCGTCCTCGACAGCCAGTTGCGCACGCCCCCGGACTGCCGCCTGTTGCGGCCGGGAAAGAAACCGCCGATCCTCATCGCCACCGTGGAATCCGATCCGGGAAAACGCCAGGCACTCCAGGAACGTGGAGCGAAAGTCGTGCTGGTCGAAGCCGGGGATGACGGCTGTGTCGCGCTCGAAGAATCACTGCAGGCGCTGGCCCGCATGGGCATCCGCACACTCATGGTAGAGGGAGGGGCACGGGTCATCGGCGCTTTCCTGGCCCGGCGCCGGGTCGATTACTGCGTGATCACCATCGCCCCGAGGATCCTCGGTGGCCTGCGCGCCGTGGATCAACTGAGCCGGCTGGCGGCGTGGACACCGCTCACCCTCGACGACTGCCGCTACCACGCCTTGGGCCCCGATCTCATCGCCTTCGGTCCGGTCGGTATCTCCTGATGCAAGCCCACGCCGTCTTCCACCAAGCTCCCCATCGGGTCGAGTGGGCGGACATCCCCGTCGCCGACCCCAAGCCGGGGGAACTCCTGCTCCAAGCCCTTTGTTCCGCGCTCAGCCCCGGCACCGAGACCATGATTTTTCGCGGCGAAGCGCCCGAGGACCTGGAGCTGGACGCCACCATCGCCAGCCTGCAGGGGCAGTTTCGCTACCCGTTCCGCTACGGCTATGCGCTGGTCGGCGAGGTCGTGGGCGCGGGCAGCGCTGAACACCACGATTGGCTGGGGCGCCGGGTATTCGCCTTCCATCCCCACCAGAGCCATGCGCTGGTCGACTGGCGTGATTGCCATCCCGTGCCCGAGCATTGCCCCAGCGAACGGGCGCTGTTTTTCGCCAATCTGGAATCGGCCCTAAACCTCGTGTTCGACCTCGCCCCCCTGGTCGGAGAACGCCTCGCGGTATTCGGCCAAGGCGTGGTGGGACTGCTCACCACGGCGATCCTGAGTCGCTTTCCGCTAGGGGAACTGATCGCGGTGGATCCCCTTGCCGGACGGCGCGAGCTGGCTCGCCTTTGGGGAGCCGGCACGGCCCTCGCTCCCGACGAGGCAGGGGACTGGGTGGAACGCGGGCGGGATGGGGACATCGGCCTCGACGGCGCCGTCGAGGTTTCCGGGGAACCACGGGCGCTCGACCAGGCGCTCGAACTGGTGGGTTTCGGCGGACGGATCGTGGTCGGTTCCTGGTATGGGCGCAAGCGCGCCGCGCTGAACCTCGGCGGTCCCTTCCACCGCCGGCGCATCCGGCTAATTTCCAGCCAGGTGAGCACCATCGCTCCGGCCTTGAGCGGACGTTGGACCAAGGAGCGGCGTTTTCACCTGGTGTGGGAGTGGCTCGACATCCTGCAACCGGAGCGCCTGATCACCCGGCGATACCCGCCGGGCGCCTGCCAATCGGCCTTCGAGCAGATGCGGGACCGGGCCGGGGACGTGGTGCAAATCATCTTCGATTACTCCTGAGGAGCCTTGCATGTATCGCTTGGGCATCGAACGCGATTTCATCGCCCGCCATTACCTGATCGGCGGAGATTTCGGGGACGAGAATTTCGAGCACAGCCACCATTACCGGGTGGAAGTCCTGGTGGCCGGAACGGAGATCGACGAACACGGCTATCTGATCGATCTCGTCGAACTGGAGCGGGTGCTGGGTGGCGTGATCGGCGAATTCCGCGAGCGCCTGTTGAACGAACTGGAACCCTTCCGTGGCCTGAACCCCAGTCTCGAACACTTCGCCCGCATCCTCTGGGAAAGGCTGCGGGAAAGCCTGCCTTTCGCCGGCAGGATGACCGTGAAGCTGTGGGAAAACGAGCGCGATTGGGCTTCCTACGGGAATGTCCCATGAACCCGGCCGAGGTTGCCGAGATCGATTTCACGGCCTACCTCGAAGCCAAGTTCGCGCTCGACGAACGCAGCCTGAACCCGGAGACCCAGGGGGAATTCGTTCGCGCGCTCGCGCATCGCGGCAGTGTCACCGGTCTCGATCTCGGAACCGGCAGCGGCGCCAGCGTGCGGCGTTTGCTGACCCTGCTTCCCGGCTCTTGGCACCTCACCGCCGTGGATCGGGAGCCCAGCCTGTTGCGGCAAGCCCGGGAAAAGAGCGCGGCGCTGTTGCGGGGGCAGGGCTTTCGACTCGCGCCGCGACCGGACGGGATCGCGGCGAAAAAGGCCGGACGCGAGGTGAGCGTGACCTTCGTGGCGGCGGATCTTCTCGATTTGGTCCCCGAACCTCACGCTTTCGATTTCGTCCTCGCCCACGCCGTGCTGGATCTTCTGCCCCTGCCGGAGACCATCGGGGCGCTCGCCGCGGGGCTCAAACCGGGAGGTCTGTTCTACGCCACGCTCCTCTACGATGGCAGCACCACCTTGTTTCCCGCCTATCGCGACGGGCGCCTGGAAGAAGAGATCCTCGCGGTCTATGACACCTCCATGGAGCAGCGGCGGGTACGCGGGCTCCGAAGCGGCGGATCGCGATCCGGCCGCCGCTGTCTCGAGGCCCTGGAAAGCCGGGGCTTCGCTTGCATCGCCTACGGCAGTTCCGACTGGAATCTCACGCCCCGTCGTCGGCGCTACCGCGATCAGGACGCCGTCTGCCTCGCCGCCCTGCTCGGCATGATCCGCGAGGAAGCCGGGCGCAGCGGCCACTTCGCCTCGCCCGCGCTCGCCGCCTGGTATGAAGACCGGCGGGGACGCCTCGGAGCCGGGGAACTCGGACTCATCGTCCACCAGCTCGACGTCCTGGCGGAGAAAGATTGATTCCTCAGCTCTCGATCTCCGCAAAGGGAACGGCCCGGCAATAGAGCCCTCCACGCAGGCGCGAAAGCCCGCATCCCCGCCCCACGCCATCGAGGAAAGTGAAAAGCCGGGCGAGGAACATGGGCATGTCGCCACGAGGAACGAAACTCCAGAAGCCGATGACTTCCGGTCTGAGCCCCGCGCCACGGAGCAAATCGGCGAGCTCCGCGGTACGGAAAAACCGGTCGGTGGAAAGATGCCGGGTGGCATAGCCCAAACGGGGTGCAAGCCAGGCGTACCATAGGAATTCGCCGTTTGGGGTGAGGCAGAGGAAGCGACCTCGGGGATTGAGGACCCGCCTCACCTGCCGCAGCACCGCCTCGGGCTGCAACATGTGCTCCAGGGCACCCACGCAGAGCACCACGTCCGCCTTGGCCGTGCCCACCGAAGCGAGCTCTTCCGCGGGATCGACCGCCAGGGTAATACGCCCGGACTCCGGGTGTCGGCGTCGCAACGCCTCGGCACGGGCGATCATCGCCGGGGAAAGATCCGTACCATGGACCTTGCGGAAACGCTGGGCCAGGGGGAAAAGGTGCATCCCGGTACCACAGCCGATTTCCACCAGAAGATCCCGCCCTGTCCCCTGCATCAGGGTATCGATGAGTCGCAGGCGGTGGCGCAGGGCCTTCGCGGCGTGTCCGTGCAGGTCGCGATAATCGGGCGCGAGGCGATCGAAGAAGGCGCGCACGTCCTCACGGTCCCGGCAGGGCGTGGTGATGAGAGTCATCGTGATTCACCGGTGAAGTTGCGCGAACGAGTACAGGAAAGAAAGGACCAGGGCGAAGCTCGCGACTGCGGCGGCCACGGTACAGGCGGTTCCGGGAGCCAGCAGGCAATAGAGCAGGGCCGCAA
>DATMAX010000018.1:0-2547 GCA_035559395.1 Methylococcus sp. | reverse complement strand
AGCGACGCCCGCCTCGCTCTTGTGCAGCAAAGCCTTGCCCAATTCATCGACCTGCAAAAGGAGCAACAACGGACTTTATGCCATTTCCTGAACTTTCTGCATGCGAATCTGACCGGTACGGAGTTGCCGCTGCAGGGATGGCAGAGGGAGTCTCAGCCCATCGCACCGCAATCGTTGCAGACAAGGGCAGCCCCACCCACCCCGCCGCGAGGAGTGGTCCTCGCTACGGTTCCACCCGCTCCGGTATTGCCCAACCAGATACTTGCCGCGAGCGGCCCGGCGACTCAAAGCGCCCCGATCGTCCAGAATGCACCAGTTCGTCCGGATGCGCCTGCGTCCAAGGCCGACAACATGGTTCCTTTACCCAGTGTGTCTTCCCCACCGGCAGCCAAGGCCGGACGCGGTCTCGCTCCTACGGAACAATTCAAGGCCGATTTGCTTCGGGCGGTCTCGGAGCGTACCGGATATCCGGAAGAGATGCTCGACTTGGATGCACTCATGGAAGCGGATCTCGGCATCGACTCCATCAAGCGCATCGAGGTATTCAGCGCTTTGAAGGACCAGCATAATCTTCTGGAAGGACGCGACGAGGAAGCGGTCATTGAGGAGCTATCGGGCCTGAAGACCCTGAATGAAATCATCGCTTGGTATGACCGCCTGCATGAATCGAGATTGGAAACGAAGGAAGGAGGGATTCCATCCCCAAAAAAATCCCAGACTCCGCCGCCAGTTTCGCCGGTTGAGACGGCGGAGTCTAGACCGATCGCATACGAACCGGTGGATCCCGTAAGGTGTTATGCGTTGAAACCGGTGCCGGCACCGTGGAACGGAACGGTTACCGGGTATTGCGACTTACCCATGCTCCTTTTGGGACCAGCTTCGGAGATCACCGAAACCTTCAGGCAAGCTTTGGCTGATGAGGGATACACGGTATGGCGTATCGTCCCGGGTCAGGAAACGATCAGCCTGGAAGCAGGGTTGTTCGAGGTGGACTTCGCCTCACCGCATGCAGCGGAGAAACTGAGAACGTTGGTGGCGAACACGGGAAAGGCACCGGGGGGGCTCATCAATGTTCTCGGCGCGGCAACGCCCGACGATTCGTTGTGCCGAAAAACCGATCCGGCACGGATCCTGTTTCTCACCTTAAAGGCATTGGGGAGCAACCTCGAGGAAGGCGTGCCTGCCGGCGGGGGTTGGCTCGTCAATGTCACCGCCATGGATGGGCAATTTGGTTTGGGACGCTCCGGGACATTCTCCGTAGGAGGTGCGGGAACTCACGGAGTCGCCAAGTCTGCGGCACGGGAATGGCCTCAGTTGCGGCTCAAGTGCGTCGACCTTCAGCCAGCAGCACTGAGCCCCGCCCAGTGGGCAGAAAACCTGCTCATGGAATTGCATTGTGGGGACTCCGCGCCCGAGGTGGGCTTCACCAGTTCCGGGCGCTGGCGGCTGGAGCTGAAGCCTTATGATAGCGAAGGTGGTCTTTCCGGACCAGAGCTCGAGCCCGGTGCCGTAATACTGGCGACGGGTGGCGCCCAGGGAATCACCGGCGACATTGTAAAATTCATGGCACAACGGTACCCGGTACGGTTCATATTAGTCGGACGTACCCCGCTTCCTGAAGAGGAAGCGGAATCGACTCGACACATCGCCGATCCAGGAGAATTGCGTCAATTTCTCATCGGCAAGCTGCGCGCCCAAAGCGACGGTAAAGTCAAGCCCGCAGAAGTGGAAGCAGAGCTCAAGCGAATTCTCAAGACGCGAGAGCTCCGGGGCAATCTGGCCTTCCTGCGGGAGAACGGCGTCGAAGTGGAATACCACGCCGTGGATGTCCGCAACGCCGAGGTTTTCGGCCAGTTGATCGATCACATCTATGCCCGCCTGGGACGTATCGACGGCGTCCTGCATGGTGCCGGCATCATCGAAGACAAGCTGATTCGTGACAAGTCCGAGGCTTCTTTCGACGCCGTCTACCATACCAAGGTGGTTCCGGCCTTGACCCTGGCACGGAAGCTAAGGTTCGACAGTTTGAAGTTTCTCGTCTTCTTCTCCTCGGTGGCAGGACGGTTCGGAAATGTCGGCCAATGCGATTACAGTGCAGCGAATGAAGTGCTGAACAAGCTGGCCGATCGCCTCAGCGTGGAATACCCGAATGTCCATACGGTTTCCATCAACTGGGGCCCCTGGGACTCCGGCATGGTGAACGATGAGCTACGGCGGTTATACGCAACCCGTCATATCCATCTGATCCCGGTGGCAACCGGTACCAATCGTTTCGTGGAAACGCTCGGGCATCCTCCAGGGCAGGCTCCCGAACTCGTGATCACCGCGAGCCTGGATTCCATCGCAGCGGTCACCCGAACGACGAGATCGCGCGAACATTTGCCGTACGAGGAAACACGCACCAACTCGCTCGATCGATCGGTGGCAAATACGGAGGGAGTCTCTTATTGATCCAAAGCCAATGAACTTGACGTCCGACCGGATTGCCACGGCGATTATTTCACCTTGCGACGACGGCATCGCGAGGCCGCTAGTTCTGTGGCGGTG
>DATMAX010000017.1:0-17486 GCA_035559395.1 Methylococcus sp. | reverse complement strand
CGGATAGCACTCGCTTGACCGCTTGTTCCTTGAATTCCGCCGTATACCGCCGGCGGCTCTGCTTTTCTTTCGAACTCACTGAACACCTCCAAGGACCTTGCCCTCATTAATGGGGTGTCCATCGAAGCGTAGCAAGATCACTCACCCATGTGCGCAGCGATGGCAGACTGTGCGACAGGATCGCCGGTGTAAAACAGCAGGGCCTCGGAGAACTCTGGATTCGGCTGCATGTGGCGCAGCAGCACCGCAGCAAAAATATCCGTCATGGCCAGCCAGTTGCCGTAGGGCTTCCCACCGACGACGGGTCGGTCCTCCGGATAGGAGAAGGCGAGCCTTACATAGCCATCATCATCGATCTCGATCTGGGCATCGTGCAGACAACCAGTCGTAGTCAGAAAAACTGACGTTTGCTGCATGCACACCGACCAATAGCGGACCTGCTCCGCCTCCGTTATTTCTTCGCCTTTCTCAGTGTCGGGAAATGTGGGTGCTTTGAACCGCACAGCCATCACGGGGCCACGTAACGGATCGAATTGCATATAAAGGTATCCGCTCTGGGCATTCATGTAATGGCCGCCCCTGTCGCCCGGGTCAACTGCGTTGGCAAGGTAAGTTACCGTACCGACATCGAGGGATCGTGGAGGCCGTAGGGCCGCTACCTTATCCGATAGCGCCCTGATGACATTAGCTGTCTTGCTATATGTTGCCTCAAGCGACCTCTGGGCCCGGTGGATCTTTTTGCACATCTTTCGGATGGCCTCTAGGCTTGTCTGCGTCGGATCATCGACAACGAAGAACAGTTTCGGCAGCGGGACACCCCCGAGCTCGTCGGTGCCGGGATCCGGCACGTACACACGGTACCTGACGTTGTTGGTGTCGATTGGGGTGCCGTCTCGCAGGTAACCCCCATAGAGAATGTTCGCTGGCTCGGGCAGCGGCCTATCCTCGAGAGGTATGTCCAGCAAATCCACAGTATAGGATACCTTCCCATCAAGGTAGGGGACATAAGCTTGAAAAGGATTTACGGAACCTGTATTGGGAACGATTTCCGTGTCGGCTAATACATCCACATTCGCGCCACCGTAAGTATTGAAGTCGCTATAGTTCTGGTAAGAAATGTAACGTGAACGTGGAAATTGGGCATGGAATCGGAAGTGTCCTCCGGCCGGATGAGTGGGAAGTCCGGAAACCCATAGATATATGGTGTTGACCTCAGAGGCATTGCCGCCGCTGCCTTCAAGTAAGAAGCCCGCGCATTGTGTCAACTCAACTTCAGTGCCTGGACGCAAGGGTTCCTGTGCAGCGCCGTCGTCCTGAAAGCATCCAACCAAGGCAATCGTTGTTAGCCTGAACACTGTTGCTGTTCCGACCTTGTTTAACCGTTTCTTCATAGCACATATCGTCATTTTTACCGTTGAGTCTCAGTGACTGCCCCTTTGTAGCAAGTCTCATTCAGACTGCCTGGTCTCGCTCCAACCTTAACTCTTGGGTAAGGTAACTAGAGCTTGAAGTCACAGTCAACCCAAATTGCCCATTAGGGAAGCTCTCGTATGGACGCCTCCCAGAGTGACAAGTGATTTTGCATTTGGCGCGCAGGTAAGGATGCAGTCTTATATTCGGCCTGTGGGTGCAGGCGAACAAGCCTACTGCCCTGATGGAATCCTCTCTGACAAGGCCCTCATCTGAACATCGAACGTGCGGCTGAACCGCCGATCGACGTATAACCCCAGGATTGGGGTTATACGTCGATTCAGGTCGGATCGAGCGCGGGTTAGGCTCACATCCTCCGCTACCTGCAATCGAAGCGGGGTCGATGACGCATAACACATTATGCGTCATCGACATTCCAGGCGGTTCATCTTCCTTATCAGGTTTTCCTCGTTCCGGTCCGACCTGTATGCCATCACGCAGGAATCGCTTGTGCTCCTTGGAGAGTCCGTCATCAACCCCACCCCGGGGATGGCCGCTATACCGACTGGCATTGCAGGGTCTCGCGCATCACGCTCGCCAGGCGGCGCGCTCCATGGTGGCGATCCGGTGTCCAGCCGCTGGACGCGTGTCCGCTGTTCGCGCAGGCTGTTGACCAAGATGGCCGGCAGATGCGCCCCCAGTTCGGCCAGTGCTGCGAAGCCTTCCGGCAGCACTTCCCCGAGTTCGTAGAGTCCCCGCGGGGCATTGGTCTGCATGCCCCGGAACTTCAGCAGTTGGGCGCGCAGGCGATGCAGGGCCAGGACGCTTTAATTGGACTTCGGTCTTCACCGCCACCAAGCGCACCTCCGGTTGCTGCGCAGCAGTCCAGATGGGCGGGCGTCCGCCGTATCGGTCTTGTTGTGCAACACGAAGGGGCGAACGCTCTTGGGCGATCACAGCCTGAGCTCATGCCTCAACGCGATCAACTGTCTGGCCCGCCAGTGAGTACTGCCACAGCCCTCGATGGCAACCCGGGCAGGCTGTCGCCGTGCGAAAAAAATCCAGCGCCTCGCTACGGCTCAGCTTGAACGCATGACCTCTCCCGTTTCCGGGTCACGGAATGCAACTGGATGACGCGCTTGGCGATGGCCATGCCGATTACGCTATGCTTCATTTCGGATCCTTCTGCTCAAGGGGTTGGTTATGACATCTCCACTTTGGCACCCAGATGCCGTCGCAGCGAAGATCCACCTCGAACTTCCTGGCCGCTACCGGCCCCGTTGCCGGGGGAGGCGTCCATACCATCTGAACAAAGAAGCAGCATGTTAGGGAAGCTCTGATTTATTCCTTCATCGCGAGGCCCGAAGGCTGTGGCGATCCATAACAAACTGATTTCCCAACACCTTGAATTGCTTTGCTTCGCTCGCAATTCAGAATTTTTCCGAGTGCCCCCTAATGAAGAGCAGCGAGACGACATTCGAAACTTGCTCCGGGAAGCGGAGCAAATCCTCGGCGGGCTGGGAGCCTTTCCAAGGATCGAGCGATCCAAGGCTTATCCGATCCAAGAAGGTGGTCGAAGTGGCCGAGGATCTGGAAAACGAGGCATTTTTCTGATGGGGGGCGCAAGATGTGCGGCGATCCCTCGCTTTCCGGAAAATGCTGCCCTGGCGATTTGCGATTCCGGGGGGCGTCGGTTGCGGAGGCTGCCCGACAAGAGAACGCCACCCTGATCCTGGATTGGGCAGAGCGGGAACGCGCGAATCTTGCTGTCACTGTGGGCCAGACATCTTGTCTGGCCGAACGCGAGATGACGATTCGTGTCGTCTTTCTGGAGCCTTCTCAACCGGCACAGACTTTTCAGGGTAATCTATGGCACAGGGCGCAGGGGAAGAAAGGGCAATCCGGAAACTCCACTGGCCAGCCGTTAGGAAGTGATGAGCAAATGAACCTCTGGGCTGCCATTGCCGAACAGGTCCCGGAAATCATTCAAGCCTTGGTGCCCAAAGCCAAGGAAGGGGAAGCGGCTGCGCTGCCAAGTCCCTTCTGGAGCGCGCTTTGCCGCCCCTAGGAAGCTTCGGTAGTATCACGAAGAAGGGCAAGGCGTTCTGGAGGCGATGACTTCGGGCAAATCGGCCCGGTGGACGCTCACCAACGCCTGGACGTTTTAAACGTCCAAGTGTAATTCGTGGAATTCGCCGCGCTAGGGAAGCGGATCGAGAAGGGCGAGCGATGCATAATTAGGGAAATCGAGGACCGGATTTCCTCTCTGGAGGGAGTTATTAAGCATGGCCGAAGGCCCGTACGCCTTGTGGTCCGTTTCGAGGCCGGCCCGCAGAGTACTGCGGCACGGGGGAGACTGTCCCTGCCATAGTCCGGAAGAGAACGAAGAGGGGTTTGTCCGTCGCGTAGCGCCGGCAAGTGGCGGCACGACAGTATCGTGGCAAAAGCCCTCACCCCCGAGTCATTAACCCGGCTCAATAGGTAGGGGCACCGGTATCCATAAAGCGTATAGGAGGTTGCCAACCGATGAAACGACTTATGCTTGTTACTGCAATGATTTTGTTGAGTAGCGCCGGTTGTGCCAAGAAAACGCGCAATCCGAGCACCTTCGAAACGATTATGAGCCGACACGAACCCTACCGGCATGCACATGCAACGGAATCTTATTCGCGACTCGAAGAGCGCTTGCGTGAGGCCGAAAAACTAATCAATAAACCACCCGAGGCAAAACTACTCGAGGTACAACAGTGCTGGAATAAATTGGAGACACTTGCGCGCATGAGTACGGAAATGCGGCAATGGTACTTGCATACACTTCCTGAAACCGAATCCTACTTGCAGCAATGTATCGATAGGTTCGGTTCCCCCGCTGAAATAAAAGCAGCATCGGATGTTTTACGGAGAGCTGAGCAAGAAAAAGCCGAGCAAGAAAAAAAAGCCAAAGAAGAGCAGGAGCAAATAGCCAAACAGACCGCTGCCAAGCCCACTAAGCAGAGGCAAGCAAAAGTTAGAGCGGCCGCGAGTCCGTCTCCTGCCGGCGGAAACCCTCCACCGGCGGAAGTCATCGCGTACCAGACCTGCCTGAAGTCACTGACGTCAGATCAGTGTGCTATTGCCATGAGGGGGTATTTTGAAAGGCAACGAAACGAAGAGCTTGTGCACGAGCTTAGCGAGATCAAAAACCGTCTCTCCTCTATTGAAGCGGAGCTACGCCGAAGCAATGAGGACCGATGAAGTTGTAATAAATTCCCGACCCCCCTTCGTGGTATCGTGAGCAGGACGAGATTTTTGTGGAAAGGGAAATCGACATGGCGCGATTTAAGGGTCAAGTCTTCGGATTGCAGGAAAATGGGAGAGAGATGCGGTGCGGTGGACTTCGAGAAGAAAATTGTGCCCGGCAGCTTTAGGCGCGCTCTGTGCTACTTGGTGGACCACGAACCGGATTTCAGCGGGCTGCGTGGGCGTTACAAGAATGACCCCCCGGATGTTTAGTCACGGCACTTGTGGATTTGATCGATCGTGAATCGGTCCGGCTCTTTTGTCCAGACCTTGCAGATGTATTCATAAGGAGTTAGGCCCTTGAGGGTCTTGAGACGGCGTGCGAAGTTGTAAGTGCCAATGAAGTCATCAAGGTGGCTTTTTAGCTGGTCGTGGTTCTCATAGTGGTAGCGCTTGACGGTGGCTTCCTTCATGGTCCAGTTCCTCCTCTTGACTCGGCCATTCATCCAGTGATGGTTCGGCTTGATGAGCTTATACTCGATGCCATTGGCCATGCACGCGCAGTCTGGCGGCCAGGCCGTTGTGGCGTGAGGGCAGGTCACAGAACCGGGTGCCATTGTCGGTGAAAACCGTAGGGGATCGGATCGGGCATGGCATCGATTAGGGCATCGAGGAAAGCAGCGGCCGTGGGGTGGGTTAACACATGCTGTCTTTCACGTCGGTACGACTTCTCAAGAATGTCCGAGTCAGGAATGCGCCACGACTCTGGAGCTTAGATAACTTGACGGATCGCATGGTCAACCATCGGCGTTGAAACGAAGCTCCCGACTTCATCACACGCTTTTTCCGCTTTTTCCCAGTCGGCCGCTGTCGAAAACGGCGATTTCGGCGCGAGTGGCGAGATCGTGGAATGTCCCATAGCGCTGTTTGACTTTGCCCTCCTTCGGGTCCATCTTTGGATGGAGCCATACGGAAAGCCCATTGAAATCCATCTCCCTCAAGCTGGGGGATAGCGTCATCGCGCCGTCGCAGCATGGGCGCGATCTTTCGAGATCTGGTGGAACTGAAGGAGGCCTCCTCATGAAACGAGCGCTGATCTTCCGAGCCCTCGCTGCGCTAAGCGCGGTTGCGTTTCTCCTTAGCATCGCGCCAAACCCCGCGGCCGCGACCCCGTGGACCCCGATGGTATGGAAGGACAACGGCAAGCTACGTCACTGGGTACGTGACACCAACGACAACTTCGTGGACGACCTGATCGAAGCCCGCGCGGATTCGATGACCGTCATCGTGGACTTGAACAATTGCGTTGGAGATCCCGCGTCCAGCCCGTTCATCGCCTACCTCAAGACACTGGGCGACGTGACGTATGTCGGCAAGTATCTCAGTTTGGTAGTAGTCACGGGCATCGACCGCGACGAAGCCCGGCAAATCGGGGCACGATCCGAAGTCGCCATGGTCGAACTGGCCCAGACGGGCCGCTGGACCTGGGATGTGTACCAGGCCGCCAAGGTCCGCTCCAGCACTACTTACGCTCAAACCCTGGAAAGCGGCTTCGGCTGGCCTGCCACCTTGGACGGCAATGGGGTCAATATCGCGATTCTCGACACGGGCGTCGGCCCTGCCTATGACGCCTCGTTCCGGCACGGCTACAACGCCTTGACCGACTCCATCGAGAACCCAATGGCCGAACCTGCTGCAACCGATCACGCGGGCTATATGGCTCAACTGATCTACGATCCGGCCAATGGCATCGCCCGAGGCTCGGGACTCATCGATATCAAGATCGGGGATGGGTCCGGACCTGATCCCATGGCTTACGTCCGTGCCCTCGAGAAGATCTACGAGATGCATCGCACCTGGCAGATTCACGTCGTCTCCATCTCGGCGGTTTTCAGCGGGGCCGCCGACGGCCGCGAAAGCTGGAACCAGCTCGTCGATTTGATCTCGGGCATGGGTGTCCTCGTGGTCGCCGGGTCGGGTGACAACGCCCCGGACTCACAGGTCCTCACCCCGGGCGCGGCAACCCGCGCCCTCGCCGTCGCCACGGCGGATATTCATAACACTGTTGACCGTGCCAACGACACGGCCACGACGGTCCAGGGTCCCCGCGCGAACGACGGAGACACCGACCTCCTGGACGAGCTCAAGCCGGAAGTCGTCTTCCCGATGGGTGGCTCCACTTGGCTCCCGACCAACTCGGCCGCGACCGCCGCTACGGCCGGCCTGGCTGCCCTCGCCTTCGGGTACAACTCCCAGTTGACCGACTTTGACAACAAGGCCGCCGGCAACGTCAAGGATCTCTTGATTCGAAGCGCCGAGGCCAAGGGAACCGCCGATACCGCCGTGGTCTACCCGCAAGCCGCCGCAACCTGGGACAACCACTAGGGCTTTGGGGAGATCGACGCCTACCAGGCGTTCCATAACCTTTCCGATGGTACTCAGGGAGGGGTGGCCGATCTCACCTTCCTGGGATTCGACGGCAGCGCGCACCCAAGCGACCCCTGGTATTACTCTCATGCTGTCGAAACCGAGAGTGAACGCAACGGGCGCAACATCCGCTCCGGAGTGGCGGATCACATCTACGCCCGTATTCACAACAACGGACCGGGGAATGCCCAGCGTGTCCGGATCAGCTTCGGCTTCTATCCCTTTACGGCGAGCATCCCGACCTTTTACGACCTTGGCAGTCAGATCGTCGATATCGCAAGTGATGAGACGCGCGAGGTCTCGATCGCCTGGACACCTCCGGACCTGCCCCCTGGCGAGATCCACGGCTGTATCCTCGTCACCATCGACTATGGCTACGATACCCACTTTGCCAATCGTTCCAATGCTGCGCAGAAGAACGTCAACGTTCACGATACCTCCTCTCCGGCGAACTTTTCCTTCCGCGTCGAGAATACGCTGCCTGCGAAGGCCACGATCCGCCTGCGGGTCGAGAACCAGTTGCCGGACTGGGACATCAAACTGAGCGAAAACCGTTTCGTTTCGGATGTACATGACTGCGCGCGTCTCATCCACGCCGTCGTGACTCCCACAGCCTCGCCTCCCAAGCTGCGCGAAGCCGTATTCTTCGTGACTGCCCAAGCCGCTCCCTTCGGCACCGAGGACTTCGTGGACATCGGCGGGGTAGCGTTGAAGGCGCGTTATGGGGGTGGAATTGCGCTTGATGAGGACTTCAGGATGTGGGTAGGGGCCATTCTTGCGGTTCTGCTCGCGGTCGTCGTAATGTTGGGAATTTTCCGCTTCCGAAGCCGCTCATGAGCGTACTCATCTTCAAACTTCAAACTTCAAACGAAGCGGAAGCGACCGCGTGTGGCGTCTTCAGCGTAGCATCAGAGCCGAACCTTGCATGGAAAGCCATGCAGCGGACCGGCTCAATCTCGCACCGTTAGTGCGGGGGCTTGAGTGGGGGCGGTCACGACTTGGTCACGTGGGAAATCCCCCACAACCGGATCGCGACGAGAAAAGCAATCTAAGTGCTTGAAAAAACGGGCAATTTGGTGGTGGGGCGGCAACCTGCACCAAACGCCGTTGAAAAGACATGTTACCGGCGTCCCGGCAAGTTGATAAGTCCTGCGGGCTACTGCGAAAAGTGGGGGGTTGACAGGCTGTCATCGTCAGATGGTCGAGCGGTTCTTCTCGTAGATTGGTCACCGATTAGGCCGTTCAACCGCGTCTGTTTTCGGATGCCGGTTCGACTCCCTATATCGGAATCGAACCCGCGTCCGTCAGATCGCCACCTTCCACTCCCGCAGCAGGCCGACCGTCGGCGTGAGGCCTTGCTTGAGCAGGGTGTCGAGGTACTCATCGGCCGTCTTCGGCGGGTTCTTCAGCGACCGGCGATGGTTGGCGGCCGCCTCGCATACCTGCGCCGGGTGCAGGTCGAGCAGATCGAAGATGAAGTCGTCAGGGTGCTGAGCCGCCAGGTTGTAGCGCTGGAGCCGCTCCGCCGGGAAGTCCTTCAGGTTGAACGTCACGATCAAGCTGGCGCCGCTGTGAATGGCGGCGGCGACCACATGGCGGTCGTCCGGGTCCGGCAGTTCGACGGAAGGGATCAAATGCTCGAACCCGGTGACCAGGCAATCTCGCACGTGGGCGTTCATCAGGGAACGGGTGTGCTCCAGGTCTTCGGGCTTCAGGTCCGGCCGCTGCGCGAGGACGTTGCGCATCCACTCATCGTGGATCATGTCCGTCCAGCGCGCACGGAACAGGTCGGTCAGGGCCAGGCGCATCAGGAGGTCGCGCAGCGGTGCCGGGTAGAGCACGCACGCGTCGTAGACGACGGTGAAGTGCGAGCTCATTCATTCGTACCCCATCTTGAGCGCCTGAGCCTGCTCGGCCAGGGCGTCGAGGGCCTTGTTGCGGTCGGCGTCGATC
Source organism: Methylococcus sp. (assembly GCA_035559395.1). Classification (GTDB taxonomy): domain Bacteria; phylum Pseudomonadota; class Gammaproteobacteria; order Methylococcales; family Methylococcaceae; genus Methylococcus. Next base: position 8,477 of record DATMAX010000017.1, on the reverse strand, counting down.
CGCTCCTTGTAGGCGATCACGTCCTGATAACGGACGCGGCGGTGGGTGCCGATCTTGTGGAATGGGATCTCGCCGCGCTCCAGCAACTGCACCAGGAACGGTCGCGAGACATTGAGCACGTCCGCCGCCTCCTGCGTCGTCAGTTCGGCGTGGATCGGAATGATGCTGACCGCGTTGCCCTCACCGATTTCGGTTAGGACGTCCACGAGCAGCCGCAGCGCCGACACCGGGACGCGGACCGGGTGGGACGCGCCTTTGTCGTCGAAGATCTCGATCTGCTGGGTTTCCGCACGGGTCTGCAGGTAGGCAGACAGTGCCCGGCCGCTCTCGCGGGCGAGAGCGACCTCCTCTGCCGTGGGCAGCGGACGGGCGGGTGAGAGGGTGGTCATGGCAGCCTCATGGATTCGTGGAACATCGTCATGGGAGGAAGTATAACCGAAATAAACGAAAAGTCGAAATATTCGAAACAAGGTGCGGGCGGTGCTACCTGCCTGCTGGCTGCCAACCGCAACCTTGGCTCCCCGACCGAACAGTGCCTTCATGGACTCCTGCCAACTCGTTCGGAAGGAGACCAAGATGGAAGTCGTTCGTCTCAACCAGAAGCAACTGGCCGCCCGCTGGAGCATCAGCGAGGCCACGCTGGAGCGCTGGCGCAGCGCGGGGATAGGGCCCAAGTTCATTAAGATCTGCGGCCGCGTCCTCTACCGCCAGATCGACATCGAAGCCTACGAGGCGTCGTGTCTGGCGACATCGACCAAGAGCCGTAGCGTGCGGGTGAGCGCGGAGTGATGCGTGTTGCGTTTTGTCGGTAATCGTCTTCAAGTAAAGGCGATTCGGAACAGGTCAGGCACGGAACGGACGATTAGGGCTTGACAAGCGTGTGCGATATTGCAAATATCGCAAACATGACAAAACAAGCACAAGCTCTACCCGCTACACTTCGCGCCGTCCGCGCCAAGCTCGATCTCACCCAGGAGCAGCTTGCCGAGCGCCTGGGCGTCTCCTTCGCCACGGTCAACCGCTGGGAAGGTGGCGGCAACAAGCCGCAGCGCGCCGCGCAAGAGGCCATCCTCGCGCTGGCCCGGGAGGCTGGAGTCGAGGGCGCCGAGAGCCCCTCGCCGGCCGAGGCGGCCGCGCAGGTGACGCGGCGTCGTGCCGGGCGCGGCGGGGGGCGGGCAGGAGTCGCCTCACCCACCACCAAGCCGATGGAGCAGATGCTGTGGGATGCGGCCTGCTCGATCCGCGGCGAGAAGGACGCAGCCAAGTTCAAGGACTACCTGCTGCCGCTGCTCTTCCTCAAGCGCCTGTCCGACGTGTTCGACGACGAGATCGAGCGGCTGGCCGAGGAGTACGGCGATCGCGCCACCGCCCTGGAGATCGCCGAGTCGGACCACTCGCTGCTGCGCTTCTACCTGCCGCCAGAGGCCCGCTGGGCGGTGATCAGCGGCCGCGAGCAGTACGACTGGCCGCTGGATGAGCGCGGCCGCCCGACCGCGCCGCGGGACATCGGCGAGCACCTGACCCGCGCCGTGCGCGCCGTGGTCAAACAAAACCCCTCCCTCTCTGGCGTGATCGACGTGGTGGATTTCGCCGCCGAGCGTAACGGCGAGCGCGACATCAACCCGGCCAAGCTGCGCGGCGTGGTGGAGACCTTCTCCGATCCGCGCTACCGCCTGGGGCTAGCCGACGTGCAGCCGGACTTCCTCGGCCGTGCCTACGAATACCTGCTGCGCAAGTTTGCCGAGGGTTCTGGCCAAAGCGCCGGCGAGTTCTTCACGCCGACCGAGGTCGGCTTTCTGATGGCCCACATCTTGCGGCCCAAGCCCGGCGAGACCTGCCACGACTACGCCTGCGGCTCGGCGGGGCTGCTGATCAAGCTCCAGCTGGTCGCGCGGGAGCTGGACCCGACGAGCCGCGTGCCGCTCAAGCTCTCCGGCCAGGAGCTGCAGGCCGAAAGCTACGCCGTGGCGCAGATGAACGCCATCATCCACGACATGGAGGTGGAGCTGGCCCGCGGCGACACCATGATCAACCCCAAGTTCCGCAACGCGGACGGCTCCATCAGGCAGCACGACATCGTCGTCGCCAACCCGATGTGGAACCAGCCCTTTGCGCCGGACATCTTCGCCAACGACCCCTTCGACCGCTTCCGCACCGCCGGCGGCATCACCAGCGGCAAAGGGGACTGGGCCTGGCTGCAGCACACGCTGGCCTGCATGAACGACCACGGCCGCGCCGCAGTGGTGCTGGACACCGGCGCCGTCACGCGCGGCTCCGGCTCCAAGAACGAGGACAAGGAACGCAGCATCCGCAAGTGGTTCGTCGAGCATGACCTGATCGACGGCGTGATCCTGCTACCCGAGAACCTCTTCTACAACACCACCGCCGCCGGTGTGATCGTGGTGCTCTCCAAGCGCAAGAGCGCCGCGCGCAAGGGCCGGATCGTGCTCCTCAACGCCAGCCGCCGCTTCAAGAAGGGCCGGCCCAAGAACTACCTGCCCGAGGAGGACATCCGGCCGCTGGCGGCGATGTATCTCAAGGGCGAGCCGGTCGAGGGAGAACTGGCGGTGATTACCACCGAACAGGCGCGGGAGGCGGATTACAACTTGAGTCCGGGCCGGTGGGTCGCTCAGGGCGGCGATGCGGATCATCGCCCCATCAAGGCCATCATCGCAGACATGCTCGCGCTAGACGAAAAGGCTCGCGAAATCGACCAAACCCTTGCCAGGTTGCTTGCACCACTATGACCAATCCGAACTGGACATGGCGGCCTTTGGGCGAGTTGTTCGAAATCGGTGCAGGCAAGACGATGTCGGCGGCTGCGCGAGCAGGAACGGACAAGGTGCCGTTCTTGCGCACGTCGAATGTGCTATGGGACGACATCGACTTGACGGAAGTGGATGAAATGTCCATCCCGCCCAGTGAGCTGGCCGACAAGAGTCTGAAAGCCGGCGATTTATTGGTGTGCGAAGGCGGCGAGATTGGGCGGGCGGCCGTTTGGGACGGGCGTGTCCCCGTGATGGCCTTCCAGAATCACTTGCATCGTCTGCGTCCCATCCGCGGCGACGTGGAGCCACGGTTCTACGTCTACTTCCTGCAGAGTGCTTTCACGCAGCTCGGCATCTTCGAGGGGGCGGGCAACAAGACGACCATTCCCAATCTCTCGCGCAACCGGCTCGCGAGCTTGGAGGTGCCACACCCCTCCGTGGCAGAGCAGCGAGAGATCGCTCGGGCACTCGCCAAGGTGCGTGAGGCCATCAGAGTTCACGATAAGGCGGCCGCGACGGCGCAGGAACTTAAGCGCGCCGCCATGCGCGAGCTGTTTACGCGCGGCTTGCGCGGCGAGCCGCAGAAGGACACCGAGATCGGGCCGGTGCCAGAGAGTTGGGTGTTGGAGCCCATCGGCGCACACTTTTCTGTCGCATCTGGCGGTACCCCCTCGCGAGGCAATCCCGCCTACTGGACCGGCGGCAGCGTTCCTTGGGTGAAGACCACCGAGGTGGATTACTGCGAGATCACGGAGACCGAGGAGCACATCACACCCGAGGGGCTGGAAAACTCCGCAGCCAAACTACTACCCAAGGGAACACTGTTGATGGCCATGTATGGCCAAGGAATTACTCGCGGCAAAGTTGCCATCCTTGGCATTGAAGCAGCATGCAATCAGGCATGTGCGGCCATGTCGCCATTGGATGACGCGGTTCGAACGCGATTCCTCTACCACTTCCTGACTTGGCAATATGAGGAGATTCGGTCGCTGGCTCATGGCGGCCAGCAGCAGAACCTCAATCTGGAAATCGTCCGTAGCCTGCTGGTTGCGGTTCCCCCCACGCATGCCGAGCAGGACGACATCGTCGCCATCCTCGACACCATCGACCGCAAGATCGAGCTGCATCGCAAAAAGCGCGCGGTGCTGGAGGAGCTCTTCAAGGCCCTGCTGCACAAGCTGATGACGGGCGAGATCCGGGTCGATGAACTGGACCTGTCGGCGCTGGAATGCTGCGAGGCCGAAGCCGAGGAGGCCGTGGCATGAGCACGCTCAAGATCAGCGAGGCCGGGAGTGTGCAGTTCCCGATGGTGAATCACGCCGCAGAGATCGGCTGGGAGCCGCTCACGCCCTTCGAAGCATTGATACGGCGCGGCGACGAATCCTCCAGCCTGTTCCGCGGTGTGTTGGAGCGAAAGATCCTCGAATTCAACCCGTGGCTTGCGGCGGATGCGGCGCGCTCCATCGTCGAGACACTGGATGCCCTGCCGGCCACCATCGACGGCAACCGCGAGTTGCTGGCGTGGCTGCGCGGCGAGCGGCAGTGGTACGACGAGACCGAGAAACGCCATCGCCGCGTCCAGCTCATCGACTTCGAGCACGTCGAGACGAACGCCTTTCATGTCACCTGGGAGTGGAAGATCAAGCCGTCGGCACGCAAGGGCAATCGCGCGGACGTGATGTTCGTCATCAACGGCGTGCCGGTGTGCATCGTCGAGCACAAGAACCCCAAGGACGGCGACGCCATCGAACGTGGCATCAAGCAACTGCGCCGCTACGAGTTGGAGACCCCGGAGCTGCTGGCGGCACCGCAGCTTTTCAACGTGACCCACCTGCTCGATTACTGGTACGGCGTGACCTGGAACGTGAACCGGCGCGACATGGCGCGCTGGAAGCAGAATCGTGAGGAGAGCTACCGCTTCGCCGTGCAGTCGTTCTTCGAGCGCACCGACTTCCTGCGTACGCTGGAGCACTGGATCCTGTTCTACGTGCAAGACGGCGAGACGCGGAAATCCGTCCTGCGCCAGCATCAGCGGCGCGCCATCGATGCCATCCTCGACCGCTGCCTGGACCCCGCCAAGACCCGAGGGCTGATCTGGCACACCCAGGGCTCGGGCAAGACCTTCACCCTGCTAACGGCCGCCCGCCAGATCCTGGAGGACAAGGCGCGCTTCGCCAACGCGACGGTGATTCTGGTGGTGGACCGCACCGAGCTGGAAGGTCAGCTCAAGGGCTGGGTCGAGCGCCTGCTCGGCGAGATGCAGCAGCAGGACATCGCAGTCCGGCGAGCCAACAACAAGGCCGAACTGCAGGCCCTGCTGGACGCCGACTTCCGGGGGTTGATCATCTCGATGATCCACAAATTCGAGGCCGTCCGGAAGGATAGCTGTCTGCGTGACAACGTCTACGTCTTCATCGACGAAGCGCATCGCTCGGTGGCCAAGGACCTGGGCACCTACCTGATGGCGGCCGTGCCGAAGGCCACCATCATCGGCTTCACGGGAACGCCGATCGCTCGGACCTCCCAGGGTGAGGGTACGTTCAAGATTTTCGGCGCCCAGGACGAACTGGGCTATCTCGACAAGTACTCGATTGCCGAGTCCATCGCCGACGAGACCACCCTCCCCATCAAGCACGTGATGGCACCCTCTACGATGACGGTGCCGGCGGATCGACTCGACAAGGAGTTCTTCGCGCTTGCCGACAGCGAGGGCGTCACCGACGTCGAGGAGCTCAACAAGGTGCTGGACCGCGCGGTGGGGCTGCGTACCTTCCTGACGGCGGACGACCGCATCGAGAAGGTGGCCGCCTTCGTCGCGGAACACTTCAAGGAAAGCGTCCTGCCGCTGGGCTACAAGGCCTTCCTCGTCGCCGTCAACCGCGAGGCCTGCGCGAAATACAAGAGGGCGTTGGACAGACTGCTGCCGCCCGAGTGGTCGGTGCCGGTCTACACCGAGAACGCGGCCGACGCCATCGACCGGCCACTGGTGGCGGAGCTCCAGCTCTCCCCCGAGCGGGAGGAGGACGTGCGGCTGCTGTTCAAGAAGCCCGCCGAGGACCCCAAGATCCTCATCGTCACCGACAAGCTGCTCACCGGCTACGACGCGCCGCTGCTCTACTGCCTGTACCTCGACAAGCCGATGCGCGACCACGTGCTGCTGCAGTCGATCGCCCGCGTCAATCGTCCCTACGTCGATGCCAACGGCGTGCAAAAGCGCGTCGGCCTGGTGGTGGACTTCGTCGGCGTACTGCGCGAACTGAAGAAAGCGCTGCAGTTCGACTCCAGCGACGTCAGCGGCGTGATCGAGGACCTCGACGTGCTGCTGCAGGACTTCCTGCAGCGCATCGAGCAGGCCAAGAAGGACTACCTGGAGTCAGATGCAAACGGTACGCCCGACGAACGGCTGGAACGCCTGGTGTTCGGGCGGTTCCTTTCGCCCGAGGCGCGCAAGACCTTCTTCGAGCACTACAAGGACATCGAGGCGCTGTGGGAAATCCTCTCCCCATCGCCCGAGTTGCGCGACCACATCGCGACCTACAAGCACTTGAGCCAGCTCTATGCGGCGGTTCGCAATGCCTATGCCGACAAGGTGGGCTTCGTGGCCGACCTCGCCTACAAAACCCGGCGCCTGATCGAAGGGAGCGCCACGCAGGAGGGGCTGGGGCGGCTCACCAAGAGCGTCACCTTCGATGTCAAGACGCTTGAGTCGCTGCGTGGCGAGAAGGGATCCGACGAAGGCAAGGTGTTCAACCTCGTGCGCGGGTTGCAGCACGAGATCGACCAGGACCCCGCCGCAGCCCCGGTGCTGCAGCCACTGAAAGACCGCGCCGAACGCATCCTCAAAGACTTGGAGGAGCGCAAGACGACCGGTCTGGCCGCGATGGACCAACTCGCAGCGTTGGCGGCCGAGAAGGAAGCGGCGATGAAGGCGGCGCGCGACAGCGGACTTTCCCCGCGCGCTTTCGCTGTCTACTGGGTCTTGCGCGACGACCCCGCCGTCAAGGCGGCATCGGTCGACGCCATGGCGCTCGCAAAGGATGCCGAAGCGCTCCTGTCGCGCTTCCCGAATGCATCGGTGAACCCCGACGAGCAACGCCGCCTGCGCGCCGCCATGTACAAACCCGTGTTGGCGCTCGGACAGGACGAGCGCGCCCGCGTGGTCGACCTGATCATCCGACTGCTGCTCGCGGAGGGCGAGGCGTGAAAGCGTCCCTCTACCCTGCGCAAGAACTGCGACGACGGGCACTGGCCTGGGCGGTGAAGCTGCGTGTCAACCCGCGCGTCATTCGGGTCCAAGAGATGCGCAGGAAGTGGGGTTCCTGCTCGTCCGCGGGGACGGTCACCCTGGCCGCCGATCTGGTCGCGCAGGATGAGCGCTTCCAGGACTACGTCATCGTCCACGAGTTGCTGCACCTGCGCTACGCCAGCCACGGGCGCATGTTCAAGGCGCTGATGAGCGCGCATGTGCCGGGGTGGCGTCGCTGGGAAGTGGCGCGACGCTGCAACGCCGACTGAAGGGGGGCCGCACGTGGATCCGAAACACCTTTTCGTGGATGAGCGCCTGAAAGGAAGCTGCGTCTACTGTTGTGGCCGACCCGATACCGTCGACCACGTGCCATCACGAGTCTTCCTCGACGATCCGCTACCTAAGAACCTTCCAGTCGTCGAGGCCTGCCGGGAGTGCAACGGCGGCTTTTCGTTGGACGAGGAATATCTGGCGTGCCTGCTGGAGTGTGTCATGGCTGACACAAACGAGCCCGAAGGACTTGTGAGGGAAAAGGTCAAACGAGCGCTATCCAGGAACCCGCGGCTCACCGCTCAATTGGAGGCGTGTCGCTCGGATGATCTCTTCGGCCGTCTTTGGTGGCAGCCCGATGAAACGCGAGTACGCAACGTCATCTTGAAATTGGCGAAGGGGCATGTCGCCCACGAATTGAGCGAATCCTGTCACGACGAGCCCGACGTCTTTTCGGTTCGCGCAATCCCTGCGGTGTCGCAGGCAGATAGGCAGGAGTTCGAATGCATAGAGGGAGAAGCTCAGCTTCTATGGCCAGAGCTGGGAAGCCGCGCTTTCCTGCGTGTCTTGGGAAAATCCGTCCCTCCGGCCCAGTTGCCGTACTTCTCGACCGTGCCGAAGCCGATGTGCTGGTGAGTGGTCACGGCGAAGTTGATCGTGCACCAGATGGTATCCGGGTTGTCGAGCGCCGCGAGGTGATAGGTGGCCGATGCCGGCCACGCGGTGTTGTAGATCCGGGAATGACGCCCGCACAGGTCGGGCGCGACGAAGTTGCCGTTTCTCGCCCCCTCGATGCGCACCTCGGAAGTGCTCGGCGCCGTCAGACGGACAAAGGTTGCGCCCTTGCTCAACACGTTGCCGTTGGCCGTCCAGCCGTTGGCCACCGCGAAATCCGTGATGGCGACGACCAGGTCTGCGGCCGACGTGATGACTCCGGTCTGATAGGCCATCACCCGATCCTCATGGCGAAGAAGTCGCTCAGCCCGTTGCGGGTCACGTCCTGCAGGACGACATGGGTTTCGGTCCCGATGTTCACTGTGTTCTCGACCGCGTTGCCGAAGCCGGTGACGAAATGGATGCCGTCAAGCACGCCGTAGGTGTTCGACGTGTCGTACAGGGTGATCGGCAGCAAGGGGTAAGCGCCGTTGGTGTCGCGGAACGTCGTGGTCTTCGAGTACGGCCAGGCCTGGGGC